>CAXTBI010000038.1:0-31841 GCA_964242195.1 uncultured Acidobacteriaceae bacterium
GGCGGATACCGAGGCGGCCGTGATGGCGGCGCTGGAATGGCTGCGTTCCAAAAGCGATTCCAAGCGCGATTCCAAGGGCGAGTTGCGCCGTGCGCTGGACAAGCTCAGCTTTGCCGCGGTGCGTGTGGTGCATGGCGGGCCGATCTATGCGTCGGCGACTGCCGTCGACGAAAACGTACGGCGGGATATCGAACGGTTGGAGGATCTGGCGCCGCTGCACAATCGGAGTTCCCTGGCGGTGTTGCGGGTGCTCGACAGGGAATTAAGGGGTGTACGGCAAATGGCGGCTTTCGATACGGCCTTCCATCGGACGTTGCCGGAGGTGGCCTGGCGCTACGCGATCGAACGCGAAACGGCGGACCGTTACGGTGTGCGAAAGTACGGTTTTCATGGACTTTCGCATCGCTACATGATGGAGCAGTATGCGGCGACGGTGGGTAAGCGGCCGGAAGACGTCACGATTGTCACGTCGCACCTGGAAAGTGGATGCTCGGCGTGTGCCATTGCGAAGGGCCGGTCGGTGGACACGACCATGGGGCTGACGCCGCTGGAAGGGCTGATGATGGGGTCGCGATCGGGCAGTATCGATCCCGGAATCCTGCCGTACCTGATGGAAAAGCAGGGGATGGGCCTCGGCGAGGTGATGACGATGCTGAACAAGCGCTCCGGCATGCTGGGCATTGCCGGCGGAACCCTGGATACACGGGAGCTGGTGAAGCGCGACGACGAGCCGGCGCGGCTGGCGCTCGCTATGTTCAGCTACCGTGTGCGGCTGGCCGTGGGCGGGTACCTGGCGGCGCTGGGCGATGCGGAAGCGGTGTTGTTTGGCGGCGGCATCGGAGAGGACTCGCCGTGGCTGCGCGCATCGGTCTGCGGGGGGCTGCGCGGTTGGGGACTGGAGGTGGACGAGGAGGCGAACCGCTCGATCAAAGGGCAGGCGCTCCTTTCGAAGCCGGGTTCCCGCCTCTCCGCCTGGGCGATGCCGGTGGAAGAGGGTTTGCAAATCGCGCACGAGTGCATGGAGGCACTCGTGGCTGCGGGCGAACCTTTTTAGCTTTTGCCGAAGCTCTTCGGTTACGGCGGCTTAGGTCCCTTCACCGGCCAGCTTCAGGAACTCCTCCCTCACGTCTCCGAGCCGGGGCAGGCCGAGATCCTGCAATCGCGCGTTGACCGGCTTCGCGGTCTCGGAATGCAGATCTTCCTTGTACACCGCGACGATTTTCTCGGCGGAGTCAAAGCCGTGAAAGCGCCCCATCTCATCCTGCGTGCGGCGCTTCAGGTCCTCGAGATCCTCGCGCTGTTTCGTGCTGAGATCGCGTTCGCTGGCGTGCAGGATGCGGTGAAAAACGTGCTTATCGAGAAAGTCGAGCAGTTGCGCCTTGTTTGCGTTTGCCATCAGCGATTCATCTCCATCGGTTTCGGCGGCTTGCAAAGACCACGCCTGGCCCTTCACTCAGTCCGCCGCTATCGGCTCAGATGCGTCTTTCGGGTCCTGGCGTTCCGCTCGCTTCCACAGGTACAGGCCCGCACCGACGACCCCTGCACCGGCCAGCAGCGCCGCCGCCAGGGGATACGGCGCCTCGGGTTGGGTATGCCCCTTTTCGGCGAACGGGCCTGGTTGTCCCGCGGTCTGCGATGTCAACGCCATGGCCAGCACCTCAGCGCTATGCATGGCGCGGCGTGGAGTCCCGTGGGTGATCTGCTGCCGACAGCTGAAGCCGTCGCTGACGATGATCGTGTCCGACACGGCTTCGCGGACGGCGGGAAACAGCACACGTTCGCCGATCTTCATCGAAATATCGTGGTGGCCCTCCTCGTAGCCGAAGGAACCGGCAAGACCGCAGCAGCCGGAATCGAGAACCTCCGTCTGGAGGCCGGTGGCCCCGAGCAGCCGCTCCTCCGGGCTCATGCTCCATAACGCCTTGTGGTGGCAATGGCCGTGAATCATCGCCTTGCCCACGAGTCGACCCGGTTTGTAGCCGACTGAATCAAGAAAATCGGGGAACAGCATCACCTGTTTGCTCAGGCGCTGCGCGGCCTCCTCCTTCGGGAACAGGTTGGTAAGCTCGTCTTTGAAAACCGAGGCGCAACTGGGCTCCAGGCAAACGATCGGTGTGCCGGCAGCGATCTCCGGGGCCAGGGTGGTCAGGATCTTGCGAAGGTAGCGCTTGGCCTGGTCGAGCATGCCGAAGTCATAAAGCGGGCGCCCGCAGCACAGGTGCTCGCGCGGCACATGCACACGGAAACCGGCGTCCTCCAGCACCGCCACGGCGGATTGCGCGGTGTGCGGCATCAGGTAGTTGTTGAACGTGTCGGCCCAAAGGATCACATCGCCACGGACGTTGGTGGGCGCCGAAGTCTTCGTTTCGCGATGTTTAAACCACTGCTTGAACGTCTGTTTCGGCCAGGCCGGCATATCGCGGTGTTGCGTGATGCCGCCGAGTTTCTTGGCCACGGCGGCCACACCGGGAGTTTGTGTCGCCAGGTTGGCCAGCGCCGGGAATCGCGAGGCGAGGCCGGCCCACTTGTCGATCAGCCCCATGCTGTAGGCGTAGACCGGGCGCAGGCGGCCTTCGTAGTAATGTGCAAGAAATTCAGCTTTATACGTGGCGACGTCAACTGAAACGGGGCAATCGCCTTTGCAGCCCTTGCAGGCCAGGCAAAGGTCCATGGACTCCTTGATGCCTTCGTCGCGCCAGCCGTCCTGGATCGTTTCCCCCTGCAGCATCTCGAACAGCAGCCGCGCACGGCCGCGGGTGGTGTCCTTCTCTTCCCGGGTGACCTGGAAGCTGGGGCACATGGTCGCGCCTTCAAGTTTGCGGCACTTGCCGACGCCGAAGCAGCGCTCGGTCGCGTGCGCAAAGCTGCCGTAGTCTTCCGGAAACTGAAATATGGTAAGCACCGGCTTGGGATGGTGGTCGGGACCGACGCGGAGATTGCTGTCCAGCGGGTAGGGGTCCACGATTTTGCCGGGATTCATCTTGTTGGTGGGGTCCCAGATGGCCTTGAACTGCGCAAATGCCTCCACCAGTTCCGGACCGAACATGATCGGGAGCAACTCTGCACGGGCCTGCCCGTCGCCGTGTTCGCCGGAAAGGGAACCGCCGTACTTGACCACCAGGTGCGCGGCTTCGGTGACGAAGTTGCGATAGTGGGCCACGCGTTCCTTTGTGCTGAATTCAAAATTCATGCGGCAATGCACGCAACCCTGCCCGAAGTGCCCCCAAAGCACGACAAAGTAGTTGTACTTTGCGCAGAGTTGATAAAACTCACGAAGGTACGCGCCGAGCTTTGCCGGCTCCACGGCCGCATCCTCCCATCCGTCATAGGTATCGGGCTTTTTGCCTGGCACGCGGGAAACCCCGAGACCCATCTCGCGCACTTCCATGGCTGCTTTCTGTTCTTTGGGATCCTCCAGCAGCCGTAGGCCGACCTGGTCGGGGTCGTGGCGCTCGGCCCAGGTTTGGGCTTTTTTGCCCATGGCGATAGCTTTTTCCGGTGTGTCCGCGCCGAATTCCACCAGCAGCCACGCCTTGCCGTCCCGAAAGTACCTCAGGCCGGGCATGTGCTTGCCGGCGAGCCTGGCATTCTCGATCACCGTGTCCTCAAAACCCTCAATGGCGATGGGGCCCAGTTCCCAAAGGCGAGGGGTCTGGTCGGCCGCCGTGAACACGCTCGGATAGGCGAGCAGGAGCAGCACACGGTGGGGCGGGCTCTCGATCAGACGGGTTTTGGCGCGCAGCGTGATCGCGCATGTGCTTTCCGTGCCGACAAGCGCGCGGGCTACATTGAAGCCGTTTTCGGGCAGCAGGTAATCCAGGTTGTAGCCGGAAACGCGGCGAGGAATGTTCGGGTAGCGCTCCCGCACCAGGTCGGCGTAGCGATCGCGGAGGTCGCGCAGCCGAGCATAGATTTCGCCTTTGCGGCCCCCTTTCGCAATAATCGCCGCCAATTCAGCCTCGGTCGTGGCGCCGACGCTCAGGCGTGTTCCGTCGTAGAGCAGGATGTCCAGCTCGTCGATGTTTTCGCTGGTTTTGCCGCCCAGAATCGAATGCGGTCCGCACGAATTGTTGCCGATCATCCCGCCAACGGTGCAGTATTCGTGGGTAGCCGGGTCGGGGGCGAAGGTGAGGCCGTGCTTTTCCGCAGCCTCGCGCAGATGATCGTTGATCAACCCCGGTTCGATCCATGCCCAGCGCCCTTTTGGGTCGATTTCCAGAAGCTGGTTCAGGTATTTGGAGAAATCCAGCACAACGGCGACATTGCAGGTCTGGCCGGCGAGGCTGGTGCCCGCGCCCCGTCCGAAGATGGGCACACCGTATTCACGGCAGATTGCCACCGCGGTAATGACATCGTCGATCGTTCGGGGGATGACGACGCCGATCGGCGGCTGACGGTAGTGCGATAAATCGGAGGCGTACAACGCGCGGGAGGCACCGTCAAAGCGGACTTCGGCACCGGTTGCCTGGCTGAGCCGGCTGGCCAGTTCCTCTGCCAGCGATTGAGAAAGGGTAGTGAGGGCAGGCGGCATACGAAACTCCGAACGCCTGGCCACGGTTGGCGGGATTGCCGTGCGCTCGCCAGCGTGCGGATAGGATGCCTCGAACGCGGTGCGCTTGTCGAGAGGGCGCAACAACGCCAGCGGAAAAAGGAAAAGGTTTACTGGGATTTACACGTGCACACCGCCCACCAACACAAGGGCAGGGCAAGTGTGGGGAGTGGGGAGTGGGCAGAAATGGTGGAGGCGGGAGTCGAACTTTTCCACAGCCTTTAGAACCTGCAACTTACACATTCTACGAAGAGTATGAAGTGCCAAAAGTGCCACTCTGCCGCGGTTATCGTACGCCTATCGTACACGGCGGCTTTTTGAGAGACCGCGTTTTGAGTTCAAACCGACCGAATCTTCGAGCGCGAGGCTGTAGCGGACGGGCGGTTGATCTTCCGCGATGCCCTTCGTCGCAGTATGGGCGAAGTTACGTATTGGGACATCCGAGCGGAGTTCGGCAGCCGCCGGGAGACGGGCGCGTTTCGCGTTGCCCAGGGCATGAAGCACGACTCGGGTCGTAGCTTCACCGCTCCCGAAACCACCGCCGCAGAACGCGCCAACATCCGCTACGTTCTGGGCTGAGCGCCTGAATCTGCGACTTCTCGTCCACTGCCAGCACGATGGCATGATCGGGCGGGTTCAGATACAGACCGACGATGTCCCTCACCTTCTCCACGAAGAAGGGATCGGTGGAAAGCTTGAAGCTCTTGCTGCGATGTGGCTGCACCGAGAACGTCTGAAACACCCGATGCACGGTGGACCTCGAGATCCGATTGGCCTCGGCGGCCTGACGGACGCTCCAGTGTGTGCCCGCTGGCGGCCTTGTCTTCAGCGTGCGCCGCAACAACGAGGCCACCTTCTCGTCGGAAAGCGAGCGCGACCGACCCGGAGGAAGCTCGTCATAAAGGCCTTGGATGCGGCGTTCAATAGATCGCTGCCGCCACTTGCCCACCGTAGCCTTGGACCAGTTCAGCTGCTCGGCGATCTCGGAGTTGGACCACCCTTCCGCAGACCAAAGCACCAAGCGAGCGCGCGATGCCAAGGCATGCGGAAGAGTCCGGGAGGCCGCGAATCCAGCAAGTTCGTGCTGCTCCTCCGCCGTCGTTTCCAGAGTGGCTTTGGGAAGCCCGAGAGATACACCCAAGCCTACTCAACCCGCCAAATCGTTGCAAGCTACTTGCGGGACAGCACACTGGTTGCAAATAGAAGAATTGTCGGCCGTCCGGAGAGAACCGGCCGTCGTTGTAGTGCGAAACGATTCACGGAGTTCACGGCGATTTCCAAGGGTTGTGGGAAGAGTGGGACAGCTTCATCGTTCATCGCTTTCCATCAGCTCGTCATTTCCACCGCCTCTGCCGGCGGCGCGCTGAGTTCGTAGTCGGGGCCGTAGACTCTGCGGCCTCGCTTCTCATAGCCACCCTTGCTGCTATTGGTCTGCACTGCGGAATTGATCCTCAAGGAGGTGCTCATCAGCATCAATCCTGACCACTGCGCCGGGAGAGCCGACAAAGAAGCTCTGCTGCGGCTTGTAGTCGACGATGAAATCGACGGGAGCATTGAGACTCGCGGACCCGTCCGAGAGGAGTCTGAGGCTGATCGTTTCGCCCGATTGCATGGTCATGACGAGATTGCTCTGGACCGGCTCCTTGGTTGAAGGCTTCACGTAGACCAGCCGCGCATCCTGATCTGAATGCTCAGCCTCGAAGGGCATGGCTTTCGTTCTCCGTGGGGTCAGCAGGGCTTGGCGACACGTTGGCGCAAACTCCTGCACCCGGCGAGAAAGGCGAGGCCTAACGCGAGCAAGCTCCACGTAGCGGGTTCCGGCACCGGCGAAGCTGTCGGTCCAGCAGGTCCCACTGGACCAGTAGGATCCACGGGGCCGGTTGGATCCACGGGAGTTATAGGGCCTGGTGCACCGCCACCACCGAAGAACACACCGTCGACCAACATGGAAGCGTCGCTCGTCACATAGCGCAGGTCGACAGAGGTGATCGGCGAAGTAGAGGAAACACCCATGAATCCGAGTGCGCCTGCCGCCTCGGTCCAGGTCGTCGAACCAAGAAGCGTAGTGCCGTCGTAGACGTCCTCGGAAACGCTGCCAGCCAGCGTTCGACCGGGACCGGTGACAGCAAAAACCTCCGCGCCCACGGCCGAAATACCGGCATCGAAACTCAGGATCAGCGGGTCCCCGAACCAATTGTTTCCGACAGAATTTCCGGCACCCTCGATGGAGCCGGCGGGATAAACGATAAGGCCGGAAGAGTTCCGACTGTTGCCGTTGCTGATCGTGAGGCCAGACGCGATGCTGCCGGTTGGGAAAACGCTGCTGTTGGTGTTGCTGCTAAGCGGGGAGTTCTGCAGAGCCAGATTCGGCGGAGTCAGGACAGCATGACTGAAGTCTTCGGTTGTGGTACCTGGGTTTGCGGCGTTGAAGCTTGCGGCTGTGGTGTAGAACGTCACCGTAGTCGCCCGCGCGCTTTCGGCGAGGGCAAGCGAAAGGGCAAGGGAAACCGAGAGCGCGGGCGATGCTTTGCAAAGGGCGAATTCGAGACGCATAGAGGGAGTTTCTCCAATCGGGTGAGAAAGCGTGGTTCAACCATGTCGCTTGCTGGGCAGGACCCTAACGGCGAATTTGAACGATTGCGGGGACGAAAAGGCCAGCGACTTTGTTTCCCAGTGTGTTTGTGTCCCAGTGTGGAAGCAGCCCCCGACGGCGACGGGGCGGAAAGCGTGAAGGTGAACGGTCGTAGAAGATAACACCGTACACCGGGAGTGCAATCGCATGTAGGAACACGCCGCCGGCGGGGCTCCTCCTTGCTCATCGACAACATCGAACAAGGGTCTGCGCAAGCAGTCGTTGCTCTGGCGCAAAGAGGTCCGACACCCCGCCCGGCTACAGTACGTTTAGAACTGGTTCGGTGTAAGGCGGGGTCATGCGTTCCACGGTTGCGCTATGGACGATGTTTTGCCTGCTGACGGCAACGCCCCTTTTGGCTCAAAGCGCCAATTCTTCTTACAAAGCGGGCCTGCGCGCCGAATCGAAAAATTCATACGACGTTGCGTTTGAAGCCTACAAGCGGGCGCATGAGAAAAAGCCGGCGGATTTCCGCTATATGGCCGCTTTCCTGAAGGCGCGTCTGTATGCATCTTCACAACACATCCAGACGGGGCAGAATTACAGGGACGTGTACAAGCTCGGCGAGGCGATGGCCGAGTTCCGGCGCGCGGTCGAGATCGATCCGAGTAACTTTGCGGCACAGCAGGAAGTTCGCAAAACGGAAGAGCTCCTTCGCCGCAAGGAGATTGAAGCCGCAATGCCGGCTCCGGCAAAGGCACAACTCAATTACCTCGCCAAAGCGGCCGTCAACGCAGCCGGCCCCGTTTCGTTGAAGGCGCTTTCGAGCGATTCAATCAGCCTCCACCTGGTCACAACCGCTGATGTGATCTACAGAACCGTTGCTAAACTGGCGGGCATCAACGTGCTGATCGACCCTGACTACAAGTCACAGAAGGTCACGCTCGACTTGAAGGATGTCAGTATTCCTGAAGCGCTTTCGATGATCGCGTTGCAGACCAAAACGTTCTGGCGGCCAGTTTCGGCGAACACAATCATGGTGACCGCCGATAACAGCGGCAAGCGCAAGGACCTCGAGCAGAACGTCATGACGACGTTTTATCTTCATAACGTATCCACACCGGCAGAGTTGCAGCAGGCCGCGGCCACGCTGAAAAGCATCCTCGACATTGCGCGTATTCAGATCACCCCGGAACAGCGCTCGCTCACGATACGCGCCACGCCGGACCAACTGGTGTTGGCGCAAAAGCTGCTGAGAGACATAGACAAGCCGCGCGCCGAAGTAATGATCGACATCGCGGTGTTGGAGGTGAGCCGCGGACGCATTCAAACCCTGGGTATCAATCCACCCACGACGTTCACCGCTTCCCTTGTACCGGGCGGTGTGGCGACGTCGGCCAGCGGCAGCGCGCCGGCGACCAATGCGAGCAGCGGCTTCACGCTGAACTCCCTGGCAGGAATCAACGCCACCAATGTTCAAGTGACCATCCCCGGCGCCTCGCTGACGGCGTTGATGTCCGACAGCAACACCAAGGTCCTGCAAAAGCCGCAACTGCGCGCGATGGACAGCGAAAAGGCGACGCTGAAGATCGGCGACCGCATCCCGGTCGCGACCGGCTCGTACCAGAGCGGTCTTAGCAATGGCGTCAATACACAATTCACGTACATCGATGTCGGAGTGAATCTGGATATTGTGCCTTATGTGCATGCCGGTCGCGAGGTGACGCTGAAGATGTCCTTTGAGATCTCTTCCGTTACCGGCGAACAATCCGTTGACGGGGTGACCGAACCGACGATCGGACAACGGCGCATCGAGCATCAGGCCCGGTTGGCGGATGGGGAAGTCAACCTGATCGGTGGCATTCTCCAGGACACCGAAAGCCATTCCCTGAGTGGATATCCTTTTCTGGCCAAGATTCCGCTCCTGAAGTACCTGTTTGCGCAGGAAAACAAGGAACGGGAGCAAAACGAAATCCTGTTCGCGATCACGCCGCATATTATTCGCGCAAACGAGGTCGATGAGGAAAACGAGCGCATGGTGGATGTAGGAGCCGGCAGTTCTGTGACCTATCGGCGTATCAGTGCGGAGACGCCCCCACCTGATACACAGGTTCCGGCCCTCCAGCCGGATCCCGCGAAGCCGGCTGTAGCGGGTTCGGCAGCGCCGATCCGTTAGCGTCGCGCTTTGCTTAGCGAAGGTCTGATTATTCGGCGTCGGGGGAGAAAGCGCACCCTCAGCGGCTAGGGCCGCACTGCAAATGAAGCACTTACGGCACGGCTGAAGCCGTGCCCCTCATGTCAATCACCACCGACTAAATCAGAGGTTTCCTAGACATCGCTCGGTTCGTGCGCGGCGACGCGGTCGGCGGATTTGGCCTATATCCAAGTGGGTGTTATCTCGACCGGAACGAGACGGTTTCTTCGTCTCGTGAAGTGGAGAGACCCCTGCATTTCGTGGCCGGGCACAGAAGCCTAGTCCTCGGGGCAAAATACACGGGTGTATCCACTTCGGTACGCTCCGGTCGAGAGGACAACGGTATAGGTCGATAGTGTCTAGTTAGGTGCAGCCGGCTTTGTTTGCGCCGCGTTCATTTTTCTGCGCTGCTCAAACAAATCCTGCATCTGGTTTATCTGCTTTTGCAACACGGGATCGCCGTTCCCGGGGGTGTCAGGGTCGGGTCGCGGCGACGAACTGTCCGGGGCCACAGAGATCTGCGTTGCGTTCGACACCGGGTCGGAAGTTGTCGCAGTCGAAATCGCCGAGCTTCCGGTCGCGGTGGCGAGGTCCGCGGTCGAGGCAAGGGCGGCGGCGCCTATACCGGCCGCGGCTGCCGACCCAGGGCCGCCGCCTTCCGCCGCCGGCGTCACCACCTCACTGGCGCCGCCGGCAGGATGCATCTCGGGCGCGGCATGCGTCGCGGGGCCGGCAATGACGTTCGGTTCACTGGAAGAGGGCTGCTGCGCCTCGGTGTCCGTCAGCGGGACCCCATGCTTGACGGCGTCCAGCCCGGCGAGCCAAGCGCGACGCGCCGGAGTTAGCGCGAGATCGCCGGTCGGCATCACCGGTTTCCCCGCGGGCTCAGCGTCTTTTCCATCGGAGCGTGCTGTCAGGAACACCGAAACGATATGGTCCGGGCTGGTCGCGGACGATTCGATGACGTAGTTCAACTCCGTGGAAGCAAGCAAGCTGTCCAGAACCTCACGCTTGGTTCCCGGCCCAAAATGAGCAAAGGTGCGATCTTCCGTGTAGCCGCTCGGAACATGCACCTCGACGCCGACACATGGGCGCAACAATTCAAGGATCGCGCTCAGCGTTGAGTTCTCGGCGACGATTGTCAGCTGATTTCCAGTGCAGGTAATTTTTGGAGCCTTGGGCAGCGGAAGAACAGGGAAGTCCTCCACGGCCGCGGCAGTGGAGGAAGGCGTCGCCGGAAGTTGCTGCGACAGGCAGGCATGCGCGCCAGAACAACCGACGCCGAGGACAAGAGCATAGGTCAGGTGCGACGATCGCGTACTTCGTACCGGATCCTTGAAGCCGCCCATCGCGGAGTCTACCCTCACCTATCTATACTCGCGATCGAGGCGAAACGCTATAACCGTATCTCCGGCCGGGGTGGCGGAACCGACCTGCAGATGCGCCGGTGGATTCGTCGCATCGAAGCGTGCCGTGCGTGGGAGCGAGCGCCGCTTCCACAATTCGTAGACCGCCGGATAAACAAGCAGTTCCAGCAGAAAAGACGTGAAGATACCGCCGATCATGGGTGCCGCGATGTGCTTCATCACTTCAGAGCCTGTGCCGAAGGACCACATAATCGGAAACAGCCCAAGGCACGTCGTCGCAAAGGTCATGCACTTCGGACGGAGCCGCCTGGCCGCGCCATACAGGATGGACGCGCGCAGGTCATCGAGCGTTTGCATGCGCCCCTCAGCCCTCGCATCCCGATACGCGAGGTCAAGGTAGAGAAGCATAAAGACGCCCGTCTCCGCATCGATGCTCACCAGCCCGATCACGCCGATCCAGACGGCAACGCTGAGGTTGTAATGCAGCAGGTACAGCAGCCACACGCTCCCGATCGCAGAGAATGGAACGGCGAGGCTGACGATGGCCGTTTTTGCAATCGATTCCGTACTCAGGTAGAGCAGGAGCAGCACAAGCGCAATCGTGATGGGGATCGCAATGCGTAGCCGCTTGCCTGCGCGCTGCATCGCTTCGTACTGCCCGCTCCAGGTGAGCAAAACTCCTGGAGGCGTGGTGACGTGTGCACGCAGATAGGCGCTTGCCTCGCGCACATAGCTCCCGGGGTCGCGCCCATCCAGGTCTACGTAGACGTAGCTTGTAAGCAGAGCGCCTTCGTCGCGCAGCATGCCGGGCCCGGTGCTCACACGAACCTCGGCGAGTTCGCGCAGCGGGATCTGGCGTTGGGGCCCCGTCGGCACCAGCACGCGGCCCAGGGCGTCGAGGCTGCTGCGGAAGTCGCGCCCGTAACGCACGTTCACGGGGTACCGCTCGGGGCCGGAGACCACTGTCGATACGTTGTCGCCGCCAATCGCATTGTCGATCACCGACTGCGCCGTCGCGACGCTGATCCCATAGCGAGCCAGTTGGTCGCGACGCCAGCGGATGTCGACGAAGTAGCCGGAATTCGTTTGCTCCGCGAACACGCCCCGCGTACCCGGTACCTTGCGCAACGCCTCCTGCACACGTTGGCCGACCTCTTCGAGTTGCCGCGGATTGGCGCCGGAGATCTTCAAACCGACCGGCGTACGTATGCCGGTGGTGAGCATATCGATTCGGCCCTTGACGGGCATAGTCCATGCGTTGCTGAGGCCAGGAGCCCGAATCGCTATATCCATCTCATGGACGAGCTCCTCGGACGAGATGGTGTCGGGCGTGAGATGACGAAACAGGGGAAGCGTCCAACGTGGCGCCCAGGCGCTGTACCATACGTTGACATGCCGCCATTCAGCGCGCGGCTTCAGGGTGATCAGCGTTTCCAGCATCGAGAGCGGCGCAGGGTCGGTCGGTGTTTCCGCCCGTCCAGCCTTGCCCAGCACGTGATCGACTTCGGGAAATTGTTTCAGCACTGCATCCGTAACGAGCAACAGCTTTCCCGCCTGCCCTATCGAGATGCCGGGCGCAATAGTCGGCATGTACAGGATCGTGCCTTCATCCATGGATGGAAGGAATTCGGATCCCAAGGAGAAAAAGACCGGTACCGTGGCCAGTATCAGCACCGCCGCCACCGCGAACACAACCGCTTTGTGACGCAAGGTCCAGCGAACGATGGGCTCATACAGGCGGGTAAGCGGACCTGTAATGGGGTGCTCGTCCTCTCTTCGAATACGCCCGAAGAACAGCGCGTTCGCCAACCGGCATACAACAATTGGCCTAAATTCGAAGCGCCGGCTGCGCGCCAGCCACAGCCGCAGAGCGGGATCCAGCGTGACGGCCAATACAGCAGCGACGAGCATAGCCGCGGCTTTGGCATAGGCCAGGGGGCGAAACATCTGGCCCTCCTGCGCTTCGAGCGCAAACACCGGAAGCACGGAAACGGCGATCACCAGAAGGGCGAACACAATCGAGCCGGACACCTCCTTCACCGCGCCCAACACCACCGCGCGCTGCCGTCCACGGCGTCCGTTCCGGTCCCATTGCTCAAGGCGCTTATGGCTTTGCTCCACGACGATGATCGAGGCGTCGATCAACTCGCCCGCCGCCAAGGCGATGCCGGCAAGCGACATCACGTTGACGCTGACGCCGAGCAGGCGCAGCGGAATAAACGTAAGCAGAACGGCCACCGGCATCGTCACCAGCGGCACAATGGCGCTGGGAGCGTGCCAAAGAAAAATCAAAATCAGGACGACGACCGTAACGACAATCTCCAACACGGTACGTTGCGCGCTCTTGACCGTTTGCCGGATAAGGGCAGAGCGGTCATAGACGGGGACCATTTTCACACCGGACGGCAGGGAGGGCCCGATCTCCGCGAGTCGCGCCTTCACCCGGGTAATCACGTCGAGCGCATTTTCGCCGGCCCGCATGATGACGATGCCGGACACCGCTTCGCCCTTGCCGTCAAATTCGGCAAGCCCTCGGCGAAGCTCAGGGCCGGCGACCACCTGACCAACATCGCGCACACGGGTGGGAGTGCCATCCGCCGAAGAAGCAACGACGATGTCCCGAAAATCCTCCAGCGAGGTGGCATAGCCGCGACCGCGCACCATGTACTCGGTGCCGCCAAACTCCATCAACCGTCCCGAAGTTTCCACGTTGCCGTCGCGTACCGCGGAGGCGACCTCGGCAGGGGAAATCCCATACTTCTGAAGACGGCCCGGGTCGAGATTGACCTGATACTGCTTGGTGAAGCCGCCGACGGGCGCGACATCGGCGACCCCGCGCACCGAGCGCAGGAAGGGTCGAAGGTACCAGTCCTGATACGCGCGCAGATCGGCCAGGCTGTGTTCTCCCGTGGTGTCGACGAGCACATACTGGAACACCCAGCCGAGGCTTGTGGCGTCCGGTCCAAGCTCGATTTTTACGCCGGAGTGCAGCTGCGCCTGGACGGAAGAAAGGTATTCGAGGGTGCGACTCCGAGCCCAGTAGAGGTCGGTGTTGTCATCGAAAATGACATACACGTAGGAGTAGCCGAAATCGGAGACGCCGCGCACCGTCTTCACATGCGGCGCGCCCAGCATGGCCGCAACGATCGGAGCGGTGACCTGGGATTCCAGGATCTCCGGGCTGCGTTCCCAGCGCGAATAGATGATGACCTGCGTCTCGCCGATATCGGGCAAAGCGTCCAGGCGCATCGACCGGAAACAGGCATAGCCGGCTGCACAGCAAAGGGCCACGACTGCAAACACCGCGAACCGGTGGCGGACCGAGAAGTCGATGATGCGACCGATCAGGCGCGCGGAAGATGTCACCGCGCTTCCCCCTGCTTCCTTTTCGGAATTGCTTTCGCCACAGGCATGGGGGGGAGCACGGGCGCAACAGCCGGGGCCGCGTCGGCCTGCCCGGGGGCATGGAGCCTGCTTTCCGAATCGAGCAGAAAGGTGCCTGCGGAGGCCACCATTTCGCCTTCGTGCAGACCTTTCACAATCTGCACTTCGTCGTTGAGCGTCCACCCGGTATCCACCGATCGCGGCTCAAAGACGCCCTCGGCGGTTTTCACAAAGACGCGTTTCGAGAGACCCGAATCCAGCACTGCCTCTGCGGGAACGGTAATGCGCGATGCATGTGCAAAGGAAAGCTCCACCCCCACCAGCATGCCCGGACGCAGGCGCAGTCCCGGATTGGCGGCCTCCAGGCGCACCGTGACGGCGTGGGTCGTGGGATCCACCGTGGGCAGCAAGGAACTGACCTGTGCGCGCAGCACCTCCCCCGTATCGGGTATGCGAACGGTCGCGTTCGCGCCCGGCCGCAGCGCTTGGGCTCCGGGACCGAAGACCTGCGCGTCAACCCAAACGCGGCGCAGGTCCGCTACGGTGTACAGATCGGTGTGACGGTCGAAGCGCGATCCCGGGGAAAGATCGCGCCCCACGATGACCCCATCCACCGGGGAGACCAGGTAGATGTCTTCGGGCAGCTTGCGGGATTTGCTGATCTCATCGATTTGCGCTTCGCTCATGCCAAGGTTGCGCAGCCGATCGGCCCGGGCCTGTGCGCTGGCGGCGTTGGCGGTGGGGACCAAGCCTTCATGGCCCATGCTGCCCGGCGTTCGTTCGTTGGCGGAGAGATAGCCCCCGGCCACGGAGAGAAACTCGGGGGAATACACAGTTGCCAGGCGCTGGTCTTTGCGCACCCGTTCGCCAACCGCGTCGCCGTGAGTTTCCTTCACGTAGCCGTCCGTGCCAAGATTGATCCGGTACACCCTTGTCTCATCCGCGGCTACGTGCGCTGACAGGTGCAGCGTTTCCGTGCCCTCCGTCCCCCCCGCCCTGGCGACCTGTATGCCGTAGAGCTGCTGTGTGGCGGGGCTCACCGCCAACGTGCCTGGCCGGCCATTGTCACGCGACAGGCTGCCGCCGAGGTCCTCCGCAAAGACAGGCACCAGGTCCATGCCGCAATCCGGAGCCTTGCCCGGATGAGCGGACCGATAGGCCGGGTGCATGGGATCGACGTAGTACAGCGGCTGCCGTGCGGCGGCGTGCCCGCGATGCGGAAGATACCCGGCGGTGAAGCCGGCGATGCCCGCGGCACAGGCGCAAACAATGGCAGTGGTTTTGTTCATAAGGCACCTCCACGCAGAGCTTTATTGCGCGTCCGCTACAGTAGCGATCTTTGTTTGCGGTCCCTTGATCGCCGCCGCATCGAGCGATGCCTTGCTGAAAAGGGCGTCATCGAGCTTGCTGTTGACCTCCACCTTGTCGAGGTGGATTTTTTCCTGCGCGGTGGCCAGCGCTGCGTTTCCTCCCGGGTTCAGCACCTCGGTTTCCAGCACAAAGGGAATCTGCAGACCACCGACAGGCCGGAAGTCGCGGTAGTACACCTCCACGCGGCGTTGCTGGCCGTCCAACCGGCGCGGGGAGCCTTCGATCTTTGTTTCCAGAAAAGTCGCCGCATCGATCCAGACGTCCTGAGTTTTGCCGGTCTTCAGGGCCAGCCGCAAGCGGTAGGTGTCGTGACCTTCCACCTTTTCGGTGCCCACCAGCGAAACGGCGGTTCCCTTGGCGATATAGTCCGCAAGCGGGCCATCGAGATCGGCCTGCGTCGCCACCGACTTTATCTCGTCTTCGGTATAGGGCTCCACCTCGCGCCGGTTCAGGAAGGGCCGCAACTTCCAACCATGCGCCCCGTCATAGACCTGAATCGCGTTTTGTCCTCGGAACTCCACTTCCACGCGCATCTTCAGCGGCCGCTTCAGTTCCATCGTGAAAGGGAGGCGCAGCTGTTCGGCCGGCCGGGGTGGGGGCATCGCGTCGCGGTCCTTTCGGGCCGGTGTGGGCAGCGTGGTGCGGCTGTTGCCGCCCGCCTCCATGGTGCCGCTCATGGTCAGGCTTGCGACGGCACGCCACTTTGCCAAGCCGCCGCGCGCGGTCACGTTTTTTTCCACGATCTGCGCTGCGCTCAGCGGCGCGGGAGGGGAAGCCCTGGATACTGGAGGCGCGACAACGCTGCTGACGCACACGAGGAGGGACGATAAGGAAAGAATGCGACGCAACATGAACTGCTCCTCTTCACAAACTGCTTGGGTGAATCACCTCGGCCCACGGAAACGTGCACGCCGTGCACGGGTTGTGCACACGTCACCGCACATACAAGCCATCGGCCCTGAAGTGGCCGACGACGATCGTGACGCGGTCTCCCGGTTTCACCACGCCGCCCTTATTGGAAAACACCATCCAGTAGCTCTTGCCGGCCTCGGGCGTGCTGCTTTGGCGCAGCTGACCGACCTTCTCCATGGTAGGGATTTCCAGCTTGACCCGGGCACCTTCATCGACGAGAAAAGGATGCACGGCCTTGTCGTTGAGCGTCGCCGCCTTTTGCGGGTCGAGCACAAGGTAACTGAAGCGGATCATCTGCCCGGACTCAGCCGCCTTCACGTCCAGCTCGTCCACGCCCCACAGCAGCTGATAGTGTTCGCGCGCGCGTGGCGACATTTGCGGCACGCGCGGGGAACCGACGCCGGCGGCGTTTCGCGTGTTGGCGGCGAGCAACGTGTGCGAATCCGGTGTTGCCGCCGAGGTCTGCGCGATGCCGGCCGCGGTTGCGGAGAGAAGCATGGCGAGAGCGGCCCATGGCCTAGGCCGGCCTCCCATGCCTCGCTGTGTGTTCTGTTCCGTTTGCTTCACAAGTAGCTCCAGGTTCAACTCCGTTGAGGTCTTCACACGGGGCATCATCGCGCGGTTCCGGTGAGCGTGGACGTTTGCGTGCCCACGCTATCGGTAACCGAGATCGTCGCGCTTCTCACGCTGTTTTGGGGATCTGCTGTTCGAGCTTTGAACTGAACCGTTACGGTGCAGGTCGCGTTCGGGGCCAGGGTTGCCCTTGCGACGAGCTGTCCGCCGGTTGCCGGGCCGCAGGTCGAGAGAAGGGGGATGACGGCGTAGTCAAGCGGACTGGTGCCCCCAAGTACACCCTGGCCGATCCCGGTAAGGGGAAGGTTGCCCGTGTTGGTAAGAGTGAAGGCCTGGGACGTATCCAAGCCGCAAGCGATCACTCCGAGGCCTGTGCCAGGGCAGTTCCGTGTCTGACTCGGGCTCCAGCTGATCGGCGTGAGCGTTGCGGATTTGATGACCGCAATCCCTGTACCGTTCAGCGCCACCGCAGCCGGCGTCACCGTGGCCCCCGTGTAGGCGATCGCCAGCGTCGAGGTCAACGCTCCCGCCGTCGTCGGCGCAAAGACTACACCGAGCGTGCAGCTTGCACCGGCAGCCAGCGTCGCCGTGCAGGTGCCGCCCGATCTCAAGAACGGTGAGCCGGCCGGGAAGGTGAAGGAACCACCCGTCAAAGCGGGAGATCCTGGAGCGTTGGTGACGGTCACGGTCATCGCCGCGCTGGTGGTGGTGTCGACCGCACTCCCGAAGGTGAGCGACGCCGGTGCGACGGTGGCCAGCGATGCGGGCGCTGTGCCCGTTCCGCTGAGTGCAACCGGCGACCCGGTCACGGTCGCGCTCCCGGAAAGGACGAGCGTGGCGTTGACGAGACCCGTTGCGGTGGGCGTGAAGACGACGTTAACCGTGCAGGACGCGCCCACGGCCAGCGTCGCCGTGCAGGTTCCACCCGCTGTGTCTGCGGGCCGGCTGAAGACAGGCGAGGTGAACGCCAGCGACAGCCCGGTCAGGTCGGCCCCGCCCGTATTGGCGAGCGTGAGCGTTTGGGCGGTGGTTGGGCTCCCGATGATCGCCGTACCGAAGCTGAACGACGTGGGAGTCGCGGCAACGATCGGGAAGGGCGGCGGTGTGTACTCGAGAGCACCGATGTCTACCTTGCCATCGGCCTTTCGATTGGTGCCGAGCAGATCGTAGGTGGGTGCCAGGGCGTAATCCACGAAAGCGGCGAGGTTGGTGGAGGATACCTGGCCGATGGCCGCGGTGGAAGCCGAGGTCAACCGATAATCTCCGTTCGCCGTCCCGTTGGCATTGAGCAAGACGGCCGTCGCCAGTGTCGGGTTGCCGAGGCTGAGTGGACCATAGGACATGTTCACCCAGTTGTTGCCTTCGTCCACCGTGGCCGCGGGCGTCAGGCTGAACAGCGGGTTGGGAACCGTCGCATCCGAAATGCCCGCGGGCACCTGGAACCCGAACGGATTGGCCGTGCCGCCCAGTTCCGGCGGAACGCGGGAGCCGTTGCAGTACTGGCTGACGACGTTGGGGTTGGCCGCGATGTTGGAGCCGTCATAGCCGGACGTGCTGGTCATGATGGAATACGTCGGGCTGAGGGTGACGGTGGAGGTGTGGTCGTTGGGACCGGTATCGCCGCGTACGCCGATATCCCAGTAGCTGCTCCCGGTCGCGCATTGCCCGGTCGCGGTCTGCGTCAAGGCGGGAACGAGGCTGACGATGTTTTGCTGGTTCTGGGTGCCCCCGCCAAGCCCTCCGACCTGGATGTTGAACGTCCGGTTCTGCCAAAACAAATTGTTGGCCAGCAGCGGATACGAAACGCTGCGGCAGGTTCCGTTGGGAAGGTTGAGCAGGCTGCCGGCCGCGTGCCCGGGCGGGCAAAACACATTCTTCGGCAGCTGCGAGATGAGGTTGGCGGTGTTCTGCATCGTGACCAGGCCGGCGGGCTGCGGCGTGGAGGCGAGGACGTTGCTGGGCCCGGGGGTGCTGGCGTTGGGCGCGGCGAGGCTATTGAACAGAACGCCGGAGGAGGCTGTGGTGTCGTTGGACGCGATCGTGTTGTTAATGATGTTGACGTTCAGCGCGTCCTGCATCGAGATGCCGCCGCCATCCCAGCCGGCCACGTTGTTCGCGATGATGTTGTTGGTGACCGTGACGTTGTTCCATAGCAATGGAAGCATCGGCATGCGCAACACTTCCGTGCCGTTCACCGTTTGCAGACGGATACCGCCGCCGCCTCCACTTTCGGCGGTGTTGCCGATGATCACATTGGAATCGATCACGAGGTTGGGGCCTGTGCCGTCGCTTAGGCCGGGGGCACAGTCGGCGTCTGCGGCGGTATTGCCGCACTCCTGTCCGGCATTGGGTTGACCGGCGGGGATGATGCCGTCCGGAGCGGCGCCCAGCACAGCGATGCCGCCGCCGTTGGTGGGCAGGGTGATGTTGTTGGTCTGGTTGAAGAGGATCCAGTTGTGCGATATGTCGCCGTTGAGGATAAAGCCCTCATGCACCACACCGCCGCCGTCGCCGGTGCTCAGGTTGCCGCACACCCAGTTGTAGTTGAAGTGGTAATAATCCGCACCGGTGCAGAAGGTGACGCCGCCGGCGGCGGAGGGTGATGCCGAAAACAGCTCGTCCCCATAGGAGGTGTTGGCCGTCACGGAGTTGTTGTGGACGTTGACGTTGTTTTCGAAGCCGTACCCCAGTTGCTGGCCGACCACGTTGAAGGTGGGATCCGGGGACTCGCCCTGGCCGATGTTCAGGCCCCCCGAAAGCGTACCGGCGTTGCCATGGATGCGGTTGTTCGCGATCTCCAGGTTGTGCGTCCATCCATGCGCGAAGACACCGCCGCCGCCCTGCGAACTGTTGACAACGGAAAAGCCGTCGATGCGCGATGGGTTGCACAGGAAGTTACTCGCGAAGCGGCAGTCCGCCGCGCTGTTGGTGAGCACACGCGACCCGGTCGGGAAATCGCCTTCCGTGCCGCCCGCTCCGGTGCCGGAGCTATCGATGCTCATATTTTCGCCCTTGGCGAGCACCGTGATCCCCGCGCCTTCGTAGGCGCCCATCAGCGAGGGCTCCTGCAAAAGTTGCGCCAGGTTGCCGTTCAGCGTGGTATCCCAGCCGACGACGCCTTCCAGCGGAAGCGGATCGACCGCTCCCAGCATCTTCGGATCGCAGGTATACTGCCCGGTCGGATCGAACGTATTGCCGCCGTTGAGCAGGCTTCCATTGGTGGCCAGGCCGAACAGGCAGTTCACCTGGCGGCGCCACGGGTCCATCTTGCCCGACGGATGCGAGTTGGCGTTGATGGTGGTCACGGCGGCGCCCGAGCCCTGCAGGCGCACCGGTTTCCACATCAGCACCATCTCGTTGTATACGCCCGGCGCGACCAGGATCAGATCGCCCGGATTCGCTTTGTCGATCGCGGTTTGAATCGCGTTGTTTGTGCTGTTTTCCCCTGTGACCGCTGTCGGCTGGTTGCCGCCGATGGTGACGGTGACGGCATCGATGGACTTCTGGCCGGACCCGGAAGTGATGACCAGTTGGCCGCATTGGGCCGCGGGAGCACCCATTTGTTGCAGTGAGCAGGAAGGCACACCGGACGGAACGGCCACCGTGATGGAGGTGTTGCTCCAGGAGGAGATAGGCGCGGACACGCCGCCGATGGTGACGCCCGAGATCGCCGTGCAACCCGAACTGATGGTCGAACACTGCCCACCGAAGCTGTATGTGCGCGTGACAAATTTCTGGTTGTATGGCGCCGACGTAGCCTGCGGCCCGGTATACGCCGGATTGGGCACCTGCTGCGATCCGAGCGCGGTCAAGGTAAGCGTGTGGCCGGCACCGGCCGCGCTGACCCACGGGCCCACGCTGCTGTCGCTGCTGGTCACCGAGGCTACCGCGGGGGTGGCTGTGGGGTAGTTGCAGTCCGGCGGGTTATAACCTTCGGCAAAGGCCGCCGTTGGGACGACCGGCGTGTCCATGTATTGCGTTTGACCCGGCATGTACGGAATTTCGTAGCAGAACTGGCTATAGGAGGGATTGAAAAACGCATCCGGTGTGTTGCCCGTGCCGGGGTCGTTCATGCAGGCGACCATCATGGTCGGCGCATAGCCCGTCGGGTTGGGCGGGTTGACCTCCCATGTGGAGTAGTTCAGTCCGTTGTAGACGCCCCATTGGTCGGCATACACGCGCTCAATCTCGTTGCCCTGGAAATCCTTGATGGAAACCGGCAGGTTCGGCACGGCGAACTTCTCGCCGAACTCCGGAGAGAACGGATCGAACTCGGCCGAAAGATCGTCCAGGATGAAGCCGGTGAAGTGCGACGCAACATGGGTGGAGCTGAAGATCCAGAACTTCGCCACGGCCGAGGTCTGGTTGGTGAGCGCCACCTCCTTGCGGTCGCACAGGGGACGGGTGGCGCCGGCAAAGGGCGCCACCTCCTTCGAGCCTGGGAAGAGGCTGATGAAATCGGGCACGACACGGGACGCGCCAATGCAGGGCCAGAAGGTCTCTTGACCCTCGAACGCGTCGCCCGAGGTCGGCGTGTTCACCCGGCCGAGCGAGTTGGTGGGGTTCTGTGCATTGTTGGCGTTGTAGGCGGAGGCCACCTGAGCCTGGTCGGGAAGGATGAAAATGTTCCCAAGCGAACCGAATTCCTGGGTGACCGGCGCGATGTAGTTATCCCCGATCAGGATGTTTTTATCCTCTTCCTTCACCAGCTCATAGCCCGTCGGCGTGACCATCTCCACCACATACTTGCCCGCGGGCAGCATGTGGGTACCGTCGCCGGTGGGATTGGCGACGCAGACCGTGCAGTTTGTCCCGGTCTCAGCGCCGGTTTGCGGGTTGCGCGAGGTCACACTCGGAAACTTGTACATGCCGTCATAGGGAGCAGGCTGTACCTGGTTGAAGTTATGCAGGCCGTCATAGCACTTGAACTGCGAGTTGTTGGGCAGCGCGTGCGCAGTACCGCCGTTGTTTGTCGCGTTGTACTGATCCAGGAAGTAGGGCGTGCCGGACAAGGTAAAGAAGAACGGGTCGCCGCCGGTCGCCGAAACCTGTCCGGGGCAGTTCATGTTCGGCACACCGTCGGAGCGGAAACCCTGCGCCCAATCGTCCCAGCTGGTCGTCTTTGTGGTATCCACGAGCGTGAGGCTGGTTGTGCCGTCGGTCGCGGTCGACTCCTGGTAAAGGTTCACCGTCACGTTCGGGACGTTGGGCGTCCAACTGGTGTGGGTCAAAAGCGATGGGTCGTCGAACGGTCGGGTGGAGGCGTACACCACCTCGCCGTGGATGCCGCCATTCTCGTTCGCCGCAAAGGGCGTCTTGCCGAACTCCATGAACTCATACTGGCCGATAAAACCCTGCCATCCTTCGGTGGTGATCCAGGGCGGATCGATGCGCCCGGAAGACGGTGTACCCGCACTGGCCGTGGGCCCCGCCTTGATGCCGCCGGTGATATCCGTGCAATCGGCGTTGCCGCAGTACACAGAGCCCGGGAAGCGCAGATTCACCGGAAGATTGCTGACCTCGGTGACGCCGGCAAGATTCGCGGCGATCTTGCTTTTGGTATCGGCGGGACCACCGGCGTCATAGACCACGTGAACACCGGTTTGCTTGTAGCGCGTCGAGTCGGCCTCCAGCACATACCAGTTGAAGAGCGGGAACTCCTCGTTGAAGTTCGCATTGCCGTTCAGGTCGGTTTGGTTGAAGTTCGAGTAGCTTCCATCGCGATAACGGACATTGGTGGGTACCAGCGCCAGGCCCTGCTCGCCCGGGTCGCGCACACCGTTGCGGTTCGCGTCGAAGAACGTGCTGGTCTGGACGTTGGTGTGCCACTGCTGCACGGCCAGGCCATGGTTGGGCGGTGCATCGAAATTGAATCCGGCCCCTTTGGTCAAGCGCACGGGCGTGGACAGACCGTCGACGATCTGATCGTTCCATTGGTCGAAGACCGTAATGCGCCAGTCGCCGTCGGGGAGGCCGCTCAGCGTGAAGTGGCCGTTCGCGTCGCACTTGGCAAAGGCGAAGTCTTCGCCGTCGGGGTCACCCAGGCTGACATAGCATTGCGTGAAACTCAGCGCCTGGTTATTGCCGCTCGGGTAGAGCCGCTCGTCGGGCGAGTGGGCCTGCCGCATACCGTTGACGGTTCCGGTCACTGTATTGGTGCAGCCGGTTCCCGTGATGTTGATGTCGGTGCCCGCGCACACGCCGGCCTTGCGCCCGTTGATCAGCGCCGGATTGGCGAAGCCGATGGCCACGTGAAAGCCTGCCGGTCCGAACTCCTGGAAGTAGGCCGGGCCGCCCACCTTGATGAACGAGTCATGCGCCTTTTGACCGTCCAGCGTGTTGGTCTGCAGCCATTCCTCGTTGCGCGCCGTGCGGTCCGCGCCGGGGTTGGCCTGTACGCCATACCGTCCCGGCATCATGTTGGCAATCACTGCCTGCCCAGCCAGCGGCGACATCGTCTTGCCGTCGGCTTCGTACTTGGGGCAGGTCACAATGCGCCCCGTGATGCCGTCCGCCGCCGACGTAAGCGGGCAGGCGTTCTGCTTGGTGATCGGGTCGATGGTGCCCGACAAACTGTTCGATAACGGCATGTTGAACATGTCGTAGGTAATTTGCCCCGTTGCTTGACCGGGCCCACCCGCGTCGTCCCACAGCCGGACCTCGAAGCCGCCCAGCCCGGGTTCGTTCGTGGCGAGGACGTCCACACCGCCGCCGGCATCGTTCTCTCCGTTGAGCGGAAAATCGTCCTCGTAGACAAACACGGCAATCTTCGCGGGCTGAAACGGCGTTTCCTGCAGCAGGACGTTGACGGCCAACTGCCCCGGCTTGATCTGCGCGCCGCCCATGCTATGCCCGCACAGGCCGGTGCCGGGAGCCCATTTGCCGGAGCCCGCGGTATAGGCTCCGCAGTCCAGGGGGATGCTGAACGGGCGGTTGCCTACGGGCGCACCGGCGCCGTTCGCCAGCGTGTTGCCGGCGTCTCCCGGCAGGATGGAAACGTAATAATGTCGTTTGGGGTCAAGGTGAACCTGGCCGGGATCGACGGCATCCTGCGCCGTTCCGGCGCGGCATTGCCCATCGCCGATGTCGCACACCGCGGGAACGTGTTGGCCGAACGTGGGCGAACTCTTGTCGCTATCGAAAACCGTCTGCCCGGATGCGCACGAGATCGTACCCACGCACCC
Source organism: uncultured Acidobacteriaceae bacterium (assembly GCA_964242195.1). Classification (GTDB taxonomy): domain Bacteria; phylum Acidobacteriota; class Terriglobia; order Terriglobales; family Acidobacteriaceae; genus Granulicella. The sequence goes on from CAXTBI010000038.1 coordinate 24,107, forward strand.
TGAGGCGACCACGGGCATATAACTCGTGTGGAAGTTCGTCCCCAGGCTCTGCGGTGTCGCGCCGCCCGTATTGATCTGCGTGGGGTCGACCTGGAAAGTACGGTCTTCCTCAATAATCCAGCGATAATCCGAAATCGTGGCGCCCGCGGCCGATTGCGTTCCGATGCCTGTCTGCCCGACCGGCGCATCCTGCGGATTGACGTGTAAGCCGCTCCCGCCGTTGAACGTAACAGTCACGCTGCCGGGAGCGCTGACTGTTCCCTGCGAGTTCGTGGCCGTATAGGTGAACGTTACCGTTGTCGTGGACGTGCCCGTGGGCGGCGACGTCGGCTTCGCCGTGAAAGAGCCGTCCGGACCAAGGGTTACAGTGCCGCCCCCGAACCCGGTCATCGCGGCCGTCATCGGATGCCCTTGGGGGTCCACCGCGCCCAGCAGCACACCGGGCGAACCCATGTGGAAGCGCGACGCGACATTGCTTGTGTAGGCCAGATTGGCCACGGTCGGCGCACCCCCCTTGCAAGCGCCGGTGCAGGCCGAAAGCGTAACGGCGGCCGTCAACTTGGCGTTGCCGTTCGCGATGTAGGTGAAACTGTCGGCGACCGTGCCGCTGGACCATGTCGCATCCGGAACGTACGTAAAGGTGCCGTCGGGGCTGAGCGACACGCTGCCGTGCGCCGGGGGTGCGCCCACCGTCACGCCATACACGCCGATGTCGTTGGCCACCACGCCCGTGCCTGGGCTGGAGATCGCCAGGTTCGTGCCGGGCACCACCGTATAGCTGTCGGGGTTGGCCACCGCCACGGCTTGCGGCGAGGACGGGGCCGCCGCGCCGTTGATGCTGATGTAGGCATGCATGCCGCCATCGCGCTGATTGTTGGTCGATAGGCTCAACTGCCGGTCGAAGACCGGCAGGGCCGGTGCCGTCGCGCCCACCGCCGCGGGCGCCGGGGCGTTGATCATCACGTCATAGGTCTTTCCCGCGGCAAGAAAGACCTCGTTTTGTATGCGCGGCGTCCCGGGCAGCGGGTTGCCGTCCTCGGCGATCAGCGCGAAGCCCGGCGTATTGGCCGGGCCCGTCGTTTCCCCGACGATCGAAGGCACATGCATGCGCGAACCCGCGTTCACCAGCCGCACCAGCACGTTGCCGGAGACGTTGGCGGCCGGGATTACGCCAAAGGTGGAGTTTGCCAGGTTGGTGCTGTCGAACGAGACACCGTTCATCGTGTAATACAGCGGCGAATAGTTCACCACCGGCGGGTAGCAGGAACCGTAGGTTGCGGAGCTCGGGTTGCCGCAACCGCCCGGCTGCCCCGACCACACCGCCGTCTCAGTGAAGCCCGGCGAGCTGACCGCTTTGGCCACCGCCGCGTTCTGCACCGGGTCGATTTCGCCCAGGGCGATCGGCATTTCGGCGTTATAAGTGAGACCCGGGTAAGCCGTGCCGGGTTGTCCATTGGCCGGCGGCGTAGTCACCACCAGGATGCCGTACAATCCCATCGCGGCCTGGATCGAAGGGTGAGTGCCCGACTCCAGCAGGTACGTGCCCGGACGCAGGTTGCTCCAGGTGAGCGGCGTGGTCGCACCCGTTGCGACCTCCGTGCCGAAGGACTGCACACGCCGCCCCTGCACGGGGGGCGTATAGCTCGTATTGGGGACATTGGCCGTCGGCCAGGTTGTGGTTTGCGTTGGGTGCGTGGGACTGAGCACCGTCGTCGGCGTTGCCCCGAGCCCGCCCCCGACCTGGCCCACAATCACCAGGGAGGTGGGAACCCCGATCGCCGCCCCCGGAGGGACGGGCAAGTTGTTCGTAAGGTTGACCGTCAGGCCGCCGACCGGAACTGTGATGATCACCGGCGACCAACCGGCACCTGCATTGGGGTTGGCCGCGCGACAGGTGGCGGGCGCCACACTGCCCGCACCGCAGGTGTAGCCCCACATCGGCACGCCCTGCCCGTCGGGCATGTTGGCCGTTGCGGGCGCAGCCGTCAGATGGATGGACTGAGCAAAGGATGCCCCGTTGCCGAAAAGGCATACTGCGGCGACCGCAGCCAGTAGTGGCGCGTGCAATTTCATCGAAGTCTCCCGCCTAATTCGTTTCGTCGATCACAAATTCGCGGGAGTCCACAAGCATCATCATCATCATGCCCCCCGGAAATACATTGTTGGTGGTGATTTCGCGCTCGTTGTGCGAGTGCCACATAAAAGCAAACCCTGCTTCCGACCCCGCCGGGTTGGCCACCGTGCCCGCAGGCGGCGATGTGCCCTTAGGCCCGGTCGCGCGCGTCGTGGCATCCGGTCCGAGATACGCGCTGCCCCCATACCATGTGCCGTTGGTCAGATAGTTCGGATCGGGCAAGGTCACCGGCCCACCTCCGCCCACATCGCCAAACGGCGATTTCTCCAAGGGCTTGTTGTGGTCCGCGCACCATTCGTAAAAGTTGATCTGCTGGTATGCCAGGCCCCCTGTGTTGTAGCCATTGGCATCCGCGACGCATGGAAGGTTCGAACTGCCGGTTGTGGCGTCCTTCGTGTTGTGCCCGTATACGTCCCAGTTCAGCCCTTTGCCGGTCCAGTAAAAAATGCCGTCCATGGCCACACCCGGCGTTGTGGTGGTCGTGAAGAGCAGGGGACCGGCCAGCTTGGTGGGGTCGCTCTGGCTGAGGATCAGATTGCCGTCGCGGGCCAGCACACGCACATGGTTGCCGTGCTCATGGAAGGGATGTTGCCAACGACCCTGGCCAATCACGCGCAGCAGCACAAGTTCGCCCGGATGCATGTGCGGGTCGCCGTTGTAGGGCTGGTGCGGATACTCCGGCGCGTAGTTTGGATCCATGTCGTCCGGCATCGACCGGCCGTTGATCATGAAGTACGTGGGATGGTATGGTTCGGTCTGCACATTCATCGCGGGGCAGGAGCCCGCCGCGCAGGTGCTCGCACCTACCAGGGTCTCCGCCTGCTTGTGAATCTTCGGGTCGATCTCCGAGAACTGAAACAGGTATTCGCGGTCATAGCAGGTTGCGGCGTTGTCGTACGCCGCGGTCGCCAGCCGGAAATCTTGTTCTAGCCGGTAGGCCCGGGCCAGTTGCGTCGGACTCGTCGGTGCAGCCGTCAATGCACCGCATGCCCCCGTATAGGTGCTGGTCTTTGTGGGAAGAACCACGATGGCGCCGTACATGCCCATCTCCACCTGCAGGTCGCTTTGCGTACCGCTGTAGTAGGGTCGCGTACCCGGCGTGGTCGCTTGGAAGGTGTACGTTACACTGCCGCCCGGTGCGGCTTCCTGCGTCATCAGACCCACACTCCCGCCTCCGGAGGTAACCTGAAACCCCGGGAAAAGTATGGACGTGTTGCCGGCTGCATTGGGAAGATTGTTTGTCAGCGTGACGGTAACTGAATCGCCTTCGTTCACGATCAGGGTTGGCCCCGGGATCTGCATCGTGGAGCAGGCGTTGTTGGCCATCGAAGGCGCAAAGGACGGCGCGGCTGTCGGCGCGCATCCATAGCCCCAGGAGTAGATCGACTGCCCATCCGGCTGGGAAATGTAATTGCTCTGCGCCGTAAGGCTGAAGGCCGGTCCCTTGATGCCCGGCGTAGCGGCTCCCGCGGGCAGGCACAACAGCAGGGCCGCGCCACAAGCGAGTTGCACAACACGGGCGAGGCTTTCGATCCGTTGCATCGTTCGGATTCGCTGGATCAACTGGTGCTTCATGGCTTCCTCTCTGGGCTTTCGCTTCAGGCCTTGGTCGCTGCAGGCGTTGTTAGCTGCAGGCCTTGGTCGTGGGATCGACGGCATTGCAAACGTTCACTTCCGTCATCAGGCCGCCGAAGTTTTCCGCGTCGTTGGCAAGGTGATCGAGATTGGGTGTGTACAGGTAGAACTTTTGCGGAGCGGTAATCCCGTGCGCATCGAGCAGAACATCCACCGACTCACCGCCGCCGAGCGTGACGGAATTGGTGTTGTAGTACATGTTGTTCCCGGCCTGGTCGCGCAGCAGACGCGCGTTCTGCGCGATCACCGTCATGGGAATCCCCAACGAGGCAAGCGTTTGAAATTCGCTCACGTCCAGGTCCGAGATGCGCAGCAGCGCCCTTCCGCCCGCGGGAATATTGATGATCGAAGGCAGCGGCTGGGAATCGTGCATGGTGCTGTCGGAAGACGGCGTTTGCAACACGCCCGTCTTGACGGTGTCTGGGTAGCTTCGGCCGTTCAGCAGGAAGTATTTGTCCTTCATGTCCGCGAAGCCTTCCGGGTTGAAGGTCATGCCGACGAAGTGGAAGTTCGGGTCGAATCCATGGATCTGCAGCGGGTATTCCACGTCATAGGCGGTGGTTCCGTCGCCATCGTTATAGGCATACAGCGTGGGCGATCCGCTCTTGTTGGGGAGGTGCGCGATGCTGTTCGTCTGAGGTTGAGGGGTGGTGCACAAGATATCCGATGTGCACTTGGAGGCAGTCCGCGGGTCGTTTTGCGCCAGCGAAAGCGCATTGAAGAGCGTCCCATTCGCCACCCGGTTCTGGCGCGGCCGCACATACAGTTGCCCCACCATGCCCATCTGAAGGTGCTCGGGCGGTGTGATGTGGCAGTGCCAAAAGTACGTGCCGGCATCGGGCGCGAGATAGTAGTACGTCATGCTGCCGCCGATATCGATTGCCACCGAGGCATCCGGCACACCGTCGTAGACCGTGGAAGCGTTGGGGTAGCCGTGAAAATGAATCGTGTGCTGCTCGAAGAGGTCGGGCCGCATCAGCATACCGACGTTGCTTAACGTAAGGAAGAACTCGTCGTCCTCATCGATGGCCATCAAGGGCGCGGGCTGGTTGCCGTTCATCACACCGACGTCCATGATGGGCCGCGGGTCCACATGGCCGTCGATGACGCCGCCGTAATCGAGATCCGGCGCCAGCCCAACGGCCCCGTTCCACGAGCCCAACGCCGATCCACTCGTGGCAGGGTCGCCGGGCTTCAGTGCCGTGGGCGCAACGACGTTGTAGGCGCTCGCGATTTGCGTTCCGGGGAGCCCGTTTGCGATGTCCACCAGTCCCGACAAAGGACCGAACGCGAACATGTAAATCTGCGAGCCGTCCGCCATGGTGGCATACCCGTCACCACCGGAAACCTGCTGGCAACGGATGACGCCGCCGTTGCTCACGTACGACAATCCGGTCGCCGGGTCCGTGGCCCTTGTGGGTCCGGTATACGCGGCGCCAACGCCCGTGGGCGAACCGGTTCCCACCGACGGATGCAGGGAGGTCGTCGCGGGGCATTGCACGCGAAACGCCTGGGCACCCATGCGCAGCCCCAGAGAAACCAAAAGCCCGAGTAGCTGGGCCGTGCGGGGTACAGAACGGATCATGTCGCTCTCCTGCGAGCAAACGCTCAAATAACCGCCGCGATCGCCGAACGTCCAAGTTTCAGGCGAAGTTGGCGGTGATGCTGATCATGCGGGCCCTGACAGCAAGCGTCTTTGCGTTATCGCAATGGATACTTTGGGTTATTACTGAAGATCGCGACCGAGTAACTGCGCAGCCGGGCAAACAACAGCAAAGGGACGGAGGGGGCGCGCCACGGGGCAGGCGACGGCCACTTCGCGGCCGGAGGAAGCGCGGCGATGCGCGGCGCGGCCACCAAAGCTTCCGCGGCGCTCCGCCCAGCTTTCCCTGCTATCGCATGTTGTGGTGTTGCGGGTATGGGCCCTAATCTTCGGTGTTGCAAACGAACTTCAAGAGGCGCTCCGAATCGGCGACGATGATCGTTTCGCGTCGGGCTATGACCAGCCCCAGCTGGTTCCAGTGTGAAACAAGGCGGCTGATTGTGAAGAGGGTGGTGCCGGTGAACTGGGCCAGTTCTTCACGCGACAAAAAGACCTGCCGACCGCAACCGGAGTCCTCGCCGATATGCCCCAGAAGGCGTACAAGCGCATTCGCCACTCGGACGGGAACCCGTTCAGCCGCCATGTCCAGGAAGCGCCCCTGCAACTCAAGAACGCGTTCCGACTTGATGTGGCCGACGTTGCGGTGAATGCGCGAAGCGAAGGGTTGCAGGTTCAGCTTGTTCCAATCCCAGCACAGCACGCGGCAATTTGTCATGGTGATCGCGGAACAGGCGTATTTGCGTGGAGCACGACCGCCCAGAACCTCAAGGGATTCGCCTTTGCCGAGCAACGCAAGGATCACCTCGCTGCCGGCCGAAGTGACCTGGATCAGTTTGACAGCCCCGGATTCGAGCAGAAACACGCTGCGGATGGACTGGTCCTGCTCGAACAGCCGTTCATGGCGGGCAAAGTTCCGGCACCGTGCGCTCTGCAGGAGCAGCGCGCACTCCAGGTTGGACAGTCCACGGAAAATGTCGGATCGCGCGAGGGCAACCGCTCGTGGATCCGCTTGGGGCAGGAACAGGGCAGGAACGACGCCGGGGAGCGGCTTGTAGACGGAAGTGGACATCGAGAGTCAACCTTTCAGCAACACAATTTGACCCGAAAGCAAAATGCTGAGTGCTGAGTACGTCGGTGCCACGCCGTTTCGGAACATGGAAGCCAGTTGAGTCGTACCGCCATGCCGCCGTACCCGATGGAGGGGTGCCTTCTCTTATTGGCGTTTCATGTTCTCTCTACTATTGGGCTGGGTGTTTCGAAAAAAATCCTCAATGCCGCAAAGAATTGAGACTTGCATTTCTTTTTTCATGCATCAAAATTGTGCATAGCATGAAAGCGATCGACGCTGTCTTTCCACGCCGTCTTCAGCGGATCGAATGATTGCGGAATAGAAGGAACGCCCATTGAAAACACAGATTGGCCAGTACACCCTCCATTCGCAACCGTTGCAGTTGCTGCAGGGCGAACGCGTCGTTGCCCTGAGCCGGCGGCCACTCAAGGTGCTGGCGCTCCTGGCGAAGGCAAAGGGCAAAGTGGTGACCAAGGAAAATATCTTTCGGGCCGTATGGGGAGACTTCATCGTCGAAGAGGGCAATCTCACACAGGCCGTGTTTCTGCTTCGGCGCACGTTGGGCAAACTTCCGGGAGGGGGCGAGTTTGTTGAGACGTTGCCGCGACAAGGCTATCGCCTCGCGTCGAAAGCGCTGGCGGCTGCGGAAATCGAGGCACCGGAGCGGGCGCTTGACGACGATTGTTCCTCCTTCCCGCCCGTGGCAAGGACCGAGTACGTCGGGCTCATGGTAGACGCCATTGAGGACTGTGCAATCTTTATGCTTGATTGCGCGGGCCGCGTTCTGACCTGGAACCTGGGCGCGGAGAGAATCAACGGGTATCGCTCCGAGGAGGTCCTCGGGCAGCACGATTCGTTGTTCTTCACCGCCGAAGACATCGCGGACCGCACGCCCGAGCGAGAACTCGCGCGCGCCATGAAGTCGGGACATCTATCCGGAGAGGGCTGGCGAAGCCGCCGCAACGGAGACCGCTTCTGGGCCGGCTTCAGCTTGACCGCGGTGCGTGGTCCCGATGGTCGGCTGATCGGCTTTGCCAAAGTCGTCCGAGACCTGAGCGGACGCAAGCGGCAGGAAGACGCGCTGTTGCGTCTGCAATTCCTTTTACGGAACGACCGAGAGCGTTTGCGAGCCGCCGCCGAAAGCAGCCTCGATGCGCTTGTGATCTGCGGGGCGGTGCGCAATCCGCAAGGCTCCATCGAAGATTTCACCTTGACGCACCTGAATGCGAACGTGGCCAGAATGCAGCCGGTGATTGCGATGGAAAGAACCTATGTTCGAGCGGTTCGCCTGCTC
>CAXTBI010000039.1:0-30716 GCA_964242195.1 uncultured Acidobacteriaceae bacterium
GTCGACCCACCCGTCCGCCAACCCCCCGCCCCCTACGGAATGCCCGGCGCAACCCGCCGACTTCCGCTTCCGCATCGAGCACGCCCAGGTCGTCTCCCCCGGTGCCTTTGACCGCTTTCACCGCCTCGGCGTCATCGCTTCCATGCAACCCAGCCACCTGCTCACCGACATGGCCTGGGCCGGGGCGCGACTCGGCCCCGAGCGCTCCGCCCGCGCCTACGCCTGGCGATCCTTCCTCGACCACGGCGTCACCGTCGCCTTCGGCACCGACTACCCCGTCGAGTCGATCTCACCCTTCCGTGGCCTCTACGCCGCCGTCACGCGAGCGAACGAGGCCGGCACCCAAACTTTCGAACCCGCTCAAAAGATCTCGCTAAACGAGGCAATCTACGCCTACACGCAGGCCTCGGCCTTCGCCGAGTTTCGCGAAAACATCGAGGGCCGCCTCGAACCCGGCTTCCTCGCCGATCTCATCGTCCTCGATCGGGACATCACCGAAGCCTCCGCGCGGGATCTGCTCGCAACCCGTGTTCTTCGCACCGTGGTCGGCGGAATCACCCGGTTCCAGGCCGATGCCTCCGTTCCGGCCAACCCCAACCCGCCCCCAGCCCGCAGCTTTCCCGAGTAACGGCATGGGGAACGCGACGCTCCAAAAAACCACAAGGGGCCAAAGCCGTGCCGCCCATCTCCTCCTGATCGCCGTCGCGATCCTTTGGGGCGCCACCTTTCCCCTCGCCAAGGCAGCCCTGAGCCAGGCCTCGCCCCTGCTCTTCAACCTGGTTCGCATGATTCTGGCCGCGGCGGTGCTCTTCGCCGTCAACGGCCGCCAACTCAGGGGCCTCACCCGCCCCCAATGGAAGCTTTGCGCCGCTGCCGGCGTCCTGCTCTCCTTCGGGTATGAGCTCCAAACCGCCGGCCTGGCCCGCACCACACCGTCCAAATCCGCGTTCCTCACCGGCCTCGTGGTCGTCCTTGTTCCGCTCCTGAGCGCCCTTCCCGGCATCCGTGCCCCCGGCATTCCCCGGCCTCACGCCCTTTCCTTCGCCGGCGCGCTCGTTGCCTTTGCCGGCCTGGTTCTGCTCACGAGTCGGCCCGGCGCCGGCCGATCCCTGTTAGCCGGAATGGGCACCGGCGAGTGGCTCACCCTCGGTTGCGCCCTCGCCTTCGCCTTTCACCTGCTTCTGCTTGCCCGCGCGGCCGGCACGGTGGACGCCCGCGTCCTGGGCACCCTGCAAGTTGCCGTCGCCGCCGTTGTCATGCTGTTTCTGCTTCCCCTCGAGCACCATCCCTTCCTTCACCCCACGCCAACCGTCCTTTGGGCGCTCGGCATCACCTCGGTCTTTGCTACCGCCGCCGCCTTCACCATCCAAAGCTGGGCACAGGGCCACGTCCCGCCTACCCACACCGCACTCATCTTCACGCTGGAGCCCGTGTTCGCCGGCCTCGCGTCCCTGGTCTTCCTCGGCGAGCACCTTGGGCCCCGTGGGTTGGCCGGTGCCGCCTTGATCCTTGGGGGCATCGCCCTTGCCGAGCTTGGTCCAACCGCCATGGCAGCCGCCGGTATCCTACCCAGGCAATCGTAATTCCGTCTTTTTAGCGACCTTTCGTGTGAAAAAACGTCTGAATGTATGCGTTGCTCCAAAACTCGCCGCCAGGGGTTCGTTCTCGGGACCGCTGGCGATGGGCCAGTTTCCCGCATCTCGATACACCCAAAAACAGTCCCAAAGGAAAGACCCAAACCATGCCATCCCCGCACATCTCTGAAGGCGAGTCCCAGCTACGCCCCCGTCGTCGCCTCACCCCGGTCACCACCTTCACCGCCCTTGGCGCCTGCTCGGCCCTCATTCTGGCAGGATCCCTCCTCACAAGTCAGGTCAGTGGAAAGGAAACGCAGCGGGTTGACTCGTCAGACGCTCGTCAACTGGTGATTCCCTCGCCCGTCAATCTGTCCAATGGCTTTTCCGCCATTGCCAAGCAGGTCGGTCCGGCCGTTGTGAACATCAACACCGAATCCACCCCCAAGCAGGGGAGTGCCGGCCGACGCAATCGGCGCGGAATGCCCCCCGGCGGGATGCCCGGCGCGCCCAACGGCGGCGGTGACGACGACGAGAACGGCGGCGGAAACAACGGCAACATGCAGGACTTCTTCAACCACTTCTTCGGTGGCGGCGGCGGCGGTGGCGGCGGGCAGGACCTCAGCACACGAAAAGCGCTCGGTTCCGGCTTCATCGTCGATTCCCGCGGCTATATCCTCACCAACAACCACGTCATCGACAAGGCCGACCGCATCTACGTCAAGCTTTCGACCGATCCGGAAGACAGCCTGGACCAGGGCCGCCCGGCCCATGTCGTCGGTGCCGATCCCTCGACCGACATCGCGGTCATCAAGATCGACGCCAAGGAACCTCTGCCGACCGTCAAACTCGGCAATTCAAGCAGCGCTCAGGTCGGCGATTGGGTTCTGGCCATCGGCAGTCCGTTCGGCCTTTCCAAAACCGTTTCGGCCGGCATCGTTTCAGCCATCAATCGCTCCGGTTCCAACCTGGAACAGGGGGCCGGCGGCATCGATCAATCCACCTTTCAGCACTTCATCCAGACCGATGCCGCGATTAATCCCGGCAACTCCGGCGGTCCGCTCGTCGATATGGCGGGCGAGGTCATCGGCATGAACACGGCAATCTATACCCAATCCGCGGGCTCTGAAGGCGTCGGCTTCGCTCTTCCCTCCAACCTGCTCATCTCGGTGTACAACCAGCTCATCTCGCCCACGCACACCGTCACGCGCGGCTCCATCGGCATCACGTTTCAGGCCATGCAGTCCTCCGCGGTCAGCCGCATGTACGGCTTCTCCGGCGGCGGCGTCATGATCAGCACCGTCACCCCGAACGGCCCGGCAGCCAAAGCCGGTCTCCAGCCCAAGGACGTGATCGTTTCCATTGATGGCCAGCCGGTCAAGGATGGCGACAGCCTGATCTCGCTCGTCTCGGCGAAAGCCCCCGGTACCCGGGTCAATCTCGGCTACCTGCGCGATGGCAAAAAGGAATCGGCCGAAGTCGGCATCACCGACCGTTCCAAGCTCCTCAACCCGGAGACAGCCAACGATGACAACACGCCGCCCGCCCAGGCCGATGCCGGTCAGGTAAAACTCGGTCTCACCGAGCAGCCCACCAAGGCGGAAGCGATGTCCAAACTTGGCATCCATGGCGGCGTCACCGTCACCGCCGTCCGCCCCGGCTCCTTTGCCGAGCAGATCGGTCTTCAACCCGGCGATGTGATCGTCGAAATCAACCGCAAGTCCGTCACCAGTGAATCGGAATACCGCAACATAGTCTCCGCGCTCAAGCCGGGTGATGACGTCGTCTTCGTCGTTCGCAACCCGCGCGATTCCAGCAACGGCGACAACTACCGGGGGGGCACCCTTCAGTAAGCTCCCGTAACAAAGGGGCCACGGCCATCTCGCCGTGGCCCTTTTTAGTTACCCTTCGTGCAACCCCCGTCCACTTGTCGGCGTCGCCCGCGATGGAGTAACCTCAACCTCGTTGCACGGGCTTTCACGGCCCACGAATCGTGAGAGGTATAACGAATGCGTCTAAACGGTTCCGGTCTCCTTGCGGCCGGCCTCCTTCTCTGCACCACCGCTGGGTTCGCCGCGGTTCGTCCGCACCATCGCACCGCTTCCCACGCCATGGTCCGCGGTGGCGTCAGCCTTCGCTCTCACCGCGTGGAACACGCCCCCGTTCTCAGCATGGGCTCCGAACGTGCCACGGAAATCCAGGCCGCTCTCATCCAACGCGGCTACCTCTCCGGCGAACCGACCGGCACCTGGGACTCGTCGAGCTACGCGGCAATGCAAAAAATGCAAAGCGATAACGGCTGGCAAACGAAACTCGTGCCCGACTCGCGCGCACTCATCAAGCTTGGTCTCGGTCCGAACAACACCGCGCTAGCCGCCAGCGCCGTATCCAACGCACCCACTTTGAACTAACCAAACCATCATCGATCCAGATCGATTCAGATCTATCCAGATCTATCCAGATCGATGGTGGTTTGATCCGTGCTGCGACACGGGCTTGCCATCTGCGGTGCGCCCCCGCCGCAAGCCGAGTTCATCAGGGTACCCTCTCACCGCCTATCGCCAGCTGAATGCCAGGTGCCACCGAAGACCGCGTGCGGCTGCCTTGCTCAGCACCTGCTGGTACTCCATCAGTTCGCTCAACACGTTAAAACTCTCATTGCCCATGCGCCGTGGCTCTGCCTGGAGCGCCGAAATCAGTTCCCGCACCGTGGCCAGGCCATCCTCCGGCTGAAACCACTGCGGCGGCGGCAACCGGTGCAGTAACTCTGGGTTGCCCGCCCCTTCCTCGATCAACAACGCCATCGAGTTCTCGTCGGCCGAAAAAAAAGCCAGCAGCGGCCGCACACCCAGCGTGTGCGCCAGGCGGTCGATGGCTGCTTCCTGCCGGGCCAATGCTCGCCCATTCACATAAATGTCAAATTCCGGATCCTCGCCCTCGACGACGATGTACATGGAAGCGGCCATGGATGGAGTGTACAGAAGCTATTCCACCCAAACCACAGGGGAAACGCCGCAAATACCCACGCTGCTCCAGCCTCGAACACGTGCCGTCGATCTGCTTCGGTCTGGTCGTCATCGGCGCTACCCACTGTTCACCTTCCGCGTTCTTCCCCCGAGCGCGGAACCAGCAGATAACCTCCGCTCACCGCCAGCAGAGCAATGCCCACCCAGGACCGCGCCGTAGCCATCGGACGCAGCAAAACCAATCCCTCCAGAATCGTCACCAGCGGTGTCAGCAGGAACTGCGCCGACCACCGAACCGCTCCAACACGCTTCAGCGTCAGGAGCGTCAGCCACAAAATCGCCCCATCGGCTAGACCGCCGACCCAGCCCAATGCCCCGATTTCCTGGCTGCCGATCCCTTGTAAGAAAGTTATGCCGAACAGGACCGCTGCCATCAGCAACCCCCGCTCCATCCACTGAACGGAGTATCCGCCAGGCGCCCAGGTGCCCTCGAATCCAGTGCCAACGGCCGATCCATTCTGCTCGGACCGCGTCATCCTGATCCTGGTAGTGATGTAGGCAGCCGCAATGCCTGGGACCAGAGGCAGCGACGCCAACCCCAGGTCCGTTCGCCACGAAGAGAGACTCGGTGCCGGTACCAGGAGCAAAAGCCCTGCGATTCCTGCCAGCCCCGGCCAAAGCATTCCCGCCATTTCGTCGCCGGGGCTCGAAGCCGCCATCGCTACCGCGGTCACCACCGGCGTAAGGACCAGCGCGACGGTAGCCGCCGTCGCATTCAGATGCCGATCCGAAACCGCTGCGCCCAGCGCAGGGCTCGCCAACAGAAATGCCGCAGCGATCGGCACGGTCCATCCGGTGCTTGGGATCGCCCCTGCACCGACTGCCGAACGCCGTCTTTTGCCCGTCTTCCTCCAGACCAATACGGCCACCCCGGCCCCGGCGCAGCCCAGACCCGCGGAAAGCCCGGTCGAACGTGCCGCCGGAAACGACTCATCCAGAAACCAACGGCTCCCTCGGAGCACGCAAAGCAGAAAAAGCGGCCACAACACTTGCCACCACCCGATCTGCAGCCGTCCGTACACTTGTCGTCGATCTACCCGGCCAATCGGACTTGCCTCCGTTTGTTCCATCGCTGGCAAGACAAAGGCCGCGCCTGAATTGGCGCGGCCCTCTCAGCTAAAGAGTTCTAGCGGGCTGCTCCACCTTGCGGCGCGGCCCCACCACCACCAGGGCCGGAACGGCGCCCTCGACGGCGGCGGCGCAGGTTCGCACCTTGAGACCGATTTGCATCCCGGCCCGGCGCGCCTCCAGCTCCTTCAGCGGGTACCGCGTTGCCGTCCTCAGACGTCTCGTCGCTTCCCTCGCCGTCGAGATCCAATTCATCCTCGTCCCCATCGTCATCGAAGTCCTCGCCGCCCTCGATCGTGATCGTCTCCTCGGGCTTCGGTGCCTCCGGGCGTACGCCTCGTTCGGCGCGGCCACGCCCCGCCTCTGGAACAGCCTCTGAAACCTCGGGCAAACCCAATTTCGCCCGTTGTTCCCGCAGCACCGCCTTGCGACTCAGCTTGACCCGATTGCCCTCGATCGCCAGGACTTTCACCAGAACCTGATCGCCCTCGCGCAACTCGTCCTTCACATCCTTCACGCGATGTTCCGCGATCTCGGACACGTGCAGAAGGCCGTCGGTCCCCGGGAAAATCTCAACAAAGGCCCCGAACTCAGCCAGTCGTACCACCTTGCCCAGGTACGTCCTGCCAACTTCCGGCACCGCGGTCAAATCGCTGATCATCTGAATCGCTTTGGCAAGACCCTCCGCATCGCTTGAAGCCACGTTGACGCGTCCCGAGTCCTCGACATCGATCTTTACGCCCGTGGCATCAATAATGCCGCGAATCGTCTTTCCACCCGGCCCGATCAAATCGCGAATCTTGTCCGTGGGAATCTGCAGCGTGTGAATGCGTGGTGCAAACTGCGACTTCTCCCGGCTTGCCCCCGATACGACCGCATCCATGGTGTCCAGCAGGAACATGCGCCCTTGCCGTGCCTGCTCCAGGGCTTCTCGCATGATCTGGGCGGTTATCCCCATGATCTTGATGTCCATCTGCAGGGCGGTAATGCCGTTTCGCGTGCCGGCAACCTTGAAATCCATGTCGCCGTAGTGATCTTCCGCACCGGCGATGTCGCTCAGAATTGCGTACTTATCGCCTTCCTTGACCAAACCCATCGCCACACCCGCAACCGAACCCTTCAACGGGATACCGGCCTGCATCAGTGCCAGCGAGGCGCCGCAAACCGTGGCCATCGAAGACGAACCGTTCGATTCCAGGATGTCGGAAACTACCCGCAACGTGTACGGCGACTCTTCTTCCCCGGGCAGAACAGCTTCGATCGCCCGCCACGCCAGGGCTCCATGGCCGATCTCGCGACGTCCCACACCGGTCATGCGGCCTACCTCGCCCACAGAAAACGGAGGGAAGTTATAGTGCAGCATGAAGCGACGCTTTTGCTCGCCTTCGTAGCTTTCCATGCGCTGCGCATCGTCGGTCGTGCCCAGCGTCGCCGCCACCAGCGCCTGCGTCTCGCCCCGTGTGAACAGCGCAGACCCATGCACCCGCGGAAGCACACCCGTCTCGATGGTCACCTTGCGGATCTGGTCGAAGGCCCGATGATCCGGGCGCAAACGCTCGTTCAGGACCTGCTCACGGAAGATACGCTCGCGCAGAAGTTCGTAGTACTTGGAAAGCTTCTTGCCCGCCGACGCATCGCCCTCGGGAAGGCTTTTCTTCAACTCGTCCTTGATCTCTTTGACCTTGGCGTAGCTCTCGAACTTCGGATACTTCTCCGTGTTCAGAGCGTCTTTCAGGCGGTCGCCGACCTTGCTCTGCAGTTCGTCCGCATAGGCCAGATCCAATTCGGGTTCTGTAACCGGACGCTTCGGCTTCCCTGCCCGGCCGGCTAGATCGCTGATGGCGGCGACAATCTTTTTGATCTCGCCATGGGCAAACTCAATCGCCTCAACGACGCGCTCTTCCGAAATTTCGCGACCGCCCGACTCGATCATCGTGATACCGGCTTCTGTACCGACGACCATGATGTTCAACGTGCTCGACAAACGCTGCGCATACGTCGGATTGACGACAAACTGATCGTCGATAATCCCCACCCGCACCGCACCGACCGGACCATGAAACGGAATGTCGCTCAACGCCAACGCACAGCTTGCACCGTTGATGCCCAGCACGTCCGGATCGTTTTCCTTGTCGGCCGAGTACACAAACGCAACCACCTGCGTCTCGTTCCGAAATGTTTCCGGGAACAAGGGACGGATCGGACGATCAATCTGGCGGCATGTCAGAATTTCCTTCTCACTCGGCCGGCCTTCCCGTTTAATAAAGCCACCCGGGATACGCCCGCCGGCATAGGTGAACTCGCGGTATTCGACCGTAAGTGGAAAAAAGTCGATCCCCTCTTTCGGTTCCGGCGAAGCCACCGCAGTGGCCAGAACCGCGTTGTCGCCGCTCGTTGTGAAAGCTGCTCCCGAGGCCTGTTTTGCCAGGCGCCCCGTCTCAAACTTGATCTGCTTGCCCCCGGCAAGCTCGACAGTTACATCTTGCATAGACTCTTCCTTTACGATCTTTTGTCTCGAGTTGTACTTTGTTGCCGGAATCGCGTGCTCATCAGCCCGCTTTCATGAACTCTGAAACACCAAACCCCGCTGGCAACGGCCAGGCGGGGTTGATGAGCGGCGCGGTGCAACGGGTTCAGAGTGCCCGTAGCGAGCACATTGGTCGCTACGGCAAACGCCGGAGACCGGCCTGCTTGCCGAACCGATAGGCGAACCTACGGCTGTGCGGATGCTTTGCACTCCGGCCTCGATACGCATGCAGCCGGCCATCGCACTACTTACGAATGCCTAGCTTGCCGATGACTTCGCGATAGCGATCGCTATCGGTCTTCTTCAGGTAATCCAGAAGGCGCCGGCGCTTGGAAACCAGCATCAACAGCCCACGACGCGAACCGTGATCCTTCTTGTGAGTTTTGAAATGTTCCGTCAGTTCGCCAATACGCTCACTGAGAATCGCAATCTGCACCTCGGGACTTCCAGTGTCCGAATCGTGCGTACGATATTTGCCGATGATGTCGATTTTCTTTGCAGGTGCCAACACAGCGCTTCTTGCTCCTGTTTTCTATTTGCTAGTCACTTCTTCTCAGTGTCCAGCAATCAGGTTACCACGCCGAGTGCATTTTGGAATCGCTGGCCCGTCTTCGCGTGTTGCAGTCCATGTGAGTTTTTGCTCAGGCATTTACGTACCTGACGCTTTCGCGCTCACTAGACTCCCGTCCGCCTCCCTTACCCCCATTCAATCGGCAACTCGGCTGCCCTGCAACAAGACCTGCATGATTTTTTCGGCGAGTTGGTGGGCGGAAACCCTGTACCGACCTTGTGCCACCTGCTCTTTCAATTCGGCAACTCTCCGTTGCCGGATCGCTGTCCGGCGTAGATCCTCCCCCAAATCGTCGGAACGGTGCATGCATGAACCCTTTTTCATTCGAATGGCCCTCTCTGTTCCTAATAACGGCCACCTTGCCGAAAACATTAGGCCTCCGCAGAAAAATTTTTCATAGGCCCCAGTTACCGTTTGCCCGGGGTACCTCGCCGCGACGAAACCTTGGGTTCGTTCTTGTGGCCGCCCTCACGCAGAAGGCTCTTCAAGCGGACAATGGCCGCAGCGTGTAGTTGCGAAACGCGGGATCCAACCACACCCAAAACTTCCGAGATCTCCTTCATGGTCAGTTCTTCGTGATAATAAAGGCTCAGCACCAAACGCTCTTTCTCCGGCAGTTCTTCAATGGCGGCGACCAATCTTTCCCGAAGCTCTCCCTGCAGGCAAAGAAACAATGGATCGTTCGTGGCTGGACCCGGGATCGAGTCGATCAATTGCTCTCCCGCATCTTCGTTGCGCTCCAGTTGGAGGCTGCCGACCTCAAGTCCATTCAGGTCCGTCAGCAAACCCTGGTAAGTCGCTAATGGGACTCCCATCTCATCGGCCATTTGCTGATCGTTCGGTGCCTCATTGCCTTTCACAACCAGCGCGTGTTTCGCCTGTTGCAGCAGGCGTCCCTGCCGGCGCAGCGTCCGTGGACTCCAATCGCCCTCGCGCAAGGAGTCCATCATGGCGCCGCGAATGCGGAACTGCGCATAGGTTCTGAACTGGGTTTTCTTTTCTCCGTCAAAACGGGCCACAGCGTCCAAAAGCCCGATCGTGCCGGCGGATAGGAGATCGTCCATTTCGATATGCTGCGGCAAACGTGCATGCAGTTGGCGTGCCAGAAAGCGAACCAGGGAGATGTTCTCGGCCGTGGCGCTCTCGCGGTCGAAAAGTTCTGCGCTGGCGGGAACGACGTTGCCGGCCTGGACCGAAGGGACAGCCTCAGGGGTTGCAATCCACATGGAAACCGGAAGTTCCCCTACCGTCGACACACCGCGCTGGTTGGTCTGAGTTGTGTTACGCATGATCACTTACTCCTCGCTGGGCAGCTTCTTTTTGAGAGCCACACCGGAAACCCCCGATGTTGCTCTAACCGCCTCACCACACACGAAGAAAAAGCAAACCTCATGCCAAACTTCGCGATGGAGGCTAAGAAAACTCTAAGCAAAGAGAAGGCGAAGATGCAGCCTTCATTTTTCGGCTAAAAAGCCCAAAATCACGCTTTCAGTGGCCACCGACGGGCTTGAAGATCGGACGTTTCAACGTCGTTTCCTGGATCAGCCCCGCTGTTTCGGCTTTCGTATTAGTTTCGCCTCACACGACCGAACTGCACGTCGTCGGCTTCGATCCCGGGCCGATCGTCGGAGAGAATAGCGGCGCGCATGAGCACGTTCTGAAGCTCTCGCACGTTTCCAGGCCAGGCGTGCGCTGCCAAGCGGTCTAACGCTGAAGCACTCACACATTTCGACGGCAGATCGCCCCTGAGTTCCCGCAGAATGTACTCCACGAGCATAGGGAGGTCCTCCAGGCGCTCCCGCAGCGCGGGCACCAGCACAGGAAACGCCGCCAGGCGATGATAAAGGTCCAGGCGAAACGTACCCTTTTCCGCTCGCTCTTCCAGAAACTGATGCGTAGCGGATACAACGCGCACATCCACATGGATAGTTTCGTTGCCGCCAATGCGTTGAAGCTCCCCATTCTCCAGGAAGCGCAGCAGCTTGGCCTGCAGGGCGAGCGGCAACTCACCGATTTCATCCAAAAAGAGGGTGCCCCCATTGGCTGCCTCGATCCGCCCCTGGCGGGACTGCACCGCTCCGGTGAATGCGCCACGGGTATGGCCGAACAACTCCGCTTCCAATAGAGTTTCCGGTATGGCAGCGCAGTTCAAGGCTACAAAAGGCTTTGCCTCCCGCCCGCTCAACGTGTGAACCGCATGCGCAACCAGTTCTTTGCCCGAACCGGTTTCACCCTCAATCAAAACTCGCGCTGGATGCGGAGCCACCAACCTGACCAGCCGAGCCAATTCCCGAATTGCCGGGCTTTCCCCCACCATACCTGGCAAGAGAGCGACGAAACGCGTTGGGGCCCCCCGGAGCTCTGACGCTGCACGGCGGTGCGGTGGAGGCGACTGCGTGCTCTTCGGAAAAAGATCGGCGTCAGCGTTGGGAGTGCCGGCCTTGCTCCAGATCGCTCCATCCCAGCCCTTTTGCGGTCCCGCTTCGCGAATGGCATGCAAGAGTTCATGCTTTCTAGCTCCCCTGAGCGAATCCGCCGACGTAAGCCCATCCAACCGGATCAGGTCGACATTGGGATATAGCTGCTGCACAATCTCCGCAAAAGCACCAGCCTCCAAATCTGGCAGCCAACCATCCAGAAGCAGAGCTTGGGGCTGAAACTCTTCAAGAAACGCCATCGCCGCCGCCCCGCCTTCGGCCTCGCACACCTGCCAACGCCCTTTCTCCAGACTCCGGCAGAGCCGCTCACGCAGCGCCGCATCGGCTGAAGCTAGAACGACCGTTTGCTCCCGGGTCTGCATTCAGACGGACCCGCCTTCCCCTGTGTTTGCCGCCAGAACTGTCCTCATGCGAGAAACGGCCGCGAGCACCCGCTTGAGCTCCAACAGGCAGTCCTCCAGCACCTCCCGGGCAGACGTCTCGTCCTCTACCAACAAACCGATCTCCAATCGACATTGCAAGCTGGTAAGCGGCTGCGACAAATCATGGAGTTCCTTTTCCATGACAGCATCTCTGGACCCACGCACATCAACCCGAACAGCGGCCAATCGATCTCCTCCCGGCACTTTCTGACAAGCCTGGGTGCATTAAGCCGCATCCTGTTGCAAGGTCATCAAGCGGTACCCCGCCCCGCGTACGGTCTGAATCAATGGCGCGTTGGACCCGGTTCCTAGGACTGGTCCCGTCAGCTTCTTTCGCAGATAGTTCACATACACGTCCACAACATTCGTCACGGCTTCCGCATTTACTTGCCAAAGGTCCCGCAGTAAGTCTTCGCGCGAGCAACACTCCCCGCGCCGTCGCACCATGTACTCCAACAGCGCGAATTCTTTCACCGTCAACTCAATGGGATTTCCATCCCGCCACACCTTGCGGCTTAGCAGATCCATCACAAGCGGCCCATGGCTCAAAGTAGAAACAATCGCCTGGCTTCGGCGACGTGAGATGGCACGGCAGCGAGCCGTAAGTTCGTGGAAGCTGAACGGCTTCAGAAGGCAGTCATCCGCGCCAAGGTTCAAGCATCGAATGCGTTCGTCGACATTACTTCTGCCGGTGAGTACCACAATGGACATCGAGGTCGACCAGGTCCGTAACTCTTCCAAAACTTCAACCCCATCCTTCTTCGGAAGGGTCAGGTCAAGAATGAGCAGTTCAGGCTCGCGCAGACGCACCCGTTCAAGCGCCGCTTCTCCATCACTGACCCACTCCGCATCGTGCCCTTGTGCCATTAAACCTTTGCGTATGAACACGCCTAACGCCCGATCATCTTCAACGATGAGAACTCTCATATGCTCACTCCGGCGTACCCTAACTTCTCTGGAGGCCGCCACCCAGCCAGCTTGCTTTCTAAGGATTCACCAATAGAACGATTTGCGGCGCGAAAATCTGCTAAATAGAACGATTTCGCAGGCCCATTATGGAACCGTAGGAGGCCGTTCCGATTTGGGAACGCCGACGAACCAATTTGATTAACTTTCCGGTTGCAGTTCGCTTTTTATTCGCTACAATCGCGAAATGGCTATCACACGCAGGCAGAAAGAGGTTCTGGATTTCCTCTCTGGCTTCACGGCAGACAACGGCTACTCGCCGTCCTATGAGGAGATCGCAGCCGGGTTAGGCCTCAACTCTTTGGCCACCGTGCACAAGCACATTACGAATTTGCAGGAAAAAGGTCTACTGCAACGAGCGCATAACCGTAGCCGCTCCATTGATGTCCTGCCGCAACGCAGCAGTCGCCGGGGCGGCGGAGAGGGAGAGCGCCTTCCTCTACTCGGACGCATTGCGGCCGGCCGCCCGGTCGAAGCCATCGAGGCGGCGGAGAGTATCTCGTTGGGCGATATCATCGGCGCACGCGAGGTTTTTGCCCTGGAAGTACGCGGGGATTCCATGCAAGATGAACATATTGTCTCTGGAGATTTCGTGCTGGTCGAGCGCACACGCACGGCGCGCGAGGGCGAAATCGTTGTTGCTCTCGTGGACGGAACCGACGCCACCTTGAAGCGTTTTTACCGCGAAGGCGGCCTTGTGCGGCTGCAACCATCCAATGCCCAAATGGCTCCCATTTACGTACCGGCTGCCAATGTAAGCATCCAGGGCCGCGTTCTAGGCATGCTGCGAAAGTACGCATGATTGAGACAGCGGCACCGTCCCAAACGAGTACACCGGCTTCCGGACCGGCCCTGCCTTGCCCACCCGTTCATTTGCTGGTCTTTGACCTGGACGGAACCCTGATTGACTCTTCCGCTGATCTGTGTCGCTCGGTCAATGCGGCGCTGCTACACGTAGGACGCAGCGAGCTTCCGGCTTCGCAGATCGCCAGCTTCATCGGTCATGGCGCGGCAATGTTGATGCATCGTGCCTTGTCCGCCAGTCCACCAAGGGACGGCTACACCGATGCTGACACGCACGCTGTCTTCGACCGAGGTTTCCAGCACTTTCTCCATCACTACCATCTTCATAAGCTGGATACCACTCGGCCCTACCCTGGCGTGCTGGAGGCCCTCCATGCTCTGCGCGCCCGACACCCTGAGCTCCCGATGGCTGTTCTGACGAACAAGCCGGTCCGCCCGTCTCGCGAGATTTGCAGGGCCCTTGGACTGTTGCCGTATTTTTTCGCCGTGTATGGTGGAGATTCCTTCGCAAAGAAGCCCAATCCCGAAGGTTTGCGCGCCATCATGGACGAGGCCAACGTCAATTTCGGCCAGAGACGTTCGCAACACGGGCCGATCGCTCCAGAGACAGCGGTGATGATTGGCGACTCCGACGTTGACGTGCAAACGGCACGAAACTGCGGCGTCCGCAGCCTGGGTTGCGGCTATGGTCTGGCCCCTTCCGCGCTCGCAGCGTCTGCACCGGATCTGTGGTCGGCACATCCGGGCGATTGGGCGCGGGTGCTTCAGCTTTAGCGGGGTAAACGACCCTACTTGTGAGCGATCGGCGCTGGAACCGACGCGTCGGAAGCCGGGAGCGTGTAGATCACTTCGCCGGAGCGGGTGTAGTGCAGCTCTTCGCGAGCCTGGTGTTCGATCGCGCTCGGATCACTTTGGAGCCGATCGACATGCCCCTGCAGATGGCTGTTCTCTCGCTCCAATTGCTCACTTTGCATCAGCAGCATTTGAGATTGACTACGCTTGTTCGCGTATGCCGTAAGCCCATTGTGTCCGAAAACAACGCCATAGGCCATCAGCAATGCAAGCAAACCGGCGATCAAAGTCGCCGCCCGCCGGCGCCACACCAGCAATGGACCGCGTGAACCGGGGAAAGACGGCAAAGGGCGGACCCTACGGGAATGGATGGGGGTGGAGAGCACCGACAAACCTCTGTTTGATTATCCCTCAAGGACCAACCTGGACACACTTTTGGCCTGCCCCATCGTACCCATCTCGACACGGCACGAAAGTTCTGGAAATGATACCTCTCGATCGCCGCGCAGCCGTATTGGGGAGAGACCCCAACCTTTCGGGTAACGGGCCTATTCATGCAGCCTCTGACGCGAGTTCGCCCCGTGAATGGAACAGCGGAGTCATGCCCCAGCCAAAAGCGGAGCCCCGTTTGGTCTTGTGGAAACCCGAGCAGTGAACGCACGGGCACGGTCGGTTCCGTGAGTTTCCCGAGTAAAATAGAAGGCAGGGCAAGGTCAACGTTCGATAGCCTTCGCTACGGTGGCCGCGCAGTTTACCCTGAACTTACCGCTCACGAGGTACACCACTTGACGACCGATACCGCTCAACCTACGTCGATGGCAGACGAGAGCTTGTCCAAGGCGGGTCTACGCTGGTTTGCCGTGCCCCTGTGCGCCTCGTTGGTCGTCGCCTTGGCAGCACATATCGCGTTTCCGCTGCCGTTCACTCCAGTGCCGTTCACGTTGCAACCGCTTGCCGTTCTAGGCGTGGCACTCGCCCTGGGTCCCTGGGAAGCAGCAACGGCCTTATGCCTGTACCTGCTTGAGGGCGCTTTGGGCGCACCCGTGTTCAGCCCCACAGGTATGGGTGGTGTAGCACAGCTTTTCGGTCCTACCGGTGGTTTTCTACTCGCCTATCCCGCCGTTGCGTTCCTCTCGAGCGTCCTGACCCGCAAATTCGCGGGGGGGCTTTCCCGATTCTCGTCAGCGCTGCTCGGCTGTACCGCAGGTGTGCTGCTTCTCTTTTTTGCGGGATCCTTGTGGCTCGGAATGGAGGCACACTTGACGGTCCGACAGGTCCTTTTCGCGGCGGTGTTGCCCTTTCTGCCCGGCGAAACCGTCAAAATTCTTGCTGCCGCCGGCCTCTACCGTGCTCTCGACCCATGCAGCTCAAAACAGCGCACACTTTCGCGCTTCCAGAAACGGAACTCCTTATGATCGCAGCACCCTCGCAAGTTCAGGAAATCAGCATCGCGCACAGCCCCGACTCTGACGACGCCTTCATGTTTTATGGCCTGGCCACAAACAAGGTTCGCGTCCCTGGCTTTCGCTTTACCCATACCCTGACCGATATTGAAACCCTGAATCGCAAGGCGCAGAACGAACAAACCTATGATGTGACGGCCGTCAGCTTCCATGCGTACCCTTACATCCAGGAAAATTACGCCATCATGGCGTGTGGCGGCTCCATGGGTGAAAATTACGGTCCAATGATTGTGGCCACACGCGCCTTCACTCTGGACGAGATCAAGCGGGTTCGCGTGGCCGTACCGGGCACTTTAACTACCGCGTATCTCACCTTGAAGCTGTTCGCGCCGGAGATTGAAACCGTCAGTGTCCCGTTCGACCAAATCATTCCTGCCGTGCTTGCCGGCGAGTTTGAGGCTGGCCTCATCATCCACGAAGGACAGCTTACCTATTCCCGGGACGGCCTCAAGAAAATTCTCGATTTGGGCATTTGGTGGCAGGAGCAAACCGGTCTGCCGTTGCCCTTGGGTGGCAACGCCATCCGTCGCTCGCTAACCCCGGAGACCCAACATATCGTTACAGCGGCGTTGCGTGAAAGCATTCAGCACGCCCTCGACCACCGCGCCGAAGCGTTGGAGTACGCCATGCAATTTGCCCGCGACCTCGACCCCGCGCTGGCCAACCGCTTCGTGGGTATGTATGTGAACGAGCGCACGATCGACTATGGTGTCGACGGGCGCGAAGCCATCCAACGCATCCTCGCCATGGGCTTTGAGCGTGGCATCATCCCGCACCGCGCCGAGGTGGATTTCGTCGATTAAGAAATTGCGGTAGCGACTTGGTCGCTGATGAACCCATCACGGACGACCCTTCCCAGGTAAACCCACCCGCAAACCGCGCTTATGGTATCCTTGTTGTGTTGCGGATACGGGGCGCCTGCGTGGCGTACGCCGGATTTCTGTCTATCCGAAACCTGGACGCGTAGCTCAACTGGCAGAGCATTCGACTCTTAATCGACAGGTTGAAGGTTCGATTCCTTCCGCGTCCACCATCCACTCGCCTTGAAGGAACCCCCCGCAGGTCAGGTAAGACCATCAGCGCTACCACCGTTCCCCCGCGCTCAGGCCGCCGGGTACGCACCTCCAAAACAGTGCAGCGATCAATATACATTTGATCGCGGGCGTTCAGGAGTCGCGTGTATGCTCGGGTTTACACCTTAGACTGAGCTAGATTCGAGGATTCTACGATGTCCACGCCAGCCATCAGCGCTGCCGGCATGCATGGCGCTCGGAGCAGAACGCATCCTAAATTTGCCTGGGGTCTCGGACTCGCCTTGCTGATCTGCTTCGCCTGCATTTCAGCGCTCGTCATGCGAGCGCAGATGCCCGATGATGCCTACATCTATCTACGCATTGCCCAAAACGTAGCCACGCGCGGCGAGTGGGCCTTCAATGCCGCTGTTCCGGTGAACGCCGCCACGTCCCCCCTTTATGGCCTGCTCGTTTCGGTATTGGTCGCTCTCCACCTGCCGGGTCTAAGCACGCCATTGGTTCTGGCCTCGGCCCTTGGACTCTCATTTCTGGCGTTTGCCATGTTCCGCGGGTGCGCTTACCTTGGTCTCCCGGCTGCATTTCTGCTTGCCCTGATCGCCATTTCGTTTCCTACCCTGCTCTTTTCTTTAGGGCTCGAAACCCCCGTCTATCTCGCCTGCCTGGCCCTCACGGCACTTTTCGTTCAGGAACGCGATGAGTACGCTGCCGGGGCAGCTGCCGGTTTAACAGCGATCGGACGCCCGGAGGGTGGCGCCATCGTTTTGCTTGCTTTCGGCACTCTATGGTGGCGATCGGGTCGCACCCCGTGGAAAGGCTTCCTGATTTCGCTTGTGCCCGTGGCCCTCTGGCTGCTGTTTTGCGAACACACCTTCGGCACCATCGTGCCGCATACGATGAAAATCAAAGCGATGCAGTCCACGGTCGAGTTCTGGCAAGGATCGTGGTTGACCGAGTTCCTGAAGCAGCTCAAAGCGCTCATTTTCCTTGCTCCTCTTGCAGTCTGGGGCATGGTCAATGCCTTCAGGACGTACCGGCAAAGGCCCTTCCTGGGCCTGGTCATCGGCTTTGGCGTGCTACAGACCGTCGGCTATACCGTTCTGCACGCTCCCGCCATGTATTTCTGGTATGAGGCGCCGGGTCACCTGGCCTACATCCTGGCGATGGTGTTCGGCCTGATCGAGGCCCTGCGTTGGATGACGGGGTCGTTCGCGCAGAGTCCAAGGCAGTTGTCGGCTCAAATGGTTGTCGCGCTCACAGCTGTCTACCTTGTCGTTGCCGCTTTTTGGGAAAGAAAACATGCGGTCCCGTACCGCGTCTCCCGGGATTACATTGAGACCGGCCACTGGCTACAGGGGCACTCAGCGCCGGGTGATTGGGTCGCGGCGGATGAAATTGGGTACCTGGGCGTCTATTCCGGCTTGCCGATTCGCGACATGCTGGGCCTGGCCGACCCTCAATCCGTGCACCCTCTGCTGCAGCACCGCTGGGACTTCTGGTTCACCGATGCAGCCGAGCCGCGTTTCATCGTCATGCACAATCCCGCCTGGGTCGGGGAACCAGGTTTTGCGAGTACCCCATGGTCGGCGGCCGCCCTGGCGGAATTCACAAAGCACTACCATCGGGTCGATCAGGCAGGGATCGTCGAAGTGCTGCAGCACGACTGATCGACACGATCGGCTTCAGAAGCTGAACGTCAACCCCGCCTGTACTGACCGCGGCACCTGGGCCAGGAAAAGCGTCTGGCCGTCGGGGCCCAACACCGGCTGGTACCCTTCCTCCAACAGGTTGGAGGCTTCAAGAACGGCGTTGACGCTCTTTAACTGCCGGCTATGCCACAGCCGCTGCTTCAGCAAAACGCTTGTATAGGCCTTATTCTCAGGGTTGTTGAACGTGTTGATCACGGTAAGCGTGTTCTTCGGTTGCCAATGGTAGCGAACTTCGACCGAAGTCGCTGTTTTAGGCACCTTTCCCGCGACTTCGGCGGTCAGCGCCGGCCGGCTGCAGCCGAGAACCCTGCTCCCCAGCGATCGAATGTCAGCCCTTCCGCTTCCCTGGATCGCCAGCGTCGTCCCAAAATCCGCTTCCGTGGTCGCCGTAAGATCTTCTGTGAATTTGTGGGTCCACGATGCACTCACGCCATGGCCGGTGTATCCGTGTACCGCCAGCACAAAGTACCCGCTTCCGGTATTGGCAACCAGCGGGAGATCCGCCACACCCCCGGTCCCGTCGCCCGAATCCTGCGCTCGGGACCAATTGCCCCCTTCGATCGCTCCAGAAGCGAAACGGTCCCGATACATCGCAAAGGTAGTCACATCTCGATCGGTGAAACGCGAAAAGGCGAGTTCCTGATGCGCGGCGGCGTTGCCGATCGGCCGTCCGTCGCCGTCGCTCATGGGGGAGATCAACACCCGGTCACTTGCCAGGTCGTCCATCGTCTGAACCGCGCGTGAGCCCGTATAGCGATACATCGCCGCCAAATCGGACGCAGGGTGCACGGCCAGGCGCAGGAACGGTGCCGTACTCACCCGGCTCGAAACCAGTCGCTCGGCCGAAAGCAGCGTCCCTGCATCGATGGTCACTAAATCACCCAGGACCACGCGTTCGCCGGTGGCCAGCGTTGCCGCCGCGTAGCCCTCCCCCCCTGCACCGAGCACGTCGGGCAGCGAAAGTACTCCGGCAACGGCCCTGTACTGGCTGTGCATCGCGGAATTGGTTTGCTGAAAGCCCGTACTTAGAAAAAGCGTTGGGGAACGGTCGCCCGTCGTGGGCACACCCACCGACCCAAGAACGGAAACGACACTGCCGGAAACCCCGGCCCGCTCCGTTTGCCATGTCTGCTGCAATCCGCTGTCAATCACGCCGGCCGTTCGGTACTGAACGCCCAGCTGTTCCCGTTGGCGCGCCGATCCCGGCTCTTCGGCACGCCCATTGCCTGTCGCGGCGGCGTTCGGCAGGTCGATCTCGACATGGTCGATTTCGGAAAGGGAATCCTCCGATGAGCCGGCAAGCCGCAACAAGGGCCGCTCGGCGCTCGATCGAAGTGTCCATCGCCAGTCGTCGGCCGGCTCCGCCGCTCGGCGCTTTGCGACGGGAAACCAGTCCCCCACATCGAAAACCGCACTCATGGTCATGTTCGCCAGGGTCCGTGTACCGGCCTTAAGGCGGAGATTGCGCCGCATCGCCGGCAGCAGGAACGCGGCCGAGGTACGCAACTCGTAGCGTCCCGGCTGCGGCGCTTCCAGCACATAGCGGCCATGGTCGTCGGTGTATGTATGCGCGACAACGGACGACCCGGTTCCCAGCAGCTCTACCAAAGCCCCGAGCTGGGCCATGCCGTGCAGGTCATGCACCGCACCGCCGATCACGGCGCCGTGCTGCGCGAAACCCCCGTCCTGCGCGGCGGCACGGCCGAACGCGGTCGAAAGGGCAAGCAAAATGGCCGCTACGCCAGGGTCGACACGTTTCACCGTAGCTCCAATTCCTGGTCCAAAATCACCGTTCCGATTGTCCCCCGACAGACCTGACGTGTTCTATTCCACTATGAATGGCGCACTCTCGGCGATGCCCTGCTTGGAAACACCGTCGTTCACCTTGATCATCACCTGGTACCGGCCCGGTTCCAGACCGCTCAGCGGCATCGTCTTTTCCAACGTCAGCTGGTCCGCATTGGGATTCAACTTGGCCGCCGACTCTTCCGAAGCCAGAATCTGCTTGTTCGTCGCCAGGTTCAGCACCTGGTACTCAATCGTCGCGTCGTTCCGCTTGTTATCGCCGATGCCGAGGTTGTACACCTGCATCCAGAAGTTCAGGTTCTGCGCGCGATGGAAAACAACCGGTGTGGAGATCGTGGCCGGCACCCGCGGCACAATCTTTGTGTTGCCGATCACAAAATGACCTGCCCCAATCTCCTTGGAAGGCACCCGTTCCATCGATCCAGCCAGAATCAGCGAGGAATGCCCCAGCCGGTCGTCGTCGAACTTGGGCACATCCACGCTGCGCTTCCAGGTGCCCACATGGTCCGGCCTGTTCACGTCTTTAATGGCAATCTCGAGCTTGTACCGGCCCGGAGCAAGATCCAGGGCGGTCCAATACACGGAACTGTTGGTCTTGGTCCGATCCAGCAGGTCGGAAGGCGTTTCCACCCGGACCGTGTCCTCAAAGGTGCGCACCACATGGTGATTGATGTTGCTCACGCGCCCCAGAATGTTCACCGTTCCAATGGCGTCGCCGTCCTTGGTCTTGTACGTGATGTCCTTGTTATGCAGCTGCAGCGTCACGGGAATAAGCACCGTATCGTTGGTCAACTTCACATAATCGGTGCGCACATCGAAGTTGAAGGGCGGCCCGGTCAGGATCTTTTCCGAACCCAGAAACTGATCCAGATCGGCGAACTTCACCCCCGGCGGGGCCATGATCTTGGAAAACTGATCCAGTCGGTCGAACTGCTTGCTGTTTTGCGAAGCCGACATCGGCCCGGGACCCAGCTGCTCCAGCCCGCCATTGAATCGATCCGCCTGCTTGGACCGCCCCATGCTCTCGTACAGGGTCTGGCCGGCGCCGGGCGTGTGCTTCAGCGCGTCCTTCTCAGACCGATCGATGGTTGCATGGTAGTCGCCGCACATGCAGCTGTCCACGAATTCAATGTCGACGTTATCACCCACACTGGCCAGATAGCGGTAGTGCCAGGTCTCGAACGGAAATGTGGATGTGCTTCCGCCCCCTTCCTCCATCGGCCGCTCGTAGTTGCCGCCGGATGGGTGGGAGTCGATGCTGTCCGGTTTACCAAAGGCAATATACACATGGCCGCGATCGGTCAGCCAGCCAGGCTTACCCGCCGCAAAGTGCTCGTTCGCATAGGCGATGCGCGCATAATGCTCGTCACGGAATTCGTTCTCAGGGCTGTCCGGGGAGGGATTGCGCCGTTGCCAGAAATTCTCAATGAATGACTGCCGCTCTTCCTCGTTGGAGAGGTTCTTAAAGGAGCGCGCCTCTTCGTCTGTGATAATCCAGCGCACGTCCTCATTCAGCCATTTTTTATCTTCGGGACTCAATTCGTTGCGGATCGCCTTGCGCCGTTGCATCTCCTCATGGTCGCTCAGCCGCCGCTTCAGCGGATCGGGCCTCTCCTCAACGGGCTGATCCTTGGTCACCCCCCCGTTGTCGGGCGTTGCCTGCCCGTGCAGGCGAGTTCCTGCATCCAACAGAAAGATCGATGTCACCAGAATCAAAAATCCGCGAAAACGCATAGGCCGTACCCCTGCCGAGAAGCCCTCTCAGTCTACGTCCCTTTGTATCAAAGGGGCAAGCGGAAGCAGCGAGCTTGGTATGCTGGGGAGGTTGTGCATGGAATCCAACTTAAACTGAATCACCGCGCCTTCGCATTTCGTCTGAAGCCTCAGCCTGAAGCTTCGGGCAGCCTGCTCGTCCTCCGGCAAAGCACCCGCAGATCGGCCGCGCCGGTAGCCTCTTTGCCGCGCGGCGACGGCGCGAGGCATGCGCAGATTCAGAAGAGGTCGCGATGGGTTTGAAGAAGACAGTTTTAGTTATCGCCGGCATTCTGCTCGTCGCCGGCATCGTCCTCGGCACGGTTCTTCACGGCCGGGCAAACGTGGCCGCCGTCACCACGGCCAAAGTGCAGCGCGAAGATCTGATCGCCACGGTCAGCGGCACCGGTCAGGTGAAGCCCAAAACCTACGTCAACGTGGGCGCCACCTCTTTCGGACGCATCACGCATCTGTATGTAAAAGAGGGCGATCACGTGAAGCACGGGGCCATCCTCGCCGCCGTTGAGAACGTTCAGCCCACCGCCACCGTCGCCGCCCAGCAGGCCACCATCGACAGCAGTCGCACCGATGTGAACTCCTTCCTTGCCGCCGAGCGCACGGCCAGCGCCAACGTGACCCAGGCCAGGGCCGACCTCGATCAGAAACAGCTCGATTACGGGCGTGCCCAGCAGCTTTACAACGGCAAACTGATCGCCCGGCAGGACTTCGACAGCAAAAAAGCAGCTTTCGACATGTCCGC
This sequence comes from uncultured Acidobacteriaceae bacterium, assembly GCA_964242195.1. GTDB lineage: Bacteria > Acidobacteriota > Terriglobia > Terriglobales > Acidobacteriaceae > Granulicella. Next base: position 22,710 of record CAXTBI010000039.1, read on the forward strand.
GGCCACGCTCCAGGAACGGCTGGCCGCCCAGGCCCAGGCCCAGGCACAAACCGCCTCCGCTCGCGGCCACGTCTCACAAGCTGTGGCGACGCAGCGTTCCAACTACGATTCGCTCGACAAAACCGTCAGCCGCGCGCCCTTCGACGGCCTGGTGACCAACGTGCCCGTGCGCGAGGGCGAAACGGTGGTGGTCGGCATCCAAAATGCCGGCGGGTCCACCCTGATGACGCTTGCCGATATGAGCGTCATCACCGCCGAAATCAAGGTCGATGAAACCGACATCGTCAACGTCGCGCTCGGGCAGCCGGCTGAAATCACGGTCGATGCCTTTCCCGGCCGCAGCTTTCCAGGCCGCGTGACCGAGGTCGGCGATCAGGCCCTTCTGCGCACCACCGGCGTCGCCACCTCGCAATCGGTCACCGGCACCGAGGAAGCCAAGGATTTCAAGGTGGTCGTCACCCTTGACGGTAACAACCCGGAACTTCGCCCCGGCCTTTCCGCCGCCGCCAAAATCACCACCGCGCACAAAACAAATGTGCTCGCCGTTCCTATCCAATCCCTGCTCGAGCGCGACCCCGCCGTCGAAGCCGAACTGTTCCGCAACCACGGCGCAAGCTCCGGGAGCACCGTCTCCGCCGCCACGCGTGGAGCCAATACCGAAGGCGTCTACCAGCTGGTTACCGAGGGAAGCCGTCTGCGGGCCAAATTCACACCCATCACCACCGGGGTTTCCGGCGCAACCGACATCGAAGTCCTCACCGGCCTTTCCGCCGGAGAAACCGTCGCCACGGGCCGCTTCAAAGTCCTGCGAACCCTTAAGAGCGGCGTTGCCCTCAAAGTCGACAACCAACCCGTAACCGCAGCCGCGGACAGTGCGGGCAGCTAAACCGCACACCCCACCGAGCCCCGGGACCCGCGCTCCAAACCAGGGGCCAAAGGAAAACACATGGCCGCTTCCACCGCAATGCCCGTGACCGAAGCCGAAGGGCGCATCGGCGCGAACGTGGACGGCCCCCGTCCCGGCGATGTCATCGTAACCAACAATCTCTGGAAAACCTACAAAATGGGCGACCAGGAGGTACACGCGCTGCGCGGCGTGGATATCCGCATCCGCCACAATGAATACGTCGCCATCATGGGTCCCTCGGGCTCCGGGAAATCGACGTTGATGAACCTAATCGGCTGCCTCGATTCGCCCAGCATCGGCCGCTATTGGCTCAACGAGCACGATGTGTCCGAGCTGAATGACGACGAGCTCGCCCGCATTCGCAACAAGGAAATCGGGTTTGTTTTCCAAACCTTCAACCTGCTCGCCCGGGCCACGGCTCTGCACAACGTCGAGCTCCCGCTGATCTACAACGGCACCCCCGCAGCCCAGCGCACGGAGCGCGCCAAGGCCGTGCTCGAAAGCGTCAACCTCGGCGAACGCATGCACCACAAACCCAATGAGCTCTCCGGCGGCCAGCGCCAGCGCGTCGCCATCGCCCGCGCCCTCGTCAACAGCCCCAGCATCATCCTCGCCGACGAACCGACCGGCAATCTCGATTCAAAAACCTCCGTCGAGATCATGGCTCTCTTCGACGAGCTCCAGGCCCGCGGCAACACCATCGTCCTCGTTACCCATGAGCCCGATATCGCCGACTTCGCCCATCGCGTCATCTCCATTCGCGACGGCTCCGTCGAAAGCGACAAACCCAGCCGCAGAGTCAGCTAGCTGGTATTGGCGGTCACGGGCATCTTTGGGCTGGCCTCGTATACCGTGGCCCGGCGCATGCGGGAGTTCGGCATTCGCGTGGCACTCGGGGCGGCCCGTGGAGCGGTATTGCGCGCGGCCTTGGGCCGTGTGGGGCACGTGGTGCTTGCGGGTTCAGTGGTGGGCCTGGTTGCGGGGCTGGCGAGCACGCGCGTACTGGCAGCCATCGTGTATGGGGCCCGCGCCAGCGATCCGTGGGTCTTGCTGAGCGTCGCTTGCACCATGCTGTGTATCGGGTGCGCCGCGACGTTGGTACCGGCGCGGCGGGCGTTGCGCATAGACCCGGTGATCCTGCTTCGTGAGGAGTAACGCTTCGGCTGTGTCCGGTTCTGAACAGATGGGCCTTGGCTACGACTCTCTGAACAGGGTAGCGAATTCGAACAGCCAGGTCGCGGGACAAGGCAAGCAATACATGTGCTGGACCTACGACAGCTTCGGCAACCGGACATCCGAGTCCTCATCCCGCAACACGTTCGATCCCGCTTGCAACACCAGCAATCCGAACTATGTCACGGCCTTTACCTTCAATACAAAGAACCAGATCATAGCAACCAGCCTCCCGTCGCTTCCCCAATACGACCCCAACGGAGGGGCAATCTGATCAACGACGGTTCGCAACAGTATCTCTACGACGCGGAGAATCGCATCTGCGCGGTCCAAAAAGGGATCATGGCCGGGGTCGGACAGATGTTTGGGTACATTTACGATGCGGACGGCAACCGCGTCGCGAAAGGCACGATTTCCAGCTGGAGCTGCGACCCGGCGGCGAATGGCTTCCAGGTCACGTCCACCTACGCCCTGGACCTCCAGGGGCAGACGGTGACGGAAAATGCCTACCGCAACGGCGCCAGCTCCTGGGTCCACACCGATCTGTTCGCCAACGGGCAGCTGATGGCCACCTACGACCCCGACGGGCTACACTTCCAGATAGCGGACTGGCTGGGAACGCGACGCGTGCAAACCGATGCCCTGGGGCAAATCGAGCAGACCTGCCAAAGCCTTCCCTTCGGCAACGGCCTCGGCTGCACGCCCGTGGCCGGTGCCGCCCAGGATGCCACGGAACGGCACTTTACGGGCAAAGAAAGAGATGCGGAAACGAACAACGACTACTTCGGGGCTCGGTACTTCGCTTCTACGATGGGACGATTCATGAGCCCTGATGACGGCAGCGGTCAGGACATTACCAATCCTCAGAGTTTGAACATGTATAGCTACGTTCAGAACAATCCACTGACCAACACCGATCCTGACGGACACACTTGCCAAACGAACTCGAGCGACGGGAATGTTTATGACGATATGGACGGTAACGGCTGCTCGACAGTAGATCAGCAGGATGCAGAGAGATTGCAGAATGGAGATTACGACGCTAACGCCTGGGGTAATTTCGGCAGCGCAGGTACTTCTTCATCGCCAAACTCCGGCAGCATCGGTCAGCAAGCTTTGGGTGCTCTATCAAACTTGGGACAACAGATTGCAAGCTATTTAACGGCACCGCGTGACCCGGGATGTATGAACGCATTCACAGGTGCCGGAGCAGTTGCTGGTGCCGGAATAGGAGCCTATGACGGTGCAGTACTTGGAGCAGGCGGAGGCGCTCTCGTCGGACTTGCCGGAGGAGGTATTGGAGCGATTCCTGGCGGAATCGGAGGAGGCTTCGCGTGAGGTGCTGCTGGAGGGTTCGTCGGTGGCTATGCCGGAGGTGTCGGTGGTGGTGCGATTGGCTACTTTGCTTGCGCAAGCGGCGGAAGCCGCGGGGGCCGTGGATCAAGCTCTGGAGCGCCCTTGGGTGCACGAGGAAATAAACAAGCAAATGCAGCCAAAGCTCAAGCCGAGCGGATTACGGGCAAGAAGATGACTTTAGATCAGGAAGAGCTCTTTCACGAAGAGACAAGACACGTCGATTACAGCGAAGGAAATGTGATGGACCAGCTTGTGCAACTTGCAGTTGGGATCCTGCACTAGAAAAGCGGAAGGCTAATATGACAGGTGCGAGTGAGCTGGAGCTAATCATTAGGAACCTCTTGGAAAAAGAGCCGTGGGGTATCGAGGTTACCATTGGAACAAGGCTTTCTATGGAATTCGGAGTGGAGATGCTGAGGCCAAAGCATAAACAAGCACATGGAGAATGGCATCTTCTTTTCCAGGATTGTCATTGGAGGATTGAAAATGCTGAGTCGGTTCTCGTTGGATCTGACGATGAAAATCTAGCGACAGCGATCCGAGGAGTAAACTTTGACAAAATCATTAACATACGCCTCGTTCCTCCATCAAGAGATCTCGAAATAATTTTCGAGAACGGCCTTCGCCTGACGACGTTCCTGACTTTTTCGAATACTTGTTCTGAATCAAAGCAATGGTACCTATTTTGCCCAGACGAGAGTGTGTTGATAGCCGAGGGCGGAGGAGACCTCAGTCTCAAGGATCGAAATGGCTCATAGCACCGCCCATCGTTTCCTCCTAAGACTCGGCAAAAACGAGGTACAGAATCGGAGTGGTAGGAGCTACGCCCTTGACCTCCAGGGCAAACCGTGACGGAAATGCTTACCGCAACGGCGGCAGCTCCTGGGTCCACACCGATCTTTTCGCTGAGGCCATCTGTCCATAACCGAGGGCAGGCGAAGCCGGGTACGCACAAAACGGAGCGCCTAATTGGGCCTGCAAGTCTCAACCGATGCCCTTAGGCTCCAGCCTGGAGCGATTCCCATTGCACAAGGGACCGAACGTGTCCAGAATAGGAACAACCACCGGGTGGGAAAGAGCAGCGATGAGCATGCGAGTTTGGGCAGAGTTGGGCGGACCCTTGTCTCGGTTGTCTCTATTTTGTCGATCGCCTCGGAGGGGATCACGCGCCTTTGTCCGAGACGCTAGCGGTTCCATTGTTCTGTGCGCTTTGTTGTTGATCGCGGGTTGTGGCACACCGCCGGTTGTGCTCAGTGCCCCCTCGGCTGTGTTGATCGCAACGGTGCTGAGCCTTCCGAGCACAACGGTGGGTGCTGCGAGCGCGACCGTTACCGTGACCCTTTCCAACGCGGGCGGCGAAGCGCTGCTGCTCGATGGCTACGTGTTGAAGGACACGGCAAACTTCAGCGTGACGACTACCTGCGGATCGAGCGTAGCCGCCAATGCCAGTTGCACCTTTGCGCTGCAGTTCCATCCGCAGACCGTAGGCGCCTTGAACACGGCGCTGACAATCACGGACAACAGCGGAGGGGTGAAAGGGACGCAGCAAATCGTTGCCCTGAGCGGAACGGGAGTGGCCGTTCCGGTGCCTCAGGCGGCACTCGCGCCGGTCAGCCTGACGTTTCCGCCAACAGTGATCCACAGTGCCGCCGCGGACCAGATTGTCAGGCTCACCAACCCGGGGACAGCGCCATTGGACATCAGCGGAACCTCTGTGAGCGACCCCGCCGACTTCACCCTAAGTTCGACTTGCGGAAGCGCCCTGGCCCCCAATGCCAGCTGCGCTTTTTCCATCGCGTTTCATCCACAAACCGTGGGCCCGCTTCAGGCGGTTCTCACCGTGACCGACAACAGCGGCGGAAGCATTGGCGCCCAGCAAACGGCAAGTCTCAGCGGCACAGGTCTGCCGATGCCGATGGCGCAGATCTCGATCGCTCCGACAAGTCTGCTCTTCGCAGCTTCGGTGCTCAATACGACCAGCGCCGCGCAGAGAATCACGGTGAGCAATACAGGAACGGCTCCCCTGGCCATCGCCGGGATCACCCTATCCGACACCGCGGATTACAGCCTGTCGAGCGCCTGTGGAGCGGCTTTGGCGGCTGGAGCCAACTGTGCGCTGGACGTCACTTTTCATCCGCAGACGACCGGTCCGCTGCCTTCGACGCTTACCCTGGTCGACAACAGCGGGGTGGCGAGCGGAACGGGGCAGCAGGTCATCGTCCTCAATGGAACGGGCCTGCCAATTCCTGTGCCGCAAGCGACCGTGACCCCAGGCACGGCCACCTTCGATCCGGTGAACGTCGGTTCAGTGAGCCCGCCGCAGACGTTTACGGTGACGAACACGGGGACAGCCTTGCTCAGCATCGGCAGCATTGTCCTGAGCGACCCTGCCGATTACAGTTTGGCGAATAGCTGTCCGACAACTCTCGCCCCGGCGGCTGCCTGCACGTTCGCGGTAGTCTTTCGGCCCCAAACACCGGGCGTGCTCCCGGCCAAGGTAACGGTCAGCGATAACAGCGGGGGATCGGCCAACACGCAACAGGGAGTGGCCCTCAGTGGCACCGGAGTCGCTTTGCCGGCACCCCAAGCCACTCTGACGCCCTCGGCCCTGGCCTTTCCGGACACCATGGTCACAAAGGTCGCCGCCGCGCAGACAATTACCTTGTCGAACACGGGAAATGCGACGCTGAACCTGGCCGGGGCGGTGCTCAGCGACACGCAGAACTTTAACCTGACTTCGAACTGTGGAGCAACGCTTGTTCCGAACGCAACTTGTTCGCTTGCGGTCAGCTTCCAGCCCGGAACCGCCGCGCCCTACGTGGCGAATCTGACGCTGACGGACAACAGCGGCAACAGTGGCGCCACGGTGCAACAGGCGATCCCGCTCACCGGCCGCGGTACACCGTTCATCGGACCCAGCGTTGCGCTTTCCGCCGCGGCCTTGAGCTTTCCGCAAACGGTGGCGCATTCCAACTCGGCCCCGCAAACCGTAACGCTGACCAACACAGGGACGACACCGCTGACGGTCAGTGGAGTTGCCCTGACCGGGACGGGTGCGACAGCCTTTGCTCTGAGTTCGGGAACCTGTACAGGGACGCTGCCGCCCGGAGCCACCTGCACGGAAGCGATCACATACGCCCCCGGTGCTGGCGAGCGCCGCCGATACAGCGAGCCTCGTTTTCACCGACGATTCCCTCGGGAGAGCCGGTTCGATGCAGACCCTCACCCTGACCGGATCGGCGCTGGCGGAGGTGGATTCGGTGGCCAACTTCGGCGATTCCCTGACCTGCGGCAGCTTTGCGCAGCCACACGATGGCACAGGCTACGTCTGGTTCCTGGAGGGGTACGCCGGCCTGTTCGATACGTATCTGGGCGTCCCGTCGCAAAACCTGTGCCGCGGCGGGGATACGGCGGCGGACCTGGCGCGGTTGGGTACATTGTTCGGCACATCGCCGACAAGCGCAGGCAATCAGCTGTACACCGTCATGATCGGAACCAACGATGCTTACCTTTACGGCGCTCCGCAGAACGCGCTTCAGGCGTACACGGCGGAGATGGGAGCGGCGTTGTCCTGGCTGGCCATTCCCAACTCCGACAAGGTGCTCGCCAACACCATCACGCAACAAACGGGCAGCTGGAGCCCGGATGTCGATTTTGGCCTGATGTCGAGTGACGCGGGAGCGGCTCTCACGTTTAATGTCGACCAGGTTGTCGCCGGCCGCAACCTGTACGTTGTCTACCATGTTTGGGCGCTTCCCTATGGACAGGCGGGTAAAGCGACGATCTCGGTGGATGGTGTGGTTCAGGCCACGGTGGAAGAATCGCAAAATTCTCTCGTCAACATACCCACGCAGAACGGCGCGATGGACACCTTTCTGGTGCAAGCCGTGCCCCTGGGTGCGGTGGGGCAGCACACGATCGCTTTCAGCTCGATCGGTCCAGCCGGATCGAAAGTCGGGTTGATGTGGGCGGCCGCGGCACAGCGAGACTATCGCACCGTGGACCGGGCTCCGCGTGTGTTAGTCGGGCTCATCCCCAATTCGCCATCCGGGAACCAGAGAGTTGCGGCAGACACGTATAACCTGCAACTCAAGACCTTGATCCCCGCACTGGTTGCCGACGGCATGAACCTCGCCATCGTCCCGACCGATCGCGTGATGAACGCCGACACAGACTTCGCCGACAACCTGCATCCCAACAACGCGGGACACGCAAAATTGGCGGCAGCTTTTGAGCGCTATCGTTGAATGGCTTTCGAGCTCCGTTGATAACAATGAAGCACGTTAAGGAATCTGCACGAGTGCACGGCACAACTCGATCGCTTATGTCGAGTGGCAGAGGGTGAGGGGTGAAGCAGCAAAGTGTGGCGGCGCAGGCGGGTGAGTTGATGGGAGCATAAGGAAGTGTGGGTTTTCATGCCGCCACTAAGAGCTGCTGGCTGGCAAGGAGTCCTGGATACCAGCGTTCGAAGGTAGGGCGAAGGGTGCGGAGCCCTCCTCTTGCAACGATATCGGGCATGGCGAAGGCTCGGAGCAATCGCTCAATTGGAGCGGGAGATGATGCTCGAACGG
>CAXTBI010000040.1:0-19259 GCA_964242195.1 uncultured Acidobacteriaceae bacterium
TCTCGCGCTGCACCACCGCCATCAGATAGTCGGGCCGCACCCCGCCCGCGACCGCCCCTCGTAAATAACACCCAACCAAAACGCCTCCAACAAAAAGGGACGGAGACCACTACGGTCTTCGTCCCTTTTGTTTTTGTGGTCACTCGCCCCTTGTCGCAATCGCCCTTTGCGAACAATTTTTGTTGTTTGTTATTCCCGAAGGGAATCTGCGTTGGTTTCTGCCGTTGCCCGCTTTTGGATTACTCGCGGTTCCGCACAAAGCCTCCGCCGTCCGGCCTATTCTTCGCCGACCTTGAGCACCGCCAGGAAAGCCTCCTGCGGTATATCCACCTTGCCGATGCGCTTCATCCGCTTCTTTCCTTCTTTTTGCTTATCCAGCAGCTTGCGCTTACGGCTGATGTCGCCGCCATAGCATTTGGCAATCACGTTTTTACGGATCGCCGTGACCGTTTCCCGCGCCACGATCTTGGACCCGATCGCCGCCTGGATGGCCACCTCGAACATCTGCCGTGGAATCAGCTCGCGCATCTTCGACACCAGCGCCTTGCCGCGGTCGTACGCAAAATCGCGATGCACAATGATCGAAAGCGCATCCACAGGTTCGCCCGAGACCAGGATGTCCATCTTCACCATCGGCGAATTCCAGGTGCCCGCCAGGGCATAATCGAGCGACGCATAGCCGCGTGACACGCTCTTCAGCCGGTCGTAAAAGTCGAGCACAATCTCGTTCAGCGGCAGCTCATACGTGATCATCACGCGGGTTTCGGAAACGTATTCCAAATTCTGCTGACGCCCGCGCTTGTCTTCGACCAGCTTCAAAATCCCACCCACATATTCCTCGTTGGTCAGGATCTTGGCCGTAATCACCGGTTCCTCGATCGACTCGATCTCGGTCGGATCGGGCCAGCGGGAGGGATTGTCCACCACCAGCACCGATCCGTCGGTCACCGTGATCTTGTAGCGCACACCGGGTGCCGTGATGATCAGGTCCAGGTTGTACTCGCGCTCCAGCCGCTCCTGAATGATTTCCAAATGCAGCAACCCAAGAAATCCGCAGCGAAATCCGAAACCCAGCGCAACCGATGACTCCGGCTCAAAGTTAAAGGAGCTGTCGTTCAAGCGAAGCTTCTCCAGCGCGTCGCGCAACATACCGTGCTCGTGCGAATCCACCGTGTAAAGGCCCGCAAACACCATGCTCTTGATGTCTTCAAAGCCGGGCAGCGCCTCGGCCGCCGGGTTGTCGACATGCGTAATCGTGTCGCCGACCTTGGTATCCGCCACGTTCTTGATCGTCGCCACAAAAAACCCGACCTCGCCCGCGGAAAGCTCCTGCAACTCCACAGGCTTGGGGGTCATTACGCCCATGCTTTCCACATCGAACGTGCGGCCGTTGGACATAATCTTGATCCGGTCGCCCTTGCGCAGACGGCCGTTGATGACACGCGCCAACACAATCACGCCACGGTAAGCATCGAACCAGGAGTCGAAAATCAGCGCCTGCAGCGGCTTGGACGCGTCGCCCTTGGGCGGCGGCAGCAGATGCACCACGGCTTCCAGGATTTGCTCCACGTTCAGGCCCGTCTTTGCACTCACCGCAACCGCGTCGTCGGCGGGCAGGCCGACCGACTTTTCAATCATCGCCTTTGTGCGCTCGATGTCGGCCGAGGGCAGATCGATCTTGTTGATGATCGGAATAATTTCAAGTCCATTCGAAATCGCAAGGTACGCATTGGCCAGCGTCTGCGCTTCCACCCCCTGCGACGCATCCACCACCAGCAGCGCACCTTCACAACTGGCCAGCGAGCGCGAAACCTCGTAGCTGAAATCGACGTGGCCCGGCGTATCGATCAGGTTCAACTGATAGTCGTGCCCGTCCGACGCGCGATACATCATGCGCACCGTGTGTGCCTTGATTGTGATGCCGCGCTCGCGCTCCAGATCCATCGCATCCAGTACCTGCTCCTGCATCTCGCGCGAAGTCAGCGATCCCGTCAGCTCCAGAAGACGGTCGGAGAGCGTCGATTTGCCATGATCGATATGCGCAATGATGGCGAAGTTGCGTATGAATTTGGGGTCCATCGAAAGTCCATCCGCGCCGCCTGCCGTCCCCGGGAGGCGCGCTGCCCTGAACTTCTAGGCTAACATCCGCGCCCTCTCACCCACCGCACCGCGCGGCAGACCCGCACAGCCCGCGCAGCGCACCCATACAGCCCCGCACGGCACACCCGTACAATCCGTGCGGCGCACCCGTACAATCAACGATGATGTCGTTCGCTCTGAGCCAGCCGTTTGCGCGCCCTCGTCTTTCCGGCTTCGGCCTGAGCCTTCTTTTGTTGGCCTTCCCCGGCGCCGTCACGCTTCGGGCGCAGCGTCCCTCACCGGCGACGACGGCCCGCCCAGCCACGCCCGCCAGCCCCAGCCAGCAGATCGTCACGGCTCCACCCTCCCTTACGCCGGCGGGGCAAAGGCATGCACAGCAGGCCACGGAGCTGATCAACCGCGCGCAGGCCAGCTACAACTCCGGCGTAGATAACTTCAACAACAACCGGCTCGACGCCGCGCGCCAGGATTTCGACATCGCTGTCGACACCATGCTTTCCTCCGGCATGGACCTCAAGAACGATCCTCAGCTGTCGGACGCTTTTGAGCACCTCCTTGACTCCATCAACTCGCTCGAAATCGTGGCACTCAAGCAAGGCAACGGCTTCTCGCCCAAGACCGAAGAGACGCCCGTTGAAGAAGCGGAGGGCGAGGTCACCTTCGCTCCGGATCCCGCGTTGTTGGGCCGTCTCACGTTGCAAGTGCAAGCCACCAAATCTGATTTTCCCTTGGTGGTAAATGAATACGTCGCCGGCTTCATCAGCTTCTTTTCGAATTCACGCGCGGGGCAGGCGACGCTGAAACGCTCTCTCGAGCGGGCAGGCAAGTACCAGGCCATGATCGCCAAAGACCTGAGCGATGCGGGCCTGCCGCAAGACCTCATCTATCTCGGTGTAGCCGAATCCGGTTTCCAGCCGCAAAGAATCAATCGCGTTTCCGGGGCAGGAGGAATGTGGCAATTCATGCCCTTCCAGGGAGCCTACGGTTTGGAACGGAACGGCTACTTCGATGAGCGATTGGACCCGGAAAAGAGTTCCCTTGCGTATGCGCGCTATATGAAATATCTCTACGCGCAATTCGGGGATTGGTACCTGGCCATGGCCGCATACAACTGGGGTCCAGGCAATGTGCAGCGTGCGGTACAACGCACAGGCTACGCCGATTTTTGGGAGCTGTACCGCCGTAACGCGCTGCCACATGAGACGAGAAACTACGTGCCGCTCATCGTCGCAGCCATCATCATGGCGAAAAATCCGCAGCAATACGGTCTCGCGAATCTTGTGCCCGATGCACCCGTGATTTCCGACACCGTCACCGTGGACTATGCCATCGATCTCAAGCTCGTCGCCGACCTCACGAACGCCTCCGTACCGGAGATCGTCGCGCTGAACCCGGCGCTGTTGCGCTTGACCACGCCGAGAGATATCGCCTACGACCTGCATCTGCCTCCCGGTACAAAAGAGGTCTACACCACCCGCTTGAAGGACATCCCCGAAGAGGACCGCACCAGCTGGCGATTCCACATCGTGAAGACCGGCGAGACGCTCGCCGGCATCGCCGATTCCTTGCATACACACGCGGAATCCATCGCCTCCTACAACGACGTCACGGCAGCCCAACCGCTTGAAGCAGGCGATGAACTCGTGGTGCCGCTCACTGGCAACAGCGGCAGGGCAGCAGGGCAGCAGCGCTACACACCGCGCCGCGGCGACACGCTTGTCACTGTAGCTGACCGCTTCGGTGTCACCGTCGAACAACTGCGGACCTGGAACCCAAAGATGGGAAGCAGTCCAAGGCCAGGCCGCGTTCTTTTTGTCGCAGAGCCTGTCCGCTTGGCGCCTTCGGCACGTCGCCGTGTGCGCGGCGGTAGAGCCTCAGCCCGCGGGTCGCGTGGGAGTGCAAGATCAGGCGGGCGAGGCAAAGGAAACGCGCGGGCTGCAGCGGGCCTAAAAAGCAGTCACCGCCCAGTTTCAAGCACTCACCGCAAGAGTGCGGCCGCAGCTCCCAGGCGCAAAGGGCATCGCTGAATAAGCTTTCAATCGGCTCCGCTTCCAGGATGTGCGGCGGGCTGCAGGCGGCTTTTGCAAAAAAAATAGATTGCACCAAAAAGAGTGCTTGCTATTTGCGCAACCGGGGCGTACATCTGTTGCTAATTCGTATCGCAAGGGCGTGTGCTTGCGATGCGAAAACACCGGCTCTGCATTTTGCCCATGCGCAGCGAAGCGGAGCGTGCAAAGGGCACGCAAGCAACGGGAGATGATGACGATGTACGAAGAGGAAACGCTTAAACTCTACGCCATGGCCGCCGACGTGACGAAGGCGGATATCGACGAAGAGGATGAAAACGACGAAGATGAGGATGAGGATGACGACGTTGACCTCGATGCCGACGCCGAAACCGTTTCTGGTGCCGAAGTCGATCTCGATGCCGACGACGAGGACGACGAGGAAGAGGAACAAGAGTACAGCCCCGATCGGGAGCCGTCTCCGGCCGTCGACTCACGCGATGAAATGACGCCTTCACGCTCCAGCACCCATCCTGAAGATGCAGTGATGTATGCCGAGCCAGCCAACCCGGTCGATCCACCCGATCCACCCGATCAATTGTCCGAACTGCCCACCCCTGACCGCACCGTTCGCAGCGTGGGTGCCTCGCTCAAGAGTTCGCGGCGCGCCGCCGAGCAAGCGAAGGAGACCACCTCTCGTCCAGCGAAAAAATCCGCTCCGAACAAAGCCCCCCAGAAGATCTCGGCGACCAGGCAACCCGCAAAAAAAACGGCGAGTAGGAAGTCTGCAGAGAGCTTGCAGGTCCAGCCCAGGCCTGCCGCCAAGAAGTCCGTAGCCAAGAAGTCCGTAGCCAAGAAGTCCGTAGCCAAGAAGTCCGTAGCCAAGAAATCCGTAGCCAAGAAATCCGTAGCAAAGAAATCGGCAGCAAAGAAATCGGCAGCAAAGAAACTTGCATTTTCGGCTGCTGGGGCCAAAGTAGAGGTCCGCGGTGGTGGTCCGGCTTCCAAAAAGACCGCCGCGACCAAGGGAACAGGCAGCAAAAACTCACCAGGAAATTCATTTACGAGAGGTACGACGTTGGCAACCAAGAAGACAGCCGTGACGAAATCATCCACCAAGAACACAGCGAAGAAAACGGCCGCGAAGGCGCCCTCGGCCAAGAAGACGGCTGGGAAGAAGACCGTTGCCAAGAAGGTTGCAGCGAAGAAGACCGACGGCAGGAAAACAGCCGCCAAGGTCCCAGCCAAGAAAGCCGTCGTGAAGAAAACGGCGGCAAAGGTCGCGGTCAAAAAGTCAACCGCCAAAAAGACGGTCGCGAAAAAGACCACCGCGAAATCTGCCGTTACAAAGAAGACCTCCTCGAAGAAGTCAGCCCGATAAAGCAGATCCGAAGCAGAAACGGCCCGCGAGCGAATCTCGCGGGCCGTTTCTGCTTTCTTCGTTCCACAGAAGGCGCTACTTCATGGACTGAATTGCCGCTAACACATCGGCGCTATGCGTAGCGACGTCCCTCACCTGCCACACCTTCATGATCTTGCCCTCCGGGTTGATCAGAAAGGTATCGCGCGAAGCGTACGAACTGCCGGCATGCGTCGTCAACGGAACGCCGTACTCATCCACGACCTTGTGATCGGGATCGGCCAGCATTTTGAAGGTGAAGGAATCCTTCGTGCACCAGGCCTTGTGGCTGTCAACGGTATCCAGCGACACACCCAGCACAACGGCATGCAAAGCATCGTACCTGGGCAAATCGCGCTGAAAATTGTGCGCTTCCAGGGAGCATCCCTGGGTCTGGTCCTTGGGGTAAAAGTACAGGACGACCCACTTACCCTTGTACTCATTCAAGCTGATGGGCGTACCATTTTGCGAAGGCAACGTGAAGTTCGGGGCCGTCGCGCCCACCGGGGGCATGTCTGCGGCCAGTGCTGCGGACGGAAAACTCATGGCGGCGGAGGCGGCCAGAAGCAGGGGGAGCATGCGTTGTGCAAGCATCGGAATCTCCTTGCACGGCGGGCTGAGCAGAGTCACCGCACGCCATGCGTACCTCCCATCCTACGCTTCGCTCTCGCGCCCGGCGCTGGATCGTCGGTGGATTTAGCGCACTTCCGTGGTACATCGAATCCTCAGAAGCAATCACTGGCTCGCCGCCGACCGAGCCGCCATCCCGGCAATCGCAATCCCCTCTGCATCCGCGGCCTTCACCATGCCTTCGCGATCAAACAGCAGCGTCCGTCCGGCCTCGACGCCCAAACAGGTCGCGCCGGCCGCGGCCATGGCCCTGATCGTCGGCACACCCACCACGGGCACATCAAAGCGAAGATCCTGCTTCGGCTTGGCCACCTTGACCACGGTGAGACGACGCGAAAGTGTGCTTGCGCCATCGCGGTCCACGCCTAACAAATCGCCTGCACGCGCAATGGTGGCGTCGGTACCCTCCATCGCCTCCACCGCCACACACGCCCCGGCAGCGATCACGACGGTCTGGCCCAGATCGAACCCCGCTATACCCCAGGCCACTCGCTGACCATAGGCCATGTCGCTCTGTTCCCCTTCGTCCGGTGCGCGGGCCGTCAGCACGCCCTGCGGCGCCAGCATCGGTTCCAGAAAACTCGTCGACGAGAGCAACGTGATGCCTTCATCGGCCAGCACCTCCGCAACCGCTCCCAGCAGAATGTCCGTACTGCGCGAACGCAAATGCAACAGCAGCTTGGCCAGCCGCCAGTCCGGACGAATGCTTGAAAAAATCTGCCTGTGACGGACCTGCCCGGCCATCACAGCCTCCGTCACACCCTCTTTCTGCAGAATGGCGATCAAGCGCGACAGTTCCCCCAACGAGAGCCAATGCACATGCACGCCCTCCGGGTCCACGGCGGCGCGGTCGTTCATCTCCGGCTCAGTCTCTTCCTTGAGAGCCGCCACCACCACGCGAAAACCCCTGGCCCGCGCGGCTTCCAGAACAAGAAACGGGAAACGTCCGTTGCCGGCGATAAGACCCAGAATTGCCATTCAAACCTGCTGTCGATTTCCGCTACGCCATCCCGCCTACTTAATCACACCGCGTTCACTGTTCGCGATGAACTCCGCCAGGTAGGCCACACGCGCGCCGAACTCGCCAATGGCCACCTTCGCCTGAATGGCCTCCAGCGCCTGCGTCGTGTTCATGTGGGACACCTGCAAAAGCCGGTACGCCGCCCGCAACTGTTGCAACTCGTCCCGCGTGAACCCGCGGCGTTCCAGCCCGATTTTATTCAGCCCAAACGCACGATTCTCCCGCCGCACGCTGGTCAGCGAGTACGGCAGAACATCCTGTGTAATCGTGGTTCCACCGCCGATATACGCAAACCTTCCAATGGTGCAGTGCTGATGCACAGGATTCAACGCCCCCACCACGGCGTAATCTTCCACCGTGACATGGCCCGCCAGCGTCGCGGCGTTCGCCAGAATCACTCCATCGCCCAGCTGTGAATCGTGGCCAATGTGCGCGTACGCCATAATCAGGCAATCCTCACCCACACGCGTGGTTCCGCCGCCGCCGGCAGTGCCGCGGGAAATCGTCACGGACTCACGAACCACCGTGCGCGCGCCAATGGTGCAGCCAGTGGGCTCACCACGGTATTTCAGGTCCTGCGGACTTACACCCAACGCCGCAAACGGATGTACGGTCACCCCATCCCCCAGCGTGGTATGTCCATCCAGCACGACATGCGAAATCAGGTTGCAGTGTTCGCCCAGGACAACATGCGCGCCCACCGTGCAGAACGGGCCCACCGTGCTGCTGGCCGGCACCTTCGCCCCGGCAGCGACAACGGCCATCGGATGAATATTCGTCTCGCGCTCCGACTTGGACTCCAGGTTGGGTGCCGACTTGGGCACCAGGTTGGGTGCCGACTTGGACTCCAAGTTGGACTCGGTAGCACCTTGCGTACTGGCCCCCTGCGGCTTCCGAAGCTTCGCCATACCCGTGCGTCCTACTTCGCGCTCTTTTGCGGCCGCGGCACAAGCATGCAGGTGATCTCTGCCTCCGCCGCTACCTTGCCTTCAACCGTGCACACGCCGCTCATCTTGACCACCCGTGAGCGCCAGTTCAGCACCGTGACTTCTATGCGCAGCTGATCGCCGGGAACGATCTGCCGGCGAAAACTGGCCTTGTCGATCCCCGTAAATACCATCAATTTGCTTTCACGATCGGGCACTTCGGTCAGCAGCAGAGCTCCACCCGCCTGCGCCATCGCCTCAATGGTCATCACCCCCGGCATGATCGGAAAATCCGGGAAGTGTCCGGTGAACTGGGGCTCGTTTGCCGTCACATTCTTGATCGCCACAATGCGTTGCTTCGGCTCCATCTCCAACACACGGTCGATCAACAAAAACGGGTAACGATGCGGCAAAATCGCCATGATTTCCGTGATGTCCATCGTTCGTTTCGGCTCCGGCGCAGGCTCCCGCACCCCCGGTTCCTCCACGGCAAGGCCCTTGTCCGTTCCACTCGCACTTTCCCTGTCGCGCCCATGTTCACTCATAGCGTGGCCCAGAATACCACCGTCGCTTCCCAAAAACCTGGACGAACGCAAGCTCTATTTCTTGGTCAGGGAGCGGTCCGCGTCGAACAGGTCGGCTCCCAACGGCAGGCCGTATTGCACTTTGGTCAGAAATCGTTGGCTGGCCATGTCGCCATTGCGATAGCGCGTAATCGTCAGGGCCGTCATCACGCCTCCCTCGGTCTGCCAATCGTCATAGCGCTCCAGGTCTGTGTCGAAATCCTTGTACACCGGATTACGCCACTGAAACGTGCGGCTCAGCGGCAAATGGGTTTTCTGATCCAACGTCAGCGTCACCGCATCGTTGTCCGCGGTGAGCACGCTCACTTTGTCCACCAGCTTGCGGTCGTCCATGCCCGACCCTTCGTACGTCACCAGCGTGCCCGGCCGCTTCAGCCAATCCCGCACCACCGTGTCGATGGTGTGCAGCCGCCGCCGCTGAAAATCCTCCACATCGATCTTGGGCAGTTCCTTGTGGCCCCGATAGGTCACCTCATAGCCGTTCTCAGCGGTCCAAACCTCGGCCACATCCCGCTTTGTCGTCGGGATCAGGACGCCCTGCTTGGAAACGATCACCACGCGTTCCCCAAACGGCACCAGGCGCAGGTACTCCTCAAACGATGCCTGGTACGGATTCGGCAGCCCCTTGTAAAACGTGGCGGAACGACCCTCCAGTCGCTCCGTCCCGCGCGTCATCCACGCCTGTCCCCCGAGCGCCGCGATCATCGCCTGCACCAGCTCGCGTCCATGCGCGGCCTCATCCTTCACCGGGGGCGCTTGCGCGCTGGGAATAGCCGAAGCCTGACCCCACGTCCCCCCCGACGCACGTCCCCATGCTCCCGCCGCGCCCGTTGTCCAAAGCGCGCCCAGCAGCACCGCGCCCAGCAACACCGAAGCTCGACTCGCTACCACTCGCCTCACCCCTGCTTCCAATCCGTCTATCCTCCGCCGGTGTACCCTGCCCTTAACCGACCAGCACAGCTCCGCCGTTCACATTCCAGATCTCACCCGAGATAAACCCCGCCCACGGCGAGCAAAGAAACGCGATCGGTCCGGCGATCTCTTCCGGTTCCCCCGCTCGTCCCAGCGGAATTGCCGCCAACGCTTTCTTGGACGCAACCGGGTCCCCGAGAGTTCCAGCCGACATCTCCGTTACCACCCAGCCCGGCGCCACACAATTGCACAGGATCCCCTGCGGCCCAAGTTCGCTCGAAAGGCTCTTGGTCAAGCTCAGCAGTGCACCCTTGCTGGCCGCGTAATCGACGTGAAAGGCTTCCCCGCGCTGTGCGGCGGTCGAGGCCACAAGCACAATGTGGCCCCGCACACCGCTATTCTTTTCAGCCAACCGCGCATGCGCCTCCGCCGGCGATGCTCCTCCCGGCACGGAGGCCACGGGCGTCGGCCACTCGACGCGGTCGCTGTACACGGCCTCTTCCAGCAACTCGCGCGCCTCGGCACGGGCCTCCGCACGGGTCTCCGCATCCGCCTCGCCGGGGCCGTACTGCCGTCCCCCCGCGTAGGCCTCCGGATCGATCACCGGCAAACCATCCCCGCCGAGCGGTTCCGCCGGAGCCTGCGCAGCGGAAGCCTGCGCAGCACCAGCCTGCGCTCGCAGCATCTCCCGCGCCGCCGCCCGTACCAGCCCAAAGACACTGTCCAGGTTGATGCCCATCGTCCCCTTCCACTGCGCATCCGTCATTGTCGTCACCGGCTGGTCACCCGGCGGCCAAATCCCATGGTTCACCACCAGGATGTCGATTCGGCCAAAGGCCGCGGTCGCCGCGGCTACCAAGGCTTCCCCCTCCGCAGCCGTGCCAAGCTCCTGTGCGAAGGCCCTGCACAACTCGCCGCCTCCACACTCGGCGGCAAGCGCCCCGGCCCGGTCCGCCGCGCTCTTGTAGCTGAACGCCACCCGCGCACCGCATTCCCGCAGCAACCGCACCGTGGCTGCGCCGATTCCCCGGGAACCACCCGTCACCAGGGCCACCTTGCCCTCCAGCGAGATCTTCATCCCTCCATCCTAGCCGCCGTTGTCCGGCCGGCGTGGGTGCCCTCACAAACAAAGGCTGCACGAGGCGGAAACAACGCGCGTACCCTCCAACAACGTATACGCTGGGAGATCTATGAAAATCGCTGTCCCGATTTGCCGAATCCTGCTGGGCCTCCTGTTCTTCATCTTCGGTTTAAACGACCTGTTGCACTTCATCCCGGTGCCCCCGCCTTCAGGCGATGCGCTTACCTGGATCGGCATCCTGGCCGCCCATCACTGGATGACCTTTGTCGGGGTGATCATGACGATCGCCGGTCTTCTTCTGCTCGTAAACCGCTTTGTGCCGCTTGCTCTAACGCTGCTGGCTCCAATCATCGTCAACATCCTGCTCTACCACGCCTTGCTTTGGCCCCACGGTGCAGCACCGGCAGCCGTCGCGTTCGTTCTTGAAGTTGCCCTGATCGCGTTCAACTTCCGAAACTTCGCTCCGCTACTCGAAATGACCCCGCAAAAACCGAACAGGCCACCGACTTAGCCTTCAGGGGGAAGCAGGCGGCTTCGCAAACGGGGCGGCAACCGTCCCCATACTGTTTCATTCGCCCACCGCAGTTCCGCGATCCATTCCGGATCCCTAAGCGCATCCCAGCGCTCGGCCGCAATCCAACCGGCTCGCGCAAAATACGGTGCCGGCACCAGGCCGTCCCGCTCCATCAACTCCGCTTGATGTTCCCGCGTGCAAGCAAACGAGATCACCGGGCCCACCGTCCCCGCCCGCGGCCCGAGATCGATGGAGGCAAACATCTTTCCACCGTGGGACTTATCTGCAATCCAGAAAAGCAAATGTTCGCCCCATTGCAGCGTCTCGGCGGCATGCGGGAACGAAAGCAGAAAAGCACGGGCACGCTCTGCATCCATGCGAGCGAGTGTAGCCCTTGCCTGCCTCGGCTTGACACCGAAAAGGCGGCAGGAGAGCGAAACTCCTCAGACCGTCATCACTTCCTTTTCCTTCACCTTGAACATTTCTTCTATGCGTTTGATCTGCGCATCCGTCAAAGCCTGAACCTCCTCATTCGCGCGTTTTTCGTCGTCGGCGGAGATCAGCTTGTCCTTCATCGCCTTTTTCACCTGCTCATTGCCGTCACGGCGAATGTTTCGCAGCGCCGTTTTATGATCTTCAAGCACCCCGGCCAGGCGCTTCACCGCATCGCGGCGCCGTTCCTCATTCATCGGCGGAATGGGCACACGGATCACCTTGCCGTCGTGCATCGGGTTGAAACCCTGCCCGCAGGTACGAATCGCCTTTTCGATCGCGCCCACCAGATTCACATCGAAGGGCTGCAGAATAATTTGCTGCGCCTCAGGGGTGCTGAGCTGCGCCAGCTGCGAAAGCTGCATGTCGGCACCATAGGCCTCGGCCGTAATCCCATCCAGCATGTGAACGGAGGCGCGGCCCGTGCGCACGCTGAGTAGATGCGCCCGAAAGTCCTCCACAGACCGGTCCATGCGCCCCTTGATGCCTTCGTACACACCCTTGAGCCCTTCGATATTCGCCATTGCCGTTGCCATCCGCTGCCCTCCTTACTCCATCTCTGCTGCTGCATCCCTGCTGTGTTCCGGGTTTTTTTGCGGATTTTCCGCTGGGTTGCCTGTACTTCTGTCCTGCCGATTCTATCGCGATACGTCGTACGATGCCTGGATGCGGAATGCTGCCAACCGGTCATACTGCGGTGGAAGTGTTTTGAATCGAGACACGTTCAGAGTCTCCATCACACGAAAGATGCACGCTTTGCCCGGAAGTAACGTTGACCCGTCCCAAGCCCCTCGATAGGCTTGGCCTTGACTGAGAGGAAGAGTGACCGGCATACCTTTAACCAGCCACTCCTCCCCCGGCATCCACGCAGGTTGCTGCTTGAAGTAGCCAAGAGGGTTTCTATGAAGATCATTTCCTTGACGACCTTGGCGATCGCTGTTTTGTTGATCGCTACACCCGCCTTTGCGCTGGGTGGCTGCGCCGATTCCCCTGAAAACCCGACCGTTGTCCTGGCCGGCCTCGCTGCCGGCGTTTATGGCGCACGTTCCCTGCGTATGTATCTGCGCGCACGCAAAGGTCGGTAGTGCTGGCCCCCGCCTCGGGCGCTCCATCGAGCTTCTCCCTGCCGACGTCCCGTCCCTGGAGGGAGCCGGGTGCGTCCCTCGCCGCCCCCTTGCCCTGGAGCTCGATCTCCCTTGCCTGCCTGTGCGCCGTCGCGGCGGCCCTCGCCCTCCCCAACTCCGTCCGTGCCCTGCTCGACCAATGGCGCTCCGACGACCTGAAATCGATGGGTCTGCTCGTTCCTTTCATTAGCTTTGCCCTGATCCTGCGCGCCTGGCGCTCCACTGGTTGGCGCACCGAAGGCACATGGTGGGGTTTTGCCCTGCTTGCTTGCCTGGCCTCCACCCTTTTCCTGCGTGATCAAACCCTCGTCATCCTCACCCTGGGCAAAGGCTGGCTGATGCAGCTGCCTCCCCTTCCATTGGTGGCGATTCTGTACGCGCTCGGGCTTGTCCTTCTTATCGGGGGCCGTACCCTGCTGCGCGCGGCGTGGTTCCCGGTGTTGTTCATGGCGGCGGTCATCCCCGTCCCCCGCTTCTTTAGCCATCGCGTCGATCTTCCGCTGCAGCATGTGTCCGCCGCGGTCGCTCGCGGATTTGCTCGCCTTCTGGGCGAAAAGCTCACTCCAGACCACCTCCGGCTCATGTTCACGCCGGATTTCGGCATGTTCATCGCTCCCGGCTGCAACGGCATCCGGGGTGCCGTGACGCTGGGTCTGGCTGCCGTCGTCGTTGCCTATGTGTACCGGTTTCGGTGGTACATGGTCGCGCCCGTGGTCGCCGGTGCTGTTCTGCTTGGGTACCTGTTCAACTTCGTGCGGCTTTGCCTGCTTGTGCTCTATTACCGGGTCGCGCTGCCGTACCCCTGGCTGCAGGAACGCGCCCGCGGTGCCGATCTCCTCCTGGGCGGCCTCCTGTTCGTTCTGGCCTTGTCCGGGTTCTTCGCCCTGGCCGAGCGCCTGCGACAACCTGCCCCTCCCTTGTCCCCGCTTCGGCTCGATCCCATTCCCTCAGGCTCGCGGAGCTTCCCCCTCCGCGCGTTCGCCCTCGTCGGCCTGGCCGCCATCTTCTCCGTCGACGCCCTCCACGCCCAACGCGTCGCGGGGGCGCACGCACGCCCCTTGCCGCCCATGCCGGCGCAGCTGGGCGCCTTTCGCCTGGTACGCACCTACCAGGACACCCTGCTCGACGGCGTCGTGGTCTACGCCTGGGGCGAGTACGCCGCTCCGGATCCAGCTCCCGGCACGCCAGGAGCGCATGTTGCCCTGGGGTTTGCCCCCGAACTCGACATCCACGACGCAGAAATCTGCCACATCGCCCGAGGCGAAGAGCCCACCTCGCACAATGGATTCTCCGTTTCCACCGTGGGCGGCGATGTGGCCCTGGTCGGCGCCACCTACAACAACGGCACAACCCAAAGCCTCGAGGCCTCCACCGTCTGCGATGGCGCGCAGTGCGGTCAATTTACCCATGCCACCGGGCCCGCGACGCTGGTGTACGCTCACCCCCACCGCACACTCCCCATGCAATGGGCACCCACGCGCCCGGTTCCGGTGCTGATCAAGGTGGAGCACGCACAGGCCTACCTTCCCCTCGACGTGGTCGGTCCGGAGATGACGGCGCAGCTGAAATCGTTCCTTGCCAACGTGAATTTGGCCGAGTTAGCCAGCCAGTTCCGCCTCGAACGATAACGGCAGCTCACCTCCGCCGTCTTACAGCCAGCCCTCCGGAACCGCGCCGGTTCGCTCATGGTTTGCCCGGTCGCCTATAATCGGGTATCCCTCCGGTAGCACGGGGTCGACGTAGAACACGCTGTGAGGTTGTGGTCATATTTTCCGGAATGCGAGTGAGCGAAATTGCTCCCAGAAGTCCCCGCAACTCCCTGTGCGCGCGCCCACACAGGAGCTCCCTTGCACTTCCGACGGCCGCCACTACCCTCCTGCTTTCACTCGGTGCCCTGTCTCTGCCCGAGGCGGCTGTTTCTCAGGTTCAGGCCAGGTTACCCTTCGGCAGTCAGGCGGCGGCAACCCCGCAGGTGCTTTGCCCTGTCGAGGTTGTCGGGAATCGACGCATCCCCAAAGATTCCGTGCTGGCACGGCTCTTTTCCAGGCCCGGCGACCAGTACGATCCGGCTATCATCGAGCACGATTACAACTCCCTTTGGAATACCGGCTACTTCGACGAGGTACGCATTGAGCGCGTCGATCGGCCCACATGCATTCAGCTGGTGGTCTACGTTCGCGAAAAACCAACCATCGGCTCCGTCGAATACACCGGGCTGAGCTCCTTTTCGACCTCGGACGCGCTGGAGCGGTTCAAGAAGGAAAAAGTCGGCATCTCGGTTGAAAGTCAATACGATCCCACCCGCATCAAGCGTGCCGAGGTGGTGCTGCGCGAGATGCTTGGCGAACACGGTCACCAGTTCGCCACCATCCGCACCGAGGTGAAAACGCTGCCCCCGGCCCGCGTTGCCCTCAAATTCATCATCAAGGAAGGTCCCACCGTCAAGGTCGGAAAGATTGCCTTCCAGGGCAACACCGCGCTGAACCCCCGCGAACTGCGTACGGCGATGAAGAATCTGCGGCCCATCGGCATCCCGCATTCGCTCATCCTCGAAAATCTCTTTCCGCGCACCTACGATGCCAGCAAGCTGGATGAAGACGCCGACCGCGTCCGCATCGAATACCGCAACAAGGGCTACTTCAAGGCCACCACGCTCGAGCCGCAGACCAACGTGCGCAACGAGGGCGGCATCAACCCGTTCACGTTGCACCCCAACACCGGCAAGCGCGTCGACATCCTCATCCCGGTTGAAGAAGGGGAGCGCTACAAGCTCGGCGGCATCACCTTCACCGGCAACACCAATTTCTCGAACGCCAAAGCCCTGCGCGCACAATTTGCCCTGAAAGATGGCGACTGGTTCAATTACACCGCTTTCGGCAAGGGCCTGGATGCGGTGCGCAAGGCCTACGGTCAATATGGCTACATCAACTTCGTACCCAATCCCATCCCGCACTTCGATGAAGCCAAGCACATCGTCTCCTTCGATATCCAGTGCGAAGAGGGCAAAAAGTTCTCGATCTCCCGCATCGAATTCACCGGCAACACCATCACCCGCGACAAGGTGATCCGCCGCGAACTTCTCGTTGAAGAAGGCCAGCCCTACAACAGCCAACTGGTCGACCTCTCCCTGTTGCGCCTCAACCAACTCAACTACTTCGACACCCTGAAGGCCGATCAGGACGTGGAAACTCGCCAGAACGCCGATGCCGGCACCGTCGATCTGCTGATCAAGCTCAAAGAAAAAGGCAAAAACTCGATCGGACTGAATGGCGGTATCAGCGGCCTTTCCGGCTCCTTTATCGGTCTCAACTACGAGACGAACAACTTTCTCGGCCTGGGGGAAACCCTGTCCGTTGTCGCCAATGTCGGCGATCTTTCCCGCAATCTGAGCCTCGGCTTCACGGAGCCCTACCTGCGCAACAAGCCCGTTTCCCTCGGGATCCAGATCTCCGACAGCAAATTCGATTACAACCCCGCCAAAAGCTATTCCCTTGCCAATGGCCAGAGCGCAAACCTGACCAACGCACAGAATTCGCTGCTAACCAACTACAACCAATCCACCACCGGCCTCACGATCTCAAGCGCAACGGCGCTGCGCAAGCTCTTCCGCCGTTCCGGTGTGGCTCGCGTGGGTATTTCCTACGGCATTTCGCGTTCCGGGATCACGACCTTCAATCAGAACACCTTGAACGTGTTTCAGACCTTGGCCTACCGCTCCGGCATCGCCGGCCAAAGCGCCCTCAGCGGCATCATCACCTCGGTGGTAACGCCCACGTTCTCGTTCTCGACCCTGGATCGCGGCGTTGGCCCGCACAATGGCAAGGACCTGAATGTCGCCTTCCAGGTGGCCGGCATCGGGGGCAACACAAAGTATTACGCCCCCACGGTAGCCTATCGGCAGTTCTTTCCGATGAAGGGTCTGCGCGTTAGCCGCGAAGGTCACAACGTTCTCGGCTACCGCCTGCAGTTCCAAACCGTCGGCGGCTTCGGCGGCGAGGTCGCACCGCCCTTCCAGCGCATCTACGGCGGCGGTGAAAACGACGTCCGCGGTTTCGACATTCGCTCTGCCTCGCCCTACACGCTCATCCCGACGCGGGTGCAGTTCAACCTCACCAACCCGGACGGCTCCGGGGTGCCGCGCGATCCGTCCAATCCAAACCTGGGCAACGTGCAGATTCCGCTGCCGATTTATCGGCTCGCCTCCGTCGGCAGCGACACAGGCTTTGTGTCCAACATTGAATACCGGATCCCGATCGCAAACCAGGTCACCTTTGCCCTGTTCACCGATTTCGGCATGAACTTCGATCTGCAGCCGGCGCAGCTGCGCCAAAGTGTGGAAGGGCAGTCCCAGGTCAATGCCCCCTTGTACGGTTGTCCGCAGGTGGTGAACGGCTCCTGTCTCGGTGGCAAACAACTCAGCTTTCCCATCTACCTGCAAACGTTGGCCCATACCAATTACGTGCCGCGCATGTCGAACGGTGCCGAAATCCAGGTCATTCTCCCCATCGTCAACGCGCCGTTCCGCATCTTCTACGCGTATAACCCGCTTCGGCTGTACAACAGCCTGCCGCAGCAGCTCACCACGGACCCGTACACGTTCAACGACCTGTTTCCCAAGGTGGACCCGAGCTGCAACTCGCATGCCGCCACGGCCAACGGCGGCGCTGTCACCTGTACCCTCACCGGCGCGGGTGC
Organism: uncultured Acidobacteriaceae bacterium; assembly: GCA_964242195.1. Taxonomy (GTDB): domain Bacteria; phylum Acidobacteriota; class Terriglobia; order Terriglobales; family Acidobacteriaceae; genus Granulicella. Next base: position 17,485 of record CAXTBI010000040.1, read on the forward strand.
CTTCACCAAAGCGCAGGCCCTGCAGCTATACGGCGCCGATTACCTGCTGCGCGAGCCACGCAAGACGTTCCGCTTCACAGTAGCGACAACGTTCTAGCCCAAATCCCGAAACACAATTCCCGGACAGAACCGAACGGGGGAGCACAAGTCTCCCCCGTTTCCGTTTTGTCACCGGTTTACGAAACGGGTCGCACTCAGGGCAGCCCTGCAAAGATCCAGCCCCCTTCACCCATACGTTGCACCCCGTCTACAGACACTGTCCCGCATTGAGCCGAGCCACGGGAAGCGTGCATCGAATGTGTGATGGAAAGGGCGGCGGGTGCGCACATCACCCCCGTCGGGACGGCGTATTCTAACCATCGGTCAGTGCCTCCGAATGAGCAGTCGCGGACCCCGGCATCGAGGACAAGAAACTTGGAGACCCTGTTCACACCTTCGGAAACGCTTGTACGCATTGGCGGGCAGCCGACTGCGGGCACATCCTCCCCCAGCACCTGTGATCCAGCGCTGTCCCATGATCCATGGCTGTATGACAATCTTCCGCCCAGCTATGGCCCGGGTGCATCCGCGGGGGACACCATCGCTTCCAATGCACCGCGTCAAGGTGAGTTGCCACGCGAATATCGCGAAGCCACACCCGGGGAGCTCGATCTGCGTATCCGTGCCGCGAAACATGCGTTGGGGGAGCGCGTCGTCATTCTCGGCCACTTCTACCAGCGCGACGAAGTGGTGCGCTACGCCGACTTTGTCGGTGATTCGTTTCAGCTCGCGCAGGCTACAAAAACGCGCGGCAGCGCCGAAGCCATCGTGTTCTGCGGTGTTCACTTCATGGCCGAAACGGCCGATATGCTGTCCGGTCCGAACCAGGCCGTATTGCTGCCCAATCTGGCAGCCGGCTGCTCCATGGCCGACATGGCCGACCTCGATTCAGTGGGGGCTTGCTGGGAACAGCTGCACGAGGTGCTTGGCAATGAGCTCGACCACCGGGGCCGCATGCCGGTCATGCCGGTTACCTACATGAATTCCTCCGCCGCGCTCAAGGCCTTTTGCGGCGAACACGGCGGGATCGTTTGCACCTCGTCCAACGCGGGCGCCGTGCTGCAATGGGCCTTTGAGCGGGCGCAGCGCGTCCTGTTCTTCCCCGATCAACACCTCGGCCGCAATACCGGCAAAGCCATGGGTCTTGACCCGGCAAACATGCCTTTATGGAACCCGCGAAAGCCGCTCGGTGGAAACTCCGCCGAGACGTTGGAAAATTCCGAAATCATTCTTTGGCACGGCTTCTGCTCCGTGCATAAGCGCTTTACGGTGGCGCAGATCGCCGCGGCGCGGTCTGCCCACCCGGGCCTCCGGGTCATCGTTCATCCGGAATGCCCGATGGAGGTCGTCGATGCCGCCGACGAGGCCGGCTCAACCGACTACATCCGCAAGGCGGTCGAGGCCGCCGCCCCGGGCACCGCGATCGCCATCGGTACGGAGATCAATCTTGTGCAACGTCTGGCCGCGGACCATCCGGACAAGACCATCTTCTGCCTCGATCCCGTAGTCTGCCCCTGCTCGACGATGTACCGCATTCATCCCGGGTACCTGGCCTGGGTACTTGAATCGCTGGAGCGCGGCGAGCAGCCCAACCGCATCCGCGTTCCCGAAACCGTCGCCGTGCCCGCGCGCCTGGCCCTGGAGCGCATGCTCGCAATCAAACCCGCGCCGGTCTTGCCGATTGTCTCGGGCCCTGCCGCCTCGGGTCCTGCCGCCTCGGGTCCGGTCGCCTCGGG
>CAXTBI010000040.1:19359-29490 GCA_964242195.1 uncultured Acidobacteriaceae bacterium
GTTGTGGGCAGCGGCATTGCCGGCCTGGTCGCGGCTCTGGAGTTGTCACGCGTCCACCCCGTCACGCTGATCACCAAATCTCGCCTGGCCGAAAGCAACACGCGCTATGCCCAGGGCGGGATTGCCGCGGTGATGACCACCGACGACAGCATCGCCGAGCATGCGGAAGACACCCTGCGCGCGGGCGCCGGGCTTTGCCATCGACACGCCGTCGAAATTCTCTGCACCGAGGGTCCAGAGTGCATCCGCGACCTGATCGAGCTGGGCGTAGCGTTCGACCGCAAGGGGGGCGCATTGGCGCGTGGGCTTGAAGCCGCGCATTCCCATCCCCGTGTTCTGCACGCCGGTGGCGATGCGACCGGTCTGGCCATTGAAACCGCCCTCGTGGAGGCCGTACGCGGTGCACCGATCGAGGTCCTGGAGCATACCTTCGCGGCCGATCTGCAGCTGGACCGGGGTCGGGTGTGCGGCCTGCACATCGTCGGGCTCGACGGGCGGCGAACGCAGCTGGCGGCCGACGCCGTCATCCTGGCCAGTGGAGGAGCAGGGCATCTCTACCCGTACACCACCAATCCGGGCGTCGCCACCGGAGACGGTGTGGCGCTCGCCCTGCGCGCCGGGGCCCAGACCGCCGACCTCGAGTTCTATCAATTCCACCCCACAGCGCTTTCGGCGCCGGGCGGTTTCCTCATCTCGGAAGCCGTTCGCGGCGACGGTGCGGTCCTGCGCGGGAAAAACGGCGTGCGCTTCATGCAGGCCGTCCACCCGGATGCAGAACTTGCCCCTCGCGACGTTGTCGCGCGTGAAATCGCGGCCCAGATGGCTCGCCAGGGTGGGGAGCCGGTGCTTCTGGATGCTTCCGCCCTGGGGGCCGAGTTCCTCGCCCGCCGCTTCCCCACCATCCACACCGCTTGCTCCCAGGCCGGTTTCGACTGGACACGTCAGCCCATCCCCGTCGCACCCGCCGCTCATTACTGGATGGGCGGCATTCGCACCGATACCGCGGGGCGCACCTCGCTTCCGGGGCTGTTTGCGGTCGGCGAGGTGGCCTGCACCGGTGTTCACGGTGCCAACCGTCTGGCCTCGAACTCCCTTCTGGAAAGCCTCGTGTTCGCCCGGCGCACCGCCGCCCTGCTCCTCGCCCAAGGTCCGGCTGCGCTTCAGTCTTGGCCGCTTCCAGAGCGGGCCGGCGGAAAGGACCTGTTCTTGCCGCCGCCGGGCACCTGTGCGCGTGAACCGCTGCCCTCGCGTGACGCCCTCCAGGCCGTCCTGTGGCAAAGTGCGGGCATCTGCCGCAACGCCTCCACCCTGGGGCAGGCGCTCGGGACCTTGAGAAGCTGGAAAGCCACCGGTGAAACGATCCCCGCGCTCGAGAACGCCAACCTGCTCCTGCTCGCCGAGGCCATCGTCACGGCCGCGCTTGCACGCGAAGAGTCACGTGGAGCGCACTTCCGTACCGACTTCCCCGATTCCCTCGAAACGCAGCGACTGCATCTGCGGGTATATGCATCGGGTAGCCCTGCCGACATGCATCGCCACGACGAATCCATAGCCGAACCCGTGGAAAGCCTATGCTGATGCCCCTCAGTGCCTCGGCCGTCGACCGCCTCGTCCGCCTGGCGCTGGAGGAGGATGCACCCTGGGGCGACCTCACGTCCGCAACCCTGGTCCCGCCCGGAACGCGTTTCACCGCCAGCCTGGTCGCGCGGGAGCCGGGTATACTGTGCGGCGCGGCGCTGTTCACCGCCGCCATGCAGGTCACGGACCCCAACACCGCCGTCACCTTTGCGTGCGAGGACGGGGAGTCCTTTCCGACAGGCGCCGTTTTGGCGCGGGCCGAAGGCCTCGCTCGCTCCATTCTGCAGGCCGAACGCGTCGCACTGAACATGGGGCAGCGCCTCTCCGGCATTGCCACCCGTACCGCCGCTTTTGTCGCCGCTGTCGCCGGCACCGGGGCCCGCATCGTCGACACCCGCAAGACCACCCCCGGCTTACGCTACTTTGAGCGCTACGCCGTGCGCTGCGGCGGTGGTTTCAACCACCGTTTTTCCCTCTCCGATGCCGTCATGGCCAAGGACAATCACCTCGCCGCCCTTTCCATTCCGCGGGCATCCACCCCCGACCTCACCACCGCCCTGCGAGAGGCCCGTGCGCGCCTTTCACACACCGTCCATTTCGAGGTCGAAGTCGACCGCCTCGACCAGATCGAACCCGTTCTGGCCGCCGGGGTCGACACGATTCTGCTCGATAACTTCTCCCTGGCCGACCTGCGGGCAGCCGTTGCCCTGATCGGCGATCGAGCCCTCACCGAGGCCAGCGGCTCCGTGCAGCTCGAAACCGTCGCCGAAATCGCACGTACCGGCGTCAACCTCATCTCCGTCGGCGCCCTGACCCACAGTGTTCGCTCGCTCGATCTCGGCCTGGACATCCTGAACGCGCCCCATTCCGGTCGCGTGGCAGCTTGAAAGAGATCGGTTGATCTACCTCGACGCAGCTGCCACCACACCCGTCCGCCGCGAGGTGCTGGAAGCCATGTGGCCGTACCTTGCGGGCGTGTACGGCAACCCGTCCAGCCACCACGAGTTGGGCTCGGCGGCCGCCCGTGTGCTGGCTTCGGCCCGCGAACGTGTCGCCGCCCAACTCGGTTGTCGAGCCGGGGAAATCGTCTTCACCTCCGGCGGAACCGAAGCCGACAACCTCGCAATCAAGGGGATCGCCCTCGGCCTGCCGCGCGGTCGCCACATCCTCACCTCCGCCATCGAGCACGAAGCGGTGCTCGCCTCCTGCGACTACCTCGCCCGGCACCACGGCTTCGGGATCACCTACCTGCCCGTGGACGTCTACGGACAGGTCGAACCTGCGCAGTTCGCCGCGGCCCTCCGGCCCGACACGACGCTTTGTACGGTCATGCTGGCCAACAACGAGGTCGGCACCCTTCAGCCGATCGCCGAGTTGGCGGCCCTGGCTCGAAAGCACGGCGTTCCCTTCCATACCGATGCGGTGCAGGCCTGTGGCGCTGTTCCGCTTCACCCCCAATCGCTCGGGGTCGATGCCATGAGCCTTTCCGGCCACAAATTGGGAGCACCCAAAGGCGTGGGCGCGCTTTTTGCTCGTGGACGCCTCAACCTGGAGCCGGTTCTGCATGGGGGCGGCCAGGAACGCGGCCGGCGATCGGGCACGGAGAACGTTGCCGGGGCCGTGGCCCTCGCAACCGCTCTCGATCTGGCGCAGGGCGAGTTGGAGGTGACGGCGGCCCGGCTCACGGCCCTGCGCGATCGCCTCATCGCCGGCATTCTGGCCTCGGTTCCGACGGCGATGCTGACCGGCCATCCCACCCAACGGCTGCCCAACAATGCCTCCTTCTGCTTCCCGGGCACGAGCGGCGAAGCCATACTTCTACAACTCGAGGAGCGCGGCGTGCTTTGCTCCAGCGGATCGGCCTGCGCAGCCGGCAGCGACGAACCTTCGCATGTGCTCACCGCACTCGGTTTCGGCCGCGAGGTGGCCCAAACGGCCGTTCGCTTCACCCTGATCCCAACCATGACGGCCGAGCAGGTCGAAACCGTGATTGCCGCCGTAGCTCGCTCCGTGGCCGCCGTCGGAAACCTGGGCACTTCGCCGTAAATTCCGCACCGGGCAGAACTTAGGCCCTTCCCTCGTCTACAACCTTTAGGGAATACCGCATTCCATGGATTGAAGCGGCGCTGTGGATATCACGGAACATAATCCGAAGCCAGATCCGCACATGTAAATCCACAACAACTGGGGCCGCTGCAACACGTCGGCACAAGCTATAGTGATACTCACTGAGGCTCCCGCGGGGGCCGCACAGGCTCACAAGCTCACGAGCTCACAAACAAAGGACACACCCCATGGCCGCCACCACCGCGCATCCCTACGAGACTGAACAGGCCAGCATCGAACCGACCAGGACTGAACAGGCCAGGGCCAGCCAGACGCCGGGCAACGGCATCGCCGCCCGCGGCACCGGCCTCCAGGTCATCCGTCGCAACGGCCAGTTTTCGCCGTTCGACCCGGCCAAAATTTCGACCGCGCTCACCAAGGCTTTCGTCGCGGTGGAAGGTGCCGGCGCCGCCGCCTCCCGCCGCATCCATGAATCGGTTGAGTCGCTGACCGACCACATCGTGGAAGCCCTGCGCCGCCGCGCCGCCGACGGCACCCGCGCCTTGCACATTGAAGATGTGCAGGATCAGGTGGAGCTCGCCCTGATGCGCGCCGGCGAGCACAAAATCGCACGTGCCTACGTTCTGTATCGCGAAGAGCGCTCGCAGCAGCGTCGCCGCCGCGAAGAAACCGAGCCCGCCGAAACCAAACCCAGCCTCCAGGTACAACTCAAAAGCGGACAGTTCGAGCCCCTGGATGAGCCCAGCTTGCGGCGCACCCTGGCAGTCGCCTGCGAAGGCCTGGACGACGTTTCCACCGACGCCATCATGGCCGAAGTCCGCCGCAATCTGTACGACGGCATCCATCTTCACGAACTCGGCCTGGCGCAAACCATGGCCGCTCGTTCGCTTGTCGAACAGGAGCCGAACTACGCCTTCGTCAGCGCCCGCCTCCTGCTGAACAACCTGCGCGATGAAGCGCTCGGCTTCATCCTGCCTGGCATCGTTACCGTCTCACAGCAGCGCAGCCGCGACATCGAATACGCCGAGTACTTCCCCGAATTCGTAAAACAGGCCGTCAAGCTTGAAATCCTCGACCGGGAACTCGGCGCTTTCGACCTGCCCCGCCTGGCCGCCGCGCTTAAGCCCGAGCGCGATCGTAACTTCCAGTTTCTCGGCCTGCAAACCCTTTACGATCGCTATTTTCTGCACCGCGGCGGCGTCCGCTTCGAGCTCCCCCAGGCCTTCTTCATGCGCGTCGCCATGGGCCTGGCCGTGCGCGAAGTCGACCGCGACAACCGCGCCATTGAGTTCTACGAACTGCTCTCCTCCTTCGACTTCATGTGCTCCACACCGACGCTGTTCAACGCCGGAACCCTGCGCCCCCAGCTCAGCTCCTGCTTCCTCACCACCATCGCCGACGACCTCGACGGCATCTTCAAAGCCATCAAGGACAATGCCCTGCTTTCGAAGTACGCCGGCGGTCTCGGCAACGACTGGAGCGGCGTCCGCGGGCTGGGCTCGCACATCCGCGGGACGAATGGCGAAAGCCAGGGCGTGGTTCCCTTCCTCAAGGTCGCCAACGATACGGCCATCGCCGTCAACCAGGGTGGCAAGCGCAAAGGCGCGGTCTGCGGCTATCTCGAGACCTGGCACATCGACGTGGAAGAGTTCCTCGACCTGCGCAAAAACACCGGCGACGACCGCCGCCGCACCCACGACATGAACACCGCCAACTGGATCCCCGACCTCTTCATGGAGCGCGTCGAGGCCGATGGCCCCTGGACCCTGTTTTCTCCCGACGAAGTCCCCGATCTCCATGACCTCTACGGCCGCGCCTTTGGGCAAAAATATGAGACGTACGAGGCCAAAGCCGCGCGCGGTGAGATCAAGGTGTTCCGCACCCTGAAAGCCCTGGAACTGTGGCGCCGCATGCTCACCATGGTCTTCGAAACCGGCCATCCCTGGATCACGTTCAAGGATCCTTGCAACCTGCGCTCCCCGCAACAGCACACGGGCGTGGTGCACAGCTCCAATCTCTGCACCGAAATCACGCTCAACACCTCCGTTCGCGAGATCGCGGTTTGCAATCTCGGTTCGGTCAACCTCGCCAACCATGTGTCCCCGGGAGGCAACGGCCGCGAAGCCGGTCTCGACGTCGCGCGCCTGAAAAAGACCGTGACCACCGCCATGCGCATGCTCGACAACGTCATCGACATCAACTTCTACACCGTCCCCGAAGCCCGGGCCTCCAACCTCAAGCATCGTCCCGTGGGACTCGGCATCATGGGCTACCAGGACGCGCTCTATGCCCTGCGCATTCCCTTCAGCTCGCCCGAAGCCGTCCATTTCGCCGACACCAGCATGGAGCAGCTGAGCTACTTCGCCATTGAGGCCTCCGTGGACCTTGCCGCCGAGCGCGGCCGCTACGCCAGTTTCGACGGTTCGCTCTGGAGCAAAGGCATTCTTCCCGCCGACTCCGTCGATCTGCTGCAGCAAAACCGCACCCACACCCTGCAAATGGATCGCAGCTCGGCGCTCGACTGGACCGACCTGCGCGAGCGCGTCAAAACCGTCGGCATGCGTCATTCCAACACCATGGCCATCGCTCCCACGGCCACCATCTCCAACATCTGCGGCGTCACCCAATCCATCGAGCCCACCTACCAGAATCTGTTCGTAAAATCCAACATGAGCGGCGACTTCACCGTCGCCAACGCCTCGCTCGTCCACGACCTCAAAGCTCGCGGCCTTTGGGATGAGGTCATGATCTCCGACCTCAAATACTTCGACGGTTCGCTAGGCTCCATCGACCGCGTCCCCGCCGACCTGAAATCCCTCTACGCCACCTCCTTCGAGGTCGAACCCACATGGCTGATCCAGGCCGCCGCCTGCCGCCAGAAATGGATCGACCAGGCCCAATCGCTCAACCTCTACATCGCCCAGCCCAGCGGCAAAAAGCTCGACGCGCTCTACCGCGAAGCCTGGCACGCCGGCCTCAAAACGACCTACTATCTCCGTTCGCGCTCCGCCACCCACGTCGAAAAATCGACGATGAAACGCACCGACGGCAAGCTCAACGCCGTCTCGCTCGCCGCTACGGCCGCCCCGGACACGGTCGGCAAGCAGTGCGCCATCGACGACCCGACCTGTGAAGCCTGCCAGTAACGCTCTCGCCTTTCTTGTTGTCATTCCCGAAGGGAATCTGCGTTTCGCTTGCAGCAGCGACGCGCCCCAAGCCAAACGCAACAATCAAACCCGATCCTTACGACCTCACCACAAAATATCGGGGACCCCAGATTCTAACCACAACATCTAGGGCATCGTTGCTACAATAGCGGTGCAGCCACACCCCATGACGGAGCCCACACATGAGCCTCTTTGACGACTGGAACACCACTGAAACCGTCACCCCCACCCCGTCCGCCGTTGCCGCCAGGGTCCCGGTCGTCACCTCCGTCCGTGTGGAATCGACCGAACCGTCCGTCGTTCCCGTCTCCGCCCAGCCCTCCGTCTCGCCCGACCCCGCCGTCGCCTCCGCCAACACCGTTACCGACGTCATCGAGCGCAATGGCGCCCGCGTCCGCGTGGACGACAAGGCCATGATCAACTGCCGCGCCGACGTCAACCAGCTCCTCCCGCTCAAGTACAAATGGGCCTGGGAAAAGTACCTCGCCGGCTGCAACAACCACTGGATGCCGACTGAAATCTCCATGCAGGCCGACATCGCGCTTTGGAAAAGTCCCAACGGCCTCTCCGAAGACGAACGCCGCGCCATCAAGCGCAATCTCGGCTTCTTCGCCGCCTCCGAGTCCCTGGTCGCCAACAACATCGTGCTCGCCACCTACCGCCACCTCACCAACCCCGAGTGCCGCCAATACCTGCTCCGCCAGGCCTTCGAAGAGGCCGTCCACACGCACACCTTCCAGTACATCGTCGAGTCGCTCGGCCTGGATGAGGGCGAACTCTTCAACATGTACCGCGAGGTCCCCTCCATCACCGAAAAGGCCGCCTGGGCCATCAAGTACACCCAGCACCTCTCCGACCCGAACTTCGCCACCGGCACCCCCGAGAACGACCGCGCGCTCGTGCGCGACCTCATCGCCTTCTACGTCGTCTTCGAAGGCATGTGGTTCTACACCGGCTTCGCGCAGATCCTCTCCCTCGGCCGCCGCAACAAGATGGTCGGCATCGCCGAGCAGTACCAGTACATCCTCCGCGATGAGTCGATCCACCTGAACTTCGGCATCGACGTCGTCAACCAGATCAAGGCCGAAAACCCCCACATCTGGACCCCCGCCTTCCAGGACGAAGTCCGCGGCATGCTGAGCTCCGCCGCCGAACTCGAGGCCGCCTACAGCCGCGACACCATGCCCAAAGGCTTCCTCGGCCTTTCCGCCGGGACCTGCGAGCAGTACATGCACTTCATCGCGAATCGTCGCTGCGCGCAGCTGGGCCTGGAGCCCGTCTTCGCCGAAACCGAAAATCCCTTCCCCTGGATGAGCGAAGCCATGGACCTGAAAAAAGAAAAGAACTTCTTCGAAACACGCGTGATCGAGTACCAGAACGGCGGTTCACTCGCCTGGGACTAACCCCCCCCCGGCCCACCTCCGTTCCATGAACTATCACCTCGACCAAGCCTTCTCCATGAAGTGTCACCTCGACCAGGCCTCCGTTCCATGAAGTGTCATCTCGACCGAAGCGCAGCGAAGTGGAGAGACCCGTGGTTCGCTTGCCGCTGCACACGCCAACCTCAACCACAGCCCCTGCCAAACTGGAAGCCGGACGGCTTGGTAAACTCAGGAAGGTTCTCCGCCACCCAAGCCCGGATGGTGAAATCGGCAGACACAGCGGACTTAAAATCCGCAGACCCTAACCGGTCGTGGGGGTTCAAGTCCCCCTCCGGGCACCATCGATGGTCCGTCCTCTGTGCGCACCTTCCGCGTCCGCGCGTCGGTCGGTAACACCCTTTCGTTTTTCAAATAATCACGACTTTTGGCGACTTCCGTGTTTCTATAAGGAGTCCCACATGGAAGTGTATTGCCGGCGTACGGTGGCCGGCAAAAGAAGAGGCTGCATGCGCACGCCCGTTGCAGTTGAGCCATAACAACATCCAGCGAGGCGTCCCGAGGAGGGGCAAGCATTGAGCAGTAAAGATGCAATCGCTCTGCTCAAACAGAGCTACAACGATTGGGATGAAGACAACGCCACCCGGCTGGGGGCGGCTCTCGCCTTCTACACCATCCTTTCCATCTCTCCTCTCGTGATCTTTGCGATCACCATCGTGTCCGTGGTTTTCGATCGGGCCAGCGCACAACAACATCTGTTGGCCCAGGTCCAATCCCTTGCCGGCAAGGACGGAAGGGATGCCGTTCAGGCAATGTTGGCCAGCGGTCGAAAAACCGGATCGGGCATCGTCGCTACGGTGATCGGGCTCGCGACGTTGCTGCTGGGCGCATCCGGCGTTTTCAATGAGCTTCGATCGGCCCTGAACCTGATCTGGGACGCGCAACCCAAGCAGTCCAGCGGTGTGTGGGGCATGTTGCGCGAACGCCTCTTCTCGATCGGCATGGTCTTCAGCGTCGGTTTTGTGCTGCTGGTTTCGCTGCTGGCGAGTGCCTTCCTTGCCGCGGCCGGCAAGTTCTTCGGGGGCCTCCTGCCCGTACCTGGCTTTGTGCTCGGTGGATTGAATTTTGTCGTGTCTTTCCTGGGCATCGCTGTGCTTTTCGCACTGATCTTCAAGTACGTCCCCGAGACCGACGTCGAGTGGAAAGATGTGAGAGTCGGGGCGCTGGTGACGGCTCTGTTTTTCACCATCGGAAAAACGCTTCTGGGTTTGTATTTCGGCAAGGCAAGCCCCGGGTCGGCGTATGGCGCGGCCGGCTCACTCGTCGTTGGCGTCGTTTGGGTGTACTACTCCGCACAAATCTTCTTTTTCGGCGCAGAGTTCACCCACGTCCATTCCCTTTCAAAGCAGGAGAACGGAGGAACGTCGGCTAAACTGGCTGCCGGGAAACATCGTGACTAAGCCTCGGCGGCGGATGCACCCAATTCCCCGTTCAGAGCACGGCGACACCAATTTTTCAGAATTTGTTTTATCGGATAACCATTCCACCCCGGAAACTCTCTCAATAGTCATGTTCCGCACATTGTGGGGTTGACGGTACCGATCCGAATACCTGGTTGCCCTATGCGAGACCCGATCCAACCTACGACGCAAGTTCACGTGCTCAGTGAATGTACGTTTCCGCCGTCATGGTTGCCCCCACGTCTTCCCCCGAAACGACATGTGGGAGATTTGGACCAGGTGTCGCAATCGGAACGACTATCCAGTGCGGAGCCACCGGCCATCCCATTCAATCGCCGAGGTCTACGACCGATGACTTGAAGGCCGAAGACCTGAGGGGAGGATGGCTCTCGAGCTCCACCGCTTCCCACCGATGCAGCGGCACACAACGACACACCAGGCAAGACGTTTACAGGAGAACATTATGGCTAGTTCGCAGGA
>CAXTBI010000041.1:0-27602 GCA_964242195.1 uncultured Acidobacteriaceae bacterium
TCACGGCGCTCGCCGTTGCGTTTGTCGAGCGCGGCGGTGGTCTCGCCGACCTCGCGACCCAGCGCCGCCGTGGCCTGTTCGCCCTGGGCCAGCGAAGTTTCCAGGGCCTGGATCTTTGTTCCGATGGCGGCGAGTTCGCGCTTGAGGGCGAGCGGACCCTGGGTGCTGGGCTTGCCGCCCGAAACCGTTAAATTGTGGAAGGTTTCACCGCTTGGAGAAAGAAAATAGGCACGCGGGTGCGCCTGCGCGAGGGTGCGTGCGGTCTCGGAATCGGGCGCCACATAACCGTTCTGCAAACGGGGCAGAAGCGTACCCAGGGCGGGGCCGAAGTCGCCCCCAAGGCGTACGCAGTCGGTCAGGGCGACAACCCCGGGGTGATCGGGGACGCTTACACCCTCCTGGTCAACAGGCTGGTTGTCGGTCGAAACGCGGTCTTGCTGCACAAGAAAGGTGGCGCGGCCGGCGACTTCGCCATGCAGCAGGCGCACGCCCTCGTCGGCGGCGGCCCAATTTTTGACGACGATGTAGTTCAGTTCTTCGCGAAGAAACTCGTCGACGACATTTTCGTAGCGGCCATCGACCTCCAGAAAATCGGCAAGGGTACCGACGGGGGCAAGGTCCTGAGGGCTGTTTCCGGGTTGGTTGCCGGTTCGGCGCGCGTGGGCACGAAAGATGTTGCGAACCGTATCGGTGGAATAGCTGTGCTCGCGAATGAGGGCCTGGAGCGAGCTCCGGCGACCGTTCTGGGTGGCCAGTTCGGCACGGAGGTTGTCGCCGGCGCGACGGGACTGAACCTCTTCGGAGCGGCGTTGTTCGATGGATTGTCGAAGCTCGGCGATCTCGGCTTCGAGTTGCTTCAGGCGGACGTTGACTGCATCGGAGACGATCTTCAGCTGTTCGCGCTGCCGTCCGAGCGCGTTCAATTCGGTGCGGGCGGTGTCGGCTTCGGCGCGGAGCCGGTCGTTTTCACGATCGAAGCCGGCAAGCCCGGCATCGGCCTGGGCGATCTCCTGCCGGACCGTGTTGGCGCGCGTCATGGCGGAAAGTGCGTTGCGCCGACCGGCCTCGGCCTGGGCCTCGGCGGCAGCCACGCCGCGGGTAGCTTCGGCGGCCCTGGCCTGCCCGGCGGCGGCCTCGGCCCGATGCGTCTCCGCTTCGGCGGTGGCCGCTTCGAGGAACCGGCGGTGCTGTTCCCTCTCCGCGGCCAGCGAGGCGAGCCCTTGGCGGGCCCCGGCGAGCTCTTCCGCCGCGACTTTCAGGCGCTGTGTGAGCTCCACCTGGCGGTCGCCGTTGGCGGCTATGCGCGCTTTTCCGCGCTCCAGATCGACACCCGCGGCGCTTCCGCGGGCGGTAGCTTCCCGCAGTTCGCGATCCAGCTCGTAACCCCGCGCCGTGCCGGCCGAGTGCCCGGCATCGAGGTTGGCCAACTCGGCGGATTGCGCTTCAATCGCCGCACCGAGGCGCTCGATCTCCGAGCCAAGCGCAGCGGTTTCGGCGTCCATCTGCCCCAGGCGGCTGGCAAGAACGACACGCAACCTGGCCAGGAATTCGGTGCGAAGTTCGCTGGACTTTTCAGCTTTTGCGGCCTGGCGTTTGAGAACGGCGACCTGGCGGGTGACCTCCTCGAAAATATCGTTTACACGCGACAAGTTCGTGCGAGCGGCTTCGAGGCGCAACTCGGCCAGCCGCTTTTTGACCTTGAAACGAGTGATCCCGGCGGCTTCTTCGATGATGGCGCGACGGTCGAGCGGACGCGCGCTGAGCAACTGGCCGATGCGTTCCTGGCCGATGATGGCATAGCTGTCGCCGCCGAGACCGGTGCCCAGAAAGATGTCCTGGATGTCGCGCAGCCGGCAAATTTTCCCGTTGAGCAGATATTCGCTTTCACCGGAGCGGAAGAGGCGGCGAGTGACGGTAATTTCCCCGGCGCGGATGGGTGCCCGGCCGAATTTTCGGCGCCGGACCTTGAGAACGACGTCCCGGGCGTCTTCCGCTGCCGCGTTTTGCGCCCCCGGCTGCACCGATTCAGCGGCTTTGGCGGAGGCTGCGGTCCCCGCGAGTTCGTCGGCGATTTCGTTCGGGGCAGATGAAACGGCTTCGGTCTCGTAAGTCTGGCCGGGTTGGGCCTCGGCCGTGGCATCCTCGGTTTCCTGCGCACCCTGGGCACGGAGGTTGTCTTCATTCCAGTCGCCCGCGAGTTCGGGGCCGGCCGCCTTGTCGGCTGGCTCGGGTTCGTAGACGGCAGGATCGACGAGGGTGAGCGAAACCTCGGCCATGCCGGTAGGGCGGCGCTCGCGGGTGCCCGCGAAGATGACGTCGTCCATTTTCAGGCCGCGGAGGCTCTTGGCGGACTGCTCGCCCAGCACCCAGGTGATGGCATCGGAGATGTTGCTTTTCCCGCAGCCGTTGGGACCGACGATGGCGGCGATACCGTGGCCTTCGAGCGGCACCTCTGTGCGGTCGCAGAAGGATTTAAAGCCGAGAATCTGAATTTTTTTGAGCTGCAGCACACCCCCATGCTAGGGAGTCGATCCGTGCGGCGCAAATCGTTTCTGCAGGAGGTTGTGAATAAAACGGCGAGAACTCACCAAGGTCGGGAATGGACGGAGCTCTGAAATTTGCGGAACTCTTTCCGCGGAACTCTGACCCACGGTACGGGTTGGAAAGGGAAGCGGACAGAATCGGGAAGGGAGGCGATCGACGGACCGATTCGGGAATCAAAAAGCGGCCCCGAGACGATATCGAGTTGCGCGAGAGCAACACGGGTTTCTATAATCGGTAGTATTGGCCGAAGAGCCCATCCCGTCAACGCAAAGGCCACGGCGATTCAAGGGGTCAGTCGCGGCGGTCAACGCAAAGGCTAGGCGTCGCATTTTTTCAACACAATTTAGGGTGCTTTCCCAGGAGTTTGTATGAAAATGTTTGTTTCCGGTCTGCTGCTGGCTGCTGCCGGCGCAGCAACATTTGTTCCTAACGCGACGGCGCAGGACGCGTCGGCAAGCGCTGCCCCCGCACAGGGCCAGGTGCAGATGTCGCAGGATGAATACAACGCCTACCAGGCAGGTGTGACGGCCACCAGCCCGGCCGCCAAAGCCGCGGCCTTTGAAGCTTACCTGCAGAAATATCCCAATTCGGCCGTGAAGACGGAGGCGCTGAACCAGATCCTGTTTGCCGACAGCCAGACCGGCGACAAAGCCAAGACGCTGGATGCGGCGGACCGTTTGCTGAAAGTGGATCCGAGCAACCTGCGGGCGCTGACGTTTGAGGTGTACTACCGCCGGGCGGATGCCGATGCGCTGACCGATCCGGCCGCCAAGGTTGCGGCATTGGACGTCGTGGCCGGGTATGCGCAGCGCGGGTTGAGCGCCACGGCGCCCAAGGGCATGAGCGACGATGAGTTCAGCAAGCTGAAGGCGCGGACGACGCAGGTATTCGATTCGGCCATCGCGGATGACGATTTCGCCAAAAAGGATTTTCCGGCTGAGATCACCGTACTGAAATCGGAGCTGGCCACCGTGGATCCGGCGCAGACCCAGGCCGTGGGACCGGTGTTGCAGGACGAGTTTTCCCTGGCGAATGCTTACTATCAGTCGACCCCGCCGGACTATCTGAACTGTGCGTTCTATGCGGCAAGGACGAGCGATTTTGCCCCGCCGGCTCAGCTGCAAAACATCAACCAGCTAGGCAAGTATTGTTATGCGAAGTACCACGGCAGTGAGGATGGGTACGCCACCCTGCAGGCCCTGGCAAAGGTCAACGTGACTCCGCCGGCGAATCTGGCAACGACGATCACACCGGCTCCCAAGCCGGAGGACATCGTGAAGAACCTGATCGCGACGACACCGGATCTGGCGAAGCTGGCCTTGAGCGACAAGGAATTCGTGCTGCAATACGGCCAGCCGGCCGATGCCGACAAGGTGTTCGACACGATCAAGGGCAAAGCCGTCACGATTCCGGGCACTGTGGTGGTGGCCACGGCGGACCAGCTGCAGATGTCGGTGTCCGCGGATGCCATTCAAAGTGGAAAGGCAGACTTCACCTTCGCGATGAAGACGCCCCTGGCGACAATGCCGGCCGTTGGCGCAAAGATCAATGTGGAGGGCACGTACGCGTCCTATACGCAGACTCCGCTGATGATCGTGATGTCGGATGGATCCATCGTTGAGCCCAGGAAGGAAGCCCCGGCACGCACACCCACACGCCGTCGCTAACACTTTTCCCAAATTGGAACGGTCTCCCCAAAAAGGGCAGGCCGTTCTTTTCGGGAAGGGGACATCCGTGAAGGTCCGTGCATCGTTGTATCGTGTAGAGCTTTCCGGCGTCCAATAGGGGGCAATGGATGCAGCCTTTGGAGAGCGACCACATGATTTTGCGCACGGGTGATCCGATACCCTCTTCGGAGATCACCTCCAAAGAAACGTTTCAGCGATTTCAGCGATTTCAGGCAGAACGACGGCGCGTGTTGAAAGGCATCGGCTCCATGGGCGCCGCGGCGGCAGTTGGGGCGGCGTTTCCAGGCGTGGCCGAGGCAATGACCAAGCTGAACACGGTGAGCACGCCCTACACGGTGCCCGGTGAGACGATCACGCCGCAAGCCAAAGCGCAGAGCTATAACAACTTCTACGAGTTCGGTGAAGACAAGAGCGATCCCGCAGCCAATGCGCACACACTGAAAACGCGGCCCTGGACGGTGAAGGTGGAGGGGCTGTGCAAGAAGCCGCAAACCCTCGACATCGATAAGATCATGGCGTACCGGCCGATGCAGCAGCGGGTGTACCGGTTCCGTTGCGTGGAGGGCTGGTCCATGATCATTCCCTGGGACGGGTATCCGCTGGCCGACTTCATCCGTGCGATGGAACCGCTGCCGAGTGCCAAGTACGTGCAGTTTTTGTCGCTGGACGATCCCAGGCAGGAACTTCTTCCACGCGGTATCCCGTGGCCCTATACCGAGGGGTTGCGGATGGATGAGGCGATGAACCCGCTAACACTGCTGACCTTCGGCTCCTATGGAGAGACGTTGGCCAATCAGCAGGGTGCGCCGATCCGGGTCATCGTTCCCTGGAAATACGGCTTCAAGTCGGCGAAGTCCATTGTGACGGTACGCTTTGTGGACAAGCAGCCGCCGACCACATGGAACCTTTTGGCGCCAAGCGAGTATGGGTTCTATTCCAACGTAAATCCCGCCGTAGACCACCCGCGGTGGTCGCAGGCCCATGAGCGGTTGCTGAATTCCAACAGCATTTTCCCAAAGAACGTACCCACGTTGCCGTTCAACGGGTACGCGGACCAGGTCGCGAGCCTTTACGCCGGGATGGATCTGCGCAGGGACATGTAACCATCGATGCCACCACGCGCGATTCCGTATCTGAAGCTTGTCGTTCATGTGTTTCTGCTGCTACCGGTGGCATCCCTGGCGTTGGCGTACAGGAGCGGAGCCCTGGCCAATCAGAGCGATCCGGTCAACTACCTTACGCACTTCACTGGCAACTGGGCGCTCTGGATCCTGTTGGGCGATCTGGCCATCACGCCGGTTCGTCGCATTTCCCCCGCGCTGGGATTTCTTGTACGCTTCCGCCGCCTGGTCGGGTTGTATGCCTTTTTCTATGCGACGCTGCACCTGCTGACGTACGTCTTTTTATTTTCCGGCTACGATGTGCCGACCGCGTGGGCAGGACTGAAGGCCGGACGTCTCGCGGAGCCCTGGCGGCAGTTGCAGGCGGTCTGGCCCTCAATGCTGGACGACTTAAAAAAGCGGCCGTTCATCCAATTTGGGCTGGGGGCGTGGGTGATGTTGCTGGCCCTGGCCTGCAGCAGTCCGCAACGGGTGTTGCGGTGGATGGGTGGCAAGAATTGGGCGAGACTGCACCGGCTCATCTACCTGGCGGCCATTGCGACCGTTGTGCACTATTGGTGGCTGGTCAAGTCGGGTGTCCGGTCGCCGTGGAAGGACACGGCCGTGCTTTCGTTGTTGTTGGCGTTTCGAGTGCTCTTTGCTGTGAAGAAACGTTTGCGTCGCCCAGTCGGCGTGGCCAGCGCGAGAGCGTAGTTTTCCCAAGTCGGCTTGTTCAAACCCCCTCCCTGCGGATTTCCTGAAGATCGATAGGAGCCGCGAGCAGAACCCAGAGATCCTTCGCTACGCTCAGAATGACGACCACACCGCTCAGACTCGCAGTGATTTCGCGCAGGGTGACAGCGTTGATGTTGCGATTCACAGGAGGGTTGCGATGGTCTATTCGATCCAGGATTTCACGTCGTACATCTGCTGGCGCAGACTTCGGACCTCCGCGTAGAGCCGCCAAACGATCTGCGCGAGGGAGACGGTGGTGAAGGCGAGCAGCAGGAGGAGCGCCCAGGTGAGATAAAGCTCGAATGGTCGCATGCGATCCATTCTAGAGCAGATTACCGAACGCTTCCCGGTGCCGCGTCACTCGGAAAGGCCGGCGAACAGGTCGGGCAGGGAACCCGCCGGTTGCGGAACCCGGGTGTAGGCCAGGGTGTAGCGCTCCTCGGCACCGTGCTCCTCGAAGACGCGCCGGGCGGTGTCCATCAAGGGAGCCTGGGAGGTGTGCTGCTCGAAGGCCTTGCGTTTGCGGTCGGCCACGGGACGGATGTCCAGGACGCAGTTCCAGGGGGCAACGAGCGGGGCGAGGCGATCGGGCAGAAAGAAGTCGGTCGTCAGGTAAAAGAGGCGCTCGGGACGCCAGGGTTGGCCCGCGTTCGGGAAGCGTTTTGGGTTGCCAGACCAGTGAAAGGCGGCCGTGGTGGCGGCGGAAACCGCCGTGTGATCCGGGTGGCTGTTGAGTGTGCCTTCACCGCCGAAGGTGAGTACGACGTGGGGCCGAAACTGACGCATGCGCTCGACCAGCCGGCCACCGAGCTCGTTCAAGCTGCGGAACTCGAGCTGGGCGTCTCCGTAATCCCAAATCTCGTGGTGGGACGCGCCGAGAACCTCGCAGGAGGCGATAAATTCCCGCCGTCGCATGGCGCCGAGTTCTTCACCTGAGCGGGCTGTGCCGCGGTGGGTGGCCGCCTGGCCGTCGGTCAGGCAAAGGATCGACACATCGACGCCCCGGTCGGCGGCAAGAGCGAGCGCTCCGCCGAAAGCAAAGCACTCATCGTCCGGGTGGGCCACAACACAAAGGAGGCGCAGGCTCAAGCAGGATCCTCTTGGAGCTGTGGCCGGTAGACGAGCGGCTCCATGTAGATGGCTTCGCCGATTTCGCCCTCGAGCGTCTCTTCAAGCACACCCTCCGGATCGGAAAGCGCGACAGCGTTGAACGATCGACGATGGAGGGGGGTGGGACCGTGTTTCTGAAGCGCCCTGCGGTGCTCGGCCGTAGCGTACCCCTTGTGCTGCGCGAGCCCATACTCGGGGTGACGCTGGTCCAGATCGCGCATCAGGGCGTCACGATGCACTTTTGCGATCACGGAAGCCGCGGCGATCGAAAGACAAAGCGCGTCGCCGTAAAAAAGCTTGGTCTGCGAGCAGGGATGGTCGATCAGCATGGCGTCCAGAATGATGTGATCGGGCGCGAGAGGGAGGGCCTCCACAGCGCGCAGCATGGCCAGGCGTGTGGCGTGGTAAATGTTGATGCGGTCTATGGTTTCAGCGTCGATTTCAGCGACGCCAATGGCGAGGGCAGACCTGCGAATGCAGCGGTCGAGCATTTCGCGTTCCTCGCGGGTAAGCTGCTTGGAGTCCTTGAGACCCAGGCGCTGCAGCGTGGCATTTCTGGGAGGAAGAACGACGGCAGCGGCAACCACCGGGCCAAAGAGCGCGCCGCGGCCTACCTCATCCACGCCGGCGATGGTTCGGTGGCCGCGATAGCGCAACGCCTGCTCGGGGGCATCCGTACATTGAAGCTGCTTCAGCATCTGCTGCTTTGCCGTGGCTTTGGTTACACCGGCAACGGAAGGGATCGGGAAGAGCTTCGCCATCTCTGGGTCCAGTGTAGTGCAAGCGGGTAAGGGGAACGGCCATGGGCGCAGCAGGGGACGAGCGGCAAGCACAAGACGAGCGGCCTAAGCCGCTCGTCTGGGTTCTGCGACTCTGCGTGTTTCGGGCGATCAGACCCGGGGGCGTTCGACCTCGCGCAGACGAGCGGCCTTGCCGCGCAGACCGCGCAGGTAGAAGAGCTTGGCGCGGCGCACCTGGTAGGAGCGCACCTTTTCGATCTTGTCGACAACCCTGGAATTGTAGGGAAAGATCCGCTCGACACCCTGGCCGAAGCTCATTTTGCGTACGGTGAAGGTGCCCTGGGGGCCTTTTTTGCAGGCAATGACCATGCCCTCAAACGCCTGAAGACGCTCTTTGTCGCCTTCCTTGATCTTGACCTGAACACGGATGGTATCGCCGGCGGCGAACTCCGGGAGGTCGGTCCGCTCCAGTTTGGCGGCCAGCTTCTGCATTACGGGGTGAATCGACATGAGTGCAATCCTTAACGAAACTCGAATCTCAAGTGTACACAAAAAGCGCTCGGTTTTGTTTGCCGGGAGCCATGGTTTCCGTTAAGAGACGATGTCCTCGTTTCCCTCCTGGGCGTCGTCGGCAGGTCTTGCGGTCCCCTCGGCCAGGAGCGTGCGATCGCTTTTGGGAAGCGATGCCGCGGCGAGCAGATCGGGACGGTGGGCAAGGGTGCGGGCGAGTGCAGCGCCGCGTCGCCAACGGCGGATCGCCGCATGGTCCCCGCCCCCCAGAACGGGGGGTATGGCGACGCCACGGAATTCCGCGGGGCGGGTGTATTGCGGGTAGTCAAGCAGGCCGCCGGCGCCATGGGTGCTGCGTGGGGAACCATCCGGCGCGGCGGTATCGAGGGGGTCGTCGCCTTCGCCGAAGCTTTCAAAACGGGACGAATCGGCATGGCCAAGCACACCGGGCAGCAGACGCGTCACGGCGTCTACGATGACCGCGGCACCCAGTTCGCCGCCGGAAAGGACGTAATCTCCGACGCTGAGTTCCCGATCACAAAGCAGGTCGGCGACCCGCTGATCGACGCCTTCGTAGCGGCCGCAGAGCAGGGCAACGCGCTCCAGCGACGACAACGCGCGGGCGGTGGCCTGCTGAAACGGAAGTCCACTGGCGGCCAGCAGAACCACGCTCTCGCGCGTGGTGTCGCGTTGCGTTTTGGCCGCAAAGCCTAATGATTCCACGCAGGCAAACAGCGGCTCCGGCTTTAAAACCATGCCTTCCCCGCCGCCAAAGGGCCGGTCGTCGACGGTTCGGTGGCGATCAAGGGTGAAATCCCGGAGGTCGTGCAGATGGATTTCCACCTTGCCGTCGCGAAGGGCGCGGCCGAGG
Organism: uncultured Acidobacteriaceae bacterium; assembly: GCA_964242195.1. Lineage (GTDB taxonomy): Bacteria > Acidobacteriota > Terriglobia > Terriglobales > Acidobacteriaceae > Granulicella. Next base: position 9,299 of record CAXTBI010000041.1, read on the forward strand.
ATTCCGTGGTCCAAAGGGCCGTGGAAAAAGGCCGGGAAGAGAGTGACGATGTCGAAGCGCATGGGAGGCCGGTAGGCGGTGATTCATTCCGCCGGGTCAAAGAGGCCGGGCGGCAGATGCATGCGCAGACGCTTGCCGGGGATGTCGACCCCAAGCAGCCAGGCGCGCACGAAGGGGACGAGGACGGGTTCGATCTGCGCCCCGGGTGGGATGCCCGGCACAACCTGCGGCGCGGTCCCCGGCTCGGGGTTGTCCCTTGCCGCGGGTCCAGCCGAAGGCTGTACCACAAGCAGGTCGGGTGCGTCTTCCAGGCGAGTGCGACCGTCCGGCCCTACAGGAAATTGCAGATCCAGAACGGTGCCGACGTGGAGGTCCCCGTCCAGGAGCGCACAACCGGCCAGATCGCGGACGCGGTAGACGCCCTCGTCCAGTGCGGGCAGATCCCCCACGCGCAGAAAAAGGTGCTGGCCGGCGATGGCCTCAGCTGCCGTGATGCTGTCGGTGCCGTTCAGCTTCAAAACCAGCCGGCCGGCGTTTCGGCCGGTGGGCTGCCAGGCCGATTCGACCTCGACGGTGGCCAGGGGATGTGACGGCGCAACGGATGTGCCCCCTAGAGAAAAGCGTTTGCCGGGAGCAAACGATTCAAAAGGAACGGATGGATCGGCCAGCAGTTCGCCACGTCGGCCTTGGGGACGCAGCAGGTGTGCAGCTGCCATCCATTCGGCAGGGGGCAGGCCGGGCGTGAGCTCCGGGTCGGACGTTGTTTGGGGATCGCTCATGCGCGGGCGGGCCGATGGGTGAAACTGGAGGCGAAGAGGGAGGGGCTCCTCTTTCGAGGTAGCCCGGTCTCCGGCTAAGCTCCGCTACTGTTCGGAGGGCATTGGGTTCGAGGAGGTTGGATCGTCAGGGGGAACCTCGACGATATCCAGCGAGAAACGTTGTTTCAGTTTCATGCTGGCGGCGCCGAGAATGGTACGAAGGGAACGGGCGGTGCGGCCCTGTTTGCCGATCACCTTGCCCAGATCCCTTGCCGAAACCTGGAGCCGAAGAACGGTTGTGCCGCTTTCGGAAAGAACCTCCAGACGAACAGCCTCCGGTTCATCCACCAGTGCCTTGGCAATTTCCAAAACAAGGGTGCGAATGTCAGAGATTGCACCATTACCGTAGACAGGGATTTCTGCAGTTTCAGTCACTCGCTCTACCTCGGGGGATTGCAGAGACGGTAACCCCTGGATCCGATCTCGCGTGGGAGTTGGATCGATGGCCAGAGGGCCAGCTCAGCTTTCCAGTTGCAACGCAAATACAAGCTGCATGCGGATCGTTGGACGATTCGCATGCAGCGAGTTTACGGTACAGTGCGACGCCCGCTGAAACTCTTTAGGCATGCTCCTGATTCTCCCTTTGGTGCAAGCGGAGGTTACTTTAGGCAGATACGGCTTCGATGGCCGGGGCCTGCGTCGTTTGGCTTTCGGCGGTTTGGGCCGCGGCCCGCTTGCTCAGCAGGCGCGCCACGATCTCCGAGGGTTGTGCCCCCTTGGAGCGCCAGTACTCGATGCGATCCTGCTTGAAATTGACCGTTGCCGGCTCCGTACGCGGATTGTAGGTACCGACTACCTCGATGGAACGGCCGTTGCGGGCGCGGTCCTTTTCGATCACAACGACGCGGTACTGCGGCTGCTTGCGAGCGCCGACACGCGCCAAACGAATCATCAACATGGAGAAATCCTCACTTGGACAAAACTTTTCGGGCCGCTGCTCCACCGCCGCGCACCCGGAATCGACACAGGGGGAAAGGGGCCGAACAACTAAGTATCGCGGAAAGAGCGGGGCGTGTAAAGTTCCGGGCATCCAGCAAAGGCGCAACCCGGGGTAAGCGGCCGTGTTGTCGCGACCCATCGAGGGCATCGTTCCGAAGCTTCACTCAGCGGGGGGGAAGAGCCATTCCAGAACCTGGTCGAAGCGCTGCGCCCAGGCGTCTTCGTCATGAACGCCGCCAGGGACCCGGCGATAGCGGAGGTCGACGCCATCGCGCCAGCCGCAAGCCAGCAACCGGCGGTGCAAAAGGTCGGTATTGCGAAGGTGGCTCAGGCCTTCGCCGGTACCCATGTCCAACCAGATGCAGGGACGGGGAACCGGGATCTTGGCAGCCACGCGGTTCAGGATGTCACGGTCGTTCCACCAGAGGCTGGGCGAAAGAATGCCGAGTTTGCCGAAGACCTGGGGGTAATCGAGGCCCAGGGAAAGGGAAATGAGACCGCCGAGCGATGATCCAGCCAAACCGGTGTTTTCGGGGCCGGCAAGGGTGCGAAAGGAAGCATCGATCAGGGGTTTGAGATCGTCGACCAGCAAACGGCCGTAGAGGGCGCCTTCGCCGCCCCCGAAGCGCTGGTCGCGGGTGGGGGTGTACTCCGCCATGCGGTCGACACCCGTGTTGTCCACGCCGACAAGGATCACGGGTTCGATGCGGTGCTCTGTCGCGAGGCGGTCCGCGGTGAGGTGCGCACACCAGGTGCGGCCGGTGATGTAGGCCGTGCGGGGGTCCATCAGGTTCTGACCGTCCTGGAGGTAGAGCACGGGAAAGCGGCGGTCCGGCTCGGCACCATAGGAGGGAGGCAGCCAGATGTTCACGTCGCGTTCATTGGGAAGATAGGCCGAAGCGAAGTTTCGCAGCCGTCGCCGCCTGGGATGGTTGTCCAGATCGTCGGTGCCCGGAGCTTCCCAATGGCCGGAATTCCCAGGAACCGGCTGCGGACCTTCAAAGGGGAGCGGCGGTGCGCGTTGGGCAGCGCGAGGAGGACGGGATGGCGAGAGCGGGGGCACAGGGGGAGGCGAGCCGCCGGTTTGCCATGAAAAAGTTGGCGCTCGTGTGGCTCCAGCGTACCAGAGAGAGCGCCGAGGATCGACAATGGCGAAGGAGGTGTGGGGGACGATGCCATGCCACGACTGACGGTGGCAGCGAAGGAACGCAGGGCTTTTGTGCAGTGGCACGAAGTTTGCCGGACTTGGCAGGAGCGGAGTTGGCGCAAGACCAAACGAAACGAAGGGAGCGTGCCGTGAAGACCATAGGCGTGTTGTTCGGTGTGGAGAACGCCTTTCCAGAGGCACTGGCGGAGCGCATCAATTCGCTCGGGGTGGAAGGCATTCGGGCCGAGTTCGTGGGAGTGGGCGGGGTGACCATGGCCGAACCCTGCCCGTACGCGGTCATCGTGGACCGCATTTCACACGTTGTGCCGTTTTACCGGTCGTACCTGAAGAACGCGGTTCTGACGGGGACGCAGGTGATCAACAATCCGTTCTGGTGGTCGGCCGACGACAAGTTCTTCAACTACGCGCTGGCAACCAAGATCGGTGTGGCCGTGCCGCGGACGGTGCTTCTGCCGCACAAGATGTACCCGCCGAACATCAACGCGCAGTCGCTGCGGAACCTCCAATTTCCGCTGAATTGGGATGCAATCTTCGATCACGTGAAGTTTCCGGCATTTTTGAAGCCGCATGACGGCGGCGGCTGGCGCGATGTGTCCCATGTGCACAACCCGACAGAGTTCTTCGCCGCCTATGACCGCTCGCACAATTTGACGATGACGCTGCAGGCGGCGGTCAACTTCAGCGAGTATTTCCGCTGCTACGTGATTGGGGGCGAGCATGTGCGGGTGATGCCGTACGATCCGCGCCAGCCGCACGAGCGACGCTATACCCGGGACCCGCCCGCCTACGCGCCGGGGCTGCTGGAGCGGGTGGAGGCGGATGCGCGTAAGCTTTGCCGCGCGTTGGGGTACGACTTCAACACAGTTGAATTCGCGGTGGAAGGGGGTGTGCCCTATGCGATCGACTTCATGAATCCGGTGCCGGATGCGGAGTTTCACTCGGTGGGTGCGGAGCATTTTGAATGGGTCGTGGAGCATGTGGCAGACCTGGCCGTGAAAAAGGCCCAGGCGGTCGCCTCGCGAAGCGACCCGTTTCATTGGTCGCACTTCTTATCGGGAGCAACTGGGGAGGTAAAGGCTGCCGGCGGCGCGAAAGGGACGGCAAAAAAGTCGGGGCGACCGCCGCGGAAGGCCACAACCAAGGGGGAACCATGAGTGAAAGGTGCGGGTCAGGCTGTGCGCGGTGGCGAAAACGCGACAGTTTCCGAGTATTGAGCACGGTCTTGCCTCCGACGTGAGTAGGTGGATGGGGGAAATTGGTCCCCTTGTCACGATGTGAGACGACTGTGGCCGTTCCTTACACTCTCGCGCCATATCCTTTGGTAACCTGAGTCCGCTAGACTCCACAGCAGAGCATTTGAAACCGGTTCAACTATGCAAGATGCGCCCGCCGAAGAAGTTGTGAAAGGTGAACCGGTACGGGCGGCTGTTCGCTTCCCGCTGCATCTGGAGCTTGTGCTGTTTGCCAACCAGCGTGAGTACCACGCCGTGACCGAGGATGTTTCGGCCAGCGGTGTGCTGTTCACGTCGGAGGAGCTGCCGCCGCTGGATACGGAGGTGGAATTTCAGTTGACCATGCCGGCCCGCGTGATGGGCGGTGCGGACGATGTTGTGCTGCACTGCACGGGACGGATCGTTCGACATGCCGCAGGGGATGGAAAGCGGTTTGCGGCGGCGGTGATCGATGAGTATGTGTTGAAGGCAAAGCAGTCATGAAAATGGAAGCACAGTTCAGACAGCCGGAATCTCCGGCGACAGCGGACGGCTCGACCAATCACATTCGTGTGCTGCTGGCGGACTCGCAGGCGATTTACCGGGTGGGCATGCGCAAGATTTTTGCGCTCGAAGACGACATTCGCGTCGTGGCGCAGGCGGAGAACCTGGACAACCTGTTCGCCGCGCTGCAGCGGTTTCCAACCGATATTGTTTTGCTGGAAGGGCAATTGATTGCGGGCACGATCGACGCTATCCCGGAGTTTGTTCGCCGGGCGCCGGACAGCAAGCTGATCGTCCAGGTAACGGAGTCGGGCGAAAGCAATACCGTCGAGCTGTACCGTCGCGGTGTGCGCGGCGTGGTGCCGCGGTCGATTTCGCCGGATCTGCTGGTGAAGTGTGTGCGCAAGATCGCCGCCGGGGAAACCTGGATCGACAACCAGTCGATCAGCTGGGTGATCGAGGCCTACCGCGCGCAGGCGCAGGCGCTGACCAATCCGCGGACGCAGCCGCGTTTGTCGGAAAAAGAACTGGCGATCATTGGGTGTATCACGCGCGGGATGCGCAACAAGGAGATCGCGTACCAGATCGGTACCACCGAGCAGGTGATCAAGAACTACCTGCGCAAGGTGTACGACAAGCTGGGTGTGTCGGACCGTCTGGAGCTGGCGCTGTATTGCCTGCACCATGAAATTCTGCGGAATGAGACAACGGCGGCGGAGATGGCGTTCGCCGATCCGGGCCTGCCGTTGCGGGCGAAGCTTTAGAGCAGGACCATCGCTCCTGCCCCGCGTTCGGGCTTGCGGGTGCTGCGTATCGTCCCCCATCTCCTCGAAACGCCGAGGAGATGGACAGGATCGACGGTTGCCTCCGCCCGGCAATCCCGGTAACCTTACGGTATGACGAGGCGTCGCCGCCAGACCGCTGGATGTTGTCCCTGCCGCGGATGCGCGGGCGCTGGTTTCTGACCGCAGGAAACCTGAATCACAGCCTTTGCCCACGCCTACCTCGAATCCGGCGTGGGCTTTGTCTTTACCCCTGGAGATCCCATTGAGCAACACGACGTCCGCCCCCGAAAAACTTCCCGCCGCGGAGACCCCGGCCCTCGCCGCGGGTCCGGCAGCGACCGCTTCCGAGGTAGTGGCTGCGCCCAAGGCGGCCGTTGCAGCCCGGGAAGCCAAAGAAACGAAGGCGCAAAAAGTCGAGCGTCTGAAGCTCGAAAAAAACCCATGGGATGCATGGAACGAGGTGCGCGAGTTTGCACGGGAAGGCCGGGCGAGCGTGTTACCGGAGTGGGCCGGCACCTATTTCAAATGGTGGGGCGTGTACACCCAGGGCGATGGTCTGGGGGTGACCGGCGGAGCGGCGGGTGAGGGCAAGGCCAGCGAATATTTCATGATGCGGATCGGCATTCCGAATGGTTTGCTGACCGCCCACCAGATGCACGCCATTGCGGATCTGACGGCGACGCATGCACGCGGGGTCGGCGATGTCACAACGCGACAGAACATTCAACTGCACTGGCTTACCATTCAGGATCTGCCGGTGGTGGTGGACAAGCTGACGGCAATCGGGCTCAGCCCGAAGGGCGCCTGCGGCGATGTGGTGCGGAATGTGACCGGGTGCCCGCTGGCGGGGCTGAACCGTGAAGAGTTGCTGGATGCGTCGCCGCTGGCGGTGGAAATTGCTGAAAAGCTGACGGGGAACCCGGAGTTTGTGAACCTGCCGCGCAAGTTCAAGATCTCCGTTACCGGATGCCCGATCTGGTGCTCGTACCCGGAGATCAACGACGTGGCGCTGACGGCGTTGAAGCGCGTGAAGGATGGGCAGACGGAAATCGGCTACAGTGTGCGCGTGGGCGGCGGGCTTTCAACCGAACCCCACATGGCCGTGCGGCTGAATGCGTTTGTGCCGCAGGACAAAGCTTACGACGTGGTGCGGGCGGTGTGTGAGATCTTTCGCGAGCAGGATGCCCTGCGCGAGAACCGTACCCGGGCGCGATTGAAGTACATGTTTCTGCGCCACGGATGGACAGCCGAGTCCATGCTGGCGGCGGTTGAGCAAAACCTGGGGTGCAGGTTCGATCCCCAGGAGGAAGGACCCATCGCCGACGATCTGTACCGCGATCACGTCGGGATTCACCGGCAGAAACAGGACGGTTTGAGCTCCGTGGGGGCAACCGTGTTGCGCGGGCGGCTGACCGCAGACCAGATGCATGCGCTGGCCTCGCTGGCGGAACGGTATGGCGATGGGCACCTGCGCACGACGATCATGCAGAACATCGTTCTGGTGAATGTGCCGAACGCGCAAACGGCGGCGCTTGCCGCGGAGCTGAAGGAACTCGGGCTGGAGGTGGAACCCACGGTGTTCTTTCGCGGCGCGGTGGCGTGCACGGGAACGGAGTTCTGCAAGCTGGCGATTTCGGAAACCAAAGGGTTCACGAAGTGGCTGGTCGGCGAGATGGAAGAGCGCATGCCGGACTTCGACCAGCAGATCAAGCTGCATGTGACGGGCTGCACCAACAGTTGCGGGCAGCATTGGATTGCCGACATTGGACTTGAGGGCAAAAAGATCAAAAAGGACGGCGTTCTGGTGGATGCGTACTACTTCTGCGTTGGCGGCGCTGTCGGGGAGAACGCGCGGGCGGCGCGGCCGATCGGCTACCGGGCAGCAGCGGAGGATTGCCCGCAAGCCATTGAGCGTTTGTTGCGGGGATATGGGGAACACCGGTTTGAGGGCGAAAATTTGCGGGGGTACTTCAATCGCTCAAGCGATGAGGAGCTGCGCAATTTGATTGCCGGGGCGGCGGTGGCGCCGGTGGACCGGGAGGCGGCCCCGGGACGGCACGTTTCGCCCAACATCGACATGTAGGGGGCCTGGAGGCAGAAAACAGATCCCTGCGGGAGGACAAACGTAGGGGAGCTGGGCAGCGGCAATAGAGCGCAAGGTGCACGCAAGGGGGGTTGGAATGAGTTTGTTTCCGATGTTTCTGAAGCTGACGGCCCGGCCCTGTGTGGTGGTCGGTGCCGGAAACATAGCGGAGTCGAAGATCGAAAGTCTGCGCAACGCGGAAGCGCAGGTCACGGTGATTGCCCCGGAAGCGTTGCCACGAGTGCAGGCGTGGGCGGAGGCGGGTGAGATCGTCTGGCATCGCCGGGAATATCGCGAAGGCGACCTGCGGGGTGCGTTTCTGGCCGTGGCGGGGACGGGGACCGCAGCGGTGAACCGGGCGGTTTACACCGAGGCCAATGCGCGGGGCGTGCTTTGCAACGCGATCGACGATCCACCGTTCTGCGATTTTTACTTTCCCTCGATCGTGAGGCGTGGGGAGTTGCAGATTGCCATCTCGACCGCGGGGGAAAGTCCGGCGTTGGCGCAGCGGCTGCGTAAAGAGATCAACGCAGCCCTGCCGCTGGATACGGGCGAGTGGCTGACCGAGTTGGGGCGGTTGCGGCGGGAAGTGACGGCCGTCGAGCCGATCGGGGAAGAGCGCAAGGAGTTGCTGCACGGCCTGGCGGCGCGCGAGGTGTGCGGGTTCGACGGCTGCCCGGCGCGAATGCATGCACGGCAGCACGCCTTGCGGCATGGGTTCGCCCCGGAGGGCTACCTCCCGGACCCCGTTGCGGTGGCCGCGGCGGAGCAAGGTGCCGTGCATGCATCCGGTCCGGGTGGGTTGAAGGGTTTGGGGCTGGAATCTCCTGAGGAGTCCGTGCTTTGACGGCCGAGGGGCAGGCCGTCCCCGGCACACAGGCGGTGAAGGGGACCGTGTACCTGGTGGGCGCGGGGCCGGGCGACCCGGAGTTGTTGACCGTGAAGGCCGTGCGCCTGCTGCAAAGCGCCGACGTGATTTTTCACGACGATCTGGTACCGGCGGAGGTGCTTGCCCTGGCGCACCGGCATGCACTGGTGACCAGCGTGGGCAAGCGATGCGGGCGGCCGCGCATTACGCAGGCAGGCATCCATACACTGCTGGTGGAGTCGGCGCGAGCGGGGCAGTCCGTAGTGCGGCTGAAGAGCGGCGATCCGCTGGTTTTCGGGCGGGCGGGTGAAGAAATTGCGGCGTTGCGGTCGGCGGGTGTGCCCTTCGCGGTGGTCCCGGGCGTGACGGCGGCCCTGGCGGCGGGCGCATCGCTACAGCTGCCCCTGACGGACCGCGCGAGCGCCTCCAAGCTGATTTTTCTGACCGGGCATCATGCCGCCGAAAAGGGCGGCGACAAGCCGCTGTGGGAAGGGCCCCTGCCCAACGATGCGACGCTGGTGATCTATATGCCGGGACGGACGCTTGGACGGCTGGTGACCGAGTTGCGGGGAGCGGGCCTGGGCGCGAACACGCCGTGTGCCGCGGTTTCGCAGGTGGCGACGGCACAACAAACCTATGCCACCTGCCGATTGGACTCGATGGAGCGCTTGCTCTGTGGACCGGCCCCGCTCTTGCTGCTGGTTGGATGGGCTTTGCAGCCGCTGCTCCCGCAGATCGAACGGCCCCTGGATCTGCGTACAGGGCCGTTTGCCGAAAGTACCGAGAGCGAACGGGACAATTCGCGATGACCGCGCGCTTTAGCGAGTATGGAGGCCCGTGTTGTTGGCTGGGGACGGTGCATCCGCGGTGCGGACGGTAAAGGAGCGTTCCAGCCGAAAGCGGATCGGGGTTTCCGAGGGGATGGACACCTGCTGACCGCGTGTGGCGCCCTGCAGAATCGTTCCTCCGCCACCGCCGGCGAGGGCACCGATGCCCGCGCCCTTGCCGCCACCGAAGATACCGCCAAGAACCGCGCCGATGGCCGCTCCACCGCCGATTTTCTCGGCTGAGTTCTTGCCGCGGTTCTTGCCTTCCACGGTGTAGGTATCGGTTGTGATGGGGAGGGTCTCCCCATGGCGGCGTACCGAGGTGAGTTGGATGGCGAGCAGGGAATGACCCTTGAAATGGCCGGCATCCTTGGCATCGGTTACCTGGCCACTGACGGCGGACCCGGACGGGATGATCACGGCGCCATCGGCGACCACATCCCGGGTGACGGTGCCGTTGAATGGCTGGCCATCCTGCGCGTTTTCGCTCGAGAGCGATTCGGTGATGCGAACCGGGATCGTCGTGCCGACCGGGGCAGTGAAGGAGCGCACAATCGGTGCCGGTGCCGGTGCGGGAGCCGGGGCAGCGGGAGACCGATTGGAGCCGGAAGGCGCGGGCAGGGGGGTGCCGCGGGCAATGGCCTTCTGCTGTTGCGGGGTGGCGAGTACCGGCTGGGTGGGAGCGCTCGAAGACGTAATGGTGGGCGTGGTGGAAACGCTGTTTACGGCCAGGTTGTTGACGACTTCCTTCACGCCCTGCACACGGGCTGCATCCTCGGCGGCGACAGTGCGGGCCGTACCGTCGGACACGTTGCCGGAAAGTGTCACAACGCCTCCCTGTGCCGCGACCTGGACGGGTTGGTGTTGCACGGCGGGATCGTTCGCGATCGAGTTGCGGACGGTGTCCGCAAGGGAACGGTCGCTGACGGAGCTGTGGCAACCGGCAAGCGCCAAGCCGAAGGCAAGGGAAGCGCCGCAGGCAAGGCTGAGGACGGACCGCTCGGAGCGGTGCTGCCGGTGAAAGATCGGGGAGGTCGTCTTGGAAAATGGCATGGTTTGTCTTGTAGGCACGAGATACACCGCTACGAAACTCTGCACTAGACACGCCGAAAAAAGCAAGCAATCGCTTCAAAACGGAAGCAAAAATCTGCGCTGGTTGTGCGGACGGGACGAAGCGCTTTTCCACCCAAAGTTGAGGACACGGAACAACCGGAACTATTCCCTTGGCATCACTGTTGCTTGAAGAGCGTCCCGAATGACGCATTTATTTATGATGGGGGAGAGTCGCGATGGCAAAGGAAGATGGATCGGGCAGCTTTGGATGGTTTGTAGCGGGCCTTGGAATCGGGGCCCTGGTAGGTGTTCTGTATGCACCTAAAGCTGGCCGCGATACGCGTGACGATCTGGTAGCCGGGGCCCTGGAAGCGCGCGAGAAGGCAAACCAGCTTTACAGCCAAGGCAAAGACCAGGCGACGCAGTACGCCGGCCAGGGCAAGGAAGCCGTAACCCAGGCTGTGCAGCAAGGCAAAGAGACGCTGAACCAGGCGGTAGATCAAGGCAAGCAGGCCGTGCAGCAGGGCAAGGAAGTTGCCGGTCAATATGTGCAGCAGGGCAAGGAAACTGCCAATCAGTACGTCGACAAGAGCAAGGATGCCTTGGACCGGGGAAAGACCCAATGGACCGAGTACGTCGAGAAGGGCAAGGAACTGGTCCAAACACAATCCGAGGCTGTGCAGGCCGCAGTGGACGCTGGAAAGTCTGCCTATGTTGCCAAGGCGAGCGAGACGCCCAAAACGGCGTCCTAGCTTCTATGGATCTGCATGGATTGTGGAAGGGCCGGTGTTCCTCCGCCGGCCCTTCCCCGTGATCCAAACCGCATCCCGATCGGTCTGCGAGTGTGTCTCGTTCGAATTCGGATCGCACGAGGTTCCGATCGTTCGAATCTGGCCGGGCACCGCGTCCGGTGTCGCTGGATTAACAGAAAAAGGAGAACCGATGCAATCTCTCGCCGCCGTTGCGATCGTTTTGCAAGACAACAGCACCCTGATCGCGGATGTGCACTCTTTGATGATTGCCCAATGGATCACGGCCATATGCATCCTGGTTGTGGTGCTTGGCCTGCTTGCGGCTGTTCTGGCTGCCGTTCTGGTCGTTCGTGCGTTGCAGAAGAAGGTAGATAAGCTGAGCAAGGAAGCCCGCGCCAGGGCGATGCCGCTCATCGGCCAGGGCCAGGAAATTCTCGGCAAGGTACAGGAAGTTGTCGCCGACCTGAAGCCCAAGATTGCCAGCGTAACCGCGGATGTGACGCACATGACGGGCGTGGTGAAGGGCGAGGTCGATCATATTACCGGCGTTGTGAAGGAACAGGTCGATCACATCAGCGGTGTTGTGAAGGGCCAGGTCGATCACATCAACGGCATCGTGAATGCGAAGACCGACGAGTTCAGCGATACCGTGACACGTCTGAACGGCACGGTACAGGATGTGAACGGCAAGACCCACGAGCAGGTACAACGCGTGAACGGCATCGTCACGGAAGCGCTGACCACGACCGAGCAGGTGTCGCGCTCCATCCAGCAGGGGATCCGTGCCCCGGTGGTCAAAATTGTCGGCTGGGTCAGCAATGCGAAATCAGGCATTGAATCCTTTGCCGACCGTGTGCCGTTTCTGAGCCAGATGATGAAGGGCGAAGAAGAGGTTGTGGTGGTCGAAGTCCCTGTTCCCTCGTCGACGTCGACCATGCCCGACGGTCCGGCAAAATAAGGCGGGTCGGGTCAGGCGGCTGGGTCTGCTATAGAATCCAGCCGCCCCCGGCCACGTCGTCCCCTTGGTAAAAGACTGCGGATTGGCCTGGCGTGATGGCTCGCTGCGGCTGGTCGAATCGCACCTCGACCACGTCCGGGCCGACCACCTCGACGCTGGCCCAGGCTGGTTCGTGCCGATGACGAATTTTGACCGTTGCCCGAATCGGCGTTTCGGGTTCGGCGACCGAGATCCAGTTCACGCGATTACAGCGGAAGGAGCGGGCATAAAGCGCCTCGTCCGGGCCGACTTCGACGCGGTGCGAATCGGGATGAATCTTCAGGACGTAGAGCGGCTCCGGTGAACTGAGGCCCAGGCCCTTGCGCTGGCCTACCGTGAAGCCGTGAATTCCATCATGTTCGCCTAGCAGATCTCCTCCAGCGGTTACCAGATCGCCTTCGCTCTTGGGCATTTCGCGGCCTTGCTCTTCCATGTAGGCCTTTAGAAAGTGCGAGTAGCTGCCCCCGGGAATGAAGCAGATTTCCTGGGAGTCTGGCTTTCCCGCGAGTTCCAGGCCGTGCTCGGCGGCAAGGGTGCGCACGGCGGGCTTGCACATTTCACCCAGCGGAAACAAGGTGCGGCTGAGTTGGTCCTGCGTCAGGCCGAAGAGGAAGTAGGTCTGGTCCTTGGTGCGATCGGTGGGACGGGAAAGCACCCAGCGGTTGCGCTCGGGGTCGAAGCGATTGCGTGCGTAGTGGCCGGTTGCGATGCGTTCGGCACCGATGCCGCGCGCGGTTTCGAGCAACTGATCGAACTTGAGGTGGTTGTTGCAAAGGGTGCAGGGCACCGGCGTGCGGCCACGCAGGTATTCCTCCACGAAGGGACGCACTACTTCCTCTTCGAACCGCTCCTGCGCGTTGACCAGGTAGTACGGAATGCCGAGTTGGTCGGCCACCCGGCGCGCATCGTACACGTCGTCGATGGAGCAGCAGCGGCCCTGTACGGTCTCGGGCATGCCTTCGCGACCGGCCAGGCGACGCTGGTTCCAAAGTTGCAACGTGAGGCCGACGACCGGGTGGCCTTCGGCGCGCAGAATGGCAGCAACGGCGGAGGAGTCGACCCCTCCAGACATGGCCACGGCAATGATTTCCGGCTCAGACATCCTGTCCCTATGGTAACGGCTCTCACGTGCTTGCGGGCAAGGCGACTGAGCTACGGACGTGATGTTGCGCCCGGTACCGGGTTGCGCGTCGCCTACCGTGCGGTCGCGTCCGCCAAGAGGTGAGATTCATGGGCAAACCGGCCTCGCCTTCCTCATTGGAAGGCGACGATACCCTGCAAATCCCGGCATTTAGCAGCCGGGGCGCGCTGCCGTTCCTCGGGTTGGCGTGCGCCGTGGGTGTGGGCTCGATCTACTACAACCAGCCGCTGCTGCCCGTGATGGGACGCTCCCTGGGGCAGGGGGCGCGGGCCATGGGATTTGTAGCCGTGGCGACCCAGTTGGGGTATGCGGCCGGGATGCTTGGCTTTGTGCCGCTGGGCGACGTGGTTGAACGGCGCAGCCTGATGATGAAGCTGTATGCCGCCGTGTCCGTGGCGCTGGTGCTGGTTGCGACGGCGCGGAATTTGCCCTGGATGATCCTGGCCAGTGTGCTGACGGGGTTGCTGGCCTCGGTGACGCATGTGGCGCTGCCGCTGGCACCCGACCTGGTGCCCGAGGAGCGCCGTGGGCAGGCTATCGGAACCGTGATGACGGGGCTGCTGCTGGGTATCCTGCTGGCGCGCAGCTTCGCCGGCTGGGTCAGCAACCTGGGTGGTTGGCGATCGGTATTTTTCCTGGCGGCGGCGATGAATCTGGCGTTTGTGCCGTTGATGGCCAAAGTGATGCCACGGCTGGAACCGAAGCGCCCGCTCGCCTACCCGGAAGCGCTGCGTTCGCTGTGGACCCTGTTCCGCGACTTGCCGGTGCTGCGGGAATCGGGAGCGATCGGGGCGCTCACGTTTGCGGCATTTTCGTGTTTCTGGACGACGCTGGCCTTTCTGCTGCAGGCACATTACGGTCTGGGTCCGGGCGTTGCAGGCACCTTCGGCGTGGTCGGCGCGGCGGGAGCGCTGGTAGCGCCGTTTGCCGGCAGGCTTTCGGACCGGAAGGGAACCCGGTACGTGATTTCCCTGGCGGGGGCGGCCATCACTGCCTCGTTTGGGGCATTGTGGGTTGCGGATCGGGTGTCCGGTGACCGCGTGATGCACCTCGCCGGCCTGGTTTTTGGCGTGCTGGTGCTGGATGCGGGCACGCAGATGATGCAGGTGGCCAACCAGACGCGCATCTTTGGACTGGAACCCGGGGCACGCAGCCGGCTGAACACGATCTATATGACCCTTTACTTTTTGGGCGGCGCCTTGGGATCAGCGCTTTCAAGCCTGGCGTGGTCGCGCTTCGGATGGACCGGTGTCTGCGTCCTCGGCGTGCTGCTGATGCTGTGCGCCGGCCTTGTGCATGCGCTCGGCCCGAGCCGGAGGGCGGTGCAGAGGAGGGCGTCGGGCGTGAGTGTGCACGAGATGGGCTGAGGGAGACTCTACATACCCGTTGTCATCCGCGCTGCGGAATGACAATTCAAAGGGACGGGAAGGTCCCAACGGCGGTAAGCCCGTTATGAGGCGAGGCTGGCAGGCGAGGCTGGTAGGCGAGACAGGTAGGCGAGGCTGGTAGGCGAGGCTGGTAGGCGAGACAGGGATCGAACCTGTAACCCCCGACTTAGAAGGTCGGTGCTCTATCCAATTGAGCTACTCGCCCGCTTTCCACCTGTGCCGCCTGTCGATGCGGCTAATCGATTGTAGCGGAGCCGGGCGGGATGGCCTGCTCCCGCTCCCGCAGAAGAGCGACCAGGCTATCGAGTGCGGCGCCCCAGCGGGATTGTGCGGTATCCGGATCGCCGGCCACGGCGGTGACGTAAAGTGTAGCCCCGAAGCCTTCCAGCGGACCGCGCAGATCGATGACGGCGGGCCGCAAAACGGCTTCAAGGGCTGCCGTCGTGTGCGGCAGGCGCGCGGCGCGGCGGGCAAGGCGGGCAAGCCGTCCCGTGGCCACGTGGGCGGAAGCGAAGACGGCACGTTCCTTCCAAAGGACGTCGATGTAGCTTGAAACCCCGAAGGCGGCCTCGTCGTCCTCCAGGTCGAGTTCCAGGTGCAGCGACTCGAGCTTCTCGCCGCCTTCTTCGGGATAAAGCATCCAGACATCGCATTTCGAGGTGAACACGGGGGATCGGGGTGCGTTCAGGGAGCGCAGGGCGCGGCGCAGCGAAGGGTACCGGTCGGCTTCGACGATCTCGCCCAGATCGAACGGCTCCGCCCGCAGGTCGAGGAAGCGGGCGCCGCCGTCGGGGTCGGACCAGGGTACGACCATCGCCGGATCGTCGGCTCCGCACGCGGCGGTCCACTCAGCAAGCATATTCTCCCAGACTACAAGGGGTGAGGCGCCTGTTGTCCCAGGATGAAGCGGCGCGCGACCTCTTCGGCCCAGTAGCCGTCGTTGCCATTGGCCGGTTGCGGTGTGGCAAGAAAGGCGCAGTGGCCGCCGTGCGCGGTTTCGAGCAGCGCGATGCGGGGGTTGGCCGCCACCGCCGCGCGCGTTGCGGGCTCGATCCGGACGAACGGATCGTCACAGGCGTGGAGCATCAGCGTCGGAACGGCGATGTGGTCCAGCACACGCGCGGCCGAGCAGCGGAAGTAGTAATCGTCGGCGTCGCGGAAGCCGCCGTAGTGTGCGGTGATGCGGTCGTCGAACTCGCGGATGGAGGTGATGCTGCTGGCGCGGTTGGGATCGAAGGCGCGGGGAAAAAGAAACGCTTTGCGCCGAAAACGGCTGATCAGGCCGCGCACAAAACGGCGCTCATACAAGCGATTTGCCGGGAGATGGAGAGCGTCGGCAGAGGCGCCGAGATCGACCGCCGCGGAGACGCCAACGACGGCGCGCAGCTCGGGGGGAGCGGACGCGCCGAGCTCCCCGGCAAGCTTCAGCACGAGGTTGCCGCCCATCGAATAGCCGATCAGGCTGATGGAACCGAGCCGTTCCGTGCGCAGGAAGTGCCGCATCACGGCACCGACGTCACCGGACATGCCGGAGTGGTAAAGCGTGGGCGTAAGGCGTTCCGTGCCGCCGCAATTGCGCATGTTCATGCGGATCACGTTGCAGCCGGCGTCCCAGAACTTGGTGCTGTTGCCGATCACGTACTGCGATCGGGACGAGCCTTCCAAGCCATGCAGGAGGAGAACGGAGGGGCGCGCCGAGCGCACATCTTCGGGCTGCCAGTGGCATTCACAGAGCACCTGGCTACCGGCCTGGTGCCCGGTCTGGCTACCCTGCAGACCGCCCACGTCTACCAGCGTCGTTTCGGGACGGGGAAGGTGATTTGGGCGCGGCAGCAGGTTGCCGACAATGGTTTGCAGATGGCCATTGGCCAGCCAGGGGCGCGGCGCAAAAGGCGGAATGTCGGCCGGCCAGGGTTCCGTGGGGCAGGCGGACGGGGAGCCCGGGACGGCGAATGGGTCCAGGTACAGGGGCGAGTCGGCCATCAGGCTCCCCCCTGGGTACGGGCGCCGGCGGCAACGGCAACCGGGCCGGCGAACTGAACGGCGTGGGCCAGCATGATCCTGGCGTTCAGGGCGCCGGTCGGCTCGGTCTGATGGCGATAGAACGTGAAGACTTCGCCCCTGTGCGCTCCGGCGGTACACTTGCGGGCGTGCGCGGCGATCTCGTCCGGGCTGTAGCCGCCGTCGCGCCGCAAACGATAGCATCGGAAATCGGCGGTGACGACGTCGGGGGTGAGCAGGTCGTCGGTGTCGGCGACACAAAGCGCGGCATTGCGCTCCCGCAAAAGCGCGTAGGTTTCTTCGGTAAACCAGCTTTCGTGGCGGAACTCAAAGGCGATACGGGGCCTTCTGCCCGAGCACAAAGAGGGTTCGGCGAGGAAGCGGCGGAGCCGTTCTGGATCGGCTCGGAAGTTTGGGGGAAGTTGGAACAGCAATGGACCGAGGCGGCCCGCTTGTTCCACCGGCCGGATCGCTTCCAGAAAGCCTTCCAGTTCGGCTCCACACTCGCGCAGGCGGGCGAAATGGGTGATGCGTTGCGGCGCTTTGAAGCTGAAACGGAAGCCCGGCGGCGTGGCGGCGAGCCAGCCTTCCAGCTGCGCAGCCGCCGGCAGGGTGCGAAAGGTGTAGTTCACCTCCACGGCGTTGAGCTGAGAGGCGTAATAGTGCAGAAAGGCTCGGGACGGGTGTTTTTCGGGGTAAAACCCGGGTTTCCAACTGGGGTACGCCCAGCCCGATGTGCCGGCAAACAGATTCGCGGGAGCGGACGCTGTTTGTGAGGCGGCGACGATGAGTTTGGGTACGCGCGGCACGGAGGGGGCGGGGAAACCGGGGGTATGTGCCGAAACGCAACGCCCGAAAGCCGGGCGAAACAAAAGGGCATTTGGGGCGGCTAGTGGGATTTGAACCCACGACATCAGCTTCCACAGAGCTGCGTTCTAACCACTGAACTATAGCCGCCGTCCGTGGACCAGTGTAGCATTCAACGCGGGGGTCGGACCGGCATGGCGGATCGAAGGACGGAACCGGTGATTCTGCCCCCGGGTACGCCCCTGGAGCCGTCTTCCGGCCCACGCCTCTCCGGCTCACAGCCCGAGGGGATGCCGAGGCCGCGGCTGGGTGGGGCCGGCGGCGCGTTTCGCAATGAAAACCTCGATCTGCTTTCCCGCATGCTGGACACCTGGTTCCAGGTGCCGGGAACGAACATCCGCTTCGGCCTGGACGGCATCGTCGGCTTCGTGCCGGGTATCGGCGACTTTCTGGGCGGTGCCGCCAGCAGCATCATCGTGGTGGCTGCCTTTTTTCGGGGCGTTCCGCTGATCACGATCGCTCGCATGATCGTGAATCTGGGCGTGGAAGTGGTTGTCGGCGCGATCCCTTTGTTCGGAAATCTCTTCGACATCGGCTGGCGAGCCAACCGGCGCAACTACGCCCTGCTGGAAGCGAGCCTCCAGGCGGGGCGGCGCGATACATGGAGCGACTGGATCTTCATGGTGCTGCTCGGGCTGGCGGTGCTGATTCTGATGATGCTGCCATTCCTTTTTCTGATTTGGGCCGGCGATTCGTTGCTGCACCGGTTGCGCTCAACGGTCCGATAAGCTCCGATGTCCCTCCGACGCTCCCCTCCGGCCACTCGCCGTAACCGCTTTGCAACAGTTCCCCTGTACATTTGCGGTACGATGAAGCACAGTCGGGGCGTAGCGCAGCCTGGTAGCGCATCTGCTTTGGGAGCAGAGGGTCGGGGGTTCGAATCCCTCCGCCCCGACCATTGT
>CAXTBI010000042.1:0-9076 GCA_964242195.1 uncultured Acidobacteriaceae bacterium
GGGGGGGGGGGGGGGGGGGGGGGGGGGGGGGGGGGGGGGGGGGGGGGGGATCGGTTGCTTCATGGCCGGGCAGGGGATTGTCTGCGCCGGAAGAGGAGGTGCTGGGGAGCAGGGTGCTCGAGAACAGGGTGCTGAGGGCGGATTCGGGTTCGCTCACGCTTCTCGCCGGTCCGGGGCCGGGAGGTGGGTGAGGCGGATCTGGCTCATGATGCGCTCCAGGCTGGAGGGGGTGAGGATGCCGACCATTGCCCCATTTTCAACGACCGGGATGAATTCGCTGGCGCCCAGGGTGGCGGCACGGCGCAGGGCTTCGGGTAGTTTCTCGTCCGGTTCGGCGATCTGGAGGGAACGGACCATGGTGCCCTGCAGGTAGCTGTCGCCCTCGGTTTGGAGGCGTGCCGCCAGGGCGCTGCGGGAGACCCAGCCGACCAGCCGATCGCCACGAACGACGGGAAAGGTGTCCTGGGGAGTGCCGGTGGTGCGGCGAAGAGCGTCGCGCAGGGTGCCGGAGGCGGGCAGGGGAAGGTATTCGGTGAGCATGACGTCGCGGACGGTGAGCGCGGTGGCGTCGGCGGCCCCGACCGCGGCGACCTTGGTGAGGTAATTCATAAACAGAAGGGTGAGGCCGAGAAGAACGGGCCAAACGAGACCCATGAAGATGCCCACCGCGAGCAGAGCGGCGGCAACGGCGGTCCCGACGCCGAAGGCGGGCCGTTTGCCGAACCTGCTTCCCATTCCGGAGACAAATGCGGAACCCGGCCTGCCGGCCACGCCGAAACCCGGCGCCGTATCCGGTCCGGAGGCGGAGTTTTCCGGGGTGGCGGCGTCCCTTGCCTCTCGCGCCGTCTGGCCTGCGGGTGCCGGGATTCGGGGAACGGCGGCGCCGAAGAACTTTTGCGCGGCAAAGCGTTTGGTGGGCAGGAGATTGACAACGCCGAGCGCAACCTGGAGCCAGACCGCGCTGCGCAGGATGTGTTCGACGCTGACCCAGGGTTGGCGGAAGAGGGCGACGCCGGGAGCGACGCCATAGGCAAAGCCCAACAACAAAAGCGCAGCGAGGATGTTGGCGGCGGCGCCGGTCCAGGCAATCAGGCGCTGGCTGGCCTGCGGCAGGCCACCGGCGCGGGGTTCAAGCGCCATGACGGCGCCGAAAGGAAGCAGAAACAGGGCCTGGACGGGTGCACCGGCGTAGGCCGCCGCGACCGCGCGCGCGATTTCCCGGACAACGATCGCGGCCAGAAGGACGAGCCAAAGGCCCACGCCGCGCAGGATGCTGCCGGTAACGGCTTCGGAATAGCCGACCGCCACGGCCAGCAACACGATGAGCGAGAGGTGGATGCGGACGTGGACGCCCAACCAGCGACCGAACGGGATGGCCATATGCAGCACACTTTCGATTGTAGAGGGTGAGGAAGTTTCAAGGGTGAACGTGTGCGTCAGGCGGGAAGGGGAGGGCAGAGCGGGAAAGGCTATGCTTTGGAAACGTATGCGAGTGATTGGGGGAGAGTTCCGGTCCAGGCGCCTGCAAACGCCACCCGGCGCGGCCACGCGGCCCACCAGCGACCGGCTGCGCGAAACGTTATTCAACGTGCTGGGGCCGGGTGTGGGCGGAGCACGATTTCTGGATCTCTACGCCGGGTCGGGGGCGGTGGGCGTGGAGGCGTTGAGCCGGGGAGCGGCCTTTGCCGGCTTTGTCGAGCGAGGGCCTCCGGCCCTGGCGGCGATACGGTCCAACCTGGCGGGCCTTGGACTGGAAGCGCAGGGTGCGGGAGCGCGGGCGCTGGTGGAGAGCCGGTCGGTGGCGGCGGCGCTGGGGCGGCTGCTGGACGCGCGGGAGAGCTTCGATTTTGTGTTTCTGGACCCGCCGTATGAGGCGTCCGGGGAGTATGCCGAGACATTGGGGACGGTGGGGCGGGAGTCGGCTCGGTTGCTGCGCCCCGGGGCCGCCGTGATTGCCGAACACGCGCGACGGGTGCCGCTGCCGGAGCGGTTTGGGGCGCTGCGGCGGTATCGGGTGCTGGCACAGGGCGATGCGGCACTCAGCTTTTATGCGGCGGAACTGGACGCGGCGGAGTTGGGCTGAGCCAGGTTTGAGCCGGTGATCTGCCGGCTGCTGCCGGCCGGCTTCGATGGTCCGCCATGTCGCGCGATTCCATGCAGCAGGTGTAGGTACGCCGCGAGCAGAACCCAGAGATCCTTCGCTACGCCCAGGATGACGGCGGATACCGCACCTTTCCGACGAGGTGTGGCTTCAGCTATTTGACGAGGTAGCCGCCACCCTTGTGGGCACCGGTACCGAGGTCTACCCCGAAGGGCAGATCGCGGTCAGAGAACATGTCCCAGCCGGTGCCGTGGAGTATGCCGTCGCGGACCTCGCCGAGGGTGAGGCCTTCCCAGCTGAGGCGGCCGGTTTGCCACAAAATTCCTTTTGCGCCAAGGGCGAGCACGGTGTGGAAGCCTCCGAGAAGAAGCAAATTTTCTTTCGGCGCGGGGAGAACGGCGCAGACCGGGCGGAGGGGAAGGAAATTTGTGGTGCCAGGGGCGGTGGTGGGGATGAGGTAGGCGTAGCCCCCGGCCACGGCGAGCAGGTCGTCCGGGGCCGGGCAGGACCAAAGGCCGGAGGGCAAGGCGGGCTCGTTGAAACCGAGGGCGCAGGTGGCCAGGAAAAGGCCGCCGGACGCGGGTTTCACCTCGAGCAGCAACGCGCCGCGATTCAGGGCTTCCTCCTCCCCGGGAACCTGTTGCGGGAAGAGGAACTGGCGGGCGGGAAGGATGAGCGGGGGCCGGGGGAGTAGGGTCGCTTTCCAGCTGGGGGCGAAGGCCTCGATATGGATGTCCGGCGTCAACGGAGGTGTTCCCAGCCGCCCGGTTTGAGCACGGTGCGGGTGCCATCCGCGGCAAGGGCGGTGACGCGGGGCTGGCCGGGCCGGGGTGGAAGCATGCAGCCGATCTCTGTGACGTGCACGCTGGCGAGGGTGCGGGGAACGCGTTTGCCGGCGGCAACCGTGAAGAGAAGATCGTAGTCTTCGCCACCGTTGAGGGCCAGATCCTGGGCGATTTGCGGGTCGAGCGCGCCCGCGAGCGGATGCAGCGGAAGTGCGGGGAGAGAAATTTCCGCATGGAGGCCGGAAGCGTCGCAGAGGTGGCCGAGGTCGGTGGAAAGGCCGTCGCTGAGATCCATGGCGGCGGTCGCCAGGCTGCGCCGCACCAAGGCCAGGCCGACGCGGAGGCGCGGAGCGGGGAAGAGCTGTGGGTGTGGGTTGATGGTCTGCGATCCCGGGGCCGTTTGCGTGGCAAGCAGCCCGCGGGACGGGTCCTGTTGCAACAAGCGAAGTTCGGCGGCGGCCCCGCCGAGGGCGCCGGTGCAGAAGAGCCGATCGCCGGCCCGGGCGCCGCTGCGGCGCAGCGCCCGGCCGGTGGGAACGGCACCCAGGAGCACGATATCGGCCAGAATGGCCTCGCCGGGGGCCTGCGCAGTGTCGCCGCCGGCGAGGGTCACCCCTGTGCGGGTAGCCAGGCCGAGCAGACCGTCGAGAAAGCCGTTGAGCCAATCCCGGCTTCGGGGGTCCATGGAAAAAGATTTCGGCAGGGCAAGGGAGAGGAAAGCGGCGACGGGCCGGGCCCCCATCGCGGCGAGATCGCTGAGGCCGCGGCCCAGGGTGCGGTGACCGACCGAGGCGGGACTGTGCCAGTCGCGGCGGAAGTGACGGCCTTCGAGGCAAAGGTCGGTGGTGACGACGATCTCTTCGCCGGGGCGGGGGCGGAGGATGGCGCAATCGTCCCCGATGCCGAGCTGAATGTCGCGGCTGCGTGCCTTCCCGACGCGCGCACGGATTCGATCGATCAGGACCAGTTCCCCCAGGCGCGGCTCGGCCTGTGCGGCCGGGGCTGGCTTTGGCTGTCGGGAAGGCGCCATGGCCCCAGCATAAACTCCCTCGCCGTGGAGGAAGCGGCCCCGCCTGGTATGGGGTTGTGCGTGCAGACCGGGTCGGTTACCATTGGGGAAGTGGAAGTTACCGGTGGTCTGGCTCATTGACGACCTGCTCCGGTGAAGGCTCCGGCAGCCGCCGCGGATCCCGCGCTTCGGCCGATCCAACGATGGCCGCAGCGGTGCTGCCGAGTATTCACTCTCTGCCAACATCCACGGCTCCACTCGGAACCCCAAAAAAGATGAATCAACGATCTATCGTTTACGTCACGCGGGATGAGGGCGGTGAGACCGATCGCGTGTCAATCCCGATGCGCTATGTCTATCTGTTTGCGACTTCGGCGGTGGTGGGCATGTTTACGCTGGCCGGCATGGCGGGCAGCTATGGCCGCATGCTGGTGAAAGTGGAGTCCGTAAACCGATTGAGGGCGGAGTTGGCCTCCAGCCGGAGCGACTACCAGCACCTGGCCGAAACGGCACATCAGCGGGATGTGCAAGCGGCAAGTCTGAGCTCGCTGGCGGGCGAGGTTTCAGCCATTTACGGGCTGACCGCGGGCAAGTTAACCCTGGCGCACGGGCACGCGCTGAAGGCCGGCACGGCGGCGGCGGCGGGAAAAACACCGCTGAAGGACGAGCTCGCGTACAGCGACGACAGCTATTACAAATCGTTGGACACATTTTATGCATTGCGAAGCACGGCGGCCGGTGGCATTGCGCCGCCTTCGCAGCCGGTGAACCCGAGCCTTGGGGCCAGTGGAGCGCTGGGGGATCTGGCCGCGGGCGTGGATCTGGGTTCCGGGTTGGGTTCCGGGTTGGGTTCCGGGTTGGGCGGCAACGGCGTACCCGATATGTGGCCGATCCTGGGGCCGATCAATTCCGGCTTTGGCGAGCGTGTGGATCCGATCCTGGGTGTGGGCAATGGTGAATTTCACAAGGGCGTCGATATCGGCTCACCGGACGGAACACCGGTGCATGCCCCGGCTTCCGGTCGGGTGATCAAGGCGGGTATGGGCACGGGGTATGGCCGGGAAATTCAGCTGGACCACGGCAACGGCATTGTGACGGTCTATGGCCATTTGCAAGGATGGAATGTAACGGCCGGGCAAGAGGTGGTGAAGGGCGAGGTGATCGGGTTTGTGGGCCACTCGGGCCGAACCACGGGGTCGCATCTGCATTACGAAGTGCAGGTGCGCGGAACCGCCGTAAACCCGCATAAATACCTGCGGACCACGATGGCGCAGTTGGGCAGCGGACCGGCCAACGGCTTGTAGACGGGGTTTTTGTTGTCCCGAAGGCTGCCGCAAACCGGTGTTCGTGTTTCGCAAGGGTGACGCTACAATTCCTCTATATGGCCTTCTTCGAACAACCGCTGGGCAAAAATGTCCGCTTCCTTTTGCCTTCGCTTAAGTTGAAGCAGCCGTGTTCTGGCGGGATGACGGTGGAGCAGTCGGTCCACGAATTCCTGATGGCCAACTTCGGCGGGTATACAGCCACCGCCGCGAATCTTTTCGGCTACTGGAAGGACGATGACGGTAAATTCAGTTATGGCGAGCACCGCGAATTTACCGTGGCGTTGACCGGGGAGCGCGGGTTGACGGAGTTGAAGCAGTTTCTTGGCGAAACCGCTCGCACGCTGGATGAAAAGTGCCTGTATATCGACATTGCCGGGGTGGCTCTGCTGCTGTATGGGCGGTATGACGCGCGCCAGGATGGCGACCGGCCGGAATGGTCGGCCCATCGCGATCAAGTCGGGTCAGCGACGCTGTAAGGAGCTGGTCCTCGGGGCTGTCTCCGCGTGGGGTACGCCGTTTACGAGCCAGAGCCGTTTTCCTGCGGCTACAGCACTGCCGTGACCCATACAGAGATCCTTCGCTGCGCTCAGGACGACGGCCCTCAATGGAAGAGGCCACACCTCCAGGGGAACAGCGTCTAGCCTAGCGGGGGAACAGCGTCTAGCCTTCGGCGAGTACGCGCTCGAAGACGGCGTCGATATTGGAGAGTTGGCGATTGTGATCGAAGGCGTGGGCAATCTGTTCGGGGGACAACAGGGCGGTGATGCGCGGATCGGCGGCGATGCGTTCGCGATACTTTTTGCTGTTCGGATCTTCGCTGGTCCAAGCGTCCATGGCATGGCCCTGGACAAGACGGTAGGCACCCTCGCGGCTCATCCCGGCTTCGGCTAGATCGAGCAATAGCTGGCCCGAAAAGATGAGGCCGCCGGTGAGTTCGAGGTTGTGCATCATTCGCTTTGGATAGACGAGCAGACGGTCGACCAACGTGGCGGTTTTGTCGAGCAGGTAGTCGGCGAGAATCGTTGTATCGGGCAGGATGACCCGTTCGGCGGAGGAGTGTGAGATGTCGCGCTCATGCCAAAGCGCGACGTTCTCGAGGGCGACTCCGGCGTTGCCGCGCACCACGCGGGCAAGGCCGCAGATTTGCTCGCTGGTGATGGGGTTGCGCTTGTGCGGCATCGCGCTCGAACCCTTTTGCTTGGGGGAAAAGAACTCCTCGGCTTCGCGAACTTCCGTGCGTTGCAGATGGCGAATTTCAGTGGCGATCTTGTCCAGCGTGGAGCAAAGCACGGCGAGCGTGGCCATGTAGGCGGCGTGGCGATCACGCTGCAGAACCTGCGTGGAAACCGCGGCGGCGCGGAGGCCGAGGCCGGCGAGAATGGCGGCTTCATGCTCCGGTTTCAGGTGACCGAAACTGCCGACGGCGCCGGAAATCTTGCCGACGCGAAGATCTTCGGCCGCGGCATCGAAGCGGCGCAGGTTTCGACCCATCTCCGAGTACCAAAGCAGAAGCTTCATGCCGAAGGTCGTCGGTTCGGCGTGGATGCCGTGCGTGCGGCCGATGGCGGGTGTGTGTTGAAACTCGAGCGCGCGGCGTTTGAGCACATCGCGAAGGCGCAGGATCGCTTCCCGGATGAGGGCGGAAGCCTCGGTGAGGGCGAGCGCCTGCGCGGTGTCGACGACATCGGTGGAGGTGAGACCGTAGTGCAGCCAGCGGGCCTCATCCCCGCCTCCCTGCGCGATGGTTTCCGCGACCGCGGTGGTGAATGCCAGAACATCGTGGCGCAGATCGCGCTCGAGTTCATCGATGCGTTCGACCGAAAAGGCGGCACGCGCGCGGATGACGGCAGCGGCCGAGGCGGGAACGATCCCGGCGGCGGCGAGAGCGTCTGTGGCGGCAAGTTCCACCCGCAGCCAACGGTCGAACTTGCTGCGATCTGTCCAAAGTGCGGCCATCTCCGGCCGGGAATAACGGGGAATCATGCACGGTCCTTCGGGGGTTAAAACTAGGTCCAGCACCCGGCAAAGTGCAGGGGGTTGGCGCTGTGGACGCTGGGTGCCGCCTCTGTACCTTCCCGAGCGGCTTCGCCTTTCGTTGGGCGGCCGATGGTTCCGGAGGACCGGGCTAGGGCTGTTCGACCCCGAGCAGAACGCTCATTTCTTCGTAGAGGAAGCCACGCCCGGGCTTGTAGGGCTGTACCCATTTTCCATCAAGAACAAACTGCGGAATGGCGCGCTTTCCGGTGTTGGCAATCACCTCGTCCGCGGCCCCGGGTGTGCGTTCGATATCGACCTCACGAAAGGCGATGGCGTGCTGGTTGAGGAAGCGCTTGGCTTCGCGGCAATCACGACACCAATCAGCAGTGTAGACGAGGAGTTCCATGCGGGGTGTCTCTTTCATAAGCTTGCTCTAAAGCAGTGTCGCAGGCATTTTGCCGGGGCGGTGCAGATGCCCCCAATTTTGCTGTGAACAGACGGAGGTTGCCGGTCGATGGGGGCCGATCGATGGATGCGGATCGATGGGTGCGATCGGCCCGGGTATTCACTGTTCGTGGTAGTTGCGCATAAGACCGCCATCGATGACATAGGTGGAACCTGTGATGTAGGCGGCGTCTTCGGACGCAAGAAAGGCAACCAGACCGGCAACTTCTTCCGAGGTGCCCATGCGGCCCAGCGGGATGTTGCGGAGAAGTGGATCGAGTTTGGCCGCGTCCTCGAGCAGCCCCTTGTTGATCGGGGTGACGATCGCGCCGGGAGCGACGTTGTTGACGGTGATGCCGAGTGGGCCGAGCTCGACGGCCAGATCGCGCATGAGCATGCGGATGCCGCCCTTGGCAGCGCAGTAGGTGGGGAAATGCGGAAAGACCATGTCTTCATGAACGGAAGAAATGTTGATGACGCGGCCGCCTTTTTTTGCGTCGCGGAGATGGCGCACAAAGGCCTGGGTGATGAAGAACGCACCTTTCAGGTTCAGGTCCAGCACAAGATCGTAGTCGGACTCGGTGATGTCCCAGAAGTCTGCCCCCTTTTCGATCCCTGCGTTGTTGACCAGAATGTCGCAACCGCCCAGCTGGTTTACAGCCGCGGAAATGAGGGCCTGTCCGCCCGCCACGGTTGAGACGTCCGATTGCACGATGACGGACTTTCCGCCCCCCTTGGCGGCAATCTGCTTTTGGGTGTCCTCGGCGCCTTCCGGATGGCTGTGGTAGTCGATGACGACGGAAGCACCTTCCGCGCCGAGCCGGACTGCGATCGCCTGCCCGATGCCGGAGGAGGATCCTGTGACCACTGCGACTTTACCTGCAAACCGACCTGCCATGCGTAGTTCTCCAAAGGGTTGTTTGTGCTTTCGGGGTTTTGTTCGTTCGGGCTTTATGCGTTATGCCCCAGCCGTGCCGTGTTCCTACTCTGATGCACGGGAGGGGTCGGTCGACATCCCCGCCGCGGATCGAAGGCGCCGAACCGCGGCGTGTTCGGCGCGGCGGCAGCGGAAGAAGTCGCTGAGCAGGGCACTGCATTCGACACCCAGAACACCTTCGGTGACCGCGATCCTGTGATTGCCGGCAGGGTGATTGAGCACCTCCAGGACGGATCCGCAGGCACCCGCCTTTGGGTCGCGCGTGGCGAAGACGAGCCGTGCGATCCGCGCATGGAGCAGAGCGCCGGCGCACATGGCGCAGGGCTCAAGCGTGCAGACCAGTGTGCAGCCGAGCAGGCGGTAGTTCCCGAGCGCCGCACCGGCCGAGCGGAGAGCGAGAATTTCGGCATGCGCCGAAGGATCGTGCGCGCGCAGGACGCCGTTGTGGCCCGCCCCGATGAGCGTGCCGGCCGGGGAAAACACCACGGCACCGACGGG
>CAXTBI010000042.1:9176-24024 GCA_964242195.1 uncultured Acidobacteriaceae bacterium
CCTGGGCAGCCTGATCTTGCGCCGCCCGATCCTGCGCCGGCGAGGGGTTCGCAGGTGGGACGGTGCTTGTACATGGGGAGACGCACGCCATAAGGTCTAGCCGATGTGCTCGCCGACTTCCTCTCCAAGCGCGGCCAGAAAGGAAACGAGGATGGCGCGGCGCGGTTCGGCAAGTGCGCGGGCAGCGGGCAGCCGAAGCCGGGCCGGAAGCTCCCCCACCGCGCGGCGCAGCGAACGTTCGACATCGGCGAACAGGTGAAAGCGCGTGTCGCTGCCGAGTTTTGCGGCGGTGCGCAGCAGACCGATGACGCCGAGCTGTTCAAGGATATCGGCATCGCGCAGGAGCATGGATTCCGGGGTGGACGGCTCGTTCTGGGGTTGATGTTCGCGGATGGCGGTCAGGACTGCCGGCACTTTTTCGGAAGGGAAGCCGAAACGGGCGAGCACCGCGGGTGCGACACCGCAGACATACGCGACGTGATCCCATCGTTCCAGCTGCGAAGGATCCTCGGGCCGATGGCCGACAAAGACGCCGAGGTCATGCAGGAACGCCGCCGCGTACACGACGTCGTCGTCATAGCTGAGCTCGGGCGAACGGGACGCGATGGCTTGTGTAAGCACATAAAGGCGCGGCTGATGACCGTATTTATGAGGCGGGTGCGCTTCGCCATAGAGGTAATCTGCAAGCTGTGCGCGCCAGGGTGCCGGGGTGGAGGGACTCATGCGCCACGCACCTGGGGCTGCGCCGCGGGCCCGAAAAAGCGCTCGATCTGACTGGCCAAACGGCGCAGATTCGGTTCGCGCTGCAAGAGATCCGCGGGGGAGAGCTCGAAGCTGCCCTGCCAGATGCCTTCGAGATGCGGCAAAAGCCGAGGCACGATCAACTCAGCGGTCGCGAAGCTCCTGATCTGCTCAAAGAGCGCATCGGCCTCGGTCTCGTACTCATCCCCGGGGGCCCCCTCGGCGATGAAGCCGTCGATATCGGCTTCAGCCACGAGTTCACGGATCGAGTCGAGATCCGGGGGCGGTGGCCAGGGCTTGCTGCCGGGCTGGTCGGTATCAAGGGAACGCATGCTGATATGAGTCTACGCGGGTCCTGCCGTCTACGCGGGCTCTCCCAGCGTCATGCAGTGCAGCGCGCCGAAGCCCCATACCAGATCCGTGCAGTGAATTCCGGTGACGGTGCGGTCCGGAAAGCACTCGGCCACGATGTTGAGCGCGGCTCGATCTTGGGGATCGTTGAAGGTCGGCACAAGCACCAAACCGTTACAAATGTAAAAGTTGGCGTAGCTTGCCGGCAATCGCTGGCCTTCGAAGTGCACCGGTGCGGGCATGGGCAGGGTCTTGATCTCGAAAGGCTGACCGTTGAGATTGCGTGCTGCGTGCAGGCGCTCGAGGTTCTCCGCCAGGGGCAGGTGATTTTCATCGGCGGTGTCCGGTTCGAGGGCGGTAAGGATCGTGTTCGGGCCGACAAATCGCGTGATGTCGTCGACGTGACCATGGGTGTCGTCGCCGGCACATCCGCGGTTCAACCAAAGCACCTGCTCGATGCCTAGAAACTCCCGAAACGCGGTCTCGATCTGCGATTGGCTCACCCCTGGATTGCGCGCCTGCACGTCGGAAAGCAGGCATTCCTCGGTGGTGAGGAGGATCCCTTCGCCGTTGGTATCGATGCTGCCGCCTTCGAGAACGAGACGATGCTTGGAACCGTCTTCGAGCATGATTTCGGGTTGGACGGCGGACATCGCGTACAGCTCGGCGACACGGCCGGGAATCAGATCGTCCTGGTGCCAGTTGCGGTACTTGGCCCAAGCATTGAAGTGCCAATCGGTGATGGCGGTCTCGCGGTCGGCATCGGTGGTTTTGACGAAGACGGGACCGGAATCACGCAGCCAGACGCGGTCCGTGCGCCAAGGGTGGAAGTGGGTCCGCGCGAGATTGGCGCCGCCCCGCCGAAGGATGTGCGTCACCCGCTTTTCGGCAAGGGCATCCTCGACGAGGATGTGCACGTCCTCGGCATGCGACAACCAGCGGACAATTTCACAATAAACCCACGGGATAAGCTGGAATTTGCCCGGCCAATCCGCCGGATTATGCGGCCAGGCGATCCAGGTCGCGGCATGGGGAGCCCACTCAGCGGGCATGCGAAAGCGAGGGGGAGCAGGGGCAGCGGCTTGCACCCCGTTATGCTACACGGGCTCGGCCCGGTCCATGCGAGAGGGAAGGCGGCTTGGGCCTTCGTGGCTGCCCTGCATCACTGCTTCCAAGTTACTTGGTACCGGCATCTTGAGCGCGCAATGGACCGGGTCTGCCGGGCAGGTTGCCGATTACTTTTTTCCCGACGATATCGGCCTGCTCGGTATTCTTTTTGTTTTCGGTTCCCTTGGTTTTTTGTTGTTTGCTCTTCAATACGTGTTTGCCGTGCGGGCATTTCTTCAGTTTTGAGCAGTCTTCATTTTTTATCGTACTTCTCGTGCTCCTGGTCGCGGACGCACGTACGCCGATGCGCCTGGTTCCGGAGGCAATGGGCGTGCAGGTGCCGATGGTGGCGGCGTAGACCTGGTCTCATGACACTCCCGCCGGTAAGCACACAAGTGGCACCGCTTCGAAAACCGACTTTGGAGTTCCTCGTCAAAGCCGGCGAATGCAATTGTGAGACCGTTGTATGGGTATACGGCCCCGCTGGGCCTCATGCTTTTTGAGCATCAAAAGTCAGGTTCTCTGAGCAGCACACCCGTCCCGGCTCCACGAACTAAGCCTGCTTCAGCGAAGGCTACTCAGTGGTGCCGCTGGGTGCTTTGCGTCCGGTATTCAGTGTGTGTGCATCCGCGTACGGGGCTCGAAGCGAGCGAGTGTCGCATTGTGGTACACAAGCGGACACGTTGCTCCCCAACGGTGGGATTTGCAAATTGACGTACGCCGCCGAGGATGATGTCAGCGCACCCTTCAGCACCGTTGGCCAGTTCGGGGCAGCACGAACTGGCGAGGAGCAGGATGCGTAATACGCTTGGTTTGCACATAGCTCTGTGGGTGTGTAAGGGTCGCGTATGTTGTTGCAGTCCATGTCGCAAAGCTCGATGCAGAGCTATACCGTCTTCAGGAGATCCGTTGCATCGTTAGACCGAATCTCCCCTATTTCTTTACTGGATAACATATTTATGGAATTGAATCAGTCAAAAGAGGCGATGCCGCCCATTGTGCTCCCGCCCGAAATCCTTAACCCATCGCGTGCCAACGGTGTACGAACCGCTGCCGCGTCGGGAAGCCGCTCCCGTGGCAAGTGCTCGGAAAATCGGGCTTTGGCCAGTGCCGTTCCGGCGGCGCCGGTCGTTGTCTACGCGGCTCAGGTCGCCAGCGAACGGCAGCGCCGGGTGCTACCAAAACCGGCCATGACAGGGAAGGGAAAGGCGTCGTTTCTAGCCAAACCACGTTCAGATGCGACTCCCGGCGTGGATGCACTGCGCAAGCGCTGGTTGGTCCAAAGCTGATCGGGAGCGGGTGCCTGGGGTGCGCCCGTGCCATGCGAACATGGGCAGGTGCGAACTTTCGCGATTGCCTTGGGATGCCTGGCGTGGATGCTGTCGTGTTTTGACGCGGTCAGTTATTACCGTGCCGGTGCGCAGCAGTTTAGGCTCGCAGCCCGGCTGAAGCATGCTACGGACGATGCAGTTTCCCTTCAGGCGTATGCAGGTCGCGATAGCACGAGGGTAAGCGAGCGTGTGAAGCGGGACGGGGATGCGATCGCCATGGACCACATGGCGCTCGAAAGGGACGAAGCGCAGAAGCTGGGCGACGCGCAGGACAAACGGGCGCTGGCCGCGGACGAGGCAGCGCTGGCCGCCGATCGCATGATGCAATACACCGTCGAGAATTTCGCCAGGGCGGATCCAAACCCGCAGGTGGAAGCCGCGGTGAGCGAAGTGGATGTCGACCGGCGGAGGTTGGCGGACACCGTGCAGACGCGGGCCCGAGACGTAAAACTCGCGCATGGGTTGATCGCGCTTTGGACCCTGGTCGCCGGAACGGCTCTGCTCGCTTTCCGGAGAAAAGCGACAGAAATGCCCGAAGAGACCGACGAGGAGGACGCGGGTGGAACTGAAAGTGAGGCTTTCGCCACAGATGGCGGCGACGGCTGACGCGGGTGCAGCGTTCGACCTTTGAGGATGCGAAAACCGAACGTTTTGAGGCGTGGGCGTATGGAATAACGACTTGCACCCCCGCGCGGTGAAGCGTGAAGCTGAAGGCATGGCATTTTGGGAGCAGGTCCGACGGTTCGAGCCGACCCTGGACGAGGGGCGAACCCGGCGTTGGATCTATGTGCCGTACGACCGTTTGCACGACGGGGTGGGGCCGCTCAGTGGGACTCGCCCGGAGGAGGCCATTGTTGTGCTGATGGAGTCGCGCGCCAAGGGAACACGGCGGGCGTACCACAAAAAGAAGCTGACGCTGGTGCTGAGTGCGATGCGGCATTTTGCGTTGGAGCAGGGGGCTCGTGGATGCCGCGTGGTGTACGGCTATTCGCCGACAGGCTACCGCGACGGGTTGATCGATCTGCAACGGCGTTGGGAGTGGACGGAGATCGTTGTGAACCGGCCTGCAGAGCGCGAGCTGCGCGTGGAACTGCGAGAGGCAAAGATCGCCGGGTTGCGGGTGCGGGCGGTAGCCGATACGGCCTGGCTGAGCACGACGGTGGACTTCGAGGCGGTCTTTGGGACACCGGGCAAGGCGGGAACGACCGGGGACGAGCGGAATACGCTGTGGGTGAGCGGACAACGGCAGTACCTGATGGATCGTTTTTACCGTTACATGCGGCGAAAGACGGGCTTTCTGATGAAAGGCGCACAGCCTGTCGGGGGCAAGTGGACCTATGATGCGGAGAATCGCAAGCCCTTTCGCGGCGAGGTTCCTATCCCTGAAAGGCCGTCGTTTCCGCCCGATGAGATCACGCGAGAGGTGATGGCTCTGGTTGAGGAACGCTTCCCGGAGCACTTTGGCAGCACCGCGGGTTTCGATATGCCGGTGACGCGAGCCGAGGCGGAACGCGCCTGGGAGTTTGCGCTGACGCAGATGCTGCCCCATTTCGGCCCGTGGGAGGATGCGATGAGCACGGCGCATCCGGATCTGTTTCACTCGCTCACGTCGGCACCGTTGAACCTGACGTTGCTGCGCCCGATCGACGTGGTGCAGGCGACCGTCGCCGCTTTTGAGGAAGGGCACATCCCGCTGGCGAGCACCGAAGGGTTTGTGCGCCAGATTCTGGGCTGGCGCGAGTTCGTGCGGCATATTCATGAGGCCACAGACGGCTACCGCACGGTGCAGGGGGACGGTGCGCCCTCATTTCTGGATGCGCACCGCAAGCTGCCGCCGGTGTATTGGGGCGCCGTCAGCGGGATGCGCTGCATGGATACGGTGGTGGCGCAGGTCATCGATAAAGGATGGTCGCACCACATTACGCGGTTGATGGTGTTGAGCAATCTGGCCACGCTGTGCGGATTTTCGCCGCGTGAGCTGACAGACTGGTTCTGGTTTGCGTATGTCGATGCATACGACTGGGTGGTGGAGCCGAATGTGCTGGGGATGGCGACGTTCGGCGATGGTGGGCTGACGGCGACCAAGCCGTATGTGAGCGGCGCGGCGTATATCGATCGGATGAGCGACTTCTGTGGGCGGTGTGCGCTGAATCCGAAGAAGAGTACAGGGCCGGGATCGTGTCCGTTTACGGCGCTGTACTGGAGTTTCCTGGAGCGAAACGAGGCCAAGCTGGCCGGCAACCAGCGTATGCGGATGCCACTGAACACGATGTCCAAAAAGACCGCGGGAGAGCGTGCGGCCTTGCGGGAGCGGGCGGAGGAGGCGA
The DNA here is from genome assembly GCA_964242195.1 of uncultured Acidobacteriaceae bacterium. Lineage (GTDB taxonomy): Bacteria > Acidobacteriota > Terriglobia > Terriglobales > Acidobacteriaceae > Granulicella. The sequence continues at coordinate 15,034 of CAXTBI010000042.1, forward strand.
TTGGGATGCTGGAGCGGGGTGAGGTGGTGCGTTGAGGCTGTTTGGTATCCCCCCGGTACCTTTTGTCTAAAGTACGTCCGATATCGGATTTAGAGCTGTTTCTTTGTTGGTGCCCGCTGTCTTTGGGCTGCAGAAAGCCGTCTTGACGTTTGTTCCAATGTACCGGGGTTGCGGAAATAAGGTGCATGTTTGAGCCGGCAATCTTGTTCGGAGTTTGTGGCGGTGAACCAGATGGTTCCCTTCGCCTTTGCTCGTGGGTTGACCCGGGCTGCGGTGGTGGGGGACCCCACCCTTTCGCGGTGAAGCTTCGAAAGAATGGGGTACCCGGGTGTGTCGGCGGTTTCCGGCGCCCTTGAGACCCAGGTCTCAGAGGCGAGACCTGGGGCACCCGGCTGTGGTGGTACCCACCTGTCTTTGGGCTGCAGTAGGCCGTTTTAACGTTTGTCTTTCCAATGTACCGGGGTTGCGGAAATAAGGTGCATGTTTGGCTTGGCGGATTTTGTTCGGAGTTTGTGGCGGCGAACCAGACGGTTCCCTTCGGCTTCGCTCTGGGTTGACCTCGGGCTGCGGTGGGGGGGATCCCACCCTTTCGCGGTGAAGCTGCGAAAGAATGGGGAACCCGGGTGCGTCGGCGATTTCCGGCGCCCTTGAGACCCAGGTCTCAGAGGCGAGACCTGGGCACCCGCCGAATGTTCTATCTGCCGAGCAAGAAGCCGATTGAGATAGGCACCACGACGATGGTTATAACCGTAAGCCCGACGACGCAGGGAGGAGAGGTTAACAAGCGTCTGAAGGAGACTGAGGAGTTGTTTGATCCCCTTAGAAAAAGCCATCCATCGACAAGAGATACAAACCCCGACAAAAACACCAAAATTGCTTCATCGGGAACTTTTCCGTGCGGCAATCCTGGTACTACGGGAACCAGAAAAGTGACCATCAGTAGGAGGCCTAAAAAAACAAGCTGAATACCGAAGACACTCCATTTCAGTACTTGAAAGCCTATACCGCGGTGGCTCGTCTGTTCTGCTTCGCTTTTGTACATTCTGCCCTCACGCATTCCATGTTCTACCTCGTCAATTGCACTTCGTTGAAGAGGAATTCGAGATCGCATTGCCAGCCGAACTCGTGTTGCAGCTCCGGCTGGAGAGCCTGTCTTTTTGCCACGCGGTCGCCGTCCGCAGTGTCGCGAAAAGTTCGTGCAAGGCCAGGCAAGTACAGGGGTCTCTCCGCTGCGGCTTCGCCCTTGGTCGAGATGACGCCTTTATTCCTTTGGAAAGTGATTCAAGGAAGCCAGGATCGGTCATTTGGGACATGGTGGCTTTGCATGAATCGGAAGGGAACTGGCGCGATGGGTGAGTAGGCGGTCTGGTTTGGGCTGCGGTGGCGGGGACCCCACCTTTCGCGGTGAAGCTGCGAAAGAATGGGGCACCCGGGTGTGTCGGCGATTTCCGGCACCCTTGAGACCCAGGTCTCAGAGGCGAGACCTGGGGCACCCGCACCCGGCGGCCTGAAGCGTACTTCAACCAGTATGTTTTCGCCGAGGACCTATTATGAGCCGCGCGTCTCCAAACATATCTGACTCGTCGCTTGGCTCGAGCACTTTGAAATGGGTTCTGATCATTTCCTGATCGACCGCTTCGTTGTATCCGCCGTCGTCATCGACCAACCAAACACAGTCCAACCCATCCTGCCGCCTGTAGTAGCCGATTCGGAACTCTTTACCTAAATATTCACACTCCTTTTTTTTCCAAGAAGTTTCGTCGTCTGTGATCTTCATTAGCCTCACCAGCGATAAAGGAGGAATGACAGCAGAGCCCATAGTTTGTCCACCAATAAGTATAAGTTACCAGCCTCGGTCCGGGCACCAACATGGTGGGCTCAGCTTGGTGCTCGGGGCGGGTTCAGTCGACGGTCTGGTTTGGGCTGCGGTGGTGGGGAACCCCACCCTTTCACGGTGGAGCTGCGAAAGAATGGGGCACCCGGGTGTGTCGGCGATTTCCGGCGTCCTTGAGACCCAGGTCTCAGAGGCGAGACCTGGGGCACCCGGCAAGATCGTGGCAAGATGGCTGCGGTGGCGGGGGATCCCACCTTAGCGACGGTGAAGCTGTCGCGAAGATGGGGCACCCGGAGTAGGCGGTCTGGTTCGGGCTGGGGAGGCGGCGGGGGACTCCACCCTTTCGCGGTGGAGCTGCGAAAGGATGGGGCACCCGGGGTGTCCACCCGGAGTGGGGGGCCTTTGTGCGTCCGTGCTTGACAAGCGGCGGGGCTGGGCGTGAGGTTGGAGTATGCTTGAGAGTTTTTTGCCGCCTGCCCCGATTGAGACCCCCCCCGAAGCCGAGCCTGTGACTCCGATGACCTCTGAAGAAGTTGTACGGATTACGCGGGAGACGAATTATGGGACGTGGCGCTTTCAGAAGGGCTGGACGCCGGTGCATATCGTCGATGCTGAGGGTTGCTACATTACGGATGCCCATGGGAAGCGGTATCTGGATTTCAGTGCGCAGCTGATGTGCATGAACCTGGGGCATAAGAATCAGGCGGTCATCGATGCGATTAAGCAGCAGGCGCAGGAGTTGGCGTATGCGATGCCGGGGTATGCGACGACGGCGCGGGCGGAGTTGTCGAAGCTGTTGCTGGAGGTGTTGCCGGCCGGGTTGAACAAGTTTTTCTTTACGACCTCGGGAACGGATGCGAATGAGGCGGCGTTCAAGATTGCGCGGATGTATACGGGCAAGACGAAGATTGTGGCGCGGTACCGTTCGTACCATGGATCGACGGCGAGCTCGATTGCAGCAACGGGGGATCCGCGGCGTTGGCCGATGGAGCCGCGCGGCAAGGCGGGCGGCGTAATTTTTGGGCCGGAAGTGCATTGCTACAAGTGCCCGATCCGGCACACGTATCCGGGCTGCGGGATTGCGTGCGCGGATTATATCGAGCACATGATTCGCAATGAATCGGACGTCGCGGCGGTGGTGGTGGAGCCGATCGTGGGGACCAATGGCGTGATTGTGCCGCCGCAGGAATACATGGCGAAGATTCGCCGGATCTGCGACGAGAACGGTGTGCTGCTGATTGCCGATGAGGTGATGAGTGGATGGGGGCGTTCGGGGGCGTGGTTTGCGATGGATCACTGGGGCGTGACGCCGGATATTTTGACGACGGCGAAGGGCATCACGTCGGCCTATGTGCCGCTGGGGCTATGCGCCACGAGTGCGGCGATTGGGGAATATTTTCAGGATCATTATTTCGCGCATGGGCACACGTATGAGGCGCATCCGATGACGCTGCTGCCGGCGGTGGCGACCATTCGCGAGATGAAGCGGTTGCGGCTGGTGGAGCGGGCGAAGGAGCTGGAGCCGTTTGTGTATGAAAAGCTGCTGGCGCTGAAGGCTCGGCACCCGAGCGTGGGGGATGTGCGGGGCAAAGGGCTGTTCTGGGCGGTGGATTTGGTGAAGGATCGGGTGACGAAAGAGCCGTTCAACACGTATGCGGACAAGATCAGTGGAAAGCCGCTGCTGGTGGACCAGATTGCGGCGAAGACGATGAGTGAAGGCGTGATACTCCAGGCCTGGGTGAGTCACTTCGTCATCGCACCGCCGCTGATTGTCTCGAAGCAAGAAATCGAGCGAGGGATCGATACGCTGGATCGGTGGTTGCACCTGGCGGATGAGGGTTGCGTGGCGGCGCGGGTGCCGGAGACGGTGAGTGTGACTTCGGACGCTTAGGTCTAGTTTGACTTAAGGTGAGTACGAACTGGGGGATGTTCTGGGAATGCGATCACGTACTGGCGAGGGTATGGCACCTGGAAAACCGCAGATTCCCTGCGGGAATGACAACAGGAAAGCGGGAAGAAAGCGGGATTCGATAACTGGCAGACTTGATCGGAGACGCATCAGGCGAGGCCTGATCGGATGGTCGCAGGCACGGTCGCCCATAGACTTGATCGCAGATTGCCTAGGAAACGGGTGGGGTGGAGACGCGCTTGAGGAGGCGTCGCGAGTCGCCGTTTTCTGCGTCGAAGCTGATGATGAGCACCTTGGCGGAGGTTTCGCCGGCACAATGGTAGCTGCGCTCGGTTTCGCCTGAAACGTACAGGACGTCCTTGGGGCCCAGTTCGTGGTGTTCACCGTTGCGTTGCACGTCGAGCCTGCCGTTAAGCACGTAGACCATTTCGACACCGGGGTATTGTTCGGGGTAGAAGGGGGAGCGCGCCTCGCCGGGGAGAAATTCGGCCATGCAGGGGCGCAAACCGCCTTCCGGGATCAGGATGCCGAAGCTTTCAGCGATGTAGTTCGGCTCGGGAGAGCCCATTGGCAAGCGAACGCGATCCTTGCCGCGCTGTATGCGAAAGACACCGTTTTCACCAGAGTCAAAGAAGTAGGAGAGGTCTTTGCCGAAGACAAGGGCGACGCGAGCGAGGTTGCGCAGGGTGGGGACGACGCGGCCGGTTTCGAGCTGCGAAAGAAAGCTCGCAGACAGCCCTGTTTGGCGGCCTAGTTCGACCAGGCCCATGGAGCGCTTCAAACGAAGCCGCTTGATGCGCTGACCGAGGTGCGCTTCGCCGAGCAGATCTTCGGCAGCGTCGGGATCTACAAACTGCCGCGGGAGTCCCTCGGGCAGCTTCTCTGGTTCGACCGCGTTTCCATTTTCTTGATTCATGGCACACAGTTGGATGCGACGGCGTCGAGGGGGAGAACCGTGCCGGTGGGTGAAACTTCACCACGCTATAAAGAACTGACCATTTTGGGATCCAGGCCCTGCTTCAGGGTGGACATCCGCTTCCAGGGATCGCGGGCGAGGCGGGCTTTCCAGGAACCGAAGGCGCTGACCGGGAACACGGGACGATCGCCGCTGTCCAGATCTTTCCAATCGAGGGGAACGGAGGCGTGGACGCCGGGGCGGGCGCGCGGGGAGAAGGGGGCGACGGCGGTGGCGCCGCGTTCATTGCGCAGATAATCGAGGTATATTTTGCCGGTACGCGCGGCCTTGGTCATTTTTGTGAGGTAGAGACGTGGGTTTCCGCGCTCCATGGCTAGAACGAAATCATGGGCGGTGGCCTTGAGTTGGGCGAAATCAAGCTCCGGCAGAATGGGCGCGACGATGTGCAGGCCCTTGCCGCCGGTCGTTTTGAGGAAGCTTTCGAGACCGAGGCGCTTCAGACGGGCACGGACTTCGAGCGCGGCGGCGGCGACGGTGGTCCAGGGGAGCGCTTCGTCGGGGTCGAGATCGAAGATCAGGCGATCGGGATGTTCGAGATCCCCATTTAGAGAACCCCAGGGGTGAACTTCGAGGACGCCCATCTGCCCAAGGCCGGCGAGGGCTTCGGGGGTGGCCAGGGTGATGTAGGGCTCAAGCGCGCCGGTTTTTTTGTCTGGGACGTCGACGGAACCGACCCCGGGAGGGAGCATGTGGTTGACGTGTTTCTGGTAAAAGCAGGGTTTGCCGGCGCCGTCAGGGCAACGGACGAGGCTTAGGGGACGGTTGGCGATGTGTGGGAGCATGCGCGGGGCGACGGCCCAGTAATACTCGGCGAGTTGGCGCTTGGTTAGGCCGGATTCGGGGTCGAGGACTTTTTCGGGGTGGGTTAGGCGGATTTTTGGGAGAGGGGTTGATTCCACCTTAGCCGGCGGTGAGGCTGCCGGTGAGGTTGGGGGACCCGGAGATGGGATACCTGGAGATGGGGTACCCGGGCGGGCGGTGCCTTTGGGCTGTGGGGGAGCAGTGGCTGCTTCGCGGACGACCTCGGTGGGGGCTTTGTCCTCGCGCAGGCCGAGGAAGGCGGCTTGCCGGACAAGGTTGTCGGCAGTCCAGGTGGCGAAACGCACCTGGGCGACGAGCTCGGGCCGAACCCAAAGGGCACCACGGCGGGCCTCGGTGGGAAGGCTGCGGAAGGGATTGGCTTTGGTCTCGAGAGGAGCCATTTGCGTGCGGAGGTCGCGACGGGTGCGCTGGGTGAAGCCGGTGCCGGTGCGGCCGGCGTAGACCAGATGGCCGGGGCCGTTTTTGTCGGCATTGGACGTTTCGTAATAGCCGAGCAGAAGGGAACCGATGCGGTCGGGGCCGTCGGAGGAGAGGGTAAAGCCGCCGACGACGAACTCCTGCTCATGGAGGCATTTGGCTTTAAGCCAATCGGCGTTGCGACCGGGGCGATAGGGAGCGTCGGCCCGTTTGGAAACGATGCCTTCGGCGTGCAGTTCGCAGGCCCGGTGGAACATGGCGGTGCCGGAGGTTTCGAGGTGTTCGCTGAGGCGGACGACCGCGTTTTCATCGGTGGGCAGGGCGGCAGCGAGGAGCGCTTTGCGCTCGCGAAGGGACAGGTCGCGGGGGTTGTGGCCTTCGATGTGCAACAGATCGAAACAGAAGAAGGTCAACGGATTTTGGGCCCCTTGCTGAAAGGACGCTTGCAGGTCGGCGAAATTGGTAGTGCCGTCGGCGGCTAAAACGACGACCTCGCCATCGAGGGTGACGTTTTCTACCGGGAGGCGAGCGACGGCCTCGGCAACCGAGGGCACGCGGTAGGTCCAATCCAGGCCGCTGCGGGTGAGCATCTGCACCTGGGGCTCGGCGTTGGCGCCGCGGCTGCTTTTGCGCGCCTGCATGCGATAGCCGTCGAGTTTCAGCTCATGCAGCCAGCCGGAACCCTCGGGGGGAGCTTCGGTTTCCTGCGCCAGTTGCGGATCGAGGAACGCGGGTTGAGGTTCTTTGGGAAGTTTGGCTAGGCTGGGAAGCTTTGTGGGCTTGCGTGGCTTGGGCGATTTGGGCAGCTTGGGGGGAGGTGCGGGAGAGGGGGACGGATCGGGTAAGGGTGTGACCGCGTTCCCGGGGGCGTTTTGCCGATACCAGGCCGGGCCTGCGCCGGCGGTTTCCTTTGAGTTCCAGACGTGATCTTCCTCGCGGGCGATTTCTTCCAACGTGCGTCCGGTGAGCGCGGAGCGAGGCTGTGCGTCGGTGATCGCGGGGGCGGATTCGGGGAGTTCGAATTCGTCATGCTCCTTGATGAGCAGCCAGTTGGGTTTGCCGGAATCGCGCCAGCGACCGCCCGCGTGGGAGCCGGCGCGCTCGTTCATGCGCACAAGGGTCCATTTGCCGCGCATTTTGGTGCCGTGCATTTCGAACTTCAAGCTGCCGGTGCGGAGGCCCGCATCGACGTTTTCATGGCCGAATTGGGGCCACCATGTGCCCTGGTCCCACACCATGACGGTGCCGCCGCCGTACTGGCCTGCGGGGATGATGCCTTCAAAACCGCCGTACTCGATTGGGTGATCTTCCACCTGGACGGCGAGGCGGCGGTCGCCGGTGTAGAAGCTGGGTCCCTTGGCGCAGGCCCAGCTTTTCAGAACGCCGTTCCAGCCCAGGCGGAAGTCGTAATGCAGATGGCTGGCGGCGTGTTTCTGGATGACAAAGGGGAGGCTGGCGGCAACTTTCTCCTCCGGGAACGCGGTGCGGGCGAGGGCCTGCCGTTTGGCTCCCTCGCCTTCGCCGCTGGGTTCGGCGGTGACGCCGAAATCCCGCATGGAGCGGTAGCGCGCGAGCTGCTCGTCGACGAGCTCGGAGGCGGAGGCAGGTTCCGGGGTGGGGGGGGATTTGGGAGCTTTGCGGGCCATGGGTCGTGGTGTCGTGTAATGTTGTGCAGCACCAGACTAAATACAGGCGTTCCTCCGGACCTGTTCAGAGCCTCCCTAGGCGCTTTTGCGCTTGGCGACGGCGTGTTTGGCTGGGGATTTCGCTTCGCGTTTGGAGGGAGCCGATTTGGCGGCGGGCTCCGATTCGGCGCCCTTGACCAGGGCGATGCCGGCGCTTTTCGGTGGCTTCTTTTCGGAGTGCCGGGCGGCGGGTTTGGCGCGGGTCGTCTCCTGGGTGAGCGCTTCCGGCGGAGCTTGCGGGACGACGGCTGTGCCGCCGATGCTTTTGCGCAGGGCGTCCATGAGGTTGATGACCTTGCCGCGGGCGGGTGCCGGTTCGGCATCCTGGGGCACGGGCAGGTGATTCAGTTTGGCGTCGACGAGCTCCTTGACGGCGACCTCGTAGCCGTCGACGAACTGTTTGGGGTCGAAAGCGGCTTCTTTGCGCTTGATGAGCATCTTGGCGAGTTCGAGCGAATCGGCGCTCACGTCGACGGGCTTGATGTCGCGGAAATAATCGGCGGCGTCGCGCAATTCGGCAGCGTAGCGCATGGTGTAGGCCATCATGCCGCCGTCCGCCTTGTCGCCGGCGGGGGCGATGGCGACCACGTGCTCGCGTCCGCCGAAGGCGATCTTGGTGAGGGCGATCTTTTTGGTGTCGATCAGCGCCTGGCGCACGGTGGCGAAGGCTTCGGTCTGGGCTTCGTTTTCGGGCAGGACGAAGTAGGGTTTTTCGTAGTATTCGGGCGAAATCTGGGCCTCATCCACGAACTGCAGGATCTCCATGGTGTGTTTGGAGAGAACACGGAGGTGAGCCAGTTCTTCAGGTTCGATGGTGATGTATTGCCCTTTGGCGTACTCGTAGCCTTTTACGATCTGACTTTGCTGCACCGGGGGTGGGGCGGGCTCGTCGCGCTCTTCGGGCGGGTTTTCGACGGCGCTGGCCACCATTTTCTGATAGCGGACGCGTTCGCCGCTGGCGCGATCGATCTGGTGGAACTGGATCTGGCTTTTGGCTTCGGTTGCCACAAAGAGTTTCACGCCGAAAGACACAAGCGAGATCGTGATTTGTCCACTCCAATAGGGCCGCGCCATGCTTCACCTCAGTGCATCGTTAAAGCCGTTGGATTGCGGAGCGGGGCGGCGGGATGTACCACGGAGGGAACACCGGGGATAACTTTATGGGTGCATGGGTGCGATGTTTGCATCTAAGGCACCCCTGGGGTACTGACGTTACCTTTTATGGGTACCGATGTACCGTGTTTTGGGATGAGCAGAAGCAGAGATGGAAGTGGGTTCCCTTTGGAAGGATGGGAGGAAGAGCAACGGAAGAAGCAGATTCCCTTCGGGAATGACAGAAAGAAAAGCA
>CAXTBI010000042.1:24124-26189 GCA_964242195.1 uncultured Acidobacteriaceae bacterium
GCAGAGGCAGAAGCAGAGACCAACGCGGATTCCCTTCGGGAATGACAAAGAAGATAAAGCGACAGAACGAGAAGCGATTGAACGAGAAGCCGGTTCTTTTTGGAAGTGTTGGCTGGGGGTTAGGCGAAGCGGAGATCGACCCGGCCGAGGTTGGAGAACTCTGCGGTTACGGGGGAGGTGCTGTCGGCGGGGGTGTTGCCGGTCCAGGAGCCTGTGGTGATCCACTGGCCTTTGCGCAGGCCGCCGGTGCGGGTGGAGCCTTCGTTGGCGAGCCAGGGGAGCAGCCTTAACAGGTCGCCGCTGGTATTGGAGCCGGTGCGTTGTTCGCGCACGATGCCGTCGACGGCGAGGTAGACGGATTCCTGTTGGAAGTCGAGGGCACGCCAATGTTTAAAGGCGGCGCCGTAGATGAAACCGCCGTGCAGTTGGAGGTCGGCCAGGGTGGCTTCGCGGGGGACCTTGGCGGGGTGGGCGAAGGCGGTTTCCAGGATTTCGACGGCGGGATGGCAGGATTCGATGGCCGCGAGCGCTTCTTCGCGGGTGTAGGGCACGGCGCGGGGCGGCAGGTCCTGGCCGAGGAGGAACGCGACCTCAGCTTCGAGGCCGCGGAAGCGCCAGTGGTCGCCGGTGAGCTGGGCGTCGGTGGAGGCCATCCAGGCCAGCGGCATGGGCGCGAAGGTGGGTGTGGCGTCCGGGGTGGGAGCGCCGATTTTCCATCCGCCGATGGCTCCGAAGGAGGCGGCGAGGCGGTCCTGCACGAAGCTGATTTCCGCCGGATCCTTGGGTGTGAGATCGGCGGGGAGGTCGTCGATGGGTTGACGGGTGCGCCGGGCCTCAAGCAGATGGCCGACTGTTTTCATGAGGGTGTGTTGGCGTTCGTCGGTCATCGGTGGGGCCTCTTTGCTGCTGCGGGTGGGAGGGTTCTGGGTTTGGTGCCGCGGCTGACGGAATACCGGGGTCTCTCCGCTTCGGCTTCGCCTCCGGTCGAGATGACGGCTTGGTGGTGAATGTTGTCCGGGTGCGGTGTTGAGGGGCTATTCGCCCAGGAGAAAGCGGCGGATGGAGGAGGCGCGGCCGGTGGTGCTGTCGCATTCGATGAGGGTGGCGGCGAGTTTGGGGTTGCCGCGGGCGGCTTCGAATTTGCCGGGCATGCCGGTGAGGAAGCGCTTGAGGACGAGCTCGGTTTCGACGCCAATCACCGAATCGTAGGGCCCGCTCATGCCGACGTCGGTTTGGTAGGCGGTGCCGTTGGGGAGGATGCGCTCGTCGGCGGTGGGGATGTGGGTGTGGGTGCCGAGGACGGCGGTGACGCGGCCGTCGAGGTACCAGCCGAGGGCGACTTTTTCGCTGGAGGCCTCGGCGTGGACGTCGAGCAGGATGACTTTGGCGGTGATGCCGGCGAGCAGATCGTCGGCCTTGCGGAAGGGGTCGTCGCAGCTGCTCATGAAGACGCGGCCCTGCAGGTTGATGACGGCAAAGGGGGTGGCGGGGTTGCCGTTTTTCGGGGGGAGCGCGCCTTCGTAGACGCCGAAACCGGGGGTGCCGGCGGCGTAGTTGGCGGGGCGAAGGATCCGGCGACCGCGCTCGTGGGAGTCGGCGGGAACGGCCATGTAGTCGAAGATTTCGCGCTTGTCCCAGATGTGATTGCCGGTGGTGATGACGTGGGCGCCGAGATCGAAGAGTTCTTCGGCGAGGGAGGGCGTGATGCCGAAGCCGCCCGCCGCGTTTTCGCCGTTGATGACGAGGAGGTCGACGGCGTGGGTTTCGAGGAGTTGGGGGAGGTGCTCGTGCACGATGGCGCGGCCGGCCGAGGCGAAAACGTCGCCGACAAACAGGATCTTCACCCGGCTGAGGGTAGCACGGCGGGGTCGGTGGCGGGGGGCGAGCGCGTGCTTAGATGGAAGGCATGATCGACATGCAGTACAACTTTCCGTTGTTGCCGGAGTTGCCGGGGCAATGGCGTGAGCGGCTCCGGTGGGCGCTGGATGGTTTGCGCGATGACGATTTCGGGGCGCTGCGGCCGACGTTCCGGGGGGATGCGCGGGCGGGGGTGGAGACCGCGGCG
>CAXTBI010000043.1:0-25879 GCA_964242195.1 uncultured Acidobacteriaceae bacterium
TGTAGCGTGCAAACGCCGTGGTTTTGGCGCTAAAGGTTTGGTCCACGCGCACGTCACCCTTGTTGTCCGTGATGGTGTCGGCCGGCTGCGAAGCGTAGTTGTTGGCGAACACGCCGCCGGGCAGATTGGCCGTCGGCAGCGCCGCGAGTACACCCTTGGCGAAAGGCGAAACGGTGGGATCGTTGAACGGGATCACGCCATTGGAATAAATTTGTCCGGTGATTGGGTTGCGGATCTGAGCGGGGGTCGAGCCTTCACTGCCGAGGTAGGCGCCCGTCGCACTTCGCGCCGCACCCAGAAACGTATAGCCGCCGTTGGCCATGGCCAGCGGGCTGGTGCCGGCCTGGTTCGCGGTGGGAACGGTGGCCGTCAGCACCGAGTGCACAACCTGCCGATCGTCTTCGTAATCGGCGAAAAAGAAGGTGTGGCCTTTCCAAACGGGACCGCCAAACGTGCCGCCGAACTGGTTGCGAATCAGGCTCGGTTTTTGCGGCTTTCCGGTGAGCAGATTGGTGGTCGGCGTGAACGGGCCGATCGCGTTGAAGGCGGTGTTGCGAATGTAGTCGTACGCCCTTCCGTGAAAGTGGTCCGTGCCGCTGCGAATGTTGACGTTGATCACCGCGCCCGCCGATCGGCCGTACTCCGCGCTGTAGTTGTCGGTCTCCACGCGAAACTCGTTGATCGCATCCGGGGAGGGCGGAATCGCCTCGTTCGAGAAGCCCTGGTTCGACGTGCCGTACGCATTGTTGTCCACGCCATCCAGAAGGAAGTTGTTGAACTCGCTGCGCTGCCCGTTCACGTTGAACGAAGCATCGCGGCTGGTGTCCAGGCCATTCTCCAGCGGGTCGCGACGCACACCCGGAACCAGCGCCGCCAGATCGGCGTAGTTGCGTCCGTTCAACGGGAGGTTTTCCACCTCGCGCGTGCCGATTACCTGCCCTCGTTCACTGTCGTCCGTGTTCAGCAGCGAGGCAGCATCGGTCACCGTCACCGTGTCGCTTGCGCCCGCGCGCAGGGCGATGTCCACCCGCTGGCGGGCGTTCACCTGCACCGTAAAGGGCTCCGTGGTGCTGAGGTCGAAGCCGGCCGCCTGCGAGGTCACGCGATACTGGCCCGGCTTTACGTCGGTGAACTCAAACGATCCGCCGTCCCCCGTCTTCACCTGTACCTCCGTTTGCGTCCCCGTGTTGATCAGCGTGACGGTGGCGTGCGGCACAAGCGCACCGGACGCATCGCGCACGTAGCCAAGTACCGCGGACGTTTCGAACTGGGCCAAAACCGCAGGCAAATGGAAGAACAGGCAACAGAACAACAACAGCAAGACACGCTTCATGGGCACTCCGGGCGATCGATTCACGTGCGGCAAAGGCACGCGCGTGTGACGCGAAACTGAAAAGAATGGAATGCCTTCACGCTACGGGCGGTGTGTGTCGAGGGTGTGAACGTGGGGTTGCGTCTGTGTTGCAACTCGTCGAAATGCGCGGAAGATTCTTACCGGTCGAGGGAGTTTGTGCACCGAGGAATCGCGAGGGAGACGAGTTCGCACTTCTATGCTGTGCGATTTCTATGCTGTGTGGTTTCTATGCTGTGATAGAGCAATGGAAACTACATCGCCCCCATCCCGCCGCCGATTTCTGCGCCAGGCCCTTGCCTGGAGTGCCGCGGCCACGTTGCCGCACGGGGCTTTTGCCGCAGCCGGGCCCAGAATCGACAGAATCGGCACGCTCGATCGCGACGCCGCCCAGGCCCTGGTGCTGGGCGATTGGGGCTGGCTGGATGTGGTCGGTCCGAACGAACTTCGCGGCGGGGCAGGCTTTGCGGCGCAAACGCAGGTGGCCGAAGGCATGCGGCACTACGCGGCAACGCACGGCATGAGGCCGGAAGCGCTGTTTCTGCTCGGCGACAGCTGGTATGGCGACCTTCCCGGCGGCGCGCAATCTCCGCGCTGGACGACGCAATTCGAGGCCATGTATCCGGCAGATATCTTCCCCGGTCCGGCCTACACGATGCTCGGCAATCACGATTACCAGCGCTTGCCGCCGACGGTGGACAAGGTGGAAGCGGAGCTCGCATACGCCCGCATCGGGCGCGGTTTGGATGGCAAACCGACCCGCTGGACCCTGCCCGCGCGCTGGTACACGTTCGACTTCCCGGCGCACAAACCGCTGATGCATTGCATCGTGCTCGACAGCAACATGCCGGCGCCCGATGGCCGCGCACCCCACGGCGCGAACTTCACCTTGACACCGGCGCAGCAGGCCGAGCAGTTGCAATGGTTCGAACGGCAGCTGCAACGTCCGCGCACCGCGCCGTTTCTCACCGTGATGGCGCACCATCCAGTGTTTTCCGACGGTCCGCATGGCGATCAACCCGTGCTTGTGCGCGATTGGGACCCGCTGTTCCGCAAATACAAAGTCGATCTCTACATGGCCGGTCACGACCACGATCTGCAGGTCCTGCAATTTGAAGATCACCCCACAACCCACTTTCTTTCGGGCGGCGGTGGAGCCGATCTATACGTGTTGAAGATCGACGACCTCCAGCGGGGACCCTACGCGCAGGAGGTGCACGGCTTCAGCCATCTTTCCGTTTCGAAGCAGGCGTTGGAGGTGCGGCACCTGGATGCCTCCGGCCGCTTTTTGTTCGGTGTGCGCAAGTCGCCCGCGGGAGGCCCGCTGCAAATTCTGCAGGGGTAGCGCGAACGCAGAATTCCCTTCGGAACGGCTTTTTTAATGTCATTCCCGAAGGGAATCTGCGGTTCTTCTCGGACGGCAAATCCGTAGGAGGACTAAATCGGATCCGATCTACGCCGCCTGCCGTTCCGGGGCCGGAGCCGCCCCCATGGCCGGCAACTCCATCGCTTCCGCCAGCAACCCGTAGCTGCGCAAACGTGCTTCGTGCGAATGCGTAATGGTGTTCACGATCAACTCACGCAGCTGAAGTTCCTCGGCCAGGCCACGCAGTCTTGCGGCCACGCGATCGGGTGTGCCAACGAGGTAGCGTGGCCACTCCTCATCGGGCGGATCGAACTCCCCCGCCGTGAACGAGACCAGCGGATTGGGGGCGTACGGGCGTGCGCTTTCGAGTTCCCGGAGGGCGTCTTCAGGCGTCGCTACCGGACGCCGATCGCCGCTGCGAATGCGGCGTTGCAACAGCCGAACGGAAGCATGCAGGAAGTCGGCTTCCTCCTGCGTGGGCGCGCAGATCACGCCGATAGCCAGCGTAGCCTCCGGCGTTTTCCGCCCCATCCCGTCGTCGTCAAAGCGCGACGGCTGGAAGTTGCGCCGGTAATACTCCATGGCCTGCCGTGTGCCCGCTGCGGAAAAGAAATGCGCATAGGCGTAGGGCAGCCCTTCCTGCGCGGCCGTCACGGCGGACCACATCGAGGAGCCCAGCAGCCAAACATCGGGCGCGCCAGCAGCCGCGGGCGAAACCAGCAGCTTGCGGAAGGGGTGAACGGGCGAATCGGCAAAGCGTTCCGGGTGCAGGTAGGCGAGCAATTCAGCCAGTTGCTGCGGAAAATCGTCGGGCGGCGGGCCATTGCGCACACGCCGCAGGGCATAGCTTTCGGTTTGGCCGCCCCCCGGGGCGCGTCCGATGCCGAGATCGATCCGGCCCGGGAACATCGCGTGCAGGGTGCGGAAAACCTCGGCGACCTTGTATGCGGAATAGTGCGGCAGCATCACACCGCCGGACCCTACACGAATACGCCTGGTCGCCGCCGCCGCGCGCGTGATCAGGATCTCGGGCGCAGTGCAGGCCAGCGTCTCCATCGCATGGTGCTCGGAATACCACAGCCTCGTGTACCCCAATCGATCGACATGCCCCGCCAGGTCGATCGAGTTCGCCAAAGCCTCCGCCGGGCTGCCGCCCGCAGGGACGGGGGATTGGTCGAGAACCGAAAGGCGAAGCGGTGCGCGCGAGTCGCTCATCCCCATTGGATGACCGTGCCTGCCGTCGCGAATCAGGTTCGAGCCAGCCCGAAAAACAAAGGCCCTGAACGCCGACGCGCGGGGGGCCTTGTGGATGCCCGGAAGCTAGCGAGCAGCCACCGTTTTGCCTGCGCCCGTGCCTGCGCTCATGCCTGCCCCGGTACCCGCCCCGGTATAAGTCACGCGCCAGACCGAGCGGCTGCCATCGTCGGTGACGTACAGGCTTCCATCCCCGCCCACGGCTACGCCGACCGGGCGGCCCCACACCTGGCCATCCGGCGTCACGAAGCCGGTAAGGAAGTCCATGTACGCCCCGGTCGCCTGGCCGTTCACAACAGGAGCGGCAATCACCTCATACCCGCCCCGGCGAGCACGATTCCAGGAACCGTGCTCCGCCGCAAACACGTCTCCGTCGAAGCTGGCCGGAAAGGCGTTTGTTCCCGCGGAGGTTTGCGGGTAGAACACCATCTCGAGCGACGCCATGTGCGGCTGCACAAGGATGTCCGGCGTGATCACCCGGCTGGCGATGTCCACGCGCTGGCAGGCCGCGGCCGCCGACGAGGCAAGCGCGGCCGCCTGCGGGTTGGGGCCGGTGCCGTTCGCACAGGGAAGCTCCAGCCGCGGATCGCGATGCTGGCCCATGTAGTACCACGGCCAGCCGTAGAAACCGCCCTCCTTCACGGAGGTAATGTAGTCGGGAACCAGGTTGTTCCCGAGCTGATCGCGCTCATTCACCGAGCACCAGAGCTGGCCGGTCACCGGGTTGATCGCTTCGCCCACACAGTTGCGAATGCCGTACGCGTACACCTTTTCAAAGGTGCCGGACGGTGTGTATTCCAGCACGTCGGCGCGATGAAACTCGTTGGGATGGGTGTCTGGGTTGTCGATATTGGACCCCGAACCGACCGAAACCAGCATGTGCCGGCCGTCCTTTGTAAAAACGACATCGCGCGTCCAGTGGCCGCCTCCACGCAACTGCGCGAAGCCGGGGATATCGGGAACCATCGTCTGCGGCGCGGCGCTCGCCTTCAGATCGCCCGTATGGTACGGGAACCGAACTACCTGCGTGGTGTCGCCGATATACAGGTATTGGGGATTGGCAGCCGGGTAAAACGCAATGCCGAACGGATGGTCCAGACCGGTGGCATAACGCGCAACCGTTTTGGCGCGCCCGTCCGGGCCGATGCCGCGCAGAACGAAAACCGTGCCCGCGGCGGAATCGGCCACAAATAAGTCGCCGTTGGGCGCCGTGCGAATCAGGCGCGGTTCACGGAACGTTCCTTCCGTGGCAGGCCCCACAACGTCGCGACGATTGGCAAACTGACTCCGGCTGTTATCGCCGCCGGCGTACAGGGTCACCTTGAAGCCCGCCGGAGCCATCGGCCAGGCACCCTGGGGACGATCAACCACGGAGGGTCCGTTGTCGACGGACTCGGCCGAGTCCGGCGCCGGCAGGTCGCCTACCGTGATCTTGCGCAGGATACCCGGCTTCTGCTGCGCGTAGCCGGCAAAGGCCGCCTGGCCGGTAATGGGCTGCGCGGTTTGCGCGAACATGCCCAGGGGAAACGCCAGCGGCAGGGAAGCGGCGGCGGCGAGGGTCAGCAACAGGGGTGTGGTTTTCACAGGAGCTCCAGGGATGTTTGTCAGATGCCGGCCGCGTTCCCCGGGGTTCGCTGCGGGTCGCTGCCCGGTCGCGGATCTCGCCTTGGGTATGCTCTGAGGATGGTCCCTGCTACACTTCGCCCCCTTTTGGACGTCCGCGATCTGCGCGTCGGGTTCGGGGCGCAGGAGGCCGTGCGCGGCATCTCCTTTGCCATCGCCCCGGGGGAAACGCTGGGGCTGGTGGGGGAATCGGGCTCGGGCAAGTCGGCCACCTCGTACGCTCTCATGCGTCTGCTGCCGGGGTCGGCGCAGGTATCCGGGCAGGTGCTGCTGCGGAACGACGTTCCCGGCTCCATCCCCGCCCCGAATGCAACTGACATGGTCGACCTTCTCGCTTTGCCCGAAAACACCATGCGGCGGCACCGCGGCCGCTCCCTCGGCATGGTGTTTCAAGAGCCGATGACGGCGCTGAACCCGGTGATGGCCATCGGCCGGCAGGTCGGCGAAGCGGTGCTTGCGCATGCGCCCCGGACGCCGCGGGCCGAGGTGCGCGAACGTGTGCTGGCAGCCCTGCGCGCGGTTGCCCTGCCGGATCCCGAAAATCGGCTGCGGTGCTTTCCCCATCAGTTTTCAGGCGGGCAGCGGCAACGCATCGTGATTGCGATGGCCCTGATCAACCGGCCGCGGCTGCTGATCGCCGACGAGCCGACCACGGCGCTGGATGTAACCGTCCAGGCGCAAATCCTAGAGCTTCTCAAGCGTTTGCGCGCCGAGTACGGCCTGGCCATGCTGTTTATTTCGCACGATCTCGCGGTGGTGGGCGGGATCGCGGACCGCATCGCCGTGATGCGCCATGGGCAGATTCTCGAGCAGGGTCCGGCGCGCGCCCTGCTGACCGAGCCCCAACACCCCTACACGCGCGGTCTGCTGGCCGCGGCGCCGACCATTCGCACGCCGCGGGACCGGCCGCTGCCGGTACTCGGCCAGGGGTTACCATCGGGTCTCGCGACAGGTACAGCGGGAGAGTAGACTGGCTTTCTTATGCGTGCGTTGGTCCTTTCCGATATTCACGGCAATCTTCACGCTCTGCACGCGGTGCTGAAGGCGGCCGGCCCCTTCGATCAACTTTGGAACCTGGGCGATGCCGTGGGCTATGGCGCCAATCCGAACGAGGTGGTCGAACTCCTGCGGGAGCGCGCCACGGTGAATGTGCGCGGCAACCATGACCGCGCCTGCGCAGGGCTATCGGATACACAGAGCTTCAACCCCGTGGCCGCCCAGGCGGCCGCCTGGACCGAAGCCAATCTCACCCGTGCCAACCTCGATTGGCTGAAATCGGTGCCCCGGGGCCCGGTGCTCGCCGGCGAGCGCGCGACCTGTGCCCATGGATCGCCGATGCATGAGGATCAATACATCCTTTCCATGCGCGATGCCTGGACGCCGCTGCAGCGCATGCCCACATCGTTGACCTTTTTCGGCCACACTCACGTGCAGGGCGCGTTTGCGCAGCAAGGGGCGGAGTGGGAAGAGGTGCACCCGGTCTGCGATGCGGACGGCGAGTGTCGCCTGCCGCTCAGTGCGGAGGCCCGCTACCTCGTCAACCCCGGTTCGGTAGGGCAGCCGCGCGACCTCGATCCGCGCGCCGCCTTCGCCCTTTATGACAGCACCGGCGAATGCGTCATCTTCCGGCGCGTGTCCTACGACGTCACGGGCGCGCAGGCGGCCATTCGGACCGCCGGCCTGCCCGAACGCCTCGCATCCCGGCTGAATGCAGGCCGCTAGGAACATCCCCGGTCACGTATCGGGAAATCCCCAGTTCTGCGCTTGCCTAAACTGCCATCCCGACCGAAGGGGAGAGACCCCTGTATTCCTATCCACTGCTATTTCCTTTCTTTTCTGTCATTCCCGAAGGGAATCTGTTGTCCAGCTGCCCCACACCTTCGGTGAAACCGCAAACCTACCGCAGCGCACTCGGAGTGGAAAAGAACCGTCCCAGGGTAAAAAGAAACTTGCGCTCGCCATGGTTGCCAAAGCTCGGGCCGAGCGTGATCACGCCGAGCGGCGTTTCGCTGACAACGCCAAGGTACACATCCTGCTCCGTCGTGGTGGCGCCATCGGGCGCGCCCATTTGGCCGGCTTCATAGCCCACGGCGAAGTACACCGCGCCGTTGATTGGCGCGGGCAGCGCGATCAAGCGATGCAGGTACCCCGGGGTCACAAGAAAATAATCGGTGCCGCGCAGTTGATCGATCGAAAGACTGCTCAGCCGCAACGGTCCGCCCAGGGTGAAACGGAACGGCTGCGCCACATCCCGATTGAACATCGTGCCGCCCTGCGCATTGATCAGGAACACATCGGACCTGTATTTCTTGGGCAAAAAGCCGAGCTCGTGCACATATTGCAGCTGGCTGGCGAACTGCGGCGCGCCCGGGCTGCCGGACGTGCCGAAAAGATAGCCAATGCTGGTGTCGGAGCGTATGCCGAAATGCGGAACCAGCGCTCGGTCTGAATTGTCGTAAACATAGCGAAGGCGGGCAGTTTGCGAGTTCCCGTAAAAGTCGGGAAGCGCGTCATGGCCGGTGATGGTGTACCACTGAACGTTCTCCAGGCTCCACCCCGCACGCAGCTGCTGGTGACGGCCATCGCCCCAGCCCACATCGCCTCCAAAGCCGCCAAACTGCGACTGGCGCTGCGAAATCCGGTAGTTCCCTTGGTAAATATAAAAGGGCTCCCGCGTGATATTCGCATGCGGTGCAACGAAGTAGTGGGTGAAAGGATTCGGTTTGTACATGTACTCGCCGTCCAGCCGGGTAAGAAATCCGACGTCGATTTTGGCGCGAAACCCGGAGCCGAATCCTCCAAGGTCCTGGTACAGCAGAACGCTTGAAAGCGTGGCCTGGGTAACACCGCTGATCTGCGAAGCCACGTTCAGACCGACATCCAGAAACGGTGGTCCGGTATTCTTGTTGCTCACCGAAATAAGCACGATGGGGCGGTTGGACGCCGTGGTGTCATACCCCACCGTGTAGTCGGCGTTGTATCGTCCGTCCGAGCGAACATCCGCCAGCAAATCGTCGATCTGGTTGGGATTCACAGGCTGACCGACAATCGGGGCGAACTTGCGCTCGGTGTACTCCTTCACACCCGGCGCCGGGGCCGTTACCTTCACCTGCAAAACCGTGCCGGCCGGCGGCCGCTCACGGGAACGGCGGGCGGCCAGGTAGCTCTTGTAATCTTCCTCCGACAGGGCCAGGGGCAGCAGTTCGGCTTTGTGGGCCTCCGCAGCGGCATACCCGCGAGCGGCAAGCTTTTCTATCGAAAGGTAATCGCTGGCCGTAAAGCCTTTCACGTCGGGAATAATGACGATGTTGGCGAGCTTGCGCCCTTCGCGCTCATTGGCTTCAATGCCGACCGCAAACGTCCGTTGCAGAACACCCAGGATCGAATCCAGCTGGCCTTCCCCCACGGGCTCCAGGGGAAGACTCACCGCGATGATCACGTCCGCCTTCATAAACTTGACGTCGGGGGTGGGCAGGTTTTCAAGAATGGCGCCGTCCACATATTCGTGGCCGTTCATCTCAAAGGGCCGAAAAATTCCGGGAATCGACGCCGAGGCACGCACCGCGTCGGGCAGCGATCCGCGCGCAAAGGTCACCGTTCTGGCCGCGGTAATATCCGTCGCCTGGCAACGAAAGGGGATCGGCAGGTTGTTGAAATCGGTTTGATCGTTGTAGTTCAGAAACTCTTTATCCAGCAAATCGTTCAGACCGATATCGGTGAGCAGGCTGTTGCGCAGCGAAACGCCGTGTTTCAGACCGATGTTGACGGCGTTGGGAAGCTCGCGGTCCTCCTCGCGACGCTGAAAGCTCAGGTTCGTATACTTGGCGCCGATGCGAAACACGCTGGCTACGCTGTCGCCGGTGAGTATGCCCTTCATCTCTTCGGACGTTTTTCCGGTCGAGTACAGCGCGGCCAGAATGGAGCCCATGCTTGTGCCGGCAATCACGTCCACTGGAATCCGGTGCTGATCGAACCATTGGAGGGTGCCGACCTCGGACAGCGCGATGGCGGCGCCGCCCCCCAGGGCCACCCCGATCACCGGGCGATTCTTGGGCAGGTTGGTCGGCGGCACCGAAGGGTCGGTGGGCGAGAGTCGAAGCTTTGTGGGACTGGCTGTTTCCACCGCGGTCGTCGCCGTTTTGCTCGCCCCGGTCGCCCCGGTCTGTTTGCCGTTCGTGGCGGGGTCCTTTGAGCCGACCGCGCCGGCCGTGGCATTGCCCTGGCCGGCCTTTCCACCCAGCTCCTGCACCGTTTGCTGTCCGGAGGTGAGGGGCTGGCCCGCGGTTGCATTCTGCCCAGGGGCAGCCTGGCCACAAACCGCCCCCAGAACAATGAGGCAGACGATGCTGGAACGAACTGTTTCGAATTTCTTCATCAAAACTCAATCACCTGGGCCCAGCTGGATCGCTGGGAACTGGGCAAACATAAACACGTCAAACTGCATCGATTGCGCCCTTGTAGGGGCATACTAGCGGCGAGGCTCCTGGAACAGGTGTGGAAACTGCTGACTCAGCGCAGCAATTTTCGGAATGTCGCAAACCTGGATGTAGGGGTTCTGCGGATTCTTGAGGGCATAGTTCTGGTGGTAGTCCTCGCCACGGTAAAAGGTGGAGAGTGGCGTAACTTCGGTCACGATCTTTCCTCGGAAAATGTGCGCGTCGTCCAGCTGCTTGATATACGCCGCCGCCGCCTCGCGCTGTCCGTCGTTTGTGAAAAAAATGGCAGAGCGATATTGTGTGCCGATATCGCCGCCCTGGCGATTCAGCTGCGTGGGGTCGTGTACGACTGAAAAGAAGATACGCAGCAGAGTCCCGTAACTTACCACCCCGGGATCGAAAACGATTTCGATGGCTTCGGCATGGCCGGTTGCCTTGTAACTTACCGATTTGTAATCGGCGGTCTCGGCCGTGCCGCCGCTGTACCCGACATAGGTCTCCAGTACGCCCGTTACCCGCTGAAAAACGGACTGTACGCCCCAGAAGCAACCGCCGGCAAAAACGGCCGTTTCGCGCCCGCCGGCTCCGGGGCCCGGTACCGGGGCGACGATCTCGTGAATGGGAGCCGGGATCGGCTCCTTGCGGGATGATGCGTTGGCCATATGCCTCCAGAACTTCGTCCCAGGCCCGACAGCCCGACCGGCATCGCATGATGCCTGCAGGCTGCCCAGCCAAGGGGAAAGAATCACGTTCCTTGGACGCTGTTCACACGGTCTTCGATGCGCAACCCTTTCGAAACCGCCCTGAACCAGCGAAGTAAACACGGGGCTAAACAAGCACTTCAGGTTTGGCAGTCCTAGCCCGGGGGCCAGCCCAGGCGGCGTCCTCCCAGCACATGGATATGGAGGTGTTCCACCGTTTGGCCGCCATCGGCGCCGGTGTTCACCACCAGCCGGTAGCCGCCTTCAAGACCCTGCGCGCGGGCAACCTCGCCGGCGGCTCCGAGCAGCTTGCCCAGCAGGGCGGCATCCGCCGGCAGCGTTGCGGCGTGGGACGCGATGTGACGCTTCGGAATGACCAACACATGCACGGGCGCCTGCGGGTGAATGTCCGCGAAGGCCATCGCGTCCGCATCGTCATAGAGGCGGGTGACCGGTATCTCCCCGGCGGCGATTCGGCAAAACAGGCAATCCGGTTCGGGCGCGTGGGGCATGGAGAAATACTAGTGGATGCACGCCGGCCGGGTCCGAACAAATGTGGTACCCGGGACCGGACGAAAGGGGGCGCAAGCGGGAACTCAGGGAGCGCGCCCAGGCAGGTTTTTGCGTTCGCCTGGCTAACCCTCGGAAGCGATCCCCTTCTAAAGAGGTATGAGTGAGATTGCCTCCTCCCCTTCCGTTCTCGATCGTCTGAAAGCCGGCGCGCGCCGCTTTCAATCCGAGGTGCATGCCGAAAACGCCGAACAGTACAGGCATGCGGCCAACAATCCGCAACAGCCGCACACCCTTGTCATCGCCTGCGCCGATTCCCGTGTCGATGTCGAATCGATCACCGGTTCCGGGCCCGGTGAGGTGTTCATCACCCGCAATATCGGCAACATGGTGCCGGCCTATGGCGAAATGCTGGGTGGCGTTTCGGCGGTGATTGAATATGCCGTTTCGGCGCTCAAAGTGCAACATGTCGTCATCTGCGGGCATTCGGATTGTGGCGCGATGAAAGCGTTGCTGAATCCCTCGTCCACCGAGGGCATGCCCACCGTCCGCACCTGGCTGAACAACGGCCAGGCCGCGTTGAAAGTGGCAAACTCGATGGGCGATGCGGGAGACGGGGCCAGCGGCAAAATCAAGCGCCTGACGGAAGAAAATGTCCTCATGCAAATACTGCATCTGAAGACGCATCCATCCGTCGCCGGGGCCATGGCCCGTGGCGCGCTGACCGTTTCCGGTTGGGTGTATGACATCGGCTCGGGCGGCATCCGCATCGCGGAAGACGGATCCCGGGACTTTGTGCCCGTGAAGCCAACCGAGGCGAGGGCCAATGCCGGGGACACCGCATGATCGTTCCGCGCGCGCCCCAGCTCGGGCGCATGTTGCGTTATGTCGGTTGGCCCCTGCTGGGGCTCATCGCCTGGGATGTGCTGATCGTGGTTGCCTTCCAGGGGCTTCATTGGCAGTGGGTGGGCTCCAAAAACATCCCCTTGGCGCTTTACGGTTCGGCCATCGGCATTATCGTGGGTTTTCGGAACAACTCGGCCTACAGCCGCTGGTGGGAGGCCCGTACGCTGTGGGGCCAGATTGTGAACAACTCCCGTTCCCTGGCGCGCCAGGCCTGTACCTTGCTGCATCCCCCGCCCGCGGCCCCGGCCGCCGAGGCCACCGAATGCGCGGCGGTCCGCACCCGGGTCATCCACCTGCAGATCGCCTTTGTCCATGCGTTGCGCCAGCAACTGCGCGGTCTGGATCCCCTCGCCGAAGTGCGCGCCGTGCTGACGCCCGCCGAAATGCCTGATGCCGACATCGCTGCGCTGGCCGGACACAGCAATGTGTCCCTGGCCATTCAGCGCTCCATCGGTACCCTGCTGCACACGGCTCAAGTCCGCGGCTGGCTCAATCCGCTGGAATGGCAGGCCATGGATCGCAACGTCGATGACCTCACCGATGCGCAGGGTGGATCGGAGCGCCTTAAAAACACGCCTTTACCCAAGCAATACGACTTTTTTCCTATGCTTTTCGTTCGGATCTACTGCATCCTGCTGCCGATCGGGATGGTGGAGTCCCTGGGCTGGTTCACACCCCTCGGATCGACGCTGGTGGGCTTCATGTTCCTTGCGCTGGACAAGATCGGCCGGGACCTGGAAGACCCGTTCGACAACACAATCTACGACGTGCCCTTAACGGCAATCACGCGGACCATCGAAATCAACCTGCGGCAACTGCTGAACGAGACCACGCTCCCCGCACCCGTGTTGCCCATCCGCGGCGTGCTTTGGTAAACGCCTGTTTTCAGGCGCTTTACTTACCCGCGGCTTGCGCCTTTCCCGCCGGTGAGGAAGGCGCGGCGAAGTACTTGGGAGCGTAGCCGGGCGCCCACGGATCGTAAGCCCAGCCGAAAGCGGCGCGTCTGCCGATCGCGGGGTGGTCGAACGTCCAGAACTCCAACCAACGACTGGGGTTCGGATCGACAAGCGAGGTGGATCCCAGGACGTCGAAGGCGCTCCGCGCGGTGGCCTGCGGGTTCGCGAGAATGCCGTGCATCGCCTCTTGCCCGTACACGTCGGCGGCGTGCTCCTGCGTGCGTGTCAGGGTGGCCGTGATGGGCTCGAGCAGGGCAGAGAACACCGCGAAGGCCAGGACCAAAACGGGAAATGCGCCCCAGTCTTCCTGCCCCGGGATGCGCCAGCGCTTCCCGAAACGGGAAAGGGTGGCGCGCACAAAAAGAAATCCGATAAAGAAAAGCGCGAAGCTGCCGATAAACCCAAACAGGAGGCCGCGCAGGATGTGACCCAGGACATAATGGCCGGACTCGTGGCCGAAAACGAAAAGAATTTCGTCAGGGGTAAATTTCTGGACGGAGGTGTCCCAGACCACAACGCGTTTGGACCGCCCAAACCCCTCTACGTCGGCGTTCAGCGTCGTCAGTTTGGCCGAAGCCCGCATAAGGAACATGCGGTCGAGCGGAATATTCATGCCCCCGCGCTGCGCCACCTCCTCGAGGCGCTGCGCAAGGGCGGGTTGGCTCTTGGCGAGCGGCTCATAGTGGAAGAAAAGGGGCTCGAGGTAGGGGCCAACGAAGAGCCCGAAAAGCGTAATCGGGATCGTGAAGCCCCAGAACACCATCCACCATAATTTCGGAAAGCGGCGGATGATCCAGAAAAGCAGCAGGAGCAGAAGGCCGCCGATCGTCCATTCCAGAAGAAATGCCTTGATTTGATCGCCCATCCAGCTGCCCCAACCCTGCACCGAAAGGCCGTAGTGGAGCGAGGTGGCGTGACCATAAACGTCCAACGGAAGATTGAGAACGGAGCCGGCCAGCAGAAACAGAAAAAGAAAAAGGTAACCCTGGACCCAGCGATTTCTGCTCAGACGAAGAGCGCGGTCGCGCATAAATGCGATGCCGCCCGCAAAGAGCAGAAGCAGCAACTCGGCAATTGCCCACAGTTCGCCCGCAAAATGCATCTCCGTGTGCACCCTGGCGAGGTGCCGTGCCTTCGCAAGCTGGGCGGGAGGGAGGGCGTAGTCCGGCAGGTTGCCATGGAGCGGAGCGGCGGCTATTTCGCGGGCAGCATAGGCCGCAGCTTTGCTTTCGGCCGTGGTTTCGCGTGCACCCGCCAGGTGGGACCCTAAAGTGAACAAAAGCAGAAACAACGAAAGTCGGAGGCGCATGGTGGACAAAGTGCTCAGAGTCTGTAGCAGACAGAGCGAAAAGGCAAGCGGTTGTTCATGCGCGGCAAGCATTACCTCCGTACCGTCGCCAAATCTTCGCCTGCCCGTTACACTGCGATGGGAGCGGTTCTTTCGTGGGTGGGTAGCGAAAGAAGTCTGCTCGTTCCGCTTTTTACGGAAAAAGCGGTCTCTTTCGCAGCTCCGACGCCACGGTCTCAGGAAAACCGCTCTGAGCCTGGTCTGGACGCTACCTCTCCGAACCGGTTGGATATGGATGGGCCTTGGACGGTGCACGTAATGCAATTGTTTCGTTTGTGGTTCAGTCGGCTGGCGGCGTCCCTGATCGCCGTCGTGGGTTTTTCGGTCGGCGCAATGGCTGAGCGAGCCGAGGCACCGGGGGCGCGGGCAGGCGAAAAGGCTCCACCAGCCGGCAGGGCGGCCGTGAAGGCGAGCAACGTGGGAGATCCGGTGCTCATCGCGGCCATGGAAGCGGAGTTGCACCGCGCCCTGGCCGCGCTGGGGGCGGCGATTGTTCCGGCGGCAGCCACGGATGCTCCGCATACGGCGGTGGGCCAACCCCGGCCTTATTTCCTCAGCTACGCCGTGGCCGATACGGAAACGCTGAACATCACCGCGCAGTTCGGCGCTGTGACGCAGACGTCCGCCAACCGCACCCGGATAGCGGATGTGCAGGTGCGGCTCGGCTCCCCGGCGCTCGATAACACCCACGGCACGCATCGCACCAGCGCGCTCACGACGTTACCCCTGCCCCTCACCGACAATCGCGCGGCCATCGAACGAACGCTTTGGTATGCCACCAATCGAGGCTACGGCAAGGCCCTCGACGCGCTGGAAAAAGTGCGAACCGAGCAGGAAGTTCGGGCCAAGGAAGAGGACACCTCGGCAGATTTCTCCGCCGAGCAGCCCCAGGCCGCGCTCCTTCCCGCTGAACCGGCTCTGCGTGTGGATCGTGAGATCTGGCAAAAACGGTTGCGCGAGATCACCGCTTCCTTCCGTGAACACGCCGCCATCACCTACGACATGGCAATCCTGCAGGCTTCTCACGAAACCAACTACTTCGTTTCGAGCGAAGGTGCCAAGCTTGCGGCACCCCGGGAGGTCGCCAGGCTCATCGTTGTGGCGCGAACGCGCTCCGAAGACGGCATGGACCTGTTCCGGGCCGAAACCTTTGAAGCCGATGCGACCGGCAATCTGCCCGACCAGGCGACGGTCCTGGCCAAAACCGAGGCCATGGCGAAGAACCTAGACGCGTTGCGAGTCGCGCCCATCACCGAACCCTTCGATGGGCCCGCGATCCTGTCCGGCCGCGCCGCCGCGGTCTTCTTCCATGAAGTGTTGGGACACCGCCTTGAAGGTCAGCGGCAGCGCGGCGATGAGGAAGGGCAGACATTTACCAAGCTGCTTGGAAAGCCGATTCTGCCCACCTTTCTCTCCGTGGCGGACGATCCGACGTTAACGACGTTCGACGGCCAGCCGCTCAGTGGACACTACCTTTTCGATGATGAGGGTGCGCCGGCGCAGCGTGTGCAGCTGGTCGATCAAGGTGTATTGAAAACCTTTCTGATGTCGCGCTTGCCCGTCGCCGGGTTCGGGAGCACCAATGGCCACGGCCGCGCGGAAACGGGCAAAATGCCCACGGGACGGCAGGGCAACCTCATCGTCACGTCCACCCACGCGGTAAGCGATGCGGATCTACGCTCCATGCTCAAGGCTGAAGCCAGCAAGCAAGGCAAGGCCTACGGCCTTTACTTTGAGGACATCAGCTCAGGCTTTGCGGTAACCTCCCGCTCCTCGCCCCAGGCTTTCCAGGTCATTCCCCTGGTGGTGTATCGGGTGTACGTGGACGGCAGGCCGGATGAACTGGTCCGTGGGGTCAGCATCGTGGGCACGCCGCAGGCGGCTCTGAGCCGAATCGTTGCCACCAATAACAAACCGGATGTCTTCAACGGAGAGTGTGGCGCCGAAAGCGGCACCATCCCCGTCAGTGCCGTGGCGCCCGCCATGCTGGTCTCGGAAATCGAAACACAACGCCAGGCGCAAGGCACGGCGCGGCCTCCAATCCTGCCGGCACCTCCAGTGGCCGCGACGAAAGGTGGCCAATAATGCACGGTTCCGGTTGTTTCGTCGAGCCTGCCGCGAAGAAAGATCGGACTCCTGTCAGCGGTCGGAAAGAAGGGAACCAGGCTAGCGTGCCCAGCCGACGTCTGGTCTCTTCCATTCAGCGCGGTTTCGCGCTCGCGCTTTGCGTCGGCACGTTCGCCTCGGGGCGAGCCTTGGCGGGGAGCGAATCGGCCGCTACCCTGCGCCCTGCCTTCGCGGTGGACGCGGAAAGACCTTCGGCTGTCGCAAACGACCCGCTCCTGCTGGCGATGCAGGCGGAACTGACGCGGGAAAAAACGGATCTTGTCCTGCCGGGAATGCGTGCGCCCTACTTTATTGAGTACCGGCTGGACGACATCCAAAGCTATGAGGCAACCGCCAGCTACGGAGCCCTCACCAGCGAGGTGGAAAACCACCAGCGCGTCGTTCGGGTCGAGGTGCGCGTCGGCGACTACGTGACCGATTCGAGTTCGGCCCGGGGAAGCGGGTCCCTTGCCCTGGCACCGGGAGATAACGACCCGGTTGCTCTGCGCGAAGCGCTTTGGACCGCTACCGACGAGGCGTACAAGGGGGCGCTGCGGGCCTATGCGGCCAAGCTCGCCGCCATCAAGCAGTTTCAAAATGCCCCCAATGCCAATGACTTCACGCCCTCCCAACCGGTCCGTCTGCTCGAACCCCTGGCCGCGCTCGAACTCGACCGTTCGGAGTGGAAGCGGCGGCTCGTCGACGCAAGTGGCCTCTACGCGAAGGATCCCGCCGTGCGTTCCTTTGCGGCGGATGTGCAGTACTCCAGCGCCAGCCTGAACGCGCTCGCGGTGAACCGCTACACGGTAAACACGGAAGGCACAGCGGTGCGGCATGGATTTACGGGGTACGGGGACACCATCTCGGTAGGCGGGCAGGCCGGCGACGGCATGCAGCTGGGGCGCAACAATGGGTCGACTTCCAGCACCGCGTCCGGGCTTGAATCGGCGCAGGCCCTGCGCGAACGGACCCTTGCTGATCTCAAAAGCTTCGAGGCGCTGCGGCTGGCCCCCGTGGTCGAACCTGAGGATTATCACGGACCCGTGTTGTTTTCCGGAGACGCGGCCGCCGACGTGGTAAACCGACTCATCGTGCCCAACATCGACGCGGAACGACCCGAAATGGGCACCACGGCCCGAACGCAAGGAGCCTTCCAGTCCAGTTTGCGCACCCCGGTTCTGCCCGCGTTTTTAACGTTGGTCGACGATCCAACCCTGAGAACATTTGACGGGCAATCGCTGGTAGGGGCCTACCGCGTGGACGATGAAGGCCAACCTGCCGAGCCGGTCACCGTCGTCGACCACGGAAAGCTGGTCAATTTCCTGGTCGGACGGCAGCCGATCAAAGATTTCCCGCAATCGAACGGCCATGGGCGAGCGACCCTGGGCGGACCCGCGCACCCGCATCCCGGTGTGCTGCTGCTCAAAAGTGCGCAGGCAATCACCCTGGAACAGCTGCGCCAGAAGCTCGCGGCCATGGCCCGGGAGCAGGGCCGCAACGTGTATGAAGTCGAAACATTAGGGGGCGGCGACCTGATTCCGCGTCTGCTCTATCGCATCTCCCCGGACGGCAGCCGGACGCTTGTACGGGGTGCCGCCTTCGACGAGTTGGACCAACGCTCGCTTCGATCGGAACTGATCGCCGCAGGTGGAACGCCCTTTATCTCTCAAGAGATCAGCCCCTTGCCCGAAACAATCATCAGCCCTGCCCTGCTGTTTTCAGACATCGCGGTAAAACGGGCAACGCAGCAGCAGGAAAAAGTGCCGTACTACGGACCCCCTGCGATAAATTAACCAAACTGGGGTAGCCCCAGCCCGGGGCCTGGCCCAGCGGCACAGAAAGGCGCGACGTTCCTTGCGAAAGCACATTCTCTCGACCAGAAGCAGCAAGCGCAGCCAAACGCAGGTCGGCCACCGCTCGCCCCGCACCCCCCGCTCGCCCCGCACTCCCCGCACCCCCCGCATCCCCCGTTCAGTGGCGTGGGCCACCGGTGTCTTCGGCCTTGTCTGCGGATTCGGCGCGGTTGTGTCCCGCGCGCAAAACTTGGCGGCAGTTCCCGCCCCTTCCGTGGAACCGCTCACGAAAATGCCTTACTCGCCCTCTCTCGACCTCACGAGCCTGGATCGTGCGGTCGATCCGTGTACGGACTTTTACCGGTATTCCTGCGGTGGTTGGATCAAGAACAATCCGATCCCGGCCGATCAGGCAAGCTGGAGCGTCTACGGCAAATTGACCAACGATAACCAGCAATTTCTTTGGGGCATCCTGGAGGCTGACGCGAAGGCCACCGGACGAACGCCGGTGCAGCAGAAAGTAGGGGATTACTTCGCAAGTTGCATGGACACGGCCGAAATCGACCGGGCCGGCCTTAAACCCCTTCTGCCGGCATTGGCCAGGCTGGACGGGTTGGCAACGCGCGGGGCCGTGGTCGCCGCCCTCGCCCCACTGCAGCACGATACCGCCGGCAATTACTTCTTTCGGACCTCGACCGGTCAGGACGCGGTGGACTCCTCCAAGGTGATCGTGGAACTCGGAGCCGGCGGGCTGGGCCTGCCTGACCGGGACTACTACACCAAGGCCGACCCGCACAGCGTGCAGATCCGGCAGGAGTACATCGCTTTCATCGAGCAATTGCTTACGCTGTCAGGCGAAGGACCCGCGCAGGCCAAAACGGATGCCGCCGCCATCGTGAATTTGGAAACGATGCTGGCAAAGGCCTCGTTGACCAGGGTGGATCGACGGGATCCCCACAAAACCTACCATCCGATGCCGCTGAACCAGTTGCAGCGGGAAGCGCCGGCTCTGGACTGGGCAGCTTTTTTCGCGCTGCAAGGCGCTCCCGGCCTGAAACGTCTGAATGTCTCGCAACCGGAGTTTATGCGAGCCGTCCAGGCGGAACTCACAACCGAACCGCTGCCGGTTTTGAGGGCGTACCTCAAATTCCACCTGCTGGCAGCTTCGGCACCGTTCTTGGCCAAGCCGTTCGCAGACGCCAATTTCGAGTTCTTCTCGCACAAGCTGCGCGGTGTAGCGCAGCAGCCTCCCCGCTGGAAAACCTGTGTACGCGCCGTGGATCGCAATCTGGGTGAGGCCTTGGGGCAGGAATTTGTAGCCCGCACCTTTTCCGCCAGCATGAAAGCACAGACCGAGTTGATGACCGGCCAAATCGAACAGGAAATGAAAGAAGAGATCCAGGCGCTGGACTGGATGAGTCCCGCGACGAAAATGGAAGCCTTGCGCAAACTGCAGTCCATCCGCAACAAGATCGGCTATCCCGCGCATTGGCGCGACTACACCACCCTCTCCGTGAAGCGGGACGATTATTTCGGGGACGTGGGACGGGCGTTTCGGTTCGACGAAGCGCGGGAGTGGGCGAAGCTGGGCAAGCCTGTGGACCGGGAAGAATGGGGCATGACGCCGCCCACGGTCAATGCGTATTTCAACCCGCAGATGAACGACATCAACTTTCCTGCCGGCGTTCTGCAGCCGCCCTTGTACGACCCGTCGCTCGATGACGCACCGAACTACGGAAACACCGGAGCCACCATCGGACACGAACTGACGCACGCCTTCGACGATGAGGGACGGCAGTTCGACGCCGGCGGAAACCTGCGCGATTGGTGGACGCCCGCCGATGCGAAGGGCTTCGAACAGCGGATCGAATGCGTGCGGAACCAATACGCCGGGTATGTGGTCGTCGACGACATACACATCAACTCAAAGCTGACCAGCGGCGAGGACGTGGCCGACCTGGGTGGCACCCTGTTGGCGTACCTGGCATGGCAGGTGGAGGAAAAGGGCAAGACCCTGCACGACATCGACGGATTCACCCCGGATCAACGGTTTTTTATCGGCATGGCGCAATGGGCGTGTGAGGATACGCGGCCGCAATCGCTGCGTGTCAACGCAATCACCGACCCGCACTCGCCCGGCTTTGCGCGCATCAATGGCGTGGTCAGCAACATGCCGCAGTTCCAAAGGGCGTTTGCGTGCAAGGCAGGGCAGCCCATGGTGCATGCACCGGTTTGCCGGGTCTGGTAAAAGCGAAATGGCGGTTCGCAACAGCTTGGGTTTTGGGGCGAAAGGCATGAGGGCCCACCCACGCTCGGACTGCCCGGTCGTGAGCCGAAGGCGAACCTGAAACGGCGCATCTCAGTTTGAGAACGGGTGAGCGAACAGGTGAGCGACGTAACTTGGAGCGGCGCAGGTTCCGATGTCGGCAGGCTGCCGGCAACGGCTGTGCAGGACGCAGCCAACGGTCAGGCGAGCCCCAAGCCCGGTGGCCAGCCGGGCGGAAACACACCCGCGGAGTCCGGAAACAACTTCGGGAGCGAGCAGCCGAACGTGAAGCTCGCGAACGCCGACGCCTGCGAGATGACCACCCGGATGTGGGTCATGGTCGTCCTCACCGGGATTGGGGCGGGGCTCACCAGCGGCTTGTTGATGCGGCTGCTGCGGGGCGTGCAGCAGCTCAGCTTTCCGCACCGTACAGGAAATTACCTGGCAGGCGTGCAGGCCGCGACGGGGGAGCACAGAATCCTGGTCGTGACGGCCGCGGGCTTCTTTGCCGCGGCCTCCCTGTACTTGCTGAAACGGATCACAGGCGTTACCGGCGGTGACCCGGTCGGGGGCATCTGGCACAAGTCGGGGCAGTTCAGGGCGGCTCCCACGGTCGTGCAGTCCGTCATCTCCATCATTGTTGTCGCGATGGGCGCGGCGGTTGGTCGCGAGCATGCTTTAAAGGACATGGGCGCGGCGGTAGCTGGGAAGCTTTCCGACTGGAGCCGGCTGTCCCTGGGGCAGCGGCACCTGCTGGTCGCCTGTGGTGTCGGAGCCGGCATGGCCGCGGCGTACAACGTGCCCCTGGGCGGCGCTTTTTTTGTGGTCGAGGTCCTGCTCGGAACCATGTCGATCACCAACGTACTGGCGGCGATGACCGCGTCGTTTTTGGCCGTCATGGTTTCCTGGCTGATGCTTCCAAATCAGCCTACGTTTCAAGTGGCCCAGCTTTCCCTCACGACGCCCCTGATACTGTGGGCGGCATTGGCGGGACCGGTGATTGGGGCGGTCTCGGCGGTGTACGTCTGGGTGGTCGTTTGGGCGGAAGGCGAAAAGCCGAAAGCGTACATGGCAATCGTGGGGCCGATCGTGGTCTTCACCGGTTTGGGCTTGTTGGCCGTGCGTTTTCCGGAGCTTCTTGGCAACGGCAAGGATGTGGTACAGGAAGCATTTGGAAACCGGTTGGGAACGGGTCTGCTGTGCTGGTTGCTCATTTTGCGGCCACTGGCAACGGCAATGTGTTTCAAGTCGGGGGTGCCGGGCGGTTTGTTTACGCCGACGCTGACCTTCGGCTCCCTGTTCGGCGGCCTGTTGGGCGAGGCGTGGAGTCACCTGTTTCCAGGCACGGCCAAAGACGGCTACGCGATCGTCGGTGCGGGTGCGATGCTGGCCTCTGCCTCGCAAGGGCCGATCTCGTCGGTGGTGTTCATGCTGGAGTTGACCAATCACACATACACACTCATTATTCCGTTGCTCGTGGCCTCTACGGGAGCCACGCTTGTGACACGGAAGCTCACTCCGCACTCGATGTATGCCTTCCCCCATAAATAGATTCTTCGCGGGAAAGGCACACAGGGCTTCTCATGACAGGCGCAGCGGCGGTGAGGCCTGCAGCGATTCGGGACGGAAAAACCGTTCCCCCATCCTTTCCGCTGCCAGGAAAGGGGCAAAGCGGGCCACCGGAGGCCGCATGGTAAACTGATGGGAGGGAAAAACATCAGAACAGGCGAATTTCCCTTGCGTTTCCCGCCCGATTTGGCCCGGAAACAGCAATCACAACCGCCTGCCGGAGTTCGCTTGGCAACCCAGACGCCCCTTCCCGAACCGCAGCAACCTTCCCCTGCGGCCACTTCCACGGCAACCGATCCGAATGCGGCGAATTCCTCGAATTCCTCAAATTCCTACAGCGGCGAGAACATCACCATTCTCGAAGGCTTGGCCGCGGTCCGGCTCCGGCCCGCCATGTACATCGGGTCTACCGGCGAACAGGGCTTGCATCACCTCGTGTATGAGGTCGTGGATAACTCGGTGGACGAGGCTCTGGCCGGGCATGCGACCCGGATCGATGTAACCGTGCATGTGGATAATTCGGTCACCGTGGTCGATGACGGGCGCGGAATTCCCGTGGACAACAAGACCCTGCCCACGGGCGAGGTCATGCCGGCCGTGCAGGTGGTGCTCACCATGCTGCATGCGGGCGGTAAGTTCGATGCGTCTAACTACAAGGTCTCGGGCGGTCTGCACGGCGTCGGCGTAAGCTGCGTCAATGCTCTCAGCGAAGCCTTCGACGTCGAGATTTGGCGTGATGGCCATGCGTGGGAAATGGATTACTCCAAGGGCGATCCAATCTCCAAATTGCGCAAAATGGGGCCTTCCAAGCGGCGCGGCACAAAGGTGCACTTCCTGCCTGACAAATCCATTTTCACCGTGCATGAGTACAACTACGACACACTCGCCGGACGGTTGCGGCAGCTGGCCTACCTGAACAAGGGCATCGAGATCACGCTCACGGACGAGCGCACGACCGATCCGAAAACGGGTGAATCGAAGACCCAGACCTTTAAATACGCCGGCGGCATCGCGGAATTCATCAAGCACCTCAACAAGGGCAAGCCGGTGCTGCACGAGAAACCGATTTACATGGAGGCCGAGGTTGGGCCGCTGGTGATGGAAATTTCGTTGCAGTACAACGACAGTTACTCGGAAACGGTGTTCAGCTTCGCCAACAACATCAACACGGTGGATGGCGGAACCCACCTTTCCGGCTTTCGCACGGCGTTGACGAGGACCATCAACGTGGCCGGGCAATCGCTCGGCCTGTTCAAGGATGTGAAGGAGAATCTTTCCGGCGACGATGTGCGCGAGGGCCTGGTCGCGGTGGTCTCGGTGAAGCTGCCGCAGCCGCAGTTTGAAGGCCAGACCAAGGGCAAGCTCAATTCAGACATCGCCGGGGCCGTGCAGGCGTTCGTGAATGAGCGGCTGGGCGCGTTTCTGGAGCAGAACCCGCAGGTTGCCAAGAAGATCATCAACAAGGCCATCGACGCGGCCCGTGCCCGCGAAGCCGCCCGCAAAGCACGCGATCTTACCCGCCGCAAAGGCGCGCTGGACGGCGGTGGCTTGCCGGGCAAGCTGGCGGATTGCTCGGAGCGCAAGCCGGAATTGTGCGAGCTGTACCTGGTCGAGGGTGAGTCGGCCGGCGGTACCGCCAAGCAGGGCCGCGACCGAAAGTTCCAGGCGATTCTTCCGCTCAAAGGCAAAATCCTCAACGTCGAAAAAGCCCGTTACGACAAGATGCTGGGCCACGAAGAAATTCGCGCCATGATCACCGCCCTGGGCTGCGGAATCGGCAAAGATGACTTCGACATCGCCAAGCTGCGGTACGGCAAGCTGATCCTGATGACCGATGCCGACGTCGACGGATCGCACATCCGCACACTTCTGCTCACGTTCTTTTTCCGCCACATGGGCGAACTCATCAAGCGCGGCAATGTGTACATCGCGCAGCCGCCGCTGTTCCGCATCAAGAAGGGCAAGTTCGAGCAATACATCAAGGACGAGCGGCAATATGTGCAAGTCATGGTCAAGCGCGCCTCCGATGGCATGGTCGTGCGCTATGGCGACGCCGGGCACACGCTTGAAGGCAAAGCTCTCACCGAGTTCATGTCGCAACTGGACGATTACCTGGGCTTCTTCGACAAGGTAAATAAGCGGCTGCGCAACGACCAGGCAGTGCGGTTCTTTGCAGAAATTTTTGCGAATGAAGGCAAGGAATCGGCGCGGCGGGCGGATTTTGAAACGCCTGCCAGGCTGGAGGCCATGCGTGCGAAGCTGCATGAGATCGCACGGCACTGGCAGTTCAAGGGCGTCAGCGAAGTCCTGTTCGATGAGGAGCACCGCACCTATTCGGTGGTCTACACCGACGCGCAAGGGGCGCCGCGCAAAATCGATTGGACGCTTGCAAGCGCACCGGAAACCCGCCAGCTGCTGGCCAAACAAGCGCATCTGGGTGAGGCGCTGCAGGGTCCGTTCCACATCGAATACGCCGGCAAGGACCCGAAGAACGCGGCCAAAGCGGACACCGTGGTGAACTCGGCGCCCTCCCAGGAAGAGCTGGATGAGGCCGACGAGGTCGCGCAGGAAGAGGGCGTGAACGAGACCATCGCCGCCGCGCCGGGCACGATGGACGAAGCCAGGCCGGGCAAGCGCCCCGGCAAAACATCGCAGGACCCGGTGGAAAAACAAACGGTCCGCGAGGTCTTCGAGTACGTCATCGAACAGGGCCGCAAGGAATACCAGGTGCAGCGCTACAAGGGCCTCGGCGAAATGACCGCGCCGCAGCTTTGGGAAACCACCATGGACCCGGCCAAACGCACACTGCTGCAGGTGCGCCTCGAGGACCTCGCGGCGGCCGAAGAAATCTTCACCACGCTCATGGGTGAGGATGTGGAGTCGCGACGCAGGTTCATCGAAGAAAATGCGTTGGATGTGAAAAACCTGGACATCTAAACACCTCCTTGAGCTCGTCGTCCCACACAGTTCGCGTGTGCAGGGGCATGTCCATGCAGTAGGCTTTGGACATGCCATCCACATCGCGTTCGTTTTCAGGTAGAGATCGGCTTCCAGCGCCTCGTAGACGTGTTCCTATCGCTGCGGGTGCATGGGCGTTCGGTATGTCAATGCTCGGCGGCGGTACGCCGAGTATCTGATCCGCAACGGCTACACAAAGCCGAAACACTTTGCCATCGCCGGCCGATCCAACGGAGGACTGCTGATGGAAGCGTCGATGACGCAGCGTCCGGACCTGTTTGGAGCGATCTGGTGTGGCTATCCGCTGCTCGACATGTTGCGCTACCAGAAATTTCTAATGGGGCGTACATGGACGACCGAGTATGGATCGGCGGAAAATGCAGCCGATTCCCCTACATCGCCAAATATTCTCCGTACGGAAACGTGCACAAGGGCACCGCGTACCCGGCCGTCTTCTTCACAGGCGACGGCGATACGCGTGTGGACCCCATGAACGCACACAAAATGACGCCGCTGATGCAGGCGGCGACCTCGAGCAATCGGCCCGTCCTGCTGCACTACAGTCTGAAGGGCGGGCACAGCGACCGGTGTGTCGCAGACGCAGCTGGCAAAGGACTATGCCGATGATTGTGCTTTCTGTGGACGGGGACCGGTTCAAGTGAAGGGTTCTCGGCTGTCGGTAACCCCTCAGGAAATCGCCGTGTAGTCGCTGTAGCCCTTTGCACCCGTGGTGTAA
>CAXTBI010000044.1:0-25552 GCA_964242195.1 uncultured Acidobacteriaceae bacterium
AGCCCGCCCGCTCGGCCCGCAGCTCCCGCCGAAAGGCCGGACGATGCACCGCCGCCGGTTCGTCGAACACTGCGACATCCCCACCCTGCGCACGCACGATCCGCAACCATGCCGCGTACGCCTCGCCCGAACGCAACAACGCATCGGCCAGCACGGCACCCTCCTCCGGCGTCGCGCAGGCCCCGGCCCCCGCCAGGAACAGCATCCATCCGCTCAGGATCAGCGAAAGCTCGATCAAATCCGCCGACATCGGGTGCCGCACGCCTTTCAGAATGTCGACGCATTCCCAGACTTCCACCCAGTTGCCCGCAAACCGCCCCAGCGGTTCCTCCATCGTCGTCAGCAGCGCCACTGTGCGCGTGCCCGCGCGCTCCCCGGTCGCCACCATCAGCTCCGCCAGGTGTTTCGAGGCCGCATA
The DNA here is from genome assembly GCA_964242195.1 of uncultured Acidobacteriaceae bacterium. Classification (GTDB taxonomy): domain Bacteria; phylum Acidobacteriota; class Terriglobia; order Terriglobales; family Acidobacteriaceae; genus Granulicella. Next base: position 419 of record CAXTBI010000044.1, read on the forward strand.
GGTCGGCATAAACGCCCCGGAACCCACCTTCACATCCAGCACCAGACCCCGCAGATCCTCCGCCAGTTTCTTGCTCATGATGCTCGCCGTGATCAGGAACGGCGACTCCACCGTTCCCGTATGGTCCCGCAAGGCATACAGGATGCGATCCGCCGGCACCAGCCGCGGCGTCTGCCCCATCATCACCGCACCGCACGCGCCGAGCACGGCACCCATGCGCTCCATCGAAAGCTGCGTATCGAAGCCCGGAATCGTCTCCAGCTTGTCCAGCGTTCCGCCGGTATGCCCCAACCCGCGCCCCGAAATCATCGGCACATAAATTGAAGGAAAGCCGGGTGCCCCGTTCTTTGTCGTCTCTCGACCAAGGGCGGGGTCCCAAGCGCCACGAACCCCCGCCGAGGCCCCTGCCGCAGCCAAAATCGGCGCGATCAGCAAGGAAGTCTTGTCCCCCACACCGCCGGTGGAGTGCTTGTCCACCGTGAAACCACCCATCCCCGAGGCGTCGAACACCTCGCCCGAAAACCGCATCGCCTGGGTCAAATCCGCCAGCTCCCGCGCCGTCAACCCGCGCTGAAACACCGCCATCAGGAAGCTGGCAATCTGCGCTTCCGAAACACATGCCTCCACCGGCAACGACGTACCGTTACCCTCGGTTTCCCTGCTCAAGACCTCGCCGCTCAAGACTTCCCTGCTCAAGACCTCGCCGCTCAAAACCACGGCGCGCACAAAGCTCTCAATCTCGTCGCGTGAAAGCTCCCCGCCATCGCGCTTCTTGATCAGGATGTCGAGCGGACGCGTCAGCTGCGGCATGGACCTGCACCAGCCCCAAAACCATCGCGCCGAGGCCCTGCGCCGAGACCCCTGCGACGCTTACACATTCCGCTGCTCCTGCCCACTGGGTTCCTGCTCAATAGACTCCCGCTCAACGGACTTCTGCTCGACCGGCTGCCAAAGCTCCAACCGGTTGCCGTCGCAGTCCTTGATCCAGGCAAACTGCCCATACGGCAGGTCCTCACGGTGCGGATCGATCCACACCTCCGCCGCCCGCAACTGCTCCAGCAGCGCCTCGAGATCGTCCACCCGATAGTTGATCATCGCCGCTTGCTCACCCGCGCCGAAGTACACCGTATCCTGCGGAAAAGCGGACCAAACCGTCATTCCCGTACCCGCCGCATCCCCGTCGCTCCAGCTCAGAATCGCGGCATGTTCGGGGCCAACCGCCAACCGCAGATGCTCGGCATACCACCCCGCCAGACGGGCCGGATCCGCCGATCGCAAAAACACGCCACCCACCCCCGTAACTCCCGCCATGCCTGTACCCCCGTGCGTCGAGTGTAAGGCAGTCTCTTATCGAGTCTGCCCGCTGTATAAATTTCGCTCTTATGTGCCATTCCCGAAGGGAATCTGCGGTTCTGCCTCCGCTCAGCTCGAAATGGTTCGCGGAACCAACATCGCCAGCCGAAACGCGTGCGGCAACAGCGCCCCCAGGGTCGTCTCCTGCCATGCGCCGCCTTCCCCGGGATACAGCAGAATCACATCATCGCCGCCAAATTCGGCCAAGGTCTGCCGGCAAGCCCCGCACGGCATCGACACCGCCCCATTTAGGTTCGCCACAGCCACCGCCCGCAACCGGATCTCCGGCCCAAACTCAGCCACCGCCCGCGCAATCGCTCCCTGCTCCGCACAGGAGGTAAGCCGGTAGGAGCAGTTCTCCACATTGGTCCCCGTCACCACCTCGCCGCCAGTCAGCAGCAAAGCCGCCCCTACGCGAAACCGGCTGTAGGGCGAGTAGGACCGTTCCGCCGCCGCCGCCGCGCTGGCGCGAAGACGCTCACGCTCAGCCGAACTTACAGGCGCGAAAGGCAGCGGTGTATCGCTTGGGAAAAGAGGCATGGCAGCAGCATAGCGTAGCCGATTCACGCGGCGGCGACAAGACGATGGATCGAGCGGGTGTGCATCGATACATTGCGCATCGATTTGCACCGCATCGGTTGGTTGGGCCTGCTACTGCCTTTCTTGGTTGTCATTCCCGAAGGGAATCTGCGGCGGCCCTTGCTATTGCTTTTGCCCTTACTTTACTGCCCCTCTTGTCTGTCATTCCCGCAAGGAATCTGCGTCTCCGCTCTAAAAGATGGTTTCGTGAGGGAAGCCCGATACCCTGGAACCCGACACCCTGGAGAGAACCCGATACCCTAGAGAAATGGCTCCTGCAAAGTCGGCAACCAAGACCAAGAAAGCGGCTGCCAAACAGGCGAAGTCTCTCCCGGCCACGATCGACCTCGTGCCACCCGACCCGCTCTCGCTTTTCCACCCGGTCACCGCCGATTGGTTTCGCGCCGTCTTCGACGGGGCCACTCCACCCCAGCGCGAGGGCTGGCCCGCCATCGCGCGCGGTGATTCCACACTCATTTTGGCGCCCACCGGCACCGGCAAAACGCTCACCGCCTTTCTCTGGTGCCTCGACAAGCTGATGCTGCAGCGGCCGTCGTCGTACGACAACGAGCCCGGTTGCCGTGTGCTCTACCTATCCCCACTCAAGGCCCTCGCCGTGGACGTCGAGCGCAACCTTCGCTCCCCGCTGCAGGGCATCGCCAATATGGCCGGGCGCGCGGGCATCCCCGTGCACATCCCGGAGATCAGCGTCCGCACCGGCGACACCCCCCAGAAGGAGCGCGCCCGCTTCAAACGCCATCCAGGCGAAATCCTCATCACCACCCCCGAATCGCTCTACCTTCTGCTCACCTCCGACGCCGGCGAAGCCCTTCGCTCGGTGGAAACCGTGATCATCGACGAAATCCATGCCCTTGTCCCCACCAAACGCGGCGCTCACATGGCCCTCTCGCTCGAGCGGCTGGAAGCTCTGACCGGCCGGCACCTGCAGCGCATCGGCCTCAGCGCCACCCAACGCCCATTGGAGGAGGTGGCGAGATTTTTGGGCGGGGCGGAAGCCGCCCGAAGCGCCAGCCCAGAGCAAGCAGCCGTTCTCTCCGCTGCGGCCTCGCCTCCGGTCGAGACGACGGAATCCGGGGAGGCTCGATCCGAAAACGTAAGGGCCGCAATCGAGGACTACACCTCGGCCGAAGCTGCCGAGAGCGCACCCACCGTCACCGGCCCACGCTTCCGGCCGGTCACCATCATCAACGCCGGCGCGCGCAAACGCCTCGAGATCCGCGTGGAGGTTCCCGTCGAGGACATGGCCAAACTCGGCGAGATCCAGGACCTTCCCTCCGGCCCCGCTTCTCAAGGCCCCAAACGCACCAGCATCTGGCAATCCATTCACCCCCGCCTGCTGGAGATCGTTCGCGAACGCACCTCCACGCTCATCTTCGTCAACGCACGCCGTGTCGCCGAGCGCCTGGCCGGAGCCCTGAACGAACTTGCCGGGGAGTCGATCGCCCGCGCCCACCACGGTTCGTTAGCTTCCGCGCAAAGAAGCGAAATCGAAGAACTCCTCAAAGCCGGCCGTCTCAAAGCCCTCGTTTGCACCTCCTCGCTCGAGCTCGGCATCGACATGGGCGCCGTCGATCTCGTCATCCAAATAGAGGCCCCACCCTCCGTAGCCAGCGGTCTGCAGCGCATCGGTCGCGCCGGCCATCAGGTCGGCGCTCCCTCCAACGGCATCATTTTTCCAAAATACCGTGCCGACCTCGTAGCCTGCGCCGCCGTCACGGAGGCCATGCACGAAGGCCATGTCGAGCACACTCGTTTCCTTCGCAACCCGCTCGACATTCTCGCGCAACAGATCGTCGCCATCGTCGCCCAACCCCCTTTGCCGCTCGCCGAAATCGAATCCCGCCTTCAACGCAAAAAGAAAACGGTCAAATCCAAGCGCCGGGACGGCACACCTGTCGGCTACGAAGCCGAAATCGAAGACGAGGCTCCCGGCATTTCCTACGAAGCCCTCGCGACGCTTGTCCGCTCCTCCGCTCCCTTCACCGCCCTTTCCACCGCCGTTTTCGACGGCACCCTCGACATGCTCGCCGGCCGCTATCCCTCCGACGAATTTGCCGAACTCCGCCCCCGCGTCACCTGGGACCGCCAAACCAACCGCATAACCCCCCGCGGCGGCGCGAAACGTCTCGCCATCCTCAACGGCGGCACCATCCCCGACCGCGGTACCTACGGCGTCTTCCTTTCCGGTTCCGGCAACAAGCCGCTCCGCGTCGGCGAGCTCGACGAAGAGATGGTCTTCGAGGCGCGCACCGGCGACACCTTCATCCTCGGTGCCTCCACCTGGCGCATCGACCAGATCACCCAGGACAAGGTCCTCGTCACCCCCGCGCCCGGCGAGCCCGGCAAAATGCCTTTCTGGCATGGCGACCAGGCTGGCCGCCCCATCGAGTTCGGCCGCCGCATCGGCGCGCTCATTCGCACGCTGCGCGACCTGCCCCGCTCCGTCGCCATCGCCAAACTTACCCGCGAGCACGACCTCGACGAAAAAGCCGCCGAAAACGTCCTCCGCTACCTGGCCGACCAGGCCCTTGCCACCGACCAGGTCCCCGACGATCGCACGATCGTCATCGAACGCGTCCGCGACGAACTTGGCGACTGGCGGGTTTGCTGCCTGACCCCCTTCGGCTCCCGCGTTCACGCGCCATGGGCCATGGCGGTCACCGCAAAGATCAAGGCCGCCGGTCTCGACGTAGAAACCATGTGGTCCGAAGACGGTTTTGTCCTTCGCTTCCCTGAAACCGACCAGCCACCCGACGCGGACCTGCTCCTGCTCGAACCCGCCGAAGCTGCCGAACTCGTGCAATCTCAACTCGGCACCACCGCCCTGTTCGCCGCGAAGTTTCGTGAAGCCGCCAGCCGCGCCCTTCTGCTTCCCCGTCGCCGCGCCGACGGCCGTACACCGCTTTGGCAACAGCGAAAACGTGCCTACGACCTGCTTTCCGTCGCCTCTCGCTATGCCAGTTTCCCCATGCTCCTTGAGGCCTACCGCGAATGCCTCCGCGACGTCTTCGATATGCCCGCCCTCGCCGAAACGCTGCGCGCCATCGGCAACCGCCAGATCCGTACCCATGTCGTCGATTCCCGCACCCCTTCGCCCTTCGCCGGCGCTCTTCTTTTCAGCTACGTTGCCAACTACATCTACGACGGCGACGCCCCACTCGCCGAGCGGCGCGCCCAGGCGCTGTCCATCGACCAGGACCAGCTCCGGGAGCTGCTCGGCGACGCCGACCTCCGCGAACTTCTCGACCTCAACGCCATCGAGGAGACCGAAGAGCAACTTCAATCCCTTGCCGACACCTACAAAGTCCGCTCCCTGGACGGCATCCACGACCTCCTTCTCCGCCTGGGTGACCTAACCCGCGCCGAACTCGCCGGACGCACGACCGGCCTCGATCCTGAAGCCACTCTCGATCGCCTGATCCGGGCCCGTCGCGGCCTCGAAGTTCGCATCGCCGGGGAAAAGCGCATCATCGCCGTTGAAGACGCTGCCCGGGTGCGCGATGCCCTTGGTGTCCCGCTGCCGCCCGGTCTTCCCACCGCCTTTCTCGAGCCCGCGCCCGATGCCCTGCTCGACCTCATTCGCCGCTATGCTCGCACGCACGGCCCCTTCACCACACCCGAACTCGCCCGCCGCTACGACGTGCCCAGGGAATCGGTTGAATCCGTCCTGCAACGCCTTGTGGGCACGGGCCGCGTGCTTGAAGGTGCCTTTCTGCCCGGCGGCACCAACCGCGAATGGATCGACGCCGAGGTCCTACGCACCATTCGCCGTAAATCCCTCGCCCGCCTCCGCAAGGAAGTCGAACCCGTTACCCAGGCCACCCTTGCTCGCCTTTTCACGCGCTGGGGGGGCGTGGTGCAGCCTCGTCGCGGCCTGGATGCCCTGCTCGACGTCATTGAAAACCTGCAGGGCGCACCCCTCCCCGCCTCCATTCTCGAAAGTGAAATCCTCTCCGCCCGCTTATCGGGCTACAAGTCGGCGGATCTCGATACCCTTATCGCCGCCGGCGAGGTGACCTGGGTCGGCCTCGAACCTTTGGGCGAACGCGACGGCCGCGTTGCTCTCTACCTCTCTGAAAAGCTTCCGCTCCTCTGGCCACCCGATCGCCTCCTTTCGCCTCCATCGCAGCATGCCAGACAAAACCTCGGTTCCGCCACACAAAACAGCGAACAATCGACGAATTCCATTCCCAATTCGGGAACCGCCTTCCAGGCCTTCGCCAAGGTTCCCGAATTGGAACAAAATGCACTTTCCGAACGCGAAAGCGCCATTCTTGCGCATCTCCGCCGCTCCGGCGCCAGCTTCTTTCAGCCCCTGCACGATGCCCTGGGCGGTGGCTATCCCGGCGAAACCATCGACGCTCTCTGGGCCCTGGTCTGGCGAGGCCTTCTCACCAATGACGCCCTGCACTGCCTGCGCGCCTACACCGATCGCACCGGCTCCACGGGCGCCCGCGGCGGCACAAAGCCGGTTCGGCGCGTCCACAATCAGGCGGGATTCCGCTCCCGCCGCACCACGCCACCCACCGCGCAGGGTCGCTGGTCGCTCAATGAACCCGCCTTCGCCCCCGAACTCCTCTCTGCAACGCCGGCAAATCCAAACCCGCGCCAAACCGCCCTCGCCGCCCTCACCACGCGCCAAACCGAGTGGTCCCACGCCATCGCGCAGCAGCTGCTGACTCGTTACGGCGTCGTATTTCGCGAAACCGCCCACGCGGAAAATCTTCCCGGGGGCTTCAGCGCCATCTATGACGTCCTCAAAGCGTTGGAAGAGTCCGGTCGTGTGCGTCGCGGCTATTTCGCCGCCGATCTCGGCGCGACGCAGTTCGCCCAACCGGCGGCCGTGGACCTCCTGCGTTCGCTCCGCCCCGGTGAAAGCAACGGTGCCGGCACAAGCTACGCGGAAGAGGGTCGCGAAGTTGTGCTGCTTTCTGCCACCGACCCCGCCAATCCCTACGGCACGCTGCTCCGCTGGCCCGCCGCGCCCGCCGACCCCGGCGCCGACACCGCCTCCACCCTCACCCGCTCCGTCGGGGCCCGCGTGATCCTTATAGACGGCGCGCTCACCGCCTACCTTCGCCGCGGCAACCCCAATCTCCAGGTCCTGCTCCCGGACGAGGAACCCGCCCGCGGCAACACCATGCGTACCCTGGCTGAATTTCTGGTCGGAACTGCGGGACGCGCCGAAGCTGAAACCGGCCCTGGCAGCCACGACCGCGGCCGCAGTGGCATGCTGATTGCGAGCGTGAACGGCACCCCTGTGGCCGAGCACCCCCTGGCCCGTCATCTTCTCGATGCCGGCTTCCAGGCCGCGCCCATGGGCTTCAACGTTCGGCGCGGCCTGCCGAGTTTGCCGGGAACACGGCCCGTCAACTCCAACGGTCCGCACCCTCCCTTGGGATAGCCAGATCACAGGTCTAGGTCGACTCCTCCCACCCTGATCCCCTGCGCGCTTCTGCCCCTGTATGATTTGATGAACCTGCCCTATTCATCTCAAACCGTGGCTGCCGGCTGCGGTTTAAGTTGTATATTCAGGGACTGCCTGTAGAGATGAAGATTTCAAGTCCTACCCCAAACCTCGGAGCGCCCGCCTTTCAAGGCAGCCCTCGCAGCCGCATCTACGGCGCGGGCGAGATGGCGGAGGCCATTCGTCGCCACCCATGGGAAGGGACGCCGCTCGGAGCGCTCGACGGTTGGCCATCCGAGCTGGTTTGTGCCGTCAACGCGATGATTTCCTCCAGGCTGATTGCCTGTCTCCTCTGGGGGCCGGAGAGAATCCTGCTTTATAACGACCGCTACACGCCTCTCCTGGATACCAAACACCCAAGCCTTGGCGCACGGTTCCTGGACGTCTGGTCGAAGATCCGCGAGCAGGCGGAGTGCATGCTCGAGGAACCATGGCTGCACGGAAGCGCCACTTTGGTGGAACGGGTGCCGGTTCAGATCATGCTCGGCGGCGAGCGAGTGGAACGGATATGCTCTGTGAGCAACAATCCGATCTACGCCGAAACCGACGATGGACCGAGGGTGATGGGCATCCGCCAAACAACCATCGACCACACCGAGGGTGTGCTGATGGAACGCAAACTCCGCAAAAGCGAAGCACGACTCCAGCAAAGCCATGCCGAACTGGAAGCCATGTATGAAAGCGGTGCCACAGCCGCAGCCTTGATCGACGCGAAGAGCTTTCGCTATCGCCGCGTGAACGCCAAGCTTGCCGAGATTCTGAATCAACCGATGGAAGCGATCATCGGAACCAGCGTGTTCGATCTTGCCTCGAACGTTCATGGCCTCCGTTCTCAACTGGAACAGGTGGCCGAAGGGAGCTCGTTCATTGGCGTTTTGCTGGAAGGCGAACTCGCCAACAGCCCTGGTGAGCATCGTTACTGGCAATCCAGCTACGTCCCGGTTCGCTCTGGAAAGAGTGAAATTACGGGGATCGCCGCCGTAAGTCTCGAGATCACCAGCCAAAAGCGTGCCGAGGCGGCCCTGCTGCAAAGCGAAAAGCTTGCCGCCGTGGGTCGCCTGGCTGCCTCGATCGCCCACGAGATCAACAATCCATTGGAAGCCATAACGAATCTGCTGTACCTGGCCCGCACGACCCAGGAGCCAAATGAAGTGCAAGGCTATCTCGATACCGCGGAACGGGAACTGCGGCGCGCTTCAGCCATCACCACCCAGACCCTGCGTTTCTACAAGCAATCCACAAATCCACAGCATGTAAGTTGCACCGAACTCTTCAGCGACATCCTTTCCACTCTTGCGGGACGACTTGTGAATTCCCGCGTACAGGTTGAACAACGCAAGCGCGCCCGACGACCCGTCGAGTGCTTTGAGGGTGAGATCAGGCAAGTCCTGAGTAATCTGGTCGGCAATGCCATCGACGCGCTTCATCCCACAGGCGGCCGGCTGCTGGTGCGTAGCCGGGAGGGAACCTCCTGGAAAAGCGGATCGAAGGGCCTTGTTCTGACCGTTGCCGACAATGGCAGCGGCATGTCGAAGCAGGTGCAGCAGATGGCTTTTCAGGCGTTCTACACAACCAAAGGGGTGGGCGGAACGGGCCTTGGCCTTTGGATCAGCAAAGAAATCATGGACCGGCACCACGGCACGATCCGGGTGCGCAGTTCGCAAATGGAGGGAGCGAGCGGGACGGTTTTCAGCTTGTTTCTGCCTTTCGACGCAGCCGTAAGGTAACCATGCCCATTGCTGAGCCTCGTCAATGGCATGTATGAGCCTGCTATCCAAGCGGGTCTCAGTCTGCTGCGCAGGGCTACCATTCAATTTACGAAGCAACTTAACAGGGGAAACGGAGATTCCTCCATCGAGTAATCAGGCACTGACTGAAAACCCGAAAGCTCTAAGTAGCTCTTGTCCCCCCGATCCGTGGTGTTCAGAACATGGACGGCTAACTTACGAGGTTGACTGATCGTACGCCATAGGCGTAACCGTCCAGGGGGGAGGTGCACAATCGACGCAAGGGCGTGGTCTCGATCGCGCCTGTGGCTCTCGCTACAAAGTAGCGTGGCACTTGGGTAACCCGCACCCTGCCCATCCCCGTTTTGCCAAATACCGGCGCTGCATCCCGCGCGGCGTGCCGCCATCCTATGGAGTGGGAGCGCAACGTCACCCATGCCTGAAGGCGACACAATCTATCGCGCCGCGCGCGCCTTGCAAAAAGCCATCGGCGGCAAACCGGTCACGGCTTTCGAGGCCAATGTCGCCACGCTCGCCTCCGTTGCCGACGACAAGGGCATCGTCGGCCGTACCGTCGAAAAGGTCGAGGCCCGCGGAAAGTGGTGCCTTATCCATTTCTCAGGCGACTTGATCCTCCTGACCCACATGCTCATGTCCGGTTCCTGGCACATCTACCGCGTCGGCGAAAAGTGGTTTTCCCCGCGCAGCAGCATGCGCTGCGCCATCACCACCGGGAACTTCCTCGCGGTTGCCTTCAACGTGCCCGTGACCGAGTTCCACACGGAGCGTTCGCTTGCACGCTACTCCCAGGTGCCCAGGCTCGGGGTGGACATTCTCAGCGAGGGCTACGACACAAACGCCGGTGTCGCCGCCATGAAGTCCTACACGAGGCAGAACCCCGAAGCGGAGGTCGGTGTGACGTTGCTGAATCAGCAGGTGATGGCCGGACTCGGCAATGTTTACAAGTCCGAGGTGGCCTTTGCCGCCGGGGTCAACCCGTTTCGACAGCTGGGCACGGTCACCGAACGCGAGTTTGCGGTGATGGCCGAGGTTTCCGGCCGCTACATGCGCGCCAACATCAACGATGGGGCCTCGTCCAACAACACGGACGGCATTGTCACGTACGCGGGCAATCGCCGCACCACCCATTCCATGAATGCCGGCGACCGTCTCTGGGTGTACGGCCGGCAGGGCCAGGAATGCCGTCGCTGCGGCGCGTTGATCATGATGCGCAAACAGGGCGAACAGGTCCGCTCCACCTATTGGTGCCCGCAATGCCAACCCTGGCTGCCCGCCGAAGGCCAGACCGCCGAGGCGCCCGTCGGCCGCATGGTCAAACTGTTGGGAAGCCGTCGCAGATCCAGTTGCTGATCGAGCGGATTTAGCTCGTACCCGATACAAGCGTGGGTTAGTTCTTCACATTCATTGTTTCGGAGTCAACTGCCTTCCTACCCGTGACACCTTCAAGTCCGGCCAGTACACCTCGATAATCGCTCTTATCGCACTGGAGTGCAAAACCGCCTTTTTGATCCGCAGTCGCCCAGGTAATTCCCACAAAATGCTTCTTTGACTTGCTCAATGCCAACAGAGCTCCGAGGCCGAGCGAGAAAATGGCTAAGCCAATCGCGGCACCAACTCGACGGTGCACGTCTTGTCCGTAGGAAATCTCCGTTACACTTTCTGCCGGAATCGTAGCTAATACTTCTTTGCCCGCAATCACTCGAATAGCTTTGGCTTCGATGAGCAGATGTGCGCTGGCTCCCGATTTGATTCCGGGCAACGATCCGCCGTCATAAACCACTTTGTATCCATTGTCTGAGGCGAACGCTGTCGGGGGAACGAAAAGACATAGAAGAAGGACGAGAAACGTTTTCATTGCTGCTCCACAGTGAAGTAGGTCGATACTACAAAGATCGTTTTTTGTTGCAAATACAACTTTGGAGCGGTAAGTCGGCTTGATTCGCTCATACAAGAATGAGGGCTGAGCTTATTCGGCTTAGCTATCTGGTTGTGCAGATTGTCCAAGTTGTCTGAAGGCTGTTTTCGCTCCAGCGGCTGCGCCTGCGACGCTCCTGCCGGCTCACAGACAACTACAAGCAAACGCCGCACGGCAAGTGTCATGGATCCGGGACAGGGACGTCCCGATCTCACGGGCCTTCACCGGTGCGGCGATTATTGCTGGCCCGACGGTCTCGCGAGGCCGGCATTGCTGGGGGCAGCCGGCGGTGCAGGAGGCGGAATGGAGTCTTCCGGGGCGCTTCCGCCGTAAAGCTGGTTGCCCAGGGTTTGCGCATCCACGCCCATGTGGGAGCATGTGCTTTGCGGCACGGTCCCGGGCAGAAAGGCTGCCTGAAAGGTATTGCCGGAACAGGTGCCGTCCGCGGGCAGGTTGCTGGCACGGTCGATGGGCACCATCTGGATTCCGTCCGGCGGGGGCAAGAAGGCTTTCATGTCTGAATATTGCGGCAGATGGATGGCCCGGTTCATAAATCCGGCCCAGATGGGCGCCGCGGCCAAAGCACCGGAAAGCTTCACATCGGTGTAATCGTCGTTGCCCACCCAGATGATGCAGATCAGGTTGGAGGTATACGCCGCAAACCACGCGTCGTGCGAGGTGCCCGTTTTGCCCGCTGCCGGCGCCGTGAAGCCCAACTTGCGCACTGCCACACCGTAGCCGAAATTCATCACGCCTTCCAACAGATTCTGGGTCAGGTAGGCGGCGCGCGGATCCATGACCTGCTTGGCGTCGGGTGTGTAGTCCGCGACCACATCGCCGCTGGTGTTGCGCACACTGGACAGCAGCCAGGGCGTGAGGTGGACGCCGCCATTGGCGAACACGGTATAGGCTCCCGCCATGTCCAACGGGGTTGCGTCATAGGCGCCCAGGGAAACCGCCGGTGTGCCTTTGGCGGCAGCTACCCCGGAAGCTCGTCCCAGCGCCGCTACGTTGCCGAAACCGACCTGCTCCCCCAGCGAAATCGTGGCGTTGTTGAGCGAGTGCGCCAGTGCATAGATAGCCGTGACATCGCCGTGATACTCGTTTTGGTAGTTGCCGGGGCTGTAGGTTCCACCGTCAAAGCTGAACGTCGTGGGCACATCGTGCAGGATGGTTAGAGCGGTAAACGGGGTGCCCGAAAGGGTTTGCCCATCGACGGCACCCTGCTCGGCTGCCGCGTACACCCACGGCTTGAAGATGGAGCCTGTCGGTCGTTTGCTGGTGGCGTGGTTCAGCTGCGATGCAGAGTAGTTGCGTCCGCCCACGAGTGCAAGCACCTGCCCGGTGTGGGGGTTCAGCGCCACGAGGGCGACCTGCGGCATGGCGATCGGCGGCCCGCCTTTGCGGTGTTGTGCGCGCACCATTTGATCCACGTTGCGCATGCCCGCCTCGACGGCTTCGGCGGCGGCCTTTTGCAGTTCGGGGTCGAGCGAGGTGTAGATGCGCAACGAGGAATGTCCTGAATCGTAATCGCCGATACGCGCGACGATCTGGTCGTGCACAAGGTCGACGAAGTAGGGTGCCTCGCTTGCATCCACATCCGCCGGCGCCAACTTGATGGGCTGTGCCTTTGTGGCCGCCGCCTGCGCTTCCGTAATGGCCCCGGTTTCCACCATGGAATCGAGCACCAGATTGCGCCGTTCGGTCGCTCGTTCGAGATGACGGTACGGGGAGAAATAGTTTGGGCGTTGGATCATGCCTGCCAGGAGCGCACACTCCCCCAGGTTCAGGGCCTTCAGGTTTTTGCCGAAGTACGCCTGCGCCGCCTCGCCAAATCCGTTCACCGCGAAGGAGCCGCGCTGGCCGAGGTTGATCTGGTTGGCATACATTTCAAAGATCTGCTGCTTGGTGAAGCGATCTTCAAGCTGGTACGTGATCATGATCTCGGCAATTTTGCGCTTATAAGTTTTTTCCGGGGTAAGAAAAAATCCGCGCGCCAGTTGCTGGGTAAGCGTCGATCCGCCACAGCCCATGTGGTGCGAAAGTACGTCCTGCACCGCACATTTGAAGGTGCGGACATAGTTGATCCCGGCGTGCTCAAAGAAGCGACGGTCTTCAATGGCCAGCACGGCCTGCACCATGCGCGGGGGGATCTGATCGTAGGTCACCATGCGTCGCTTGGTGCGATTTTTGTCCTCGCTCAGGGCCGTGATGAGTTGAGGTTCGAGCTTGTATGCGCTGAGCGCCGCGCCGTTTTCGGCCGTAATCGTTTGAACGGCACCGCCAGGCGTCGCGATGGTGGCGCCGTCGGTAGCGAGGTAACTTTGCGGTCCGGGTTTGACGGAGATCGACTCCCCGTTGAGCGAATACGTTCCCATGGGATTGCTCTGCCCGTCGTCGCCGTACCCTGCGCGGCGCAGGATGGTCGCAATGGCTTCGGCGGAGAGACGCTGCCCGGGACGAACCTCCTGGGGCGCCGCATAAATTTGTGCCGTGGAGGCAAACAGCGGGCCTTGCGCCAGCCGCTCGTCGACCAGACCGGCATATTGGTGGTATTCCACGGCAAAGGTGATGCCTGCGGCCACGGCGAGCAGAAGCACCAACACCAGCCCCAGGCGAAACACGCGCCAAAGGAAGGGACGCCGGGATTTGCCGTACTTCACACGAACAGGCATAGGTCAGACCACAGATGGAGGAGCTTGATCAAAGTGAAAGGCCCGGGTCCCTAAAGTTTTGACGCGGCCACGATCTCCGCGATGTGAGCAGCGGCACCCTCTACGGGCAGCTCGCGGGTTTCGTGGTTAAGCCGGTCCACCAATTCGAGGGCACCCTCGGCCAGACGTTTGCCGATGTTTACGCGAAAGGGCACACCGATCAGATCGGCGTCTTTGAACTTCACCCCGGCACGCTCGTCGCGATCGTCGAGCAGAACATCGACGCCTGCGCGGGAAAGGGCCTCGGCGAGGTCCACACCGGCCTCGTTCAGCGCCGCTTCACGCGTGTTGGTGATGGAGACGATCACTTCAAACGGGGCGATGGAGGCGGGCAAGGCGAACTGCTCGGCGGTTTGCGGTTTTTCTGCTGCGGCTGCATCTTTCCCGGCTGCATCTTTCCCTGCGGCGAACGCCGCCGCGGAGCTTTCGATGGCGGCGGTCAGGATGCGCTCGATGCCGATGCCGTAGCTGCCCATGATGGGCGTGACTTCCCTGCCATCACGGTCGAGCACGCGTGCGCCCATGGACGCGGTGTATTTGCGTCCCAGCTTGAAAATGTGCCCGATTTCGACGGCTTTGCCGAGCCGCAGCGGCTCCCCGCCCAGGGGATCAGGTTCGCCCTCGTTGATGTTGCGAATGTCGGCGGTGAGCGTGGGTTGGAAATCGCGCCCCGGCGTGACATTGCGGTAGTGGTAATCGAGCTTGTTGGCGCCGCAGACCATGTTCGTACGGCCTTCGAGCGCCGGGTCGAGAACCACGATCGTTTTCAGACCTTCCCCTGGGTTCTCACGGCGCACGCCCTTCAAGGCATCGAGGGCCTTTCCGCTTTTCAGGCCTGTCAGCGATCCAGCGGTCATCACTTCGGCGATTCCGATGGGACCAAGAAATCCCGCCGGGCCGCCGAGGTGCCATTGCAGTTCCTCCGCGGTCATCGGCCGCAGGTCGCTTGTGCCCGCGACGCCGTTCAGCTTGGTTTCGTTCACATGGTGATCGCCACGCAGAAAGACAGCGAGGGGTCGCCAGGTCGATACACCGGCACCATCCACATGCTCGCCCATAAACGCCACACACTTGATGTCCTGCGTCGGCGCAATCCCCAGAAACTCACAAATATCCGCAATCGCCCCCTTGCCCGGCGTGTGCACCAGCATTGGCAGGCCATCGCCGGCGGGCAGCAAGTCCTCCACGGGCAAAAGTGTGGATGTCGCCTTTTCCAGGTTGGCCGCATACCCCGAAGCGGAGCTTGCAATCAGATCCTCGCCCGCTTCGGTGTAGACCATGAATTCCTGCGATTGCGAACCGCCCATCGCCCCGGAATCCGCGTCTACGGCGACAAATTCCAAACCGCAGCGGGTGAAGATGCGTCGGTAGGTTTCGTCGTGCCGGCGATAGCTTTCATCTAGGCCCGCCGCGTCCAGATCGAAGGAGTACGAATCCTTCATCAGGAATTGCCGTACACGCAGAAGACCGCTTTTGGGGCGTGGCTCGTCGCGGAATTTGGTCTGGATCTGGTACCAGATCTGGGGCAGTTGCTTGTAGCTGCGCAACTCATTGCGCGCAATCGAGGTCATGATTTCCTCGTGCGTCATGGCCAGGGCGAGCTCGGCCCCTTTGCGATCTTTGAGCCGGAACATGTTGTCACCCATGCCGGACCAACGGCCGCTTTCCTCCCATATCTCGCGCGGAGTCAGGGCCGGGAGGTGAAATTCCTGCGCGATGCGGTCCATTTCCTCGCGCACGATGCGCACGATCTTGTTGAGGGAACGCTGGCCGAGCGGAAGGTAGGTATAGATGCCTGCACCCAGTTGCCGCACGTAGCCCCCGCGCAACAAGAGTTTGTGACTGGCCACCTCGGCGTCGGCGGGTGCCTCGCGCAGGGTGGGGATGAAGAGTTGGGACCAACGTTGCATGTCGGGTTTGATTGTAACGAACCGAGAACAAGGCGAATAGATTACGAAAGTTTGTTCCCTGGCGCCGCCCCGCCCGCCTCCAGGAACTGCACCAGATCGTGAAGGTGCACCACACCCAAAACGGGGCTGCCTTCAGACAGGTCACTGACGACCAACGACGTAATTTTGTGCGCCTCCATCAGTGCCAGGGCATCCGCGACGAACATGCCGGCGATCACACGGCGGGGCTGACGGTGCATCACCTCGGCAGCGGTGCGATGAAACGCCTCGGGACCATCGCGCTCCATGAGGCGCCGCAGATCGCCATCGGAAAGCACGCCCAGCAGCCGCCCGCGATCCTGCACGGTGGTCATGCCGAGCCGCTTGGCGCTCATTTCGTGCATGATTTCCGGCAATTTCGCTTCCGGCCCGACGGTGGGCACGGCCCCGCCGGTGTGCATGAGATCGCGCATGGACGCCAGGCGCCGGCCGAGTTGGCCCCCTGGATGCAGGGCCGCGAAGTCCTGCGGCGCGACTCCCAAACGGCGGCTCAACTCCACGGCCAGCGCATCGCCCGCCGCTAACATCGCCGTTGTGGACGCTGTCGGTGCCAACCGGTGGGCACACGCCTCGCGCTCGACACTCACATCCAGCACCGCCTCGCTCGCCCGAGCCAGGGTTGAATCCAGGCAACCGCAGAGGCTCACCACCGCTACGCCCAGCTCTCGCATGAGGGGCAACAAGCGCACCACCTCGTCGGTTTCGCCCGAGTACGAAAGCGCCAGCAGAACATCGCCGGCGCGCACCCTTCCCAGATCGCCGTGGACGGCCTCTGCCGGATGCAGAAACAGCGCCGGCACCGAAAGTGAAGTCAGCGTCGCCGCGATCTTGCGCGCGATCAGGCCACTTTTGCCCATGCCGCAAAGGACGGCCTGCCGATCGCTTTCCAAGGCAGCCATCAGGGTGTCCACGGTATGAGCGAACGCCGAGGCTCCCCCGGCTTCCAGGCGCTGCGCCAGCCGCTCCAGCGCGGCAGCCTCGAGCCGGATCAGCTCCGCCGCTCGAGTTCCCGCAGCCTCCGCAGGGAGGGGCGCCGGCGGCTCGCGAGCAGCCACAGGCGTTCCGCGAGCAGCCGCAGGCGCCCCCGTTTCCGCCTGCATCTCGGCTGCAGCCTGTCTGTCGCGGCTCATTCATTGCGGATGCTAGCAGAGCCGGTGCTCGCAACGCGCGGCACGGAAGCGCTACCCGTGAGGCGCTACACTAAAACGACGGCTCGGGTCCGGCCCCGGCTCGCGAAAGGAAACACACCCCGTGGCGCGCAGACTGGCTGTTCTTGGATTGATGTTGGCCGCCATTGGGCTGCTGTTCTGGGCAGGGGTGCATAACCTGCGCGCTCGCCGCGCCGCCCTCATGGCCCATCACATTGAATTGCAGCCTGCGGACGGATCGGCGGAGGGTGCCGCGCCTTCCGATTTTCAGGGCGCCAACCTTCGCGGCAAAGCGGCCCCCGCCTTTACCCTCACCGACACGGAGGGGAACAAAGTTTCACTCAGCGACCTGAAGGGTCACCCTGTCGTGGTCAATTTCTGGGCCACGTGGTGCGGTCCGTGCAAGCTCGAGATGCCCTGGTTTCAGGAGTTTTCGACCAAGTACAAGCCACAGGGGCTCATCGTTCTGGGGCTCTCGCAAGATGACGGCATTTCGCCGGCGGAAGTCGCCCATGCCGCGAAAAAGATCGGCGTCAGCTACCCCGTCCTCCTCCCCGACGGGAAAGACAGCGTCGCCAAGTCCTATGGCGGTATCGATTACCTGCCCGAGACCTTTTACGTGGACCGGGGCGGCAAGGTGGTAAGCGTAAACGCAGGCGCTCCCTCCAAGGATGAAATGGAAGCCGAAATCCAAAGCATTGTCGGCGGGAGCGGTCAGTGAGGCACACGATGCAGCGGCTCACGAGCGGAGGCTTGGTGCGCTTCCGTGTCGGCCCGATTGCAGCCGTCTGCCTGCTGTGCGCGCCGTGTTTTTCCCTTGCCCGCGCGCAGGAAATTCAGTTCGACAACCGGCCCCCAAACGCCGCCCACGCGCAACGCATCACGCTCGAGAACGACCGCTTTACGGTGGCGTCCGGGGAGCCTGCCTGGATTGAGCTCCGCTTCCACATCGCCCCCGGTCTGCACATCAACTCGCACGTGCCGAAGGACGAAACCCTGATTCCCACCACCTTCACGGCCGACCCCGCGCCCAACCTGCGCCTGCGTCGCACCGAGTTTCCCGCCGGAACCCCGTTTCACCTCCAGGCAGGCGCAGGCGAAACGCTGAGCACCTACACGGGCGCCTTTAGCGTGCGACTCGAGCTTGACGCCCCCGCGAAGGGCGATACGGTGTTGACCGGCAAACTGCACTACCAGGCTTGCGATAACGCCTCCTGCTTTCCGGCCCGCGACCTGCCGGTGCAGATCGCCATCCACGCCCGCTGAAGGCGAGTTACCTGGAGTTGTATACACTCCGTTTGCCATCCTGAAGGCTGTGAAGCAGGACAATCCTCATGGACCCTGCACACCGCGGGTGAATTGGTCCGGAGGCCGTCCCGGCTAGCCCATTGCGATGGATGAGGCCGGCCGGATCGCACACCCGGCGCGCATCTCCGGTACACTCGCCGTAACCCTTCACCGGAGCACCCGCCTTTGGCTCGCTTTACCGGTCTGCTCGGCATTGCCGTCCTGCTTGGCCTCATGTACGCGTTGTCCTCCAACCGGCGCGCCATCAATTGGCGTACGGTCGCGTGGGGGCTGAGCCTGCAGGTGCTGTTCGCGTTTCTTGTTCTGAAGTGGAGCTACGGCCAGACCGTTTTGCGGGTAGCCGCGGGTGCGGTCACAAGCCTGCTCGCCCATGCCGTGGACGGGTCTTCCATGGTGTTCGGCCGGCTTGGCGATCCGTCCAGCCCGCTCGAGGTTTTCGCTTTCGCCGTTCTGCCCACGATCATCTTTGTGTCCGCGCTGTTTGCGATGCTGTATCACCTGGGGGTGATGCAGGTGATTATCCGCGCGGTGGCCTGGATTATGCAGCGGACGATGGGTACCTCGGGCGCGGAATCCACCAACGTCGCCGCGTCTATTTTCATGGGCCAGACCGAGGCCCCGCTCACCATTCGACCGTTTCTGGACAACGCTACACGGTCTGAACTGATGACGATTATGACCTCCGGCATGGCGCATGTTTCGGGCGGCATCATGGCGGCCTACATCAGCTTCGGCATCCGCGCGCAGGACCTTCTTTCGGCCGTCATCATGACCGCTCCAGGCACCATCCTGGTCGCCAAAATGCTGGTTCCCGAAACGGAGGTTCCGGAAACGCTCGGCACGGTGAGGATCCCGCCCGAAGAGCAGCATAAGAGCGAAAACCTGATCGGCTCGATCGCCCGGGGGACGATTGACGGCGGCCAGCTCGCCTTCAACGTGGCGATCATGTTGATCAGCTTTCTGGCCATTGTGGGGCTGATCAACGCGATCATGCTGGGGATCTCGAACCTGCTGTGGGCAAACGGTCACGTTCCGTTCCCGCACTCGCTGGGCAATGCGCTTGGGACCCTCTGCGCCCCGGTGGCCTGGCTGATCGGCATTCCATGGGCGGATGCGCGCAAGGTCGGTGACCTGATCGGCACGCGCGCGGTGTTGAACGAATTTATCGCGTACACGCAGCTGGGCCAGATGGCCCGCGCCGGGCAGGTCTCCACCCGCACGCTGGCCATTGCGACGTTTGCGCTGTGCGGCTTTGCGAACCTCGGCTCCGTGGGCATGCAGATTGGCGGCATCGGCGCGCTGATCCCCGCGCGGCGCAACGAACTGGCAAGATTGGGCTTGCGCGCTATGCTTGCGGGCACCGTGGCGAATCTGATGAGCGCGAGCATCGTCAGCATGTTGCTGCCGCGCTGACGGTATACTGCCGCCATGACCCTGCTCGAAACGGAAGGTATCGCCGAGAAGCAGCGAGCCGAGGATCTTGTGGCCTCGGCTCCGAAGATGCCCGGTATCGACCACGTTTCGGTTGATCTGGGTAGCAGTTGGACGGGAGATCCATCGCTCTATCTCACCTTTTATCTTCAGTCCGATGTTCTAGTCGACGATGCCTTTGCAAGCCGATTCGTCGACTACAGCGCTTCAATCATAGATAAGATATTGCAAAGCGGTATCTCGCGGTTCCCTTACACTCATGTGAAAAGAGCGGCATGAGTTTGCACGAAGATTTGATCAAGCAAGCGGTCAGGCTCTTGGGCAATCCTCCGGGTAGATCCGATCGCGAGGTTGATTACAGAAGAGCGATCTCCTCGGCGTACTATGCGCTGTTTCACGCCATTTGCAGCGACGCTGCGGATCTACTCGCTCCCGACGTCTCGGATCAAGTTCGTCATCGTATCCGGCGATGGTTCGATCACGCCCAAATCAAACTCCTTTGCGCTCGCTTGACCAAACCACAACTGGATCAACCCTTGTCCGACTTGATCGGAACGGCACCTTCACAGGACCTGCGTTTCGTCGCAAACAACTTTCTCCTTCTGCAAAACGAACGCCACCTCGCCGATTACGACGCGGGTTACACCACCACCTGGGACGAGGCGCGGCTCATTGTTGAACTGGGCGTTCGAGCCTTGGGTGCATGGTCACGACTGCAGCGCACATCCGAGTTAAATATTTTCGTTCTTTCGCTCCTTGTTTGGAAGAACTGGGAAAAGGAGCGTTAGATCATGCTCGCGCACAGTTCCGACCCATACGCGCGCGCGCAGACCGCCGCTCGATATATCCTCAGTCGCCACCCAACGCACCACGCCTTCAAACCCACCCTCGGCATCATCCTCGGTTCCGGCCTCGGCAACTTCGCCACGCAAGTCGAAAGCCCCACCACAATCCCCTACGCGGAAATTCCGGGCTGGCCGCTGTCCACCGTCGAAGGCCACGCCGGCCAACTGGTCCTTGGACACATCGCGGGCACACCGGTAGCCGTGATGGCCGGGCGCGTGCACGCATATGAGGGGTACACGATGGGTGAAGTCACGTTTCCCACCCGCGTTCTCGGCCTGCTCGGCTGCCGGACCCTAATCGTCACGAATGCGGCCGGGGGCATCAACACGGCCTTCGGTGAGGGTGCGCTGGTGGCGATCTCCGACCACATCAACCTTTCCGGCACCAACGCCGCGCTTGGCCCCAATGAGCCCCGCTTCGGCACCCGCCCCGGTGCCGGGCTGCGCTTCTTCGATATGTCCGCCGCTTATTCCCCCGCGCTGCGCCGCCTCGCCCAGGCCGAGGCAGCCCGCCAGGGCATCCCGCTGCCCGAAGGGGTCTACCTCGCCGTGCTCGGCCCCAGCTACGAGACGCCCGCCGAGATTCGCGCCTTTCGCACGCTCGGCGCCGATCTGGTCGGCATGAGCACCGTCCACGAAGTCATCATCGCTCGCCATATGGGCCTCGGCGTTCTCGGCTTGTCGCTGGTCACCAACATGGCCGCCGGCGTGCTCGACAAACCGATTCATCACGCCGAGGTCATGGAAATCGGGCAGCGCACTGAAAAGCAGTTCACCGCGCTGTTAAAAGGTCTTATCCCTAAACTCGGGAAACAGAGCGCCGGCCAGACTGCGCTGGGCGCAGGTCCCGTCGAACAGCCCTAAGAACAACCCTAACTCACGTACCATCGCCGAACTTACAATTGCCTAAGTTGCAGCTTACAAATCAAAGTCGCACCCTTCCACTGAAGATAGGTGCATGGTTATATGTGCTGAAGTGCGATAGTGCAATCTGCTCTCCGCGCCCAGCGTGAGCACCCGGGGGATACTGCGCACCGGCCACGCTGCCTACGAAACGCCACGTCGCCAAAGCGATTCAGCGTTTTGGGGTGCGAGTGGCTGAAAAAGGCGGTGGACTGACCTGCAACTCCGTCCGTGGAAACGGAATGAACTGCAGCCCCTTGGTTCCACCCTCGTTCCAGGTCGTCGAGCATTTGGCAGCACCGCCCGGCGCGATCTGCCGGATGAAGTCCGCCCGCAGGCCCTGCTCCACACGCGGGCTGGTCGTATAAAGCGGCGTTGCCCACGCCGGCTGTTTTGCCTGTGTCGCGATGGGCCGCGCTTAGTAGCGCGCCCACCATCCCTCCTGCCCAAACTCACGGCCCGGCGCGAAAAGACACAGGAATGAAGTCGCAGCACAACAAACACGGCATGCCACTACCCTTCTCCCGATCCCGTCTCCCCCAATTTGATCTCCAATGGCCTATTTCTCGGCCAGCCGCCTGCGCCTGGTTTCGCAACATGCGGTTATAGACTCAGCGATTCCAGGTCTGGACCCAGAAAAGTTCTTGCGGCACTGCTAAAACGCAAGGGAAGACGCCTGCGGCGCACGCAGCTGATAGATCCTGTAGCCCGCGGTTTGCGGCTGGGCGGGAAACTCACGCACCACGCGATAGTTCCTGTCCAGAAAGTCTCGAAAGGCAGGCCAGTTTCCCAGTTGTGCATAGCCCCGCGCATCGCCCGGCCACGATTGCCCGCTTAAAACCATCAACTCGGGTGGCCTGTGCGCAACTTGCCGGAAAAATCCCTTCTGCAACTGCTCGGTCACAGGGGTGGTGCGTTCGGGAAACAGGTAAAAGTCGTAAATGTAGCCGGTAGACTGCATCAGCTGCATGCCATACAGCACATTGATGCAGCCTCCCAACGTCATGTCCAGGCACTGCACCTTTCCCGAAAGCCTCGATCCTCCGAGCGCCGTCAGGTCGTGCTGAAGACTCGTCAGGGTCTCCATCGGGTATGTGTTGCGATGTTCCGCCCACAGCATCCGTGGGGCCAGCACAAGGGTGGCAAAAAGCAGCGCGCTCGCCGCGATTCCCTTTCCCATCACCCTTGCTCGTTGCGTTGTTGCACCTTCCAGCGCTGCCTGAAACTCGCGCATCCCCCATAGCAGGGCAAAGGCCAGTTCGGTATGAAGGTGATAATTCCAACCTTTGCCCTGCACTACAAACAATGCGCCTCCGGTCACGGCAGCCAGCAGCAGAAGGTCGGCATCCCGCCGTCGCCAGCGACGTCCGAGCAGAAAGACCGCCAGCGCGGGGAGCAGGATCGATTTCATGTGAAACGAGGCCGCAATCAGGTGCCCAACGCTCAAGCGCTGCAGCCCGGCGTAATACGCCACCAGCCCATGAAGCACCCCGAGAAACTCCTTCGTGTTGCCCCAGTGCAGCAGAAATTCGGCAACCAGCCAGCACGGCACGGCCAGGCCCAGGCCGGCCCACAACAAATACGCGGCCCACGCTCGACCCGCACCCAGGGACCTGTCGGCTCCGTCAAAATTCTCGACACCCGCGAGCCTTTTTGAGTTTACGGAATCCTCAGAGCGGCGCGCCACCAGCCAGCAAACCGCTCCGACGAACACCACCCCGATGCCGAGGACCGGCGGTTTGACCGAAGCGGCAAGTCCGCAAAAACATGTAAAACCAGCCATCCAGGCCGGTCGACGACCGCGCAGCCCGGCAAACAAACAGCCAAAGCCCATCAGCAGCAGCACCGCCACCGTCCAGTCCCTTTGCCCCAGATTCCATGCACCGTCGGACAGATGAAACAGGTACGCCAGCGCTCCCCCGACAAACCCCGCCGACCGCCGGCCACGCCCGGCAATCCATACACTGGAGAGCACCGCCAACAGCCCCAGCAGCATATCCCAAAGCCACCAGCCGAAGGCACCTCCACCCAGAACATGCATCGCGGCGCCTTCGATCACGTAGGTTCCCGGCATATTCATCTCAACGATGTCGCGATACGGTGCCTGCCCATGATCCATCGCAAACACGACATAATGCATCAGCGGCGCATCATGCACCAACGGCCAACGGCTCGCCATGCCCATCCCGACGAGCAGATACACAAGGAATAGCCCAGCCGCAGCAGGCATCAGAAAGCGCGCAAACGCCATGGCAGCCTGCCCGAACCCAGCCGGCCCGAGACTCGCCTGTCTGGACCGCACCACTTCGAGTTGCGCCGCCCCACGCTCTTCCACCTGCACCATGCGCTCTCCACCCCGGCAGCCCACCGGCCAGAAGCGCCCAAGGCGGCTCCGTCATAGCCGACCCATGCCTTCGGTACCGTTACCGCTGAATTGCCAAAAAGGTAGCGTGATGCACGCCGCCGCGCAATCACCCACAAAGGGGAGAAGGCGGATGCTCAGACCTTCCGGTACACCTCACGGCGATGCTGATGCGTATGGCAATGACCGTCATGACGCCATCGTCAAGACTGCTGATGATCCGGTAGTCTCCGACGCGATACTTCCAGAACTCGCCCAGCTTGGATCCTTTCAGCGCTTCCCCAAGACTGCGGGGATCCTCCAAAACAGCAAGCCGGCCATGCAGGAAGGCCAGGAGGCGCCGCCCAATCTGCGGGTCCAGCTTGCCCAAATCCCGCACCGCCCCTGGAGTTAGTTCAACCCTCCAGGCCATACTGCTTCATCAAATCCTTAAGGGGAATCGTTTTCAAACGCCCAGCCCGGACCTCGATCATCTGCTGCTCCGCAAGATAGAGGTCTTCCAAGTCATCCAGATACTCCAGAATGGCTTCGCGAGCATAAAAGGTTTTGCTCCGCCCGGTTTTGCGAGCCAGCGCCTCCAGACGGTTCTCAATTTCTTCAGGAAGCTGAATCGCCAGCATGTGCACCTCGCGATACAAGTATAGTCATACTGGCACTATGGCCGTGACCAAGGGCAGCATCAGCTTCGGCGACCTCGACTGTGCCCGCCCCGGTCGAGATTAGCCTGATTGAAATATAGTAGAGGGATGAGTCCATTATTTTAGGGTTCCTCATGGCCTCAGCCGTGCACTCCTGTAAGGCGCAAATTGACGCCGCGACCCTGTGTCCGAAAGAGAGCGGGGCGTACTCCTACTCGCAAGCCGCTTGGAAACAAATGGACATCGCGCACTCGATGGGTTTCAAGACAAGTGGCTTGTACAGCGTGAAAGTTAAGGCGATCTTCCGGGATAACGCCTCGCCGTACGAGGTGAACGGATCGAAACCGAAGTTTTGTCTTGTCGGGCTCATCGACTCAGGGCGCGATCTTACTCTTGCACGGCTTTCCCCGACTAAGAATGAACGCGAACTCCAATTCGGTAAAGCCGGCCTGACGGGTTTCAAGATGCAGATTAATGCTAAAGACACAGTACCGCTGGATGTCGAGAAAGTAGCTGATAAGACTTACATCATTTCGAGCAAGGGACCAGTTTCGAAGGGTGAATACATCCTACTTCCAATCCTTCCTAACATGGCGACATCCTCGAACCAAGCCACAAATTTGTCCGGCTATGATGTGGGTGTCCGCGCAGAATAGCGAAGGCGAAGCTTTTGCCTCGCCTTCCCTTCGTACGAACTTCTAGACCATTTTACCTTCAGGTGTAATTGCCGAAGCGCAGCCTCAGCCAGGCCTG
>CAXTBI010000045.1:0-25245 GCA_964242195.1 uncultured Acidobacteriaceae bacterium
ACAAGTACCCGCGCCGCTTGACAAGCAAGACAGTCGCTGAGCGCAGCGAAGGATCTCTGGGTTCCGCCCGCGGCTTCCATACACCTTAAGCTAAACCGCTTTATACCCACCCAAAACAACTCGCCGACTCCCGGGTGCCCCATCTTAGCGACAGCTTCCCCGTCGCCAAGGTGGGGTTCCCCGCCTCCACCCTCCAGGAATGCCGTACACCCTGCACCCATAAACCGCGACACGAAAAGAACAGAGAATCTAAGCTGTTCGCATGGAGGTGGAGTATCTGCCGTCAACCTTAGCGTTGCGAAGGATCTTTGCATTCTGCTCGCGGCTCCACCCACCCGAGGCAAGGCACTATCACGAGCAGGAAATCTGAAATCCAGCAACCGCGAACCGTTACTCTAAACAGGCGACACCTCGCGAAAGGCCCAGCCCATGGATCTCGCCAACCTTCCGCCCTTCCGGAATGAACCGTTCACCGATTTCTCCACCGCGGAAGGCAAGAGCGCCATGCACGCCGCCCTTGAACGCGTCCGTTCCGATCTGGGCCGGCAATATGACCTCGTCATCGGCGGCCACGGCGTTCGCGAGGGAGAAATCTTCGCCTCGGCTAACCCCGCTAATCCCACGGAGATCGTCGGCACTCACTTCGCCGCGCCGCCCGCACTGGCCGATGCCGCCGTGGCCGCGGCCGAGGCTGCCTTCGCCGCCTGGGCTCGCACCCCCGTAGCCACCCGCGCCCAACTCCTCCTCGAGACCGCAAAGCTGGTCCGGGAGCAGCACCTCGATCTCTGCGCCTGGCTCACCTTCGAAGTCGGCAAAAATTGGGCCGAAGCTGATGCCGACGTAGGCGAATGCATCGATTTTCTCGAGTTCTATGCTCGCGAAGCTCTCCGCCTCAGCGCCGCCACCACACCCATCCAGTTCCCCGGCGAACGCAACCAGCTACGCTATCTTCCGCTCGGCGTCGGCGCCGTCATCCCACCCTGGAACTTCCCACTCGCCATCATGGCCGGCATGACCTGCGCCGCCGTCGTCACCGGCAACACCGTCGTCCTCAAACCCTCGCCGGACGCACCCACGGTCGCCGCCCGTTTCCTCACCCTCCTGCAGCAGGCCGGCATGCCGGCAGGCGTAGTCAACCTCCTCCAGGGCGGCCCCGATCTGGGCCGTGCCATTACCGAGCACCCAAAAATACGTTTCATCGCCTTCACCGGCTCAAAAAAGGTCGGCCTCGAGATCCATGAACGAGCCGCCCGCGCCCAGCCCGGCCAGAACTTCATCCGGCGCACGATTCTCGAGATGGGCGGCAAAGATGCCATCATCGTCGCCGCGGACGCGGACATCGATCAGGCCGTCGAGGGTGTCGCCGCCGCCGCTTTCGGCTTCAACGGTCAGAAATGCTCCGCGTGCTCTCGCGCCATTGTCGAAAACGCAATCTACGACACCTTTGTCGAGCGCCTTCGCGAGCGGGTCGAAGCGCTTGCCCTCGGCGATCCCGTCGCGAATGCCTACGCTGGCCCGGTAATCAACCCGGCCGCCTACAACCGTGTGCTCGACTACATCGCCTTGGGTCGAAGCGAAGGTCGCCTGCTCACCGGCGGCAACGCCCTCGGCACCCCGGATCAGGGCTTCTACATCGAACCGACCGTCTTCGTCGACGTCGCCCCCAAAGCCCGGCTTGCACAGGAGGAGATCTTCGGCCCGCTGCTCTCGGTCATTCGCGCCGCTGACTTCGACGATGCCATCGCCATCGCCAATGACACAGAGTACGGCCTTACCGGTGCCCTCTACTCCGCTTCCCAGGACCGTCTCAACCGCGCTCGCGACGCCTTCCACGTCGGAAACCTCTACCTGAACCGGAAGTGCACCGGTGCCATGGTCGGGGCGCACCCGTTCGGCGGCTTCGGTATGAGCGGCACCGATTCCAAAGCCGGCGGACCCGACTACCTGCTCCTCTTCACCCAGGCAAAATCCATCGCAGAAAAGCGCGTCTCCGTTTCGGAACAGACCGACGAAGAGGAACAGCGAATGGGGATATAGCCCACCCGCTCCCCCCTTGCACTCGGATTCAGGCCGACTTCATCAGCGTGGCCCTCACCCTCTCCACCGCCTCGGCCAGCGTGCGGTGGTGTACCGTGAACAAAGCCAATTCCAATCTGTCGGACACTCCTACTTTGTCGTAAATGCTCCGAAGATAGTTCTTCACGACCTGCTCCTTGGTTCCCAGCCGCAACCCGATCTCCCGGTTTTTCGCTCCTTCCGCAACCAACGCAACAATCTGCAGCTCCTTTGGAGTAAGCCGCTGCACAACCTGCACTCCGGCATGGTCCGGCGAAGGCATCGCCTTCAGACTGGATCGCTGCGGCACGCTTTCCCCCGCCGCCACTCTGCGCAGACATTCCAGCAACTGCGGTCCCGTGACGGCACGCGTCACAAATCCGTTGACCAGCCGCGCGAGCCTCTCCGGCAACGTGGCTCCATGCTCCAGGATGACAACGGAACGTGCTCCTTGGCCCCGCACCCACAGCAGCAATTCCTCAGTATCCGTTGCAAAACTCGAAGGAAAAAGGATCAGGGGCCGTCGCCAGCCTTGCCCAAGTCCCTGCAACTGCTGTGAATCGGTGCACTCCGCAATAACCCTCAGATCATTCTCATGCGCAAGAACGCGCGCGGCGCCCGCACGAAACACGGCTTGATTATCCGCAAGGATGATCTCTGTCACCCGCCACCTCTACCACGCCTTAAAGCCACCAGCGCGGCCCTCTCGAAGACCACTACACCGGTTTGAGATAGCGTCCGAAAATCCCACGAAAGTTTAGCCGATAACTATAAATGACACACTTTCCAACACGTCCCGGTTACTACACCGGCTCCCCTAACTCCCACCTTCGGTTCACTAAGAGGCACACTGTCCCGTTTCGGGAATTTGTGGCTTGGCCCTGGTCTCGACTGCTACCATCGATCCATGCCAGAGTTGCGACCCTTCCATCTCGCCTTTCCGGTCGATGATCTCCCTGCCGCGCGCCACTTCTACGGGACCGTCCTCGGTCTCCCGGAAGGGCGCAGTGCGGACCACTGGATCGACTTCGATCTCTTCGGTCACCAGATCGTGGCCCATCACAAGCCCAAAGCTCCCGACGCCCCGAGTCGCTACAGCAATGCCGTAGACGGTCAAGACGTTCCCATCCCACATTTCGGCGTCGTCCTCGCGCAGGCGGATTGGGAGGTGTTGGCCGAGCGCGTCCGGGAGGCCCAGGTGCCTTTCATCATCGAGCCCTACACCCGCTTCAAGGGTGAGCCCGGTGAGCAATCCACCATGTTCTTTCTCGATCCCGCCGGCAACGCACTGGAGTTCAAGGCCTTCGGCGATCTGGGTCAACTTTTTGCAAAGTAACTTCCACCAAAAAACCCGAAGCCGCTTACCCCGCTCCGGGCTCTCACTTGCCTAACGTCGCGCTAGCTTTCATTAGACCGCAACGGTAAAGGTGTCCTCACTTCGGGTAACCGCACGGTACAGGGTGTCGCGCTCAAACGGCACCCGCCCCGCCTCGGTAATCAGCCGTTCCAGGTTCCGTCGCCGCATGCCTTGCGGTGTGCTGGCGCCGGCATCGTGGTATATCTTCTCCTCGATTACGGTGCCATCGATATCATCCGCTCCGAAACGTAAGGCAATCTGCGCCATCTTCGGTGTTACCATTTGCCAGTAGCTCTTGATATGCGGAAAGTTATCCAGTAACAACCGGCTCACCGCGATTTGCCGAATGTCCTGCATGCCAGTCGACTTCGGAAGATGTCCCAGAGCCGTGTTTTCCGGATGAAAGCTCAAGGGAATAAAGGTCTGAAAGCCGCCAGTGTCGTCCTGCACCTCCCGCAGCTTGAACAGATGATCGACACGATCCTCGTCCGACTCGATATGTCCGTACAGCATGGTCGCGTTCGATCGCAAACCTGCCTTGTGCGCCAGGCGCGCCGTTTCCAGCCACTCGGAGCCGTCGATCTTGTGATCACAAATAATGGCGCGCACACGCTCGGCGAAAATCTCGGCACCCCCGCCAGGGCACGAATCCACGCCGGCTTCTTTCATGCGCTCAAGCACCTGGGCGATGCTCATCTTTCCGCGCTTGGCAAAAAACGCCACCTCCACCATCGTGAAGGCCTTCACATGAACCTGGGGATACCGAACCTTCAGCCCTCGCACCAAATCCGTAAAATACTCAAAGGGCAGATCCGGATGCAAGCCACCAACAATGTGGAACTCGGTCACTGCCTCGGTAAGGCCTTTGCCCGCCGTCTCCCAGGCCTCCTCCAGCGCCATGGTGTACGTGTCCGCCGCGCCCTTTTTCCGTCCAAACGCGCATAGCCGGCAGGAAGCCACACAGACATTGGTCGGATTGATATGCCGATTCACGTTGAAATAGGCCAGGTCTCCGTGCAGGCGCTCCCGCACCAGATTTGCCAGCCACCCAACCGCCAGGATGTCGCCACTGCGATACAGCGCCAACCCATCGGCGAAATCCAACCGCACACCGTTCTGCACCTTGTCCGCAATGCCCAGCAGCGCGGCGTCGTCTGTCTGAAAGCCGTGACGTGATTTGCTTGGATTCGCCATATCGATTAGATTGTAGACCCGTCTTTCGGTCGCAGTGCGGTTCGGCTATCGACGCCCGAATCTATTCAGGCTTCGGGGAGGACAGCGGTGTCGCAATCATTTCAGGTTGAACCACCATGCCGTCAAACAGGGTGGCGGCCACCAGGTGATTCCCTATGGGACGCACGAAGCGCAGCTTCCATCCCGTATTCAGATAGCTCACCTTCCGTGTCTTCAACTCCACACTGAAGGCCGCGGTGGAGTTCGCGGCGGTCACCAACATGCGCCCTTCCGATGCATCGTAAAAGAGGCTGTCCACCTGGGTCAGGAACAGGTCATGAACGTTCTTCCACTCCGTCCCTCCGTCTTCGGTGTACCAGATCCCTTCCCTGCCGCCGATCCAGATACTTTTCCTGTCGTCGAGACTGACGGCCCCAATCTGGGTGAGTCCCTTCGGCAGCGGCACGGCCTGCCAGTTCTGCCCGCCATCCAACGAGAGCGACGCACGGCTCAGATCCGCCGCCAGCAGAACGACCGGTTGCTCCTCCGTCGTGGTGCTCACGGGGCTCGACGTGGGAACCGCCGCAAGAAAATGCACATCCGACATGGCGGGAATGTTCAAAACGGTCCATCGCTGCCCCCCATCGCCCGACTGCAGCAAGCCCTCGCTTGTGCCGGCAAAAATGACATCATTGGCGCGCGCCAGGGTGTACACCGTGGAGGACACGCGACCCGGCGTCTCTTTCCGTTCGGCGCTGCTCGCCGTCAATCGCGCTTCCGCCAGTTTCGGAGACAAACCCGCACGGGCGACCATCGCCGGCTGTGCGCTGGCAAATGTACGAGGAGCTTGCTTCCGCAACGGAATCGGCCCACGCACCCGTGAACTGACCGCAACGACTCGCGTGCCTCTCTGGGCAACTGTTGCCTTTCGGCGAACACCGTCCCGCCTCGGAACAGGGTGCGTTTTCACGCCTGCACGCCGCCCGCCCGCCCGCAGAGTTCTCCCCGGCACAAAAGGTCGGTCGGAGCCCTTCGCGCTCCGTCTCACCACAGACCTTACCCTCACCAGAACTTTCCCCTTGTTCCGCTTTGGCTGCGCCCGCACCACAGGAAGACGAACAGTTGCAACCGCCCGAGTCAACGGCGCCGGGCGCACGGCCGGCACACGGGCAGCGGCGTGGGACGCCACCCTTGGTGCGGATCCACCTTTCGCGCTCGACTCCGTCCATGTCCCATTGGCGAACCGAAAAATTCCATGCGCCGTGCCCGCAAGCAAACCACCGTCGGGCAGCGACAGAAGACTGAACACGTCACGCCCCTGCAGACCCTCGCTTTGCTGGGTCCAGTGCACCGCTCCATCGGTGCTTTGGAACACGCCCCCGGTTGCCTTGTCGTTCACAACGCCCACATACAGGGTGTTGGGGTCTTGCGCGTCTTGCGCGTAGGCACTGACCTGCCGCGCCGAGAATCCGTCGTTTGATGCCTCAAAACTCGTTCCGCCATCTTCGCTGCGGTACACGCCGCCGCGCTCGGTCGCGATGATCACCCGCTTCGAATCATTCGGGTCGATATACACATCGTTGACGATCACATCGGCAGGCGTCATGCGCTCCCATTGAGCTCCCGCATCGGTGGTCCGGTACAGCCCTTCGGTGGTGCCCGCGAACACCGTGTCCAGCTGCTCCGGATCCTGCGCCAGCTTGCGGGTGCGCCGTGCCGTGGACGGAATTCCCTGCACCTTGTGGAACAGGTCGCCGCCGTTCGTGCTTTTATAGATGCCCGAGCACGCGCTGGCATACACGATCTCAGGGTTCTTGGGATCGACGATGATCGAAAAAACATCGGAGTCGTCGATAATTCCATCCTTCATCGTGTGCCACGACTCGCCGCCATCCGTCGTCTTCCAGGGCAAATGCCAGGTTCCGGCATAAATGACATTTGGATCCGCGGGGTCGATTGCGACCGATTCAATTTCGTGAATCTCGCCGCTGTCCTTTGGACTGATCCGCGCCCAATGCACACCGTTGTCGCCGCTGCGAAACACACCGGAAAGAGTGCCCGCGACCAGCTCCTTCGAATCGGAATCGGAGCGCGCCAGCGATCGAACCGACTGCCCGCGCATCTCCGCCTGGCTATACCAGTTCTTTCCGTAATCCTCACTGATGAAGATGCCGCCATCGGTGGATTTTCCGACCACCCAGGCACCCACGATCAGCCGCTTGGGGTTGTTCCTGTCCACCAGAATGTTGTCCACGGCCAGGTCGTCGCGATTGTTGATCTCGGCCACGCGCATCCACGTGGCACCCCCATCGTGCGAGTCATAAAGCCATCCCGTCGCTGTACCCAGAAAGAGGTGATGCGACGGATCCGCCGGATCCGCGGCGAGCGAACGCACCTGCCCGCCGAAGGGTCCCAGCGGGAACCAGCTCGACGCTCGGCATTCGCGTTGCAGAATTCCTGCCGCCAACATCAAAAAAACAAACCGCACCCACCGCAAACACAACATCGCGTTCCTTGACTCCACTCTTGATCGAAGGCAGCCGTCCGCTCCTCCGCCACCACCGAAATTGCCGAATCCATCACCTATAGGATGCGCCGGGATACCGCGCCGCCATTCCAGAAGCGTGAACACTCAAATGCGGACCTCGTGACCGGTGTTTCGGCCCCGTTCCTCTCCCCTGTCTCTTTAACGGCCGTCGGCGTGGAAAGATCAGCACCTGGCCGCCTATTTTTTTACGCATCATTGCCCATCAGCGAAGATACGCATCGTCCCGTCCGATCCAGTCCTGCCGCGGCGGCGCAAAGATATCGAAATCCACTGTATCCTCCAACGCCTCGGCCGCATGCGGCAGATTGCCCGGAATCACCAGAACCTCCCCGGCGCGCACATCCACGGTCCGCTCCTCTTGGCCTTCACCCAACGTAAAGCGCAACGCACCCTCCGTGATCCAGGAGATCTGCTCGTTGGCATGGCTGTGCCGAGGAACAGTGGCTCCCCGTTTCAGCTCGATGCGCGCCAGCATGGCCTGCGAACCGGTGATGAACTGCCGCGTCAAACGCGGATTCAGCATCTCGGCCGGGATGTCGGTCCAGCGGGTGAGAACGGCGGCGTCGGCAACGGGTGGAGGCATTCCCTCATTCTACGGTCCGATCGGCTCACCCGCCCGAAACGCTGTTGTACAGTAAACGAAACCGCAGCAAGTTCATAGGCTCCCCAAGCCGCCACCGCACCGCTACCCAGCCTGCTGACCGCGCCCCGGCC
This sequence comes from uncultured Acidobacteriaceae bacterium, assembly GCA_964242195.1. Lineage (GTDB taxonomy): Bacteria > Acidobacteriota > Terriglobia > Terriglobales > Acidobacteriaceae > Granulicella. The sequence continues at coordinate 7,848 of CAXTBI010000045.1, forward strand.
ACACGGGCACGGCTGCCCTCGGTAGCTGATCTTCACCGTTCGCCGACGAAAGGATGATCCGACATGCACTTCAAAGCAACGTACTGGCGGGGAAAGGTAAGGCAACAACGCGCCGCCTGGATCACCGTGTTTTTTCTCCTCATCCTTCCTTTCGGCTCGGCCCTGGCCCAAATGCCGGCCACCGCCTCCACGGACCGCGTCGCCGCCCTGGAAAAAAGCGCCGCCGACAATGCCACCGCGATCGCCGCCGCCCAGTCCGCCGGCGATAACGCCTGGATGCTCGTCTCCGCCGCCCTTGTGCTTATGATGAGCGGCCCCGGCCTTGCACTCTTCTATGGCGGCCTCGTCCGCAAAAAGAACATTCTCGGCACCATGATGCAGACCTTCGCCATGATGGCCGTCATCACCGTGCTTTGGGCGCTGGTCAGCTATTCGCTCGCCTTTGGCACCGGCAATGCCTTTATCGGCGGTTTGCACAACGTCTTCCTGCGCGGCGTCGGCCTCACTCCGGATAAGGACTACGCCGGCACAATACCGCTACAAACCTTCATGGTCTATCAGCTGATGTTCGCCATCATCACACCGGCCTTGATCTCCGGCGCCTTTGCCGAGCGCATGAAATTTTCCGCCATGGTCGTCTTTATGGTGCTTTGGGCCATCTTCGTCTACAGCCCCATGGCGCACATGGTCTGGGGCAAAGGCGGCCTGCTCAACGCCTCCCTCGGGGGCCGCTTCCCTTGCCTGGACTTCGCCGGCGGCACCGTCGTCCACGTCACCTCGGGCGTAAGTGCACTGGTTACGGCACTGTACCTGGGCAAACGGCTCGGGTACCCGCAAAAAGCCATGCCGCCCCACTCGGTGGTGCTCAGCTTTATCGGGGCTTGCCTGCTTTGGGTGGGCTGGTTCGGTTTCAACGCCGGTTCAGCCCTCGCCGCCAGCCCCCTTGCCACCTCCGCCTTTGTAGCCACCCATTTCGCCGCCGCCGCCGCCGCGCTCGGCTGGCTTGCCGCCGAGTGGATCCGCAACGGCAAACCCTCCGCCCTGGGCGGCATCTCGGGCGCGGTCGCCGGCCTGGTCGGCATCACCCCGGCCGCCGGCTTCGTCACCCCCATGAGCGCGCTTTGGATCGGCCTCATCACCGGGGTATTCTGCTTTTTCATGGTCGTCATCGTGAAAAACCTTTTCGGCTATGACGATTCACTCGATGCCTTCGGCGTCCACGGCGCGGGCGGCACCGCCGGCGCCCTCCTCACCGGGCTCTTCGCCAGCTCGGCCATCAATCCCCTGTTCGGCAAAGACAAAGCCATCGGTTTCTTTGAAGGCAACCATCATCAAATCGTCAATCAGGTCATCGGCGTCGCAATTGCCTGGACCCTGTCCATCGTCGGCACCACCATCCTTCTCTTCATCGTCGACAAAGTCATCGGCCTGCGCGTCAGTGAAGAAGCCGAACGCATCGGCCTCGACATTACCCAGCATGGGGAGGAAGGCTACGATTGGGAGGCTGCCTAACCCCCAACCGGCACCTCGCCGTTGCCATCCAACGGAGGACGTTCGCCGAAGGCAAGGTCCAGCCACAGGTCGAAACAGGAGTTGTCCATGCAGAAGATCGAAGCCATCATCCAGCCCTCCAAGCTGGACGCCGTGAAAGACGCCCTGGTTGAAGCCGGAATTTCCGGCATCACCATTTATGAGGCGCGCGGCCACGGTCGCCAAAAAGGCCACACCGAGTTCTATCGCGGTCGCGAGTACGCCGTCGATCTGCTTCCAAAAATCAAGCTGGAAATCGTTGTCCCCGACAACCTGCTCGACCTCGCCGTCGCTGCCATTGCCAACACGGCGCGCACCGGGCGCATCGGCGATGGCAAAATCTTCATCTCGCGCATCGACGAGGCCATCCGCATCCGCAACGACGAGCGCGGCGAAATCGCTCTGTAAGGCACGCCATGGACACCACTGACGCCGGCGACCGAAACCCCGATGCAGGCACAAGGCTGAAAGCCGCCTTTGACGATCGGATCGCCCATTTGCAATCGGCCTTTCTCGCCCATGGCAATGGCCATGCCGCTTGCCTGGCCCGCTCCGACGCCCTCGATCACCTTCTCGCGGGCTTGTGGCATGCCGAGGACGCTTCCCCGAAACTCGGACTCGCCCTGCTGGCCATCGGAGGCTACGGCCGCCGCCAGATGTTTCCGTATTCCGATGTGGATCTGCTGTTCTGCACCGGCCGCGACACCCCCGCCGACCTCGCCCGGGACACCATCCGCCGGCTCACGGAATCGCTGTGGGACTGCGGTCTAAAGGTCTCGCCCGCCACCCGAACCCTGGCCGACTGCGAGCGGTTCAAGGCTTCCGACCCGGAATTCGGCCTTGCTCTGCTTGATCTGCGCTTTGTCGCCGGCCATCGCCAAACTGCCGATACCCTGTCCGCCAAAATTCTCGGCCGACGCTCCTTTCGCGAAGCCCGTGCCTTGGCCTCCGCCGCCGCCGGACTCGCACGCGAGCGCCACGCCCGCTACGGCGACACGCTGTTCCACCTCGAACCCAACGTCAAAGATTCCCCCGGCGGTCTGCGCGATGCACATACCTGCGCCTGGTTGGAAACATTGCGCGGCCGCCCTCCCGTGGACGGCGTTTCCCCCTTCGCCGAAGCCGTCGATTTCCTCACCTCAACCCGCGTCTACCTGCACCTCCGCCACGGCCGCGACGACAACACCCTGGACTGGCACGCGCAGGATGGAGCCGCCGCCAGCGCCATCGGAGTCGGACCCCACCGCCCTTCGCTCCTCCCTTCCCCCGTTGCCGCCCCTTCGCTCCCTCCTCCCCTCGCTCCTTCGCTCGATGCCGCTTCCTGGATGCGCACCTACTTTCGCCACGCCCGGGTGATCGAGCGCGTGCTCGTCCGGGAGCTTGAAGCCAACAATCTGCAGCCTCGGCCCAGCCGTTCCATCCGCCGCGTCAAAGCGCCGCCGCTCTCCGGTTTTTTCCTGCGCGAGGGCGTTCTCGAGCTGAAATCTCTCCCTGACCCTCCCGCGACGGCAGCCACCCTCGACCCGGCCCACGAAGCCGAAATCGTTCTCGCCGCCTTTGGCCTGATCGCCACCACCGGCGTGCGCCTCGGTTCTGAGAGCCAGGAACGCATCGCCGCCTCCGTTCCCTACCTTTCGGCCACGCTTGAGGAGGGTCCGCGCCTGTGGTCCCGCTTCCGCGCGATTCTTGTCGGCCGGTACGCGGGCTACGCGCTCCGCGAACTCCATGCCCTGGGCGTGCTCGAACTGATTCTCCCCGAGTTCCACGGCATCGATGCTCTTGTCATCCGCGACGCATACCACCGCTACACCGTCGACGAGCACACCTTCGTCCTGATCGATGCCCTGCATGCCTTGGCCGCCGAGCCGCCCCCCGGCGCACCGGAGTGGCGCAGCCGCTTTCGCCACACCCTGCTCGAGCTCCCTCACCCGGATTTGCTCTTTCTGGCGGCTCTGCTGCACGATACCGGCAAGGGCCGCGCCGCAATCGACCATGCCGCCGTCAGCAGCAGCCTTGCCGCCTCCGTCTGCGCTCGCCTCGAACTCGGAAACTATGAAACCGGCCTCGTCGTGCGCTTGATCGAGTGCCACCTCGAAATGTCCGCCGCCCTCCGCCGCGATATCTTCGACGGCGAAACCGTTCGTAAATTCGCCGACACGGTGCGTACACCGGAACTGCTTCGGGTCCTTACCCTTCTCACCTACGCAGACATCTCGGCCGTACATCCCGACGCGCTCACCCCATGGAAAGCTGAAAATCTATGGAGACTCTCCATGGCCGCCGCCAACCACCTCGATCGCAGCGTGGATGAAGACCGCGTACATGCCCGCGAACTTCCCATCGCCCGTTTTGTCGACGAAATGCTGCGCACGCTCAGCCGAAACGGCAGCGATCGCGCCGCCCTCGAGCACTTCCTCGAAGGCTTCCCCGAGCGGTACCTTCGCACCCGGTCTCCGGAAACCATCCAGGAGCACCTCGCCCTCTTCGAAGGGACCTCGGCCCCGCCGGTTCGGCTCCTCTACAAAGGTGGTGTCGGCGAAGTCACGGTGGTTTCCCGCGACCGCCCCAGCCTCTTTGCCGATCTCGCCGCCACCCTGGCCGATTGGGGCATGGATGTGGTCACCGCCGATGCTTTTTCCAACCTCCACGGTGCCGTCGTCGATACGTTTCGATTCACCGACACCTACGGGACCCTCGAAATGAATCCAGGCGAAGCCGACCGCCTCCGAAGCGATCTCGCCCGTGCTCTGGGCACTCACACGCCGTCGGTTCGGCTCGGGACGCGCCGCCGCGGCCGCCGTCCCTCGCCGCGGCGCGTCGTGGAAACGGTGATCGACTTCGATCACGCGGCGTCCTCCCACTCCACGCTGCTCCAGGTGGTCGCGCAAAACGTGCCCGGCCTGCTGCGTACCGCGGCGCTGGTCCTAAGCGACAGCGGCTGCAGTGTGGAGGTAGCGCTCATCGACAGCGAAGGGGATATGGCCATCGATGTCTTCTATCTCACGCGCGCCGGCCGCAAGCTGGCAGCTGAGGATCTTGGGCCCTTGCGCTCGCGTCTGGCTGAAGCCATCGAAAGCAACGCGCGCTGACCGCATCGGGCCGGAAGGCAGGCGCTCCGTTCCGCAGTTGTCCCATTTTCGTACACATGTGCTCCTTTCGTGCATTTCGGCTCGGCAAACAGGCCACGCACGACCAACCTACGGCGGGGGAGGGGCATCGCATTGTGTGTTCTGCACTGACTGTGAAGTTGTTGCCTGTACGACCGGGGCCCGGACTCTATACTGAAACTTATGAACAACGATCCCAAACAGACGAGCACGGACGGTCGCCCCGTTGGACCGCAGCGCAACGATCGCTATCTCTTCGGCACCTTGGACAGCTTTGCCAAGAACCGCGAGAAGATCGACGAAGTGGACTGGGGCAACGATCAGCCCGAAGGTGTGGTTCTCGCCTCCCTCGATGCGGCCATCAACTGGGTACGCAAAAACTCAATCTGGCCGATGACCTTTGGTTTGGCCTGCTGTGCCATTGAAATGATGTCGATGGGCGGTTCGCGTTACGATCTGGCCCGCTTCGGTGCCGAAGTTTTTCGACCCTCCCCTCGGCAAAGCGACCTTATGATCGTCGCCGGTCGGGTCTCGCAAAAGATGGCACCGGTGATTCGGCGTTTGTATGAGCAGATGCCCGAGCCAAAATGGGTTATCTCCATGGGTGCATGCGCCACCTCCGGTGGTGTTTTCAACAACTACGCCCTGCTGCAGGGCGTCAATCAAATCATTCCCGTGGATGTATACGTCCCAGGCTGTCCGCCCAGGCCCGAGCAACTTCTCTATGCAATTACGCTTCTGCAGGAAAAGATTCAGGCCAGCCGCGGAACGGTTCGTCAAACATTGAATCTAAGTTGAGCATGGGTTCCCGGTTTCTGCCTTCGAAGTGTTGGTTGCTTTGGAACACGTAGTATCTAGGGTGGTTCTACAGCAGAGTTGGTCCTTGCCGCCCGTTCGGCGACAAGTAAAAATTAAATAAAGAACATCGTGATGAAATGCTTGGACAGCCACATCATGTGCGGTAAACTTTTGTGGTTTGGGAACAATAAAGTTAGGCGGACGTGTGGCTCGTTCGCTGGAATTCAGGAAACACTTAGTGGAGGATTGTCGAATGTCTTATCGCCCGTTTCGCAAATTCAGTCGGTTTACGCTGGCTGCTTGTGCGGTCAGCCTCGGAACTGCCAGCCTAGTTGCGCAGAGTACCGGCGACACGCAGAGTAGCGGCGGTACCCAAAGCACCAGCAGTGGTACGCAAGGCAACAGCAATGGGGCCCAGAGCAGCAGTGCGCAGACCGCCGCCACCCCTGCCCTGGCCAGCCCAGGCACGCCCGCAGCCGCCTATTACAACGGGCCCAATCCTTCCCGCGCAGACCTGTTTCTGGGTTACTCCTATTTCGGAGCCCATGGTCAGGTGAACCCTGCCGGCATCCGTTACTCGTCCGTCGATGAAGGTGCCGTCATCAGCGGTGCCTACTACTTCAACAAGTATTTCGGCGGCGAAATCGAAGGCTTTGCCAATCCCGACGGTCACAACGACGGTCTTTATTCCGGTTCCGCCGGTCCCATCTTCCGCGCCCCTCTGCAAAACTTCACCCTTTTCGCCCACGCCCTGGCGGGCGGTGTGCGCCTCGGTGGACCCAATAACGACACTCCCGGCCAGTTTGAGCATGAGCCGTACACCTGGGGCGTCGGCATCACCGCCGGCGGCGGTATGGACTACAACCTGCCCTTCTTCAACGGTGCATTCGGCATTCGCGTCTTTGAGGCTGACTACCGCTACATCCACACCGACTTCGGGCCCGCCACCACGGTTCCCACCGGTGGCCCCCTCGGTGGCCGCACCAACATGAGCGCGGTCGAACTGAGTGCCGGCATCCTGATGCACGTCGGTCACATCATCCCGCCGCCGCCCATCGTCTATGCCTGCGCCCTCACCACGCCAGCCGCCGGCGCCACTATCTATCCCGGTGATCCTGTCGAAATCACGGGAACCGCCACCAACGTCAACCCCAAAAAGCCTGTTACCTATAGCTGGACCTCGGATGCCGGTCCCATCGGCAGCACGTCCAACGTGGCCAGTGTTTCCACCGCCAGTCTGAACCCCGGCACCTTCACCGTGAAGGGCCACGTCATGCAGGGAGCCAAGCCCGGCCAGTTCGCGGATTGCACCGTGCCCTTCACCTTGACGCAGGTACAGCCTCCCACCATCACCTGCTCCGCCAACCCCGCCACGGTCAACCCGGCACAGTCCTCGACCATCACATCGCAGGGCTCGAGTCCGCAAAATCGTCCGCTTACCTACAGCTATAGCGCGACGTCGGGTTCCATCAGCGGCAATACCGCCACGGCCACCCTCGACACCACCGGGGTTGCGCCGGGTACCGTTACGGTCACCTGCAACGTCGTAGACGACAAGGGCCAGACTGCATCGACGACCACCTCGGTCACCGTCAGTTCTCCCGTCATCGCGGTCATCCCGGTTGTGCAACAGTGCTCCATCTCCTTCGATCGCGACGCAAAGCGTCCGACTCGTGTGAACAATGAAGCCAAGGCTTGCCTGGACGATATCGCCCTCGCCATGCAGCGTGATCCACAGGCCCGGTTGGATGTGGTCGGCAACGCCTCCTCAGACGAGTCCGGAGCCCAGCATCGCGCCGCGGAACGGGCTGTCAATGAAAAGGCCTACCTCGTCTCGGAAAGAGGCATCGATGCTTCCCGCATCTCTGTCTTCACCGGAACGGGCACGGGCGCAGGCAAGACTGTAACCAACACCCTGGTTCCGGCGGGCAGCACCGACGCCACCACCGGAGTTGTGGTCGACGAGGCCACGATCGTTCCAGTCCCCCGCAATAGTGGAGGGGGCGGTCATCGCGGACGTGGCGGTCGCCACGGGCACGGTGCGCGCCGTCATCATCGGCACAGCACTGCCGGCACCTCCAACCAGTAACCCACCCTCACCGAACACAACGGCTGGCCAGCGATCCTGGCCAGCCGTTTTCATTTTCCCCACCTGCCTACTCCAAAACTCGTCCACCCCCAGGGCCCCGCTGCCGGGGATCCGGGGATCCCGGGGCCACAAAGGTTGTCGATTCGAGGCAGTCCCCGCCCTTGAAGCGTCGGGCTGGACCGTCCTCGTTCGTTCTGCCAAAATCAAGGCAGCGTGAACCGCACGGCCATGGAATGCAGCATGCGCCACACGTCACCCGGAGCGTCTATGAATACCGTACATATCGGAAGCAAGCAGCTTGGCTTCGGCCATCCCTGCTATGTCATCGCGGAAATCGGCATCAACCACAACGGTGACATCGACCTCGCAAAACGGCTCATCTCCGTTGCCGTTGCCGCGGGCTGCGACGCGGTCAAGTTCCAGAAGCGGACCGTCAGCATCGTCTACACCGAAAAGGAACTCAGCCAGCCGCGACCCAATCCCTTCGGCGAAACCAACGGCGACCTGAAACGCGGCCTGGAGTTCGACGCCGAAGACTACGCCGAAATCAGCAACTTCTGCCGGCAGGTCAAGATCGATTGGTTTGTCTCTCCGTGGGATGAAAAGTCCGTAGACTTCGTCGAAAAATTCAATCCTCCCGTCTACAAAGTCGCCTCCGCTTCACTGACCGATGACAATCTCCTTCGTCACGTGCGCTCAACCGGTAAGCCCGTCATCGCCTCCACTGGCATGAGCACCTACGAGGAAATCGATCACGCCGTCCGTGTGCTGGGCAAAGAAAACACCATCCTCATGCACACTACCTCGACCTATCCGGCCAAGTATGAGCAGCTGAACCTCCGCGCCATCCCCACCATGATTGAGCGTTACGGCATCCCGGTCGGCTATTCCGGCCATGAAACAGGCATTCCCACCTCGGTCGCGGCGGCCGTTCTCGGCGCCTGCTGCGTGGAGCGCCACATCACCATGGACCGCGCCATGTGGGGTTCCGATCAGGCCGCTTCGCTTGAGCCCAACGGCATTTCCCGCCTCGTGCGCGACATCCGCCTCTGCGAACAGTCCATGGGCGACGGTGTAAAACGCGTCTACGAAGAAGAAATTCCCGTCATGAAAAAGCTCCGTCGCGTCGGCGCTGCCGTTTAACCGCGTGCCGCTCTCTCCTCAACAACTCGCCGATGGCCTGCGCTCCTTGCAGGCCATCGCGTTCGACGTCGATGGCGTGCTCACCGACGGCTCCCTCGGCTGGAGCACCGGCAGCACCGAAGAATTCAAGCAGTTTTCCTTTGCCGACATCATGGGGATCTCGCTTCTGCGCCGGCTCGGCCTCAAACTCGCCCTCATCTCCGGCGAGGCCTCGCCCCTTGTCGACCGCTACGCCACCAAAATGCATCTCCATCACGTCGTAAAAGGCACCCGGGACAAAGCCGGCGCGCTTCGCGATTTTGGCCTCAACTTCGACGTCCCACTCGAGCGCACCTGCTTCTTCGGCGACGATGTCAACGACCTCCCCGCGATGGAACTTGCCGGCCTTTGCGCTTGCCCCGCCAACGCCGCCACCGAGGTCCGCGAGCACGTCCTCCTGCACGGTTTTCTCAGCTCCCAGCCCGGCGGCCGAGGCGCCGTCCGCGACCTAACCGACGCCATCCTCCGCGCCCGCGACCTGCGCGGCCGCGATGTCTTTTTCCTCCATCCACCCGTGTAGCCCCGCCCTGGGCCATGTACCGCTCAATCGAACGCATCCCCACCGGGTCCATTTACGATAAGAGACCGATGATCAAGCTGTCCGACTACGTCCTCCAGTTCGTCGCCGACCTCGGCATCGCAAACTGCTTTCTGGTCACCGGTGGCGGCGCCATGCACCTCAACCAGTCCCTCGCCAGCGAACCCCGCCTCACCGCGGTCTGCAACTCGCATGAGCAAGCCTCCGCCATCTGCGCTGAAGGCTACGCCAAGGCCACAAATGCGCTCGGCTTCTGCATGGTCACCACCGGCCCCGGCGGCACCAACGCCGTCACCGGCGTCGCCGGCGCCTGGCTCGATTCCACCCCCGTCCTCTTCGTCTCGGGCCAGGTCAAACGCCCCGATCGCATGTTCGACGCCCTCACCGGCAAGCCGCTCGGCATGCGCCAACTCGGTGTGCAGGAGGTCGACATCTGCTCCATCGTCGCCCCCATCACCAAGTACGCCGTCACGATCCTTGAACCCAACGACATCCGCTACCACCTCGAAAAAGCCGTCTATCTGGCGCTCAACGGCCGCCCCGGCCCTGTCTGGATCGACATCCCGCTCGATGTCCAGGCCTCGCCGGTCGACGAAGCCAACCTCCGCGCCTTCGATCCCGCCGAGTTCGCCCACGACGCCTCCCTCACCGGCACCTCCAACGTCCCCTACGAGGTGCAAAAGGCGATCGACGCATTCAACGCCTGCGAACGCCCCCTGCTCTTTGCCGGCAACGGCATCCGTCTCGCCCGCGCCGAGGCCGAGTTCGAAGAGCTCCGCACCCTGCTCGGCGTTCCCACGGTCGCCACCTGGTGCGCCGCCGACCTGGTTCCCTCCGACGACCCCACCTACGTCGGCCGCCCTGGTTCGGTAGCCGCCCGCGGCGCAAATTTCGCGCTGCAAAACTGCGACTTTCTGCTCGCCATCGGCGTCCGCCTGGACTTCGCCATCACCGGCTACGCTCCGCAAAACCTCGCCCGCGAAGCCCACAAAATTGCCGTCGATATCGACGCCGCCGAACTTGGCAAATTGCACCCCCACCTGCAACAACCCGTCTGCGCCGACGCCAAGGCATTCCTCACCGAGCTCCTAAAGCACAAAGACCAGCTCAAACCCCGGGATCTCCAGCCCTGGCTCACGCGCTGCGCCGATTGGAAGACCCGCTACCCCGTCGTGACCGACGAGCATCGCAAACCCGAAGGCCTCGTCAGCATCTTCAACCTCGCCGAAATCCTCGGTACCGAGGCCAAACCGGAAGACCGTCTCGTCGTCGGCAACAGCGGCTCCGGCATCGAAATTTACCTGCTCGCCTGCCCCACCCTGCACTCCCAGCGCCTCTACCACACCGCCGGCCTCGGCTCCATGGGCTACGCCATCCCCATGGCCATCGCCGTCGCCGTCGCCAACCCCGGCCGCGAAGTCATCGCCGTCGATGGCGACGGTGGTTTCATGTTCAACATCCAGGAGCTCGAGACCATCCATCGCCTCAATCTCCCGATCAAGTTTTTCGTCCTTAACAACGACGGCTACAGCAGCATCCGCGCCTCACAAACGGCCTACTTCAAGCAGCCCACCATCGGCGCCGACCGGGACACCGGCCTCACCATCCCAAACCTCTCCGCCGTAGGCCAGGCCTTCAAACTTTCCACCCACGTCATCCAAGACCAGACCGACCTCCGCGCCGAAGTGCGCAAAGTACTCGACATGCCCGGCCCCGTCCTCTGCGACGTCAATGTCCTCCCCGACGAGGTCCGCGCCCCCCGCCTGCAGTCCTACCAGAAACCCGACGGCAGCTTCGTCTCCAAACCCCTCGAAGATCTCTTCCCCTTCCTCCCCCGCGAAGAGTTCCTCGCCAACATGATCGTAAAACCCCTACCCGAATAGCTTGTCGAACCTGCTTCTTCGCCGCTTCGGAGCCGCAAAACCCGGGTGCCCCATTCTTTCGCAGCTCCATCGCGAAAGGGTGGGGTTCAGCGCGCCACCGAACCCAAGGACACACCATCATGCACACCTACGGCATCATGCAAGGCCGCCTTTCCCCACCTGAAGACGGCCGCTTCCAATCCTTCCCCCGCCAGGGCTGGCGCGACGAATTCGGCAAAGCCAAAGCCGCCGGCTTCCGCTACATCGAGTGGATTCACGACGACTTCGACGGCTGGAAGAGCGACGCCGATCCAGGCGCCAACCCTATCTTCACCGCCGCCGGACTCCGCGCGCTCGATGCCCTGAAGGCCGAACACGGCATCGCCACCCCAGCCCTGTGCGCCGACTGGTTCATGGAGCATCCACTCATTCGCTGCACCGCCGCCGAGCGTTTGCATCGCGAACAGCACCTCCACGCCCTCCTCCCGGTCGCCGCCCGCATCGGTGCCCAGCGGGTCGTTCTCCCCTTCGTCGACAACGCCAGCATGAAAACCGAAGAGGAGAAAACGGTCGTCCTCGACATTCTCAAACATGCCCTTCCTGTCGCCGAAAAGAACAACGTAGAACTCCACCTAGAAGCCGACTTCGACCCCGCCAGCTTCAAAACCTTTCTCGCCCGCCTAGACCACCCGTTCCTGAAAGTAAACTGGGATTCCGGCAACAGCTCCGGTCTCGGCTACATCGCCACCGAGGAATTTGCCGCCTACGGCGAGCGCATCGGCTCGGTACACATCAAGGACCGCTATCGCAAACCCGAGGGCGGGGTCGAAACCCGCCCCCTCGGCACCGGCTCCGCAAACTTCGACGACGTCTTCCGCGCCATTCGCTCCGTCCACTACAACGGCGGCCTCACCCTGCAAGTAGCCCGCGGTACCCCCGGCGACGAAGTCAGCTTCCTCCGCACCCAACTCGACTTCGTGAAACCCTTCAGTGACGCCGTACAATAGGGAGGAGGAGGAGTGCATGTCCACGCATCACCTGCGCATTCCCTACGTCGACGATTCCATGGCGAAGGAAGCCGAAGCCATCTGCGCCGAAGCTGGACTCACGCTTGCGGACGCCTTCCGTCGCCTCGTACTTCGCACGGTCAAGGAGAAGCACGTGCCCCTGGATTTACTCTCTCCCAACGAGGAGACCTTGGAAGCGATGGCGGAATTAGACCGAGGAGAGGCAAAGCGCTTCAATTCGGTCGACGAATTGATAGCCGATCTGAATGCGGAAGATTGATCGGACCTCCCGCTTCAGGCGAGACTATAAACGGGAAAAGCAAAGGCCCGTACCGAAAGGCTCTCGAAACGGATCTCGTCCAGCTTCTAGGTTGTCTGGTAAACGACGAGACGCCGCCTCTCAGGTTTCAAGATCATGCCCTCACGGGCGAATGGCAGGGGTATCGAGATTGCCATGTCAAGCCGGACTTGGTCCTCGTCTATCGCAGGATTCACCCAGACATCCTTGAATTAGCTCGGCTGGGAACGCATAGCGTGCTTGGCTTCTGAGCCTAGGAAACCCATGCCCACCACCGCCGATTCACTCCAGCGTACGAACCTCTTCTCCCTCGAAGGCAAAACCGCCGTCCTCACCGGCGCCTCCGGCTTCCTCGGCCGCACCTTCGCCCTCGCCCTCCTCGCCAACGGCGCCCGCGTGGTCGCGCTCGGCCGCAGCGACCGCTTGCAAGGGGAAGCGAAAACCTGGGCCAACCAGTTCGGCGAAGAAAAAATCGCCGTCCACCAGATCGACATGTACGACGTCGCCGCCCTCAACACCCTCTGCCACCGCATCGCCGCCGAAGAATCCTCCCTGGACATCCTCATCAACAACGCCCACGAACTCGGCGCCGCCACCGGCTTCAACGTCCCCGAAGGCTCGCTCGAAAGCAGCACCTTCGACCAGTGGCAACGCAACCTGCAGGGCGGCGTCTACTGGGCCGTGCAAACCACGCAGCGCCTCGGCGTCCGCATGAAAGAACAAAATCGCGGCAGCATCATCAACATCGCCACCATGTACGCCTCCGTCGCCCCCCGCCCGCAACTCTACGAGGGCACAACGTCCCTCAACCCGCCCGGCTACAGCGCCTCCAAGGCCGCGCTCGTTGCCTTTACGCGCTACACCGCCAGCTTCTGGGGCGCGTCCGGCGTGCGCGCCAACTGCATCTCCCCCGGCCCGTTTTCCAACACCGAAGACCTCGCCACCGGCCAGAACGCCGTCGCGGAAGACACCCCCTTTGTCCAAAAACTCAAAGGCTACACCGTCCTCAACCGCATCGGCCGCCCCCTCGAACTCTGCGGCGCCCTGCTCTTCCTCGCCTCCGACGCCAGCACCTACGTCACCGGCCAAAACCTCAACATCGACGGCGGCTGGACCACAGTCTAGGCCAGTTCCACAAGGGTTTGCCGCTAGCGGCCGAGTGGCACAAGCAGCTACACTAGGCCGTGCCTGCGACCTTTGCTTCTCCCATCCTGGGTGCTCGCGTAAGCACGGAGGCCAAATTGCGTCGCACGTAGGGCTCGGCAATTTCCGCCACAGCCAAAGCCAGGGCGGCCTCACCCTGCAAGTAGCCCGCTGTACCCCCGGCGACGAAGTCAGCTTCCTCCGCACCCAAGTCGACTTCTTGCAAAAGCACGAAGCGGGCTAGAATTAGGGAGGTGGCAACGATGGCAGCGATGGCCGTAATACAAATTGAGCAAGATCTAAAAAGCAAAGCCGAAAAGATCTTCGCGGAAGAAGGAATTTCGGTCGCCGACGCCGTACGATTGCTCCTTCTTCGTGCGGTGCGGGAGAACAGCGTACCGCTGGATCTATTCACTCCCAATGCCGAGACGGTAGCTGCCATTGAAGCAGGCCGCAGAGGTGAGTTCACCACCGTCGGCAGTGTAAAGGAGCTCTTCGCGCAGCTGCATGCGGACGATTAGGTATTTGAACCAATTCAAGCGCGACTATAAGCGTGAATTCAAAGGCCGTTTTGGAAGGAGCTTGGACGCAGACTTCGATGCCGTACTTGCTCTACTTATAGTCGATGCTGCCTTACCACCAAGACTGCAGGATCACCTACTGAGCGGCAACTGGACAGGGCATCGGGATTGCCATGTCCGACCCGATCTCGTTCTGATCTACAGTAAACCGGACGCTGTCCACCTTGATCTCGTTCGCCTTGGCTCCCATAGTCAACTGCGGATCGCCTGAACCTGGTTTCTGTGTTGGTAGGAAATGTCATCTCGACCGCAGCAAACCATCCCTCATTGGCAAAGTGAACAGACCCCTGTATTCGCCCGCCGTGTCGCGAGATCTCGTGCAGCACCAAACGAAGTACAGGGGTTCACTCCGGTTCGCTTTTGCATTTGTTCGAGATGACGCCGCCATCCTTTTTTGGGATCATCAACATCGCCACCATGTACGCTTCCGTCGCCCCCCGCCCGCAACTCTACGAGGGGACATCTTCCCTAAACCCCCCCCGGCTACAGCGCCTCCATGGCCGCCCTCGTCGCCTTCACGCGCTACACCGCCAGCTTCTGGGGCGCTTCCGGCGTGCGCGCCAACTGCATCTCCCCCGGCCCCTTCTCCAACACCGAAGACCTCGGCACCGGCCAGAACGCCGTCGCGGAAGACACCCCCTTTGTCCAAAAACTCAAAGGCTACACCGTCCTCAACCGCATCGGCCGCCCCCTCGAACTCTGCGGCGCCCTGCTCTTCCTCGCCTCCGACGCCAGCACCTACGTCACCGGCCAAAACCTCAACATCGACGGCGGCTGGACCACAGTCTAGGCCAGTTCCACAAGGGTTTGCCGCTAGCGGCCGAGTGGCACAAGCAGCTACACTAGGCCGTGCCTGCGACCTTTGCTTCTCCCATCCTGGGTGCTCGCGTAAGCACGGAGGCCAAATTGCGTCGCACGTAGGGCTCGGCAATTTCCGCCACAGCCAAAGCCAGGGCGATCATCACTGTGCAGGTGCAAAAGAGTGCCCAGGAATAGGGACAGCCTAGATGGTGTAAACCGCCAATCAACAACCGCCCCAGTTGCGCATGTAAAAGGTACAGAGGGTACGTCGCAAGGCCGATCTTGCGGGTCAGGCGAAGGCCGCGCACACCCAGAAAGCAATGCACACGCGCGTTCGCTACAACCGAAAGCCAAAGGAAACAGACAGCGGCGATCCACAGGGTGAGCGCCTTGGGCTGAAAGCCATGCAGCAGAATCTCGGCGAGGCAACCGCAAGTACAGAGGGCAGCGACGGAAGCTCGGGTGCAGGTCCAACCGCGCCTAAACCCCCGATCCAGATAGCTTCCAAAAGCAAAGAAACATCCGTAGCGAAGCAACGGGATCGCATTCGGTTCAGGCCATCGATAGTGAAAATCGACAACGCACCAAAGCGTGCTGACGACGCCCATAGTGGCCATCACCAGCGGTGTCCAACGGGTTCGCCCGGACGCCAGGCAAAGGAAAACAACACCATAAAAGGCGACCTCAATCGGAGGCGTCCAATAGCTGCCGTCGATCCACGGACCTTCCGGCCAGAAGCTGACACTCCGCGTCCACCACAGGGCAACGGTCTTGAACGGAGCTAACCGCTCTGAAAGTATGCCCATGCCTGTGCATGTGGCACACACCAGCGCGGCCGGAACCAGCCGCAGGATGCGATGCTTTTCAAACGTCCTTGCCGTCACCCCTTCGGCGGAGTAGGCGATGATAAAGCCGGAAATGACAAAAGATTTCCACCCCTATCCAGCCAGGCGAAGAGACAGGCATAAAGGCGCGATAGGCCGGAGGCATAGGGGACGTGGGGTGAAGAATCCAGTTCCAAAATGCGAGGTGAAAAAGCATCACCATCAGCGCCGCCCCTGCACGAAGTACATCCATTCCCGCGATGTATCCCCTTGTGTCAACGCGCATATCGCTACCCTGGTCGATGGCTCGCCTTCAGTCTAATCGCAAGGTTTGTGAAATGGAGCTTGCCGCTGCCTCGGCGCCTGGGTCGATCACCCATTTGCCGCGTTTCAGGGCAACCGTTCATCGAAGCCGGTCCCACGGCTTCAGTGGGCCTCCAACTGCAAGACCAGGTCGCCCTCCAACTCGGTTCCCGCATGTCATTCGTTCCACCCTTTGCCGGCCAAAATACGAGGCGTGAACTTGTCTATCCGCGAAAGGCGGGTGCTGGCCTGCTTCGCCGCGGCTATCTGGAAGGCATAGCCCCTTTGTCGACCAGGCGTAAGGGCCGCAAAAGCTCGCTCGAGCGCAGGGTCCGCTCCAAGTCTTTGCAGCAGTTCCTCGGGAAGTCCCGGATCCGCACGGGGTTTCCTTTGCACCTTTGCGCCCGTTTCTTCAAGCGCTATGGCTTGCTTGACCAGCGATGCAATAGCCGGTCGCAAGCGGCAAATCTCCCCGACGCCGCCGAAACGCAGTTGGCGAGCTGCCTCGGTATGTTCGCCCACACGAACCAGCAGCTTTTCGGGGTCGTTCAGCAGAGCACCCTTGAAAAACAGCAGGGCAATGTAGCCATTGAAGCGCTGAATCAGAACGACGTTCCTGTCGCCCAGCGTGTAACAAGGCTTGCCCCACTTGATCCGTTCCGTGAGGCCGCAACTCCTGGCAATTTCCTGCAACGCCTCCGTCTCCAGCGGGTACTGGTGCCGCGGGTGCTCCATCGGGGAATGGCGGATTGTCTTGGCGGTCTTCGTCTGCATACACACCTCGGCAGCATGGCGGCTCAGATGTAGTCGGCCACCAGCGGGAACCTGCGCACCAGAGTACAGCCAGGCACGCCGGCGGAAGTCGAAACGCACGGCTCATGTGGGGCTCGCCGTATGTAGGGACGAACCGCTTCAACGGACTCAGCACGCTGAACACGCTCCCCTGCCTGGACCTCGTCACCGTCTGAAAATGGCGATGCCGACCGCCAGAAGAGCGAGACCGCAAACCACACAGGAGACCAGTTGTTGAGGAGCGAGGCCCAGCGGATACCTGGTTTCGGCCGCAAACTCGGGATCGATCCAATCGGTGCCGGGAAACAACGGGGCCAGAAGCAAGGCGACGAAGTAGTTTGCGGCAATCGCAGCGGCAATCAGGAATAACGGAAGCGTGAGTGGCTTAAAACCAAAAAGGATGGCGAGCGTAATCGAGCCGCTAAAGATCCCCATCAGCATCGTCTGCCCATTGTGAAATTTGGCATGTGGGGGCCAGCGGGGGTTCCAAAGGTGCTGCCTGGCCGTGGCAGGCACAAGCGCATCCGCCACGAGGCCGCCGAA
>CAXTBI010000046.1:0-25107 GCA_964242195.1 uncultured Acidobacteriaceae bacterium
TCGAGGATGTCTTCGACGAGGATGACGTGTTTGCCTTCGACGGGGTTGTCGATGTCCTTGATGAGTTTGACGGCGCCGGAGGAGACGCGGGCGCGGCCGTAGCTGGAGACGGCGACGAAGTCGAAGGTGTTGTCGACGGTAATGGAACGGGCCAGGTCGGCAAGAAAGATGGCCGCGCCTTTGAGGACGCCGATGAGCACGACCGATTCGCCGGCATACTCGGTGCTGATCTGTTGGCCGAGGGCACCGACGCGCTCGGCAAGCTGCTGTTTGGAGAAGAGGACTTCCATGGAACCGGGGCTTACGTAGTCGGGCAGGGCAACGGCGGACATGCGGGTAGGGTAGCGCGAAACGCGGCTCCTTTGCCTGGGTGGGGCGCGGGATGGGCGTAAGCGCTGCCGAACGCAGGCGCCGGCCGGGCAGAATGCGATACTGCAAAAGGCATGTTTCCGTACCTGAATCTCGGGTTTGCGCACGTGGGCACCTTTGGCCTGCTGCTTTGGCTGGCGGCGGTTTGCGGGACAGCCGTGCTGCATCGCAATTTTTCGCGCGGCGGGGTGGATGCCGATGCGTTGAACGTGGTGGTGTTTACGGTGGTTGCCGGCATCGTCGGCGCAAAGCTGTGGCATGAGTTGCAGGATCCGCGCGAGCTGGCGCTGGCGTGGCGGCAAATCCTGCTGCCGGGATGGGGTCATCCGATGCAGGTGGTGGCCGGCTTCTTCGAGTGGTTTAAAGCGGGATTTGCGTGGTTTGGCGGTTTGCTGGCCGGTGTAGCGACGTTGATCGCCCAGGGAATGTCCTTGCGGCTGAACGGCCTTCGCGGAGGCAGGGCGGGGCTGCGCATGCTGGACCTGGCAGCACCGGCGACGGCGATTGGGTACGGTGTGGGACGGATTGGCTGCCTCACCTCGGGCGACGGCGATTACGGGAGGAACACAACGCTGCCGTGGGGCGTGCACATGGCGAAAAACGCGCTTGTGCCGCCGACGCCGGCGGACGCCCTGGTGCAGCCGACGCCGGTGTACGAGTTGATCTACGCGCTGGGGCTGGGGTGGTGGCTTTGGAAGCGCGGCGGGAGGCCGATGCCGCTGGGATTTCTTACGGGGGAGTACCTGTTGCTGAGCGGGATCGGGCGTTTCCTGGTGGAGTTTGAGCGGATCAATCCGCGGCTGTATTGGGGGATGTCGAACGCGCAGGTAGCGGCCCTGGGAAGCGTGGCGGTGGGTGCGGCGATCATGCTGCTGACGCGAAAGAATGCGGCTGTGGTGGCGGAACGGGCGGCGCCAGGGGTGCCTTCGGCGACCGCGACGGCCTAGGGATTGCCCGAAGGTGAACGCGGACGGCGTTTGGGCATGAAAAAAGGCGATCGCAGATTCCCTTTGGGAATGACAACAAAGGGAACGTCAGTAGAAGCGGCTACAGGCGTTTGAGGTATTCACGTGCCTGCGCGAGTTCGGGGAAGAGGCGTTCCTCGGCCTGGAACTCACGGGAGTGTACGCAGCGTCGGCCGGCGCGGACGGAGACGGGATGTTTGAGGTGCAGCATTTCGTGATAGAGCAGGTATTCGATGGCGCAGCGGGGGGTTCCGGGCCGGTCGAAGACGCGGCTGACGACGATGGTGTTGTGCGCGGCGTCGTAGTGGCCGAGCATGCGGCGGGCGACGTGCTCGCTCCAGGTGAGGACCGGCCGGCCGAGTAGACCGTGGAAGAAGCGGTTGTTTACGGCTTCAAAGACTTCCTCGAGATTGTAGAGCCGGCCCTGGGGCGTGCTGATCCGTTTGCGGCCGCGGGTTTGGCGGATGCGTTCGGCACCGAGCGCGACGGGCTCGGATTGGGTGTAGCGGCGATAGCGGTCGGCCTGGGCCGGCGTGACCGGCTTGCGGTACAGCTTGGCCAGGAGGATGTGTGCGATAGCGCGGTGCACGGTTTCGGGGGCGTGCTCGAGAAGGTCGGACAAGCGCACGAGGAGATGGCCTTCGCGGAGCCGGATGGTGGTGTTCAGACTGGTGAAGCGGCGGAAGCGGACATCGAGGGGAGGCATCGGCGCCCGTGGCCGCAGCGCGCGGTATTCCTCGTGAAAGACCGTGAGAAGGGCAGGACTGGCAGGGGGCAGGGCAGACGGCGGCACGCGAATTTTAGGCTAACACGATCGGTTCTTGCGGCTGCGGCGGTCGTTTTGGTGCTGCAAAATTCAGTGACTCTGCGGGGGAAGGACGGGTGTCTCCGCTACGGCTTCGCCCCCGGTCGAGATGACAGTTTGTATTCACCCGGACAGCATTCTCACTAGCCACTGACCACTAACTTAGCGGCTGAGTCTTAGAGCGAATTGGGCTACACGTTGTTCGGCTGCGGTAGCGGAGAGGGTGCCGAAGGCGGCGGTGCCGTAGACGCCGTTCGGTTGGGCGAAGGCCGGGGTGTTCGTCACGTTGAAGAGCTCGGCGCGGAATTCCAGGAGAGTTTTTTCGGCGAGGGGGGTGCGTTTGATGAGGGAGAGGTCCCAGTCGCGGAAGGCGGGGCCGCGGACGGGGTTGCGGGAGGCGTCCCCGAGGGTGAACTGCGGGGCGGTGGCGAAGGCGGCGGTGTTGAAGAAGCGGGCGGGGCTGCGGCCGCCGTTGGGGGCGAGATCCGGGTGGCCGATCAGGTTGGGGCGTTGCAGGGCGAAACCGGCGAAGCTGTTGCCGTTGGTGGCCTGGGTGACGGTGACGGGCATGCCGGATTGGGCGGTGACGATGGAATTGAGGCTCCAGCCGCCGAGCAGTGTGTTGCCGAGGGCGGAGTCGCCAAAGCGGTAATCGCGACCGGCAGGAGGCTCGTAGACGAGGGAGCCGGTGAGGACGTCCGGCATGTCGCCGGAGCTGACGTCGCGCTCGAGGTAGGGGCGATAGGTGTCGGCGGCGACGAGGGAGTTGGAATTGGGTGAGGAGAGCACGGTGGAGGAAAAGACGGAGGAGGCGTCGTCGATGAGGCGGGAGTGAGTGTAGGCGAAGGTGAAGGCCGCGCCGCGGCTGGGGCGCCCCTGGACCCTGACTTCAAGGGCGTTGTAGTTGGTTTGACCCGTGTTCTGGCGGTAGGTGGCGACGTTGCCGAAGCGGGGATAGGGCTTCAGGAGCTGGGCGGCGGCGACGGTTTTGCCGCCCAGGGTGGAGGAGGCGGGAATCTGGCCGTAATACGGGTTGGTGACCTGCGCGGTGAGCGCGGCTGGGTCCGTCAAGCCGACGGCGAGTTGCGCGGCGGTGAGTTGGTTGAGGTTCTGGTCGGGAACGCCGACGTGGACGCCGTGGGAACCGACGTAGGCGACTTCAAAGCTGAGGTTGTTCGTGACAGCGCGCTGTACGGCGAGGTTCCACTGCTGCACGTAGCCGGAACCGGCGTTGCGGTTGGCGGTGTAGACGCTTTGGCCGAGGTCGGCGTTTGGGGTGAGGGCGACCGGGGCGACGGTGGGGCCATGGGAGAGCTTGAAGGGGGCGTTGAGGGAGTCCTGCGTGGCCTGGCGGACGTTTTGGATGAAGGGGAACTGGGGCACGGTGAAGGGTGTGGTGATGCCGGACTGGTCGAAAAAGACGATGCCGAAGCCGGAGCGGAGGACGGTGTTCCGGTCGGCGGAGTAGGCGAAGCCGAGGCGCGGGCCGAGGTTGCCGTAGTGGGTTTCGCGGGCGGATTTGGGGTTGCCGTTTACACCGACGTAATCGAGGACCTGGGTCGTGGTGTTGAAGATCGCTCCCTGGTTGTTTTTTTTTTCGGTGGACGGGTTGTTGAAGGTCCAGCGGAGGCCGAGGTTCGCGGTGAGTTTGGGGGTGACGCGCCAATTGTCCTGCACGAAGTACTCCTGGACGTGGTCGCGGGGGCGAAGGACCGTGGTTTGGAGGTCGATGGAAAAGGTATCGACCTGGCCGAGGAGGAAACTGGCGAAGCTGTTGCCGCCGACGGCGCTGGCGGAGCCGGTGGCGGGCTGGGAGTCGGTGCCGGTGGTGGTGAAGGCGAAGCTGCCGGTGGGGTTGGGTGGGGCGACGGCGTTGAGTTGGAACCAGCGGATGTCGCCGCCGATGCGGATGTCGTGTTTGCCGCGGGTGAGGAGCAGGGTGTCGACGAATTCCCAGACGCCGGTTTGGTATTGCGCAAAGGTGCTGGCGGAGGAGCCGAGCTGCGCGAAGCCGGTGAAGGTAAACAGCGGGAGGGCGTTGTTGAAGGCGGCGTTGGCCGGGATGCCGGGGATGCCGAGCGCGGAGGACGCCGTGGCCGGAAGCGCGGCGCCCGACTGGTAGTTGGCGCGGCGGGTGTAGCCGAGGCGGGCGTCGTTGGCGAGGTGTGCGGTGAAGGTGTGGGTCTCGTTCAGGACGGCCTGTTGACCTAGCACGTTGGAAGGGCCGGCGACGTTGCCGGTGCCGAGAACGGAGCCGGTGATGGCGCCGGAGCCGTCGGCGAAGGGTGTGACGGGAGTTTCCACTTCGTTGTAGTAGGTGTAGCGGGCGAAGGCGTGGTCGCGGGTGCCGAAGGCGGCGTCGAGACGGGTGTCGAACTGGTTCTGGTGGTCGGAATCGTTGGCGGTGCGGGTGTAGTTATTGGCGGTGCCGGGGAGATTCGGGAGCGGGATGCGCGCGAGCAGGGCGACGGCGACGGGGTCGAACGAGGCCACCGGGACGATGTTGCCGGCGAAGGGCGTGCGCACGATGCGGCCGTTGGCGGTGGATCGGGTGGTGGCGGGGTTGTAGATCGTGGTGGCGCCGAAGTTGCCGGCGCGCTGTGCGAGGGTGGGCACGGTGGAAAGGCGAGTGACGCCGATGAGCTGCTTGATGCCTTGGTAATCGCCGAAAAAGAAGAGGCGGTCGCGCAGGAGGGGGAGGCCGACGGTGCCGCCGTAGAGATTGCGGCGGTACTCGGGTTTGCGCGCTTGTCCGGTAGCTGCGGTGGGGGCAAAGTAGTTGCGGGCGTTGAGGTCTTCGTTGCGGAGGTATTCGAACAGGGAGCCGTGGAGGTCGTTGGTTCCGGAACGAGTGGCGAGATTGACTACCCCGCCGTTGAAGCGGCCGAACTCGGCGCTCACGTTGTCGGATTCTACGGTGAACTCCTGAATCGAGTCGAGAATGGGGAAGAAGGCGACCTGGCCGGGTTCGGGCTGCAGGGCGGAGATGCCGTCGTAGAGGTATTCGTTGGTGCGGGGGCGGCCGCCGTTGATGCGGGGCAGAAGGGAGCCGGGGGGAAGCTCGACGCCGGGGGCGAGAACGGTGAGCTGGATGAAGTTGCGGGAGTTGAGCGGGATGGCCTCGAGGATGCGCGGCGGAACGGTGAACTGGATGTCGGAGGTCTGGTTTTGGAGCAGGGGTGCGTCGGCATCGACGGTGACCTGCTGCGATTCGGCACCGACGGTGAGGGGGAGATCGACGGCGAGGGTTTGGCCGACGGCGAGGGTGAGACCCTCGCGGGTGAGGTGCTCGAAGCCGGGGGCGGACACGACCAGCCGGTAGCGGCCGGGGGAGAGGCCGGCGAAATCAAAGTAGCCATCCGTCGCGGTGACCGAGGTGTAGCGTTCCCCGGTGCGCATTTCAACGGACACGACCCCGGCTCCGACGACCCCGGCGCCGGAGGGATCGGTGACCCGGCCTTTCAGATCGCTGGATACCTGCGCATGGGCGGCGGAGCCAAGCCAGGCGATGGCAGCCAAGGGGGCTAGACGACGCATCGCGACTCCATGGGTGCAAAGTTCGGTGGTGGTTTTTGGGTTTACACGGCGAACGTGCAGAGCACGCGATCTGCATCCCGGGCGAGCGAGACTTTATGGGCTTTGTCGAATTTATACGGATTGGATCGAAGCCGCAATGGGTGTTGCCGATGGTGGCGAGATGGCCGGAGGGGATGGGAGGTGCTGTTTGTCCGGTGGTCGAAACACTTCGATGGTTGCAGTGAAGTCACAAGCGAATGGGCTTTGTGGATGAGTTTAGAGTAGAGTCGCAGAGTTCGCGCACGTAGAACACCGGAGGATGTGCCCTGAACGCCGTTGCCGACGTTGCCCCGAATCGCGCGCGCATTGCCACCAGCATGGGCAGCGAAGTGCGTTTGACGTTGCGCCTGGGGGCGCCCCTGGCGCTGGGTGAACTGGGGTGGATGTCCACTTATATTGTGGATGCGTTGATGGTGGGGCGGCTGCACAACTCACCGCTGGCGATTTCGGCGTCTTCGTTGGGCAACACGATTTTTTATGCGATTGTGTTTCTGGCCATTTATATGCTGAATGGTTTGGAAACGCTGATCGCGCAGGCGTTTGGGCACGGCGACCAGCAAGAGTGCGTGTACCTGCTGGTGCAGGCGTGTTGGATTGCGATCGTAGGCACGCCGCTGGTGATGCTGGGGACTTACGGTGCGCTGCACCTGCTGCCGCATTTGGGAACGCCGGCCGAGATCATACGGGAGACCACGACGTATACGCATGCGTTGGTGTGGTCGACGGCGCCGCTGATGGCGTACATGGCGCTGCGGCGATTCCTGCAATCGATCGACGATGTGCTGCTGGTTTCGGCGTCGCTGATCACGGCCTCGGTGGTGAACCTGGTGGGCGATTGGGCACTGTGCTTTGGGCATTTGGGTGCGCCGGCGCTGGGCATCGCGGGTTCGGGTTGGTCGACGTGCGTGGTGCGGTTTTACATGCTGGGGTTGCTGCTGGTGGGAACGGTCCTGGCGTTTCGGCGCAACGGGTATCGCGTTCGGGGCGAGATGCTGGCACCGAACTGGCCGCGGCTGAAGGCGCTGTTGCGCATTGGATGGCCGAGCGGGATTCAGCAGATGGAGGAGCTCGGGACATCGACGTTTATGACCATTCTTTGTGCGCGCCTGGGCACGGTTCTGCTGGCGGCGCACCAGGTTGTGCTGGATCTGAACGCCTTTGTGTACCAGGTACCGGCGGGGCTCAGCTATGCCACGGTTGTGCGTGTGGGGCAAAGCGCGGGCCGTAACAGTTTCAAGCAGGTGAAACGCGCGTCCAACGCCAGCTTGTGGCTCGGCTTGGGCTTTATGTTGGTGGCTGCGACGGTGTTTGCGGCGTTCGCCCCGTTTTGGGCGGGGCTGTATACCAACAGCGCGGCCGTGGTTGCCGCCGCTGTGCCGATCTTTTTTCTGTGCTCCTTTGCGCTGATGGGGGACACGCTTTTTGTGCTGCTGTCTTCCACGCTGACCGGGTTGGGCGACACACGCACACCGATGCTGATCAGCCTGGTTTGGAACTGGGGGATCGGCGCACCGCTGGCGTACTTGCTGGCGTTCAAGGCCGGCCTGAGCCTGGAAGGACTTTGGTTTGGCCGGCTGGTCGGATCCGTGGGTACGGGTCTGACGATCCTGGTGGTGTGGCGGGCGCGGGTACGGCGCGAATCGCAGGCGACCCGGCCGGTACGGCTCAACCTTCTGCAATCTGTGGCAACGACCAAGTAGAGACGGTGGCGTGCCGAACAACAACTTCAACCCTGCTGTTTTTTTCTTTGAGGCCAACGTATGTCTGTATCGCGCAAAATGTTGTTTCTGCTGTTTATTTATGGTGGTGGCGTTGCCGCTTCCGCGCAATCAACACTGGGTTCGATCAACGGTGTGGTGCGCGACCCGACAGGCGCACTTGTACCGAATGCAAGCGTTCTTTTGCATCGTGAGCAAAGCAATACGGACAGTGCCGTAACCACAGGGCCGGATGGGGAATACACGGCGCTCAATCTGCAGCCTGGGACCTATACCGTGCGCACAAACGCCGCGGGCTTCACAACGGCATTGGCCGAACACCTGCATCTGGATGCGCGCCAGCAGCTGGAGTACGACGTAACGCTCGCCCTCGGCGGAACCACCACGGTGACGGTGAATGCATCGGATGCGGGGACAATCGACAGCGATAACGCAAGCATTGCGGCCGCGCTTTCTCCGGAAGACGTACTGGATTTACCGGCGAACTACCGTGGGGCGGGATCGACTTCGCCGCTGAATCTGATACAAGCGCTGCCGGGCGTGCAGCCCGATACCGGCGCATACCCGCCCACACCTTCAGCACATCCCGCGCCGCAGGTTCGTTTCTCCATTCAAGGCGGTTTGCCGTCGCAAACGGAAACAACCGTCGATGGCATTTCCGCGCAGAACCAGACCAGCAACAATGTGCAGACCGATGCCTTTCCATCCGCGGATTCCATTGCCGAAATCCGGGTGGACGGCGTGAATAATAATGCCGAGTACGGCCAGCCGGGCGAGATCACAACCATCACGAAAAGCGGCACCAACACGATTCACGGCGCGGCCTACGACTACATCCAGAACCAGTTCTTGGACGCAACGCCGTACGGCAGTCCGAAGCCGCACAAAGTGGCAAACGATTTCGGCGCCAGCATCGGCCTGCCCGTCGTCATCCCGCACCTTTATAACGGGCGTAACCGCACCTTCCTGTTCGGCGCATACGAGGGGCTGCGTTTTCCGCAGTCCACGGCCGTACAAGCCAAGGTGCCCACGGTACGGATGAAGCAGGGGGATCTTTCACAGGAAACTACCAAGCCTCTGATCAATCCCTTTACAGGCGGAACGTATCCCGGCAACCGCGTGCCGATTAACGCGAGCTCCGCAGCGTTTCTGCAGTTTTTTCCGGATCCCAACATCGATACCAACCTGTCGCTCGCCGGCGCGACTGCGGACAGGGGCTACAACTACCTGAGCACCCGGCGCAACGACATCACGTCGAACCAGTTCGACATCCGCGGCGACCAGACTCTGGGAAGCAAGGCCACCGTTTTTGCCCGCTACACCTATAAGAACAACAACGAGATCCAGCCCATCGACCTTACCCTGCCGTACACGAACGGGTATGCGCGTTACCGCATCCTTGCCAGCAGCTTCAATTATGCGTTTACACCGCATGTAGCGAACGAGTTTCGCTTCGGCTTCACGCTTGAGCAGGACGGCACCACGAATCCGTTCGATGGAGCTGCGTTCACGGCCGGCACAGGGCTGAATATCCCGACCCTGCCCGCGTTTTTCAACGGCATCCCTCACATCCAATTCAACGATGGCGGGATTCAAACGATCGGGGCACGTTTGAACGGCTCGGAAAGCTCGCGGGTTTTCCAGTATGTCGACAACGTCACGTATCAGCGTGGACCGCACACCTTTCGCTTCGGGGCGGACATTCGCCACCTGCTGGCGCATACGGTGGCGGGCAGCGATACGCCTTCGATCAACTATGGAAATTATTATTTCGACACGGCGAACAGTGCGACCGGCAATGAATGGGCCGACTTCCTGACCGGTGTGCCGTACCAGACGCAAAGCAACCACATCAACCAGGATAACGATGCCGCCGCAAACGCCTATGCCTTCTATGCGGAGGACAATTGGAAAGCGACGAACAACCTGAACGTCACGCTGGGCCTGCGTTATGAGTACCATCCGGCGCTGGCGGCCACCAACGGGCTGGCGGGCAACTTCGACCCATCCATCGCGCGCACGGGACGGCTCATTTACCCGACGGGCTACGCTGGCACGCTGGATGTGCAGGAGCTTGCCAACGTAAATGCTTGCCCGACGGCGGGCGTAAGCAACCCGTACGCAACGGGCACGGCGGTGAACGGTGTAGCGTGTACGCCGGTGGTTTCGAGCACGCAGGCGGGTGTTTCGGCAGGTCTGCGCAACGTGCCGACGCGACGGTTTATGCCTCGGTTGGGTTTCGCTTACCGGCCCTTTGGCAACGACCGCACGGCTATCCGAGCGGGTGCGGGGTACTACAACATCACGACCACGGGGGCGCTGTTCTACGCCATTGCGCAAACGCTGCAGCAGAATTACCAGGCCTTCACGAACACCTATAGCGCGCAGGGGCCCACCTTCAGCTTTCCCAACAGCTCCGCTCCGGGCCCGTTCTCGCCGGCGCTGGGCAGCGTGTATTTTTACAGCGCGATCGACACGCAGTGGCACGACCCGTACTCGCTGCAAACCGACGTGTCTGTGGACCATGACTTCGGCCACAGTGTTGGCGGGCGGGTCTCCTACATCGGTCTACACACATGGCACCTGGTGTGGCAGCCGCAGTTTAACCAACTGCCGGCGTCGTCTACGCGGCGCGCCGCCGATGCACTGCAGACCGACTACCAGTTTCCGAACTTCTACCAGATCACCGACCGCAACACGGCGGCACAAGCCGACTACCAGTCGCTGCAGGCCGAATTTTATCGTCACGGCGCACGCGGCTTGTCGTTCGATTCCACTTATACGCTGGCCAAGAACCTGGCCGATAACCAGGGCAGCTATGGCAATTTCAACTCGTCGGGCTTTGTGGATGAGCAGGGCGGCTATGCGGCGACAGATAGCACGAATCGCCACCTGGATTATGGCAACGTCGCGGGCACGCGGCACAATCGCTGGTTGACCACGCTGATCTATCAGCTGCCGGTCGGGCGCGGTCGGCGGTTCGGCTCCGGGATGAGCCGATGGGCCGATCTTGCGTTGGGCGGGTGGCAGACGAGCAATATTTTTCTTTGGCAGAGTGGGCCGTTTTTGACGGCGTACTTTGAGGCAGGCGCTATCGACCCCTCTGGAACGGGTTCAGGCACGCTGGTCGGGGGCGCAAACCAACGGCCCGATCGCGTGGGCAACGCCAACTCGAACCTGCATGATCGCAACCATTGGTTTAACAACAATGCGTTTGCTTGCCCCGGCCAGACGGGCTTTGCTTCTGTGGCTACCTGCAATGTTGGCGTCGGCTCGCTGCCGATCGGGCGTTTCGGCACGGAGAGCATAGGCGATCTGCGCGGGCCCGGGACGGTGAGTTTGTCCTCGGGGCTTAGCAAGCAGTTCATCCTGGCCGAGGGTCTTCGGCTGCGGGCGGAGGGAACGTTTACCAACGTGCTGAACCATACCAATCTTGCCGATCCACTGCTTGATTTGACCCAGGTGAACTTCGGCCAGATCACGCAGGCGCGTGGTTCGGACTTTGGGGGGAACCGGACCGGACAGATTTCGTTGCGGTTGGAGTTTTAGTGGTACGTGGTACGTGTTACGTGTTACGTGGTACGTGGTACGTGGTTGGTGGTGGGTATGTGGGTGGGGGTTGAGGAGCGGCGGTGGGTGGAGGCGGCTGCAATGGCGGCGGGGTTCGATCTTGCCGGGCTGGCTTCTGTGCCCGATCCTGACAGCCCTGCGGCGCGGAGGGAGGAGGAGCGGTTTGCGGCGTGGATTGCGGCCGGGGCGGCGGGGGAGATGGACTGGCTGGGGCGGCGCGACGGCGAGGGCGGGCTGGTGCGTGGGGATCTGCGGCGATCGATGCCGTGGGCTCGGTCGGTGCTGGTTTGTGCGGTGAATTACAACGTGGACGCGCCTCGGTCGACGGACCCGGCGGCGGCGGATACGGGATGGATTGCGCGCTATGCGTGGAGCGGGCGCGGTGCGGGGATGGAGCCGGCGGGCGGGGGTGAGCCGGGCGCCCCGGAGACGGCGGGCAGCGATTATCACGAGGAGTTGCTGCCGCGGTTGCAGGCGGTGGCGGCGCGGATGGAAGAGCGGTTCGGTGCGGGGTGCCGGACGCGGGCGTATGTGGATACGGGGCCGATCCTGGAGCGGGGGTATGCGGCGCGGGCGGGTGTGGGGTGGATTGGGCGGAACACGTGTGTGCTGAACCAGGAGCAGGGGTCGTGGCTGCTGCTGGGGGTGGTGGTGACGTCGCTGGAGTTTGCATCTGAGGCGCAACCGGCGGTGGCGGCGGACCGTTGTGGAAGCTGTACGCGCTGCATTGAGGCCTGTCCGACGGATGCGTTGCATGGGTCGGGGATCGACGGGGCGCCGCGGCTGATGGATGCATCGCGGTGCATTGCTTACCTGACGATTGAAAAGAAGGGCGAGATCGATCCGGCGCTGCGCGAGGGGATGGGGCGGCAGGTGTTTGGGTGCGATATCTGCCAGGATGTTTGCCCCTGGAACGGGAAGGCGCCGGTCGGTGGGTCGGGGATGTTGCAGCCGCGGCCGGAGTTGGTGAATCCACGACTGGCGTGGCTGGCGGCGATGGATGGGCCGGCGTTCAATCGCAGGTTTCGCGGGTCGCCGCTGGAGCGGACGCGGCGCAAGCGGGTGCTGCGCAACGTGGCCATTGCGATGGGCAATAGCGGCGAGGTGGAGTTTCGGCCGCAGCTGGAGGCTTGGACGGAGGGGGAGGATGCGGTGCTGGCCGAGGCGGCGCGGTGGGCGCTGGCGCGGCTTGCGAGGCAGGGAACCGGGTTGAGATGGGAGAATCGGTAGACTAGGCCCATGGCTGTTGACCAAGGCGCGGCACGGGATGTGAAGGCGGCGAACCCGGGGCGACCTGGAGCGGCGGCGGTGCCCGCGCCCAAGGCGGGAGGCGGAGCGGTTTCGGCAGAAATCGCCGGCGCCGATGCTCCTCGAGTGGATGCGAGCGCCACCTGGGAGCAGGTGAAAGCGCTGGCGCACTACATGAGCAAAACCGAGGTGCACACCTATGCGTTCAGCGTGGCGGCGCAGGTGATCCTTTCGCTGTTTCCGTTTATTGTGCTTTTGCTTACGTTGTCGCGGCGGGTGTTTCATTCGACGAAGATGGCCGATGTGGTGGGCGAGATGATGGCGAATTTTCTGCCCAACGGACAGGTGTCCATCATCACCAGCATGCGGCACCTGGCGTTTGCGCACACGCAGACGAAGGTTTTTTCGCTGGTGATGCTGTTTATCACGGTGACGGGCGTGTTCTTGCCGTTGGAGGTGGCGCTGAACAGCGTGTGGGGGGTGACCAAGAATCGGAATTACCTGCAAAATCAGGTGGTTTCGATCGGGCTGGCGGTGGGGGTGGCGCTGCTGGCGATGGCTTCAGTCGCGCTTTCGGCGGCACAGAGGACCGTGCTGGGAATTCTGTTTTTTGGACACACGGACAACATCGTGTTTAACCTGCTGGCCAAGGGATTTCTGCAACTCTGTGCGCTGGCGGCGAGTATCGGTTTGTTTTTCCTGATTTATTGGGGCTTGCCGAATCGCAAGGTGCCGCCAAAGGCCGTGTTGCCGACGGCGGTGGTGATGGGTGTGCTTTGGACGGTGGCGAAGTACATCTACATCCTGTTGTTGCCGCACCTGGATTTCCGGTCAGTGTACGGTCCGTTTGAGCTTTCTGTCAGTTTGATCACATGGGCGTTTGTGTCGGGGTTGTTGCTGCTGGCGGGGGCGTATGTGTCGGCGACGCGGCAGGCATTGCGGGAGACGCGGGCGTCGGAAGCTGGACGCGAGCCGGAGCCTGCGGGTTAAACAGGCTGGATCCGCCAAGGGTGCAGCGAAAAGACAACGCAGATTCCCTTCGGGAATGACAACCAAAAAGCGCTTACCGCATGACGTTGATTACTCGCCGCTCACGACTTTATGGCTGGTGAAAGGCTTTGACGACGATGTCGTTGGGTTGCCGGCCGGCGGGCAGGACGGTGAAGAGGGTGGGGCCGCCGGTGCTGTCGGTGCGGATGACGGCGACGTTGGCGGAGCCGGAGTTGGCGACCAGGAGCAGGTGCTCGTCGGCGGAAAAGGCGAGGGCGTCGGGGTGGGCGCCGGTGCGTACGCTGGCTTCAATGCGGCCGTCGTCGACGCTGTAGAGGGTGGCGGAATCGGCGCCGAAATCGGAGATCCAAAGGGTGGAATTGTCGCGGCTGGCCACGGCGCGCGAGGGTTGCATGAAGCCGGTGTAGGTGCCTTCGACCTCGTTGGTCCAGGTCGACATTTCGGAGAGGCTGTCGGCGCCGAAGTTGGTGGAGAAGAGTTCGCCGCCGTCGGGTTTTACGGTGAGATGTACCGGCGTTTTGCCGACATCGAGAAAGGTGAGCAGGTGGTCTGTCTGCAGGCTTTGGTCCTGTTTGCCGCGCCATGCCTCGGCGGGAACGCCGAGCCACACGGCCATGAGGCGGTGGGTTGCGGAGCAGGCGATGAAGGCCTTGGTGGAGTCGGGCAGGATGGCGATATCGGTCGCGCCGGGGCAGTTGGGGAAGACCTCGCGCAGGCGCAGCGGGCGATCGGTGGAGGGCCCGACGGAGAAGACGGAGATGCTGCCGGCGGTGCGATTGCTGACCACGAGGGTGCGGTTGTCGGGCGAAAGGCGGGCCAGGCCGGGACCATCGCCGGTGGCCGCGGTGGCGAGTTCACGGCGTTTGTCGAGATCGAGAACGCTGACGGTGTTTGAACCAGAGTTGGCCACATAGGCCCGGCGGCCATCGGGAGAGACGCTGATGAAAAAGGGTTTGCGATGCACGGGAATGGTGGCCGCGACCTGGTTGGTGTCGGCGTCAATGACGGAGACGGAATCGGAGCCGGCGTTGACGGCGTAGACCTCGTTGCGTTTGGGGTCGGGGTTGGCGGCGAGACCGGTGGGCTGCGCGCCGACGTTCAGGATGCGCTCCTGGCGGAGATTGACGAGATCGAGCACGGTGACGGTCCCGGAAGCGCCGTCGGTGACATAGGCGAATTCGCGATAGTCCTTCGCGTACTGCGGGAAGCGATTGCGATGGCAGGCGGCGAGAGCCACGGGGGCGAACAGAAGGATTCTGGCGAAAAGCCTGGGCAGCAGCGAGGTGCGTCGCGGAGTGGCGATGGAGGAGGGGATCCAGCAGGGGAGATGGGTGAAGCGGATCGGAAACGTGAGGGGCACCTACCGAGTGTATGGGGAGCCAAGTTCCGGGGGCAATCGCGAGGTCTTTTGGGAGGGCATGCGAATAATTTGTGCGGTTGTTTCGCCGCGGCGCAACACTGCGGGGGAAGGTGGGTTAAGCCAGAAGACACGGCGGCTTGATGAGCGTCGGGTCAGGCATGACTCCTCGGAACAACGGAGTCCGGAAGATTGGACTCCGTTGCTTTTTTTGGGGCCGGGATGGGTTTGCCTTAGACAAGGTCTGAGTCACTCCCCGCACCGACCTACTGCCCGAAGAAACCGCAGATTCCCTTCGGGAATGACAGCAAAAAAGCGTAAACCTCGCCAAAGCGGACTTGTCAAAGCCGCCTTAAGTGTCTGCCTGCTGCGGGAGGTGGCGCTTCGGGGTGATGGCGAGAGCGGTTCCAGGCGCGCAGAAGCCAACCGGCGTAGCCGAACTGCAGAACCCAAACGGTGATGTACACGTAGACGAGATGGCGTTGGGAGAGCGTCTCGAACGGGATGGGCAGCAGGCCCATCGACAGCGGTGCGATCGACATTTAGACCACCTCCGTTACAGGGGGAAGCGGGGCGCTGCTGAGGAAGGCCAGCGCTTCGGCCGCGGCCTGGCGCTGACGGCGGCGTTCGAGCGCGTAGCGCCAGCCGAGTAAAAGTGCACCCCACATCGCGAAGGCGAGGAAGTTCCAACCTAGGGCGGGAAGCATGCTCTTGTCGACACCGGAGTCGGCCCCGCCTCCAAAAACCGGGGAGGGATGCTGTGTGCGCCACCAGCGGATCGACATGAAGCAGATGGGGATATCGATGGCGGCGAAGACGCCGAGAGCGGCCGCGGCGACGCCGTTTGAACCGCTGCCCGGAAGTGCCGCGCCGCCCCCCGAGAAGCTGCGCACCAGGAGATAGCTGACATAGAGCAGCCACAGGAGCAGATAGGTGGTGAGGCGGGCGTCCCAGGTCCACCAGATGCCCCAGGCGGCGCGGCCCCACAGCATGCCGGTCGCCAGACCGATGGTGGAGTAGAGAACGGTGATCTCCGCCGAGGCAACCGCCCAGGCGTCCGCCGCCAGCGCCGCCGAAGCGTTTCGGTGCCGGAAGAAGAGGTAAGCGAAACAGGCGATGCAATTGATGTACGGGAAGACGAAGCTGAGGATGGTGTGCGGCAGATGGTAGAAGAAAACCCGGTAGAGATTGCCCATGGTTTCTTCAGTGGGCGCGGTCATGGCTTTATAGAAACCGAAACCCATGACGAGGAGGGTGAGCGTGAACCAGATCACGGCCCAAGGCTGGAAGTCACCACGATTTTCGGACCGTTGTTTCACACTTTTATTCTATGGGTTGCGGCGCAGCCGGCAAAATACAGGGGTCTCTCCACTTCGCTGTGCTCCGGTCGAGAGGACGGTTTTGTTGAGCTGGCGCTGCGGTCGAGATGACGGTTTTGTTGAGCTGACGGCTTGGTTGAGAGGACGGCTTTGTGCCTTGGCGAAGGGTTACGCGGCTTCCAGAATGGCGGGGAAGAGAAGGACGCCGGCGGTGGTGAAGACGATGTCGTAGCTGAGCAGGACTTTGATCCAAAGGCTGGGGTCGAAATCGCCGGTGAGGACGTCGGTGGTGGCCTGGATCATGGCCAGCAGCGCGGGCATGGCGATGGGGAAAAGCACCAGCGGCAGGAGCAGCTGGCGGTTGCGGGCGCGCAGGCTGAGCGCGGCGAAGAAGGTGCCGTTTGAGACCAGCGCCCATGTGCCGAGGGGGAGGATGAGCAGCAGAAGCGAGGTTTGGCCGAGGGGATGGAGGTTGTAGAAGACGGTGAAGACGGGGGCCAGGACGAGTTCGACGGCGGAGACGAAGAGGAAATTGGCGAGGGCTTTGCCGACAAAGAGCGCGGAAGCGGGGGCTGGGGAGAGGTGGTGCGCGGCGAGGACGTCGTTGCGCAGTTCGCGCTCCCAGGCGTTGTTGAGGGCGGTGACGGAGGCGAACAGGATGCCGACCCAAAGCAGGCCGCCGGAGATTTGGCGGGCGACCGAGGGGAAGGCGGTGGGATCGAAGGCGAGCGCGAAGACGACGACGACCAGAAGCGAGAAGAAGAGCATGCCGTTGATGCTGTCGCGGTTGCGCCACTCGAGTTGGAGGTCTTTGCGGAGGTGGGCGAGAACGTGGCGGGCGTAGATCATGCGTTGGCCTGTTGCGCCATTGATCGGGCGAGGTCGGCGAGGGTGGCCTCCGTGGCGCGCAGGTAGTCGGCGGGGGAAAGCAGGAGTTGAAGGCCGCGCTGACCGGCGGAGACGGAGATGCGGTCGAAGAGTTCCAGGGTTTCGTCGGCGAAGGCGGGAAACGGCTTTTTCGCAGCCAGAACGGTGACGCCGCCGCGGACGTAGCCGGTGAGCGGTTCGACGTCTTTGAGGGCGGCGAGCTCGATTTTGCGCACACCGGCGACCGCGGCAAGTTTTTTGGGATCGAGCTCGGCGTTTCCGGGGACCACGGCGAAGAGGTGGGTGTTGCCGGAGCTTTGGGTGAGCAGGGTTTTGAAGACCTGCTCGAGCGGAAAGCCGATCTTTTGGGCGACGGAAATCGCGGACAGGTCGGTGGGGTCGACCTCGTAGCTGCGGAGTTCGTAGGCGATGCCGAGGGAATCGAGCAGGCGGGCGGCGTTGGTTTTTGTAGCGGCTTTGGCGCTCATGCAGGGCTCGGTTCGGCGGCTGGCGAGACCGCACTGATTCCGGGAGGCGGGGTGGCAGGCGCGAAGGGCAAGAGGTGTCCGGCTTCGAGGCGAAGGGTGAGGCGGGCGAGGGGACGGGCGAGTTCGGCCTGGTGCGTGGTCAGCAGAAGGGTGCGGGGGAGGCCGCCGGTGCCGGGTGCGGCGAGGTAGCGGCCGAGCCGCTGCAGCATGGCCTGAGCGGAGGCGACGTCGAGGTTGGAGAAGGGCTCGTCGAGCAGAAGGAGGTCGGGCGCGGTGAGCAGGACGCGGGCGAGCGAGGCCCGCTGGCGCATGCCCTGGGAGTATTCCGCCAGGCGGCGCGGGTTGGCGGGGTCGAGACCGACCTCGGTGAGGGCCTCGGCTACGCGTTCGCTGCGAGTGAGCGGGGTGAGTTCGGGCTCGTGCAGGCCGAGCAGGTAGTTGAGGTTTTCGGGCGCGGTGAGGTCGTCGTACAGCATGGTGCTGTGGCTCATGTAGGCGATGCGGCCGCGCAGGTCCTGCGGTCGCTGGCCGAAAACGCGGACCTCTCCGTAGGCCGGGTTAGCGAGGCCGGCGAGCAGCTTGAGCAGGGTGGATTT
This sequence comes from uncultured Acidobacteriaceae bacterium, assembly GCA_964242195.1. Lineage (GTDB taxonomy): Bacteria > Acidobacteriota > Terriglobia > Terriglobales > Acidobacteriaceae > Granulicella. The sequence goes on from CAXTBI010000046.1 coordinate 17,890, forward strand.
GCCGGCGCCATTGGAACCGAGGAGCATCACGCTGGAGCCGGCGGGGAGTTCGAGCGTGACGTTGCGGAGGGCGACAAAGCTGCCGAAGAGCTGCGAAACGCCGCGAAGCGCGATGGCGGCGGGGCGGGGGGCAGGGGCTTGCACCGGAGGGGACGCAGAGGTGCCAGGGGTTGTCGGGAAAGAAGGCGTCATCGGGATCCGGCTTTGCGGTCTGGCTTGTGAGTGCGGAAGGACAGATCGGAGTTGCGACGTTGTCGATTTCCAGGTGAGAGCAGGCCGAGGCTCAGTGCTGCGCGGGGCCGCCCCATGCGAGTATAGAGGGCATACTCAACCCTTGAGGAATGTGAATGCTGCGCAAGTTCTGGAACGGAAACAAAGTTTTCGCGACGGCGGTGTTCGGGCTGTTGGCCAGCACCGCGATTGTCCGGGGGCAATCGCAAAGCCTTAGCGCGGCCGATCGGGAGATGGCTCACGACATCCTGAAGCAGCTGGTGGAGACCAACACGACGCACTCCACCGGAAGCACGGGCGCGGCGGCGGAAGCGATGCGGGACCGGCTGCTCAAGATCGGGTTTCCGGCGGGCGACATCGAGGTGGTCGGGCCGAACAACAAGCGGTTGAACCTGGTGGTGCGGTACCGTGCGGCGGCCGGGGCGACGGCCAAGCCGGTGCTGTTTATCTGCCATCTCGATGTGGTGGAGGCGAACCGCTCCGACTGGACGATCGATCCGTTCCAGCTGAGTGAAAAGGACGGCTTTTTTCACGGGCGTGGGACGCAGGATGTGAAGGATTCGGATGCGTCGCTGGTGATGAGTTTGATCCTGTTGAAGCGGGCGCATTTCGTTCCAAAGCGCGATTTGATTGTGGCGCTTACGGCGGATGAGGAGGGTGGGCCGGATAACGGGGTGGATTGGCTGCTGCGGAATCGCAAGGACCTGGTGAATGCCGGTGTGGTAATTAACCCAGACGCCGGGGGCATTGTGCTGAAGGACGGAAAAGCAGCCGAGATGGATGTGGAAGCCACTGAGAAGCTGTATGCGGACTTCCAGGTGGTAGCGACAAGCGCGGGTGGGCATAGCTCGCTGCCGCGGCCGGACAATCCGATTTACGAGGTGGGCGATGCGCTTGGACGGCTGGAGCGTAGCCCGTTTCCGGCGGAGTTGAACGCGGTGACGCGCGCCTACCTCGAGAGCCAATTGAAGACGGCGGCCCCGGACCGGCGCGTGCTCCTGCAAAGGGTGCTGGCGACGCCGATGGACGAGGCCGCGGCGAAGGAGCTTTCGGCCGACCCGCGCCTGAACGCGACGCTGCGCACGACGTGTGTGGCGACCATGATTGCGGGCGGCCATGCACCGAATGCGCTGCCCGGGTCGACGACGGCGAATGTGAACTGCCGGATCCTGCCGGGGCATCCGCCGGAGGAAGTGCGGCAGGCAATCATTGCGAAGCTGGCCGATCCCAAGCTGGTTGTGAATTACATGGACAATGCGGGGGCGATTTCGCCGAGCGCGCCGACGACGGCCGCCATGGCGCCGCCGCCGCTGCGCGAAGACGTGACGCGGCCGCTGCGCCGGGTGGCGGAGGGCATGTATCCGGGGATCGCGATCGTGCCGATTATGGAGACGGGGGCGAGCGATTCGATTTACACGCTTTCGGCGGGGATTCCGAGCTATGGGATTTCGGGGATGGGCATCGATGCGGGCGACGACCGGGCGCATGGGCGGGATGAGCGGCTTCGGGTGAGCGCGTTTTATGCGGGGGTGGAGTTTCAGGTGCGGTTTATGCGGGCGTTGGGGGAGGAGTAGAGGCTCCCCTTTGCCGTATTTGACCGGCCCGCGCAATCTTCGTACACTCGCAAAGGCGGCCGATGTTGCCTCGCTTCCTAGGTTGCGAGACTCCGGCGCTTGCGTTAGAAAACGATGTTGCCCCCTCGTTCAATGGTAGGACTAGCGACTCTGACTCGCTCGATCGGGGTTCGAATCCCTGGGGGGCAACCAGTTTTTCGTTGTGGGTGTGGTAAAGATTTGCGGCGCCACGGGCGAAATACAGGGGTCTCTCCACTTGGGTCGAGATGACGGCCTGGTGGTGGTACGGAAATAGCTTTAGGGAAGGTCTGAGTCAGTCCTCGCATCCGATTGGCGCCCGAGACGAACCGCAGATTCCCTGCGGGAATGACACAAGAAGAGCGGAAACCTCGCCAAAGTGGGCTTGATCAGAGCTTTTATAGCGGTTCGCCTTGTGGTGTATGGAATCCGCGAGCGGGATGCGGAGATCCTTCGCTGGGCGCTTAGGATGACGGCGGACAGCCCGCCTTTGCGCTCTCGCTTTAGTGCATGCCGCCGAGGCGGGAGGCGCCGAAGACCAGGGCCAGGGTGACAAGGGCAATGAAGATTTCTCCCAGAACGCCGACCAGGATCGGGCGCCAGCCCTGATTGACGAGGTCGCGTACATGGGTGCGCAGGCCTACGCCGGCGAAGGCGGGAAGAAACGCCCATTTGGAAAGGTTCGAGAGGGACGCGAGTTGGCCCTTGGTGAAGACTCCGGCGGTGGCGAGGGCGGAGATGGCGGCAAAGCCCAGGATGAACTTGGGGAATTTCTGCCAAAGGAACAGGGGCTTGTTTTCGACGCGGCTGGCCTGCCCCTGCGAGGCCCAGTAGATGGCATAGCCGAGCACAACGAAGCCGATAAAGGCGGAACGTGCGGTTTTTGCGAGCACGGCGAAGCGTCCGGCCTCGTCGCCGTAGAGGGCACCGGTGACGGTGGCTTCGGCGGTGTTGTCGACGGCCAGGCCGGTCCAGATGCCGAAGGTTTGCTGCCCCATGCCCAGGGCGTGACCGATGCCGGGGAAGGTGAACAGGGCGAGGGCCCCAAGGGTGAGGATGGCGGCGATGGCGGTGGAAGTGTCTTCTTCGTCGGGCTCGATGGCACCCTGGGCGGCCATGATGGCGGTGACGCCGCAGATGGAACTGCCAATGGCCAGGAGCGAGGTCAGCTTGGGTGGAAGACGGAAGATGCGGCCGAGCAGCGTCATCACGGTGAGCGAGAGGGCGAGCTCGATGAAGACGAGAACAAGCGATAAGCCGCCCAGGTGGAGCATGTCGGCGAAAAGAAATTTCGCGCCGACCAGAACGATGCCGAGTTTGAGCCAAAGCTCGTAGGTGGCGACCCCGGGGCGGAAGATGCGCGGCACGGTACCGAGATTGGAGACCAGCAAACCAAGCACGATGGCCCAAAGCACGTACTCGAGGTGGGGCACGGGGAGATGGCGTACGGAATGGAGATAGATGCCGAAGGTTTCCAGGCCCTTGGCCGCCAGACCGATGCCGAACAGCAGAAGGGTGCCCGGGATCAGGCTGAGGAGGGATGGCAGGCGTTGGGGCGACGCGGTATCGAGCGGAGAGGCAGCGGGCGGCGTGGCAGCGGATGCCGGCGTCAGCGTAGACATTTCGCTACCATCCCACATGGGGGAGAACGCCAAAGCGGACCAGGGCCGCGAGCAGAAGCGCGAGGGTGATGGCGGCAAGGTCGGCGTTGAAGGCGAGTTTGGCGTGGGTTGAAGCGGCAGGTGCGTTGGCTTGCAGGGTGGGTACCATTTTTGTGTCTCCTTGGGGTATTGGCGGCGATGCCTTGGCGGTTGGGTTGCCGGGATTGCCGGTTCGGCGTTGATGGGTTGGGACGGGAGAGAGGATTTGCGTGGACCAGAATGCAGAAAACCCACGCTGCGCTGGAGAAAGCCGCTGCGTGGGTGCCTGGTGAGCTCGATGCGAGTGGGGGAAGGCTCGCTTAGAGCGGAGATGCACCGGCGCACGGGCGCGGCATGTGACAACACATGCAACAAAGCGCGGCGGCGGTGCAAATCCCTAACATGGTTTGGCTAGCCTACGTGCCCGGCGCACCGGAGTCAAGCGCGCAATGTCAGCGAAGTTCGGCGGCTACGCTTGTTTCGGTTGTGCGGGGCTCTTCGATGCGGCGGTCCTCAATTTTGCGGGGATCTTCGACGCCGTGCGAATACACGGCATTGCCGCCGCTGCGTTTGGCGGCATAGAGGGCGCAATCGCAGCGTTCGAGGAGCTGTTCCCAGCCTTCCCCGGGAACCGCCTGCGCGACACCGAAGCTGCCGGTGATGCGGGCGGTGGGGTCACCCAGACCCAGATCCAGGGCTTCGAGGCAATCGCGCAGGCGATCTGCGATGCACACGGCTTCCTTGCCCGGGGTGCGCCGCAGCAGCAGCACAAACTCGTCGCCGCCGGGACGGGCGATCAGGTCGGTGGTGCGCAGTTCCCGCTGCAGGCATCGGCTGACGGCCTGCAAGGCCAGGTCTCCCGCGGCGTGGCCGAATCGGTCGTTCAGGGGCTTGTACATGTCCAGATCGAGGAGCACAACGGCGAAGACGCCCTTTCCCGCGCCGATGGCGTCCACGGCCTGGAGCGCGGCGGTGTCGAGGGCACGGCGGTTGAGGAGCCCGGTGAGGGGATCGGTGCTGGCGCGGATTTCGAGATCCCGGCGCAGCAAAGCGGCGGTCATCCAGACAAAGGCCAGCATGAGACCGCATTGCAGGCAGGTGTGGGAAAGAACGACGATGCCGGCCAGGGTGGATCCGGACTGGAGATAGTTGATCGGCACGCCCCGGACCGCGACCATGCCGAGGCGGATCAGGTTGAAGGCGGCCAAGGCGAGCAGAATGGCGCTGGGCATCCAGCTGAGGCCCCGGACCTCGCGTTTGCCGGAGAGCAGGACGGCGGCCACAAACACCTGTTCGCCTGCGAGAAAAATGCTATGGGCGAGCAATCGCTCCGCGGTATCGGGCCGAATACCGCCGCACCAGACCACCATCGCGCAGCCGAGAAGAAACCAGGCGCCGAGCAGCAGCAGGAGCCTGCGCCGGAAGCCGAACATCTGGCTCATGCATTGAAACAGGGCGACGTAGGCGGCAAATTCGCAAATACTGCCGACCGTAACGAAGAGTGCCTGCGGCATTTCGGCCCGGAGCGTTACCGAAAGCGAACCAAGCAGCGCCAGCAGATTGTAGAACGCGAAGCCTTGAACACCGGGCAGATGCCGTTGCAAGCGGGCGTTCACCGCCGTGAGCAGGGTGAACACGGCAAGGAGCACCGAATGTTCAATGTGGAGGGTATGCAGTTGCATAGCGAAAAACTAGATTTGCTTCGCTGGGCTGAAACGTGCGCGGCATGGCCCGTAAGTTCAGTCAGCATACCTTATTTCCAGGCCGTACCCGGAATTTCGCTCGCGGCGTGCCCCTCCGTCGGGAAGGTTATCCGGCCAAGGTGGCCGTGACCAGGGCCTTTGCCTCCTCCTGGATTTTTTTGAGGTGGTCTTCGCCCGCGAAGCTTTCGGCGTAGATTTTGTAGACGTCCTCGGTGCCCGAGGGGCGGGCTGCGAACCAGCCATTGTCGGTGGTCACCTTTAAACCGCCGATGGGGGCGTGGTTGCCCGGGGCTTCGGTGAGCACGGCGGTAATGGGGTCGCCGGCCAACTCCTTGGCTTGTACCTGCGAGGCGGTCAGCTTCCCGAGTTTGGCCTTGTCTTCCTTGGAGCAGGCCGCGTCAATCCGGCGGTAGACGGGAGAACCGTATTTCGCGGTGAGTTCCGTGTAGAGTTCGCCAGGATCTTTTCCGGTCGAGACGGCCATCTCCGCGGCGAGCAGGCCGGGGATGAGGCCGTCCTTGTCGGTGGTCCAGACGGCCCCATTGCGGCGCAGAAACGTGGCCCCGGCGGACTCTTCGCCGACGAAGCCGAGAGATCCATCGATCAGGCCATCGACGAACCACTTGAAGCCGACCGGAACTTCCAGCAGACGGCGGTTCAGGCCGAGGGCGACGCGATCGATCATGCTGGAGGAGACCAGCGTTTTGCCGATGCCGACGTTTGCGCTCCATTCCGGCCGGTGAGTGAAAAGGTACTGGATGCAAACGGCAAGGTAGTGATTGGGGTTCAGCAGACCGGCGGAGCGTGTGACCACGCCATGGCGGTCGTGGTCGGTATCGCAGCCCCAGGCCACGTCGAATTTGTCTTTATTGGCGATCATGCCGGCCATGGCGTCGGGCGAGGAGCAGTCCATGCGGATGCGGCCGTCCCAATCGAGGGTCATGAAGCGGAAGGTGGGGTCCACATAGGGGTTCAGGATCTCCAGCGGGAGATTGTAGCGTTCGGCAATCCGCGGCCAATAGGCGACGCCGGCACCGCCCAGGGGATCGACGGCGAGGCGCAGGGTTGTGCCTTTCAGGATGTCGAAATCGATGACGTTGGCGAGATCGGTGACATAGGTATCGATGAAGTCGAAGCGCTTTGTGGTGTCGGCCGCCAGGGCTTGTTTGTAGGGCAGGCGCTTGACGCCGGCCAGTTTGGCGGCGATCAGCGCGTTGGCGCGATCCCCAATCCATTTTGTGGCGGAGGTGTCGGCGGGGCCGCCGCTGGGGGGGTTGTATTTGAAGCCGCCGTCCTCGGGCGGGTTGTGGGAGGGTGTGATGACGATGCCGTCGGCTTGATCGGCCTCCCGGCCCGCGTTGTAGGTGACGATCGCGTGCGAAAGCGCCGGTGTGGGGGTGAAGCCGAGGTCGCAATCGATCCGCACCTCCACCCCGTTGGCGGCCAGGACTTCGAGGGCGGCGATGAACGCGGGCTCGGAGAGGGCATGGGTGTCCTGGGCGAGGAACAGGGGGCCGGTTGTGTTTTCCCTGGCGCGGAACTCGCAGATCGCCTGGGTGATGGCGAGGATGTGATCTTCGTTGAAGCTCGCCGAGAGGGAGGAACCGCGATGGCCGCTGGTGCCGAAGCTGACGCGCTCGACCGGGTTTGCCGGGTCCGGATGCAAGCTGTAAAACGCGGCGAGCAGGCGGGGCAGATTCACGAGGCGATCGGGCGAGGCGTGGTGGCCGGGGGTGTTCAGCGGAGTGTCGGTCGGGGCCTCGGTGAGGGGGTCGGTCGGGGCCTCGGTGGGGGAGGTGGTGGGCGTGTCTGCCATGCGCGAAAGCATATCGCATTGGGATGCATCCAGCTACGGCCCCGGAGGCACGCAGAAAGCGGGGGGCCCGCGAGGCAGTGAAGTGCGGCGAGAAGCGTGAGCGGCGAGCGGAGCCGGCTGGTATGCTGCGCGCAGACCCTACGCATGGCCCAGAAGCTTTCCCGGAACGACCTCGCCGCGCTGTTTGCCGGTACCCTGCTGCTGCTGGCCGGGGCCGCACTCGGCGCGGCCGGGGT
>CAXTBI010000047.1:0-25073 GCA_964242195.1 uncultured Acidobacteriaceae bacterium
AGCCCTGGTGCGCCAGGCCATTGCCGCCGGCGTGGCCGTCTACCCCGTCCCCGGCGCCAACGCCGCCCTCAGCGCCCTGGTCGCCAGCGGCCTCTCCACCGAGCGCTTCACCTTTCACGGCTTCCTCCCCGCCAAAGAAGGCCAGCGCCGCTCCGTCTTGGAGCAGCTACGGGATAGGCTTCGCGCCGCCACGGAACCGGCCACACATATTTTCTACGAAACCCCGCATCGCATCCTCGGCGCACTCGCCGAGATTGTCGCCGTTTTCGGTCCCGGCCAACCGCTCGTCCTGGCCCGCGAACTCACCAAGTTGCACGAAGAATTCCTGCGTGGGACAGCCGCGGACCTGCTCGCCGCTCTCCAGGCGCGCCCCTCCATCCGCGGCGAATTCGTTCTTCTTCTCGACGGCGTCGTTTCGCCAGCGGAGACAGTCGACGGCATCGCCGTCAACGTATCGCTCGCGGAATCCGTCTCGGCTCTGGTCAAAACCCAGGGCCTCTCCGAAAAAGACGCCCTGAAGCAGGTAGCCAGGGCCCGCGGCCTGGGCAAAAGCGAGGCCTACCGCGAGTGGCAACGCAGCCGCTCACGCTAGACCCGTTCTTCTTGAATGTAGTTTGTACCTGGGCATTGTCATTCCTAGGCAAAGCCTTGTCATTCTAAGCGAAGCGAAGGACCTGCTTCCTGCTCGGGGTGCAACTACGGTCCGAGAGATCGGCTACAGACCGCGTCAGCAGTTGCCCAGGGCAAAACCGCTCAAACCGTCTCGCGCCCCTTCACCCGGTCATACACATACACATCGCTGGTCGTCCCCATCGCCTCGTTGTAAAGCGAAAGCGCACCGGAGGCCTCCTTCAGCTCCTCCTCGAAACGATGGATCGCCCGCAGGTGATCCGCCGTCGCTGGAATCTGCAGCGTCGAGGTAGCCAGAAACTTCTGGTACCCCTTGTCGAGAATGTGGGCGATTTGCCCGTTCAACACCCACCCCCCCTTCGTTAGCACTTTTAGCGGCGATTCCTTGAGCTCGCTCGGCGCAATCTCCGCGGCGCAGCCGTATTTCGCAATCCGCCGCGCCCCGCTCACACCCCTGGCACCGCTCGCCTGTGCACCGCCGGATGCGGGGGAAATATTGAACTTCTCATTGCCGAGAGTGGAAAGGACCTCGTCAAACGTCCGCTGCTTGATAATTTGCTTGGGCATAGACTCCAGACTTCTGTGTAGAGGGGCTGCTCGCTTGGTTTCCTGATTTCCCGACTCGCCCGACTCCCCGCCGGAGCCGCAACATCGGTTCCGGGCGAGGGGAAAAGGGCGAAGCCGACCGTCTACACGCGCATCTAAACTTTCGCACACTGCCGCTCCGGGCTTCAATGGCTGGATCGACCGGGCGGCTTCGAAGGATGGTAAAACGCATGATGGAGTTCGCGAATCCCACCTCCGCCGACGAATCTGCCCGGACGGCGGCATCCGGCAACGCCACTTCGGGCAACGGTCTGCTCGGCACGTCCCTGGCGGATCGCGTGGGCAATACACCGCTGATCCGCCTCGACAAACTCACCGAAGGCCTACCCGGGACCCCGGGCCGGATCCAAGTCCTCGGCAAGGCCGAGTGGGCCAACCCCGGCGGCAGTGTCAAGGACCGCGCCGCCTCGGCCATCGTCGCCGACGCCCGGCGTAAAGGCCAACTCCGCCCCGGTCTGCGCCTGCTCGACGCCACCAGCGGCAATACCGGCATCGCCTACGCCATGCTCGGCTCGGCCGGCGGCTTCCCGGTCACGCTTTGCATGCCCTCCAACGTCAGCCCGGAGCGCAAGCAGATTCTCGCGGCCTATGGCGCCGAAATCGTCTACACAAATCCCGGTGAAGGCTCCGATGGCGCCATCCGCATGGCCCGCAAACTCGCCGCCGATCGTCCCGACCTGTATTTCTACGCCGACCAGTACGGCAACGAAAACAACTGGCGCGCCCACTATTACGGCACCGCCAATGAAATCTGGGAGCAAACCGAGGGCCGGATCACCCACTTCATCGCCGGTCTCGGCACGAGCGGCACGTTCATGGGCACCACCCGTCGTCTGCGCGAGCTAAACCCCGCCATCCATTGCTTTTCCATGCAGCCCGACTCGCCCTTCAACGGTCTGGAAGGCCTCAAGCACATGGCCACCGCCATCGTTCCGCCCATCTACGACGAGCACCTGGCCGAACGCAACATAGACATGCCCACCGAGCGCGCCTACCGCATGGCCAAACGCCTGGCCACCACCCAGGGCCTGCTCGTAGGCGTTTCCGCCGCCGCCGCCGCCGCCGCGTGCCTCGATGTAGCCCAGGAAGAGGCCCGCGCCGGCCGCCAGGCCGTCATCGTCACCATCCTCTGCGATTCAGCCGACAAATACCTCTCCGAACGCTTCTGGACCGAACCCACCCCCGAAGCCGCCGCCGCGGACGCCGTCGACTCCAAGCAATACGCCGGACAAAACGCCTAGTCAGCCTCCCTCGACCCGCTTTCGCCCTGCTTTTTGGTTGTCGTTCCCGGGCTCGCTTCTTGGTTGTTACTCCCGGCTCGCTTTTTGGTTGTCATTCCCGGGCTCGCTTTTTGGTTGTCCTTCCCGGCTCGCTTTTTGGTTGTCATTCCCGGGCTCGCTTTTGGTCGTCATTCCGTAGGGAATCTGCGTTTGCTTCTGCCCTTGCTCTTCTTTCTGTCATCCCCCAAAGGGCCTCTGTCTTTGCCTTTGCCTTTCTTTCTGTCCTTCCCGAAGGGAACCTGCTTCTGCCCCTGCCTCTGCTTCTGCTTCTGCCTCTGCCCCTCGCTCTTCTTTCCTCCACTCCCGAAGGGAACCTTCGTTGCCAAATCCCCCAGCACAAGCCACTCCGACCCTAAAAATCCCTCAAAACCTCTACGACCAGCTCCGCACCCACGGCGAAGAAACCTACCCGCATGAGTGCTGCGGCATCCTGCTCGGCCGTGCTACCCCAGCAAGCATCGAGGTCAAAGAACTCCTCCGCGCCGGCAACACCCGCACCGACAGCGCCCACAACCGCTATGGCATCTCGCCGCTCGAGCTGATCAAGGCCCAGCGCGAAGCCCGCGCCGCAGGCCTCGACATCGTAGGTTTCTACCACTCCCACCCCGACCACCCCGCCCAGTGGTCCCCAACCGACTTCGCCGAAGCCCACTGGTTCGGCTGCGCTTACCTCATCACCGCCGTGGAAGGCAACAAGCAAACCGGCCACGCAAAAACCACCAACAGCTTTCTGCTCACCGGCACCAGCGAAGACGACAAATCCTTCAAGAACCAACCCGTCAACCTCGTTGAGCGCTAGTCAACACTGTGCGACTTGCCGTTACCTGTCGAGAGGAGGGGCGACGAGCTGACCTGGGGCACTCAGCCGGTACAGAACGTGTGGTTTCAAGGGGTCCCGCTCGGGCAGAGATGGATGGTCGAAGTTGTCCGAAGGCAAGGAGGTGAATCCAAGTCGCTGCATGAGTCTCTGGGAAGGCAGGTTCGCGACCGAAGTGAAGGAAACCAGTTCTGATAAGCGCAAATCTTGAAACGCGTACGAGATTACCCTTTGGGCTGCTTCAAGGGCGTAGCCTTTTCTCCAATAGGCAGGTGCCAATCTCCAGCCAATCTCCACACATGGAGTGAAGTTCGCTTTGAACATGGGTTCTGACAAACCTACGAACCCTATAAACGGGCATTCTCCAGCTACATCCACTGCCCACAACCCGAAGGCCTTCTTTTCAACTTGCAAGCGGATCCGTGCAGCAAGGGCATCGCTTTCTGTCCGGTCAAGGATCTTGGGGAAGAACTCCATAACCCTTACGTCAGCGTTCATGATCGCAAAAGCGTCCAGGTCCGTTTCACGCCATCGTCGAAGGCGAAGTCGAGCAGTAGTCAGTTCGGGAGCCATTCAGAAGTTCTAGCAAAGAGCGTCCTGATCACGATCAGTATTTTTGGCGTAGTGCCATCTGGGATCGTCCTGTGTGTAAGTGAGAAGCGAAAGTCCTGTGAAACGCAGATAGCGGAAGTTGGCCCTCGTTCGGCACCCGAATGGCTGACCTCGGCCGGTTTGGTCGACATCATTCGACAAATTGGGACTAACAAGGCGGGGTCAGTGCGGCAGCGGTGCGCGGTCGGGTTGGACCCATCCAGTTCGTGCAGCATTGCTCTCAAGAACTGCTGGACTCCAGAACTCGTGGAGTAACGTTGGGCTGAGTCGATGTTCATTTTGTCTGAGAAAGGCCCCGAAGGTCTCCTCGTCATGGGTGTTCAGAAGCGTCACCCAGGCCGTTGTTCGTGTCTCATGAAAGACATGCGGAACGCCATTGTGGGCAGCCAAACGCATGATTGCCGAACAAATCGAAGACAACGCAAGGTCGAATGGCTGGTGATGGAGGTACCACCACGCTAAGCGGAGGTGGTCACCGTGCCGGAAGCTTGCCAAAGGCAGCGCACAGTTCTCAACGGCCCTCACAAACTCGGCATCACTTACCTGCGCGGAAGCGATCGTAAAAGGCATCACGCAAGTTTATGCCAAGAAGTCAAGGGTTGCTACCTCACAAACGCTTCTCGAAAGCCGTATCCGCGCAGACTTTCTGCGCCGTCCAGCAGGCCCCCGGCATCATACTCAAGCCATGAAGATCCACATCCCCACCCCGCTGCGCGCCTACACCGACGGCCAGGAAGCCGTCGACGTCACCGGCACCACCCTCGCCGGCGGCCTCGAAAACCTCACCCGCGCCTACCCCGCGCTCAAACAGCACCTCTTCACCCCCGAAGGCAAGCTGCGCTCCTTCGTCAACATCTACATCGGCGATGAAGACATGCGCTACCTCCCCGAAAAGGAAGACACCCCCGTAGCCGACGCCGCCGAAATCACCATCATCCCGTCCATCGCCGGCGGTTGTTGCTAGTCGGCAGTTCGCAAACGAACCAAGCCCGCGCCCGAGCCTATACTGAGCGCACAGGGAGCTGCCATGAGTGCTGTTGCGAAGGCAATGATCGCGGTGTTCGACTCAACAACGGAGATCACCTGGACGACGGAAGCGCTCGGCACGGCCCTGGCCAGCTTCATCTATCGCGACCTTCTGGTAACCGTGACCTTCGCGCAGGTGAGCGAGCGGGAGTGGCAGGTCGGCTTCGATGTCGCTCCGGATGCGGGGCCAACCAGAGCCGCCATCGTCGGCTCCGTCCGCATCCTCAGCGGCGTCTTTCAGGCCGTCCGCGAGTTCATCGAGGTGCGCCAGCCCATCCGCCTCGTCTTCGCCAGCAAACAGGAAGCGCTCGGTCACCTCTACGAAACCTACATGCAGCGGCAGGACACGGAACTTGCCCAGCTCGGCTACCGCATGGTCACCACCCGTGTCGACCCGCTCGTCGAGTTCGCTCTCGAAAAGAGCACGCCCTCCGCCTGGCAGCCCTGAGCGCTCTTCAGCCATAACCGCTCACCAGCATCTTCGTTGCGTCGTTTAGCCCGCACATGTATCGAACCGGCCCTCGAAAGCATCTCTGCTGTGAGACCTAAACGATGATTGCCACCGAAGAACTTCCCACGACCGAACTCCCCAGGCTCTCCAACGAGGAGATCGCCCGCTACTCCCGCCACCTCATCCTCCCCGAGGTCGGCATGGAAGGCCAGCAAAAGCTCAAGGCCGCCAAGGTCCTCTGCGTCGGCACCGGCGGCCTCGGTGCGCCGCTTGCGCTTTATCTCGCCGCGGCCGGCATCGGCACCCTCGGCCTGGTCGACTTCGACGTGGTCGACGAGTCCAACCTGCAGCGCCAGATCATTCACTCGCAATCCACCGTCGGCATGCTCAAGGTCGATTCCGCCGAGGTCATGCTCAACGGCCTGAACAAAAATACAAAGATCGTGAAGCACAACACGATGCTCACCTCGGCCAACGCGCTCGAACTCTTCCGTGACTACGACGTGATCGCCGACGGCACCGACAACTTCCAGACCCGCTACCTCGTCAACGACGCCTGCGTCCTCACCGGCAAGCCCAACGCCTACGGCAGCATTTTCCGCTTTGAAGGCCAGGCCTCCGTCTTCGCCACCGAAGCGGGCCCCTGCTATCGCTGCCTGTATCCCGAGCCCCCACCGCCGGGCCTGGTCCCGAGCTGCGCGGAAGGCGGCGTGCTCGGCATCCTTCCCGGTCTTGTCGGCGTCATTCAGGCCACCGAGGTGATCAAGCTCATTCTCGGCATAGGAGATCCCCTCATCGGGCGTCTCCTCCTCATCGACGCGCTCGGCATGCAGTTCCGCACCTTGAAGCTGCGCAAAAACCCCGATTGCCCCGTCTGCGGCACCCACGAGATCAAGGAACTGATCGATTACGACCAGTTCTGCGGCATCGTGCCCCCGTCCGGCAACGGCCCGCTCGAGGTGAGCTCTCACGGCGCAGTCCCGCAAGGCAACACCGACATCGAGGGCATCCCGCAACTTTCCGTCGAGCATCTGAAACGGCGCCTCGATGCCGGCGACAAGCCCTTCATCCTCGACGTTCGCGAACCGCACGAGTACGTCATTGTCAACCTCGGCGCGCCGCTCCTTCCCGTCGGCCAAATCGGCGCACGTCTCAACGAACTCCCGCCGAATAAGGCCAGCGAAATCATCGTCCATTGCAAAACCGGCGGACGCAGCCAAAAGGCCGCACAGGAACTCAAAGCCAACGGCTACACCAACGTCAACAACCTGGCCGGCGGCATCACCGCCTGGGCCGAACGCATCGATACCTCACTGCCGAAATATTGATCCCGGCGCATCGCCGCATCTGCCTCTTTGTTTGTCATTCCCGAAGGGAATCTGCGTTTCGTTCTCCCTACACATTGAACGAAGACCCTATCGCCTCCGGTTCGCACACAGGAGGCACTTACCCTCGCTTCCGAAATGGTAAGCCACACCGACGGTCCCCACATTCGGCGTCAGCGCCCCCAGCGGGAACCCAAACCAGTGCTCATGCTCATAGTCCAGGCGTAGATTCACGCTGGGTAGCAGCCGGAAATCGGCACCGACACCCACGCTGTACAGGTTGTATGCGAGGTTGGCGATGTTCTTCGGATAGTTGAATACGCCGCGGCCATACATCAGCTTTACGTACGGATTCAACCGCGAAACGGGATACACATACCGTCCGCCGATCTCGTACGTTCGCTCATAAACCTCTTCACCATAGCTCGGCTTGGTCTGCCGGAAGTTGGCCTCCACGCCGAGGTGCGGTTTGAAATCGAACGTGCTGTACACGTCAAAACCGCGCAGGCTTTCGCCCGTTCCGCCCAACGCCGGCGAGTCGTAGTTTGAGCTGCCGAAGGAAACACCCGCGCCCACCTGGAGATCACCCGCCCGCGTCGCCGTGGGGGAAGCCTGCGCCCCCGCCCCGACCGGTAGCCAACCGGCAACAAGGGAGGCGGCCAACGATAGCCACAGCCACGGAAATCGTCGCGAAAGCGCGCTGCTGCGCAAGCCAGTCACCCACCCCACCTCTGATCCAATGTCTGGAACATACACCATCGGGAGGTTGTCTCAACCGGATCGGCACGGCACGTTGGTAACCTGGCCAGCGTCGGTCGTTCATCCCAGCGGGTTACCGACCTCACGCAGTCGCCCCAAACTCATCCAACTTCCCGACCCAACCGGCTGCCCGGCCGGCTCACCGGCCGCAGCCGCTGCGGCGCCAGCACCTGCATGGTAATCGCCACGGCCGGGATCAGAAACACAAGCGAGTTCAGAATCCACATCTCCGAACCTGCGGCAACCTGGTCCTGCAACGCGCTCAATTCCGATACCCGCGGAGCGGCGGCATACGACGTGTACAGCACGGTCCCCGAAAACGTCAGCAACGCCGAAATCATCGTGTTCACCAGGTCTGCCGTCAACAAAAACGGAATCGCCGCCCACCGCGGCCATCGCGACCGGGCCGGCCAGGGCTGCAGCACCACCCACCAGAACGCAACGTTTGTCAGCAGAAAGCACATGTGTTCGGTCTGGTGCCAGTTCTCCGAGCGAAACGTCAGTTCAAAAGCAGCCGGCACATGCCATCCCAGGTAGGCCGCGTTCATCGCCAGCCAAATCAAGACCGGGTGACCCAGGGCATGGAACACACGCTGCACGCCGCGGCTCGCGAATAACGGACGCAGGGATCCCTTGATGATCCAGCGCGGCAAACCACGCAGCAGCGGCACCGCCGGTGCACCCAGAACAAGCAGCGGCGGCGCCACCGACATCAGGATGAAATGCTGAATCATGTGCGCGGTCAGCAGGTAGTCGTCCAGCGCATCGATCGGCGAGGCAATCGCCAGCCAGATGGCCAGCATGCCGCCGCAGAAGCTCAGCGCTCGCCAACCCGGCAACTCCCCGGGCCGCGTACGCCGAGCCAGTACCCATCCGCGCAGATAGATCGCGGTGGTTAGCAGGATGCCGACCAGCGGCAAAATCGGCCAGGACCACGCACGAAGGAGGCCATCCCCTGCCAAATCGGCAACGGAACCGGCCTCCATCCACGCCACTGCATTCATATACATCAAACAGCTTCCCTGCCTATTGCAGCTGCTTCACTTGCCCATGCCCACGCTCCACGGTCGAGTCCGGCGGAACACCGTCATCTTCCGCCACGCGCCGGGAAGCATCCGTCGCCGCGCGCTCATGACGCGGATGCATCGTGTCCAGGTAATGCACCAGCGCCGTCGTTTCGGCCGGGGAAAGCGTACTTCCATAGGCCGGCATGTTTCCACCGCCCAACAACACCTGCCGGATCATCTGGTCCTCCGTCAGCCGTGTGGCCACGCTGTCCAACGCCGGTCCACGCTGCCCGCCGATACCGCCGATCGAATGGCAATTACGGCACTGCTTCTCCTGCAAAACGTTCGCACCCATCCGCTCGAGCGGCGTTCGGTCTTCCAGGTACGAAACCGGCAAAACCGCTCCACTCCAGGCGTCCATGTGCGGGCTCCACGGGGTGTAGGTGCCCAGCTTGGTGAAGCTCCCCCAGCACACGGCCAGAAACAGCAACGAGAACACCGCCGCCGGCCGGCGCCACCAGCTCTTTTCCCCCACGCCGGCAAGAAACGGAAGTATCACCAAAACGCCGATCCCAATCACCGGCGCAATCAGCATAACCGGCGTTTCCATCGCGGGAGGCAAATAGGCCAGCGCCGTATAGATCCAAAGAAAGAAGAAGTCCGGCTTCGGAACCGTTTGCACAATCGTCGGATCCGGCGTTCCCGTCGGCCCATAGGGTCCAAATACGGCCGCGGCGACCACCACCGCCAACAGGATCGCGGCGGCAAACACCAGATCCTTCCACACCGCCCCCGGCACGAACGGCAAACCATCGTGTGCCAGCTCGTTGTATTCCTTGATGTAGGTTTCCTTGCTCACAAGCCGCCCGGGAACCGGCCACTCGTTCACGCCCAGCTTCAACACCAGCCACACATGCAGACCGGTGAACGCCAGCAGCGCACCGGGAATCACAAACACGTGGAGGGCGAAAAACCGCGACAGCGTGGCTCCCCCGATGATCGGTCCACCCAGCATCATGTGCACCAGCTGGCCGCCGATCACCGGAACGCGCCCCATAATCGACGCCCCGATCCCCAGGCCCCAATACGAGTCCTGGTCGAACCGCAACACCTGGCCCGTGAAGGCCATGCCCAGCGTCATCAGCAGCATGAACACACCGACAACCCAGGTCAGCTCGCGCGGAAACTTATACGCCCCGAACAGAAACACCTGTGCCATGTGGATCAGCACCACGGCCACCATGAAGTTGGAACCCCAACCATGCAGCGCACGCAAAAACCAGCCCAGCGGCAAATCGTGATTCAGGTATTGCAACATGTTCCAGGCCTGGCCCGCCGAAGGCGAGTACACCAGCGCCAGCATGATCCCGGTCACAATCTGCAGAATCAACAGCGTCAGGCTGGCACTGCCGAACACATACCACCAGCTCGCCGTACTGCTTGGAACATAGTGCAGGGCGGCCTCCTTCACGGGGCCCTCCAGCTGCACGCGCCTCTCTATCCAACTATAGGTATTTTCATACCAGGCCATGGCTCAATCCTCGTCACAAGCGCAGGTTGTTGCGTCTTGTCGTTCAGCGGCGAACACGGTTTATTGCTCGCCTGGTTGGAAAGTGTCGGCATCTGACCCGCATCGATCTTCAGCCGTCCGTTCTCAATCTTTGTCGGATACTTGAACAGGCCCCGCTCCGGCGGCCCCGCCGCGCGATCTCCGTCCGCGTAATAAATCCCGCCGTGGCACGGGCACATAAACAGCTGCGACTCCGAAAACCACCGCACCGGGCACCCCAGGTGCGCGCAGTTCACGGCAAACACGGTATACTCGCCGCCACTGTCCGCCTTCACATACGCCGGAATCGTCCCCGTTTCGCCGTCCCACATGGTCGTAAACGGATTGCGAAAACTGGTTAGCGTGGTTTCCCCTGCGGGAAATTGCCCCGCTTCCCCCAGATCGATCCATTCCAGGTAATTCCGGCGCTTGATCACCGGCCCAAGCACATAGGCCACCACCGGCGCCGCAATCACCAGCCCCACCACCACATTCAAAGCAATCCCGACATTCATCAGAAAGGTGCGGCGGCTCACGCGCTCCTTCTCTAATCGCTTCTCCTGTACTTCAGCATTTGGGTACGGCAGCAACTCATCCATGGTTTATCTCCAGCATTCCCTGCATCCGCACGTGCGTTGCCTTTGCTCCTCGTTTACAAAACCTCACCCCATCCGCTCTATTGCTTCACCGACGCAAGCGGTGGAACCTCGCCCGGACGTTCCGCATTCGGCTGCAGGTTGGGATACGGGCGGCCCGGCCGATGCGGCGTCTGGCTGATCATCCATGCGCCCACGTCCGTCACCTCGGCGTCCGTCATCGCACGCCCCGGAATCATGTGCCGCCAGTCGGGCTGCCCAATATCGGGCCGTCCCGGAACGATCGTCGTTCGTATCGTCCGTTCATTGATTAGAGCCAGGTAGGACCCATCAAGAACCGAACCCGAAGGCCCTGGATGTTCAGCCGACACACCATGGCAGGAGGCGCATGCAGCCACGTAAACGGCCTTGCCCTTCGTCGCATCGCCCGCCGCCGCCTGCCGGTACGGCGGTGGCGTATCGCCGCCAAATGCATTGGGTTTGCCCCACTTGGACCGCATCCCATGCACCAGGATGTCGATCTGCTGGTCGGTCAGCCCACTGGCGCCGGCCTGCTTTCCAAAGCCCGGCATCAACACGCCCCTTTCGCCGTTCACGATGATGCCGCGAAGGCTGGCATCGTCAATCCACGCCTGGTACTCCGGGTTGTGCAGGTTGCTGGCCGCGCCGCCTTGCCCATCCGCTCCATGGCAGCCCGCGCAGTTGGTCCCGTACAGCTTCTCAAACGACACAATCTGGTCCGGACGCGGAACCTCCACGGCCTCCCTCGGCCGGCCGGGCAGATTGCATCCCGCCAACCCGGCACACACCAGGGCCAAACTCAACACAACGGCGCTTCGCATCTTCACTCCTGCGGCTCTTTTCCATGGCTATCCCCATGCAGACCCGGCGTTTCCACACCCAGCCGCACCGCGAGAGGCACCTGCGCCAGCCGCTGCAAGCCGCCCAGCCGCGAAACCACATACCCCGCCACCAGGCCGAACACCACCTGCGAGGCCGCAAAGGACCACCAGTCAATCCGCTCCGCCAGGAACGGATTCACAATCCCCAGCACGCTGTGCAACAACCCCGTCCACAAGACCGGCGCCAGTATGCCGCCCAGCAAAATGGGATGTTTCGGCCACACCGGCAGCAGCGCGCCGTAGAGCAGACCCACCAGCAGCGTGGTCGCGCCTTGAATCACGTTGGCCGTCACAAACGCACCCAGGTGAAAGTGCATCAGTTGCGCCTCGGTCGGATTCACCCATGTGCCCACGCCGGCTCCGCCCAGCAGGTTCACCACATACCAAAAGCTGTGGTACCGGATCACGCCGTAGATCTCCGCCGGGATCACCATCGCAATGCCCCCGGCAATGCCGCCCTTGATGCCGCTGGCGATCGGAAAGGTCCGCAGCGGCAACTGCGCCCGGTGCGTCTCGCCGACTTCAATGCGCGCCACCCGGCCCTGTGCGGGCTCAACCGGCACCACCTCGTCGGTTACGGTGATGTTTTCCACATTCTCAAACGGCAGGACCTCGCGAAACCAGCCCACCGCTCCCCACACCGCCAGAAACAGCCCAAGGATGCCCACCGCTTCATCGAACACAAGCGAGCCGATCAGCAGGGTCAGGCCGAAGGCCATCACCATAGGCCAGGCCGTGCCCTTGGGCAGGTGAATATCGTGTTTTTCCTCGTGCGCCGCGCCAGGTTCGACGGCAATCGGTGTCTCTGTCCTCATCGGCTCACCACGTAAACCACCGTAAATACCACCACCCACACCGCGTCCACAAAATGCCAGTACAGCCCCAACACCTGCACGCGTTCCGCATGCGACTGCTTTAGCTTCCCGACAAAGGCCAGCGTCAGCACAAGCGTCAGCATCAGCAGGCCCACGATAACGTGAAAGGCATGCAGCCCCACAAGGCAGTAATACGTCGTTCCAAACAGGTTCGTGTTCACCGTCAGGTGATCCGTGTAGATCAGGTGGTGCCACTCCAGGCCCGTATCGGCCAGAAAGAAAAGGCCCTCCGCCACCGTGACGCTCCACCACAGCTTGAACGCCTCCATGCGCCCGTGCTCAATGGCCCGCTCCGCCAGCCAGATGAAAAAGCTCGAGGACAGCAGGCAGATGGTGCCGAAAATCGGCAGCTCCAGCGTTTCGCGCGGCGTCGGTCCGTGAACATCCCGGCCCATGTAATAGATATAGGCCACCACGAAAATCGCGAAAACGGCCGTTTCCGCGATGATCAGCGAGACCATGCCCACGCGGCCCTTGGAGGGCAGGGTCCACGCCGCTTCGTTTTCAATGTGTTCCAGGGGAACTGCAATCATATCGTCTACTCGAATGCCGAATCGGGGTCGTCGGGATGCTTCAAATCCCACAGGGGACGACGGCTGGCCACAACAGGGTCGACCGCAAAGTTATACGCCGGGGGCGGCGACTGCGTGGCCCATTC
Organism: uncultured Acidobacteriaceae bacterium; assembly: GCA_964242195.1. GTDB lineage: Bacteria > Acidobacteriota > Terriglobia > Terriglobales > Acidobacteriaceae > Granulicella. The sequence goes on from CAXTBI010000047.1 coordinate 13,094, forward strand.
CAGCGTCCATGCATCCCATGGATCCGGCCCCGCCACGTCCCCGCGGAAGTACGAATACACCAGGTTGTACACAAACACCATCGTCGCAATCGATTGAATAAATGCACCGACCGTGACGATGATGTTCCATCCCGTCCATCCGCGATCCGGCTCATAGGTGTAAATCTGCCGCGGCATCCCCAGCAAACCGGGAATATGCATGAAGTCGAATGTCAAATGGAACCCGATCACCATCAGCCAGAAATGCCACTTGCCCAGCCGTTCGCTCAGCATGCGGCCGGTCACCTTTGGGTACCAGTAATAGAACGCCGCGAAAATCATGAACAGGATGGAACCCACCAGCACATAGTGGAAATGCGCCACCACGAAATAGCTGTTATGCAGCTGCCAATCCCATGCCGAAACCGACAACATAATGCCCGTGAGGCCGGCCACCACCCACTGAAACATGAAGCCGACCGAAAACAGCATCGCCACCGTCATCCGGATCTTGCCGCCCCACACCGTCGCCAGCCAATTGAATGTCTTGATGCCCGTAGGGATGGACACCAGCATGGTGGACAGCGTGAAAAATGTGTTGCCGAACGACGTCATGCCGATCGTGAACATATGGTGCGCCCACACCCCCAGGCTGATGAACGCGATGCCCACGGTGGCCGCCACCATGGCCGGATATCCGAAAATGGCCTTGCGCGAAAATACCGGGATGATCTCGTTCGCAAATCCAAAGGCCGGCAGCACCAGGACGTACACCTCGGGGTGACCGAAGATCCAGAAGAAATGCGCCCACAGGATCGACGATCCGCCCATCTGCGTGTCGAAGAAATGCCCGCCCAGGTACCGATCCACCAGCAGCATGATCTGCGCGGCCGTCAGCGGGCTTACCGCCACCAGCACCAAAAACGCGACCACGGCATAGATCCACGCCAGCAACGGCATCCGCATCATCGTCATGCCCTTGCAGCGCATGGAGATGATCGTCGCTAGAAAATTAATCGATGTGCCGATCGAACCGATGCCGCTGGCAATCAATCCCAGCGCCCAGTAGTCCATCGTGTGCCCGGGCGAAAACGCCTTTTCCGTCAACGGCGCATACGCAAACCAGGCCGCGTCGGGCGCGGTTCCCGTGCCGCCCAGGCCAAGGCCGCCGATGAAGCTGAAATACAGGAAAAGCCCGGCAAACACGGCGATCCAGAACGAAAACGCGTTCAACCGCGGAAACGCCATATCCCGCGCGCCCAGCATCAACGGCACAAGGTAGTTGCCGAAGCCGAACAGGATCGGCATCCCCACCAGGAACACCATCGTCGTGCCGTGCATCGTGAACACGCGGTTGTACGTCATCGGCGAAACGAACGTGTTCAGAGGAATCGCCAGCTGAACACGGATGATCATCGCCTCCACGCCGCCCACCAAAAGAAAGAACAGCGCAAAACAGATGTACATCACCCCGATCTTTTTGTGATCGGTCGTCGTTACCCAGTCGTGAATCGTTTCAAGATACTGCGATCGCGGGGCCGCCGGGATCGTCGTATCCAGTGCTCCTTCAATCCCCTTCGGGATCGGCATACTCGGTGTTGCCATGGTCTCTCCCCTGCCGCTGTCGTGCGCTGGCGTGATCTGCTCTGTCTGGTCGATCTCGTGAATCCCAGTCGATCTGTCAATCGTTGAATCTGTCGATCGGGTAATCTCGTGCATCCGTTGGACCGGGTCCATCGGGTCCATCGGGTCCATCGTTAGTGCAGCGTCGTCAGGTACGCCGTAATCTGCTTGTTCTGAAGATTGGTCAGGTGCATCGCCGGCATCAGCGTGCCCTCCTTGATGTCGTTCGGGTCTGCCAACCAGGCCACAAGATTGGCCGGCGTGTTTTCGGCCGCGCCCGCCGCTATCGTCGAGCGGCTGGCCAGATGCGTCAAGTCGGGGCCGTACCGTCCGTCCGCAACCGTTCCTTTAATGGCGTGGCAATTGATGCAGGCCTGCTCTTCAAACACCCGCCGCCCCTGCTGCGGGTTGATCTCCGTCATGCCGGCATCGCTTTCCGCCACCTCATGCAGCTGCGCGAGATTGCCCCGCGTCGGTGGTGAATTGGGCGGGATACCCGCCGCGGCTGCCGCTACACTCGACGGTCCATGCAGGCCCACAACGGCCATGTTGCCGACATTCGGTCCGGCGGCCGCCGGCTCGTTGGAACTGGTCGCGCTCTCCTGCGCGCGCTGCTGGTTGGCCACCCAGGCCTTGAACTGCTCCGGCGTATCCACATACACCCGCAGCAGCATCTTGGCGTGTTCCGGGCCGCAAAACTGTGCGCATTGTCCTTCATACATGCCCGGCTGGTACGGATCCATCCACATCTCGTTCACACGGTTCGGCAACAAATCCGTCTTTCCGGCCAGCCGTGGCACCCAGAAGCTGTGCATCACATCCGCCGAAGTCAGCTTCATAAACGTGGGCGTCGGATTCTTCGGATCGCTCATCGGCACATGCAGTTCGTTGGCCGTCACCAGGTTGTACTTCGGGTACCGAAACTCCCACCAGAACTGGTGACCCACCACCACCACATCAATGGCCGAAGGTGGCTTGCGTGCATCCTCAATGGCAAAAATCACCCGGGCCGTGCCAAGAAACAGCACAACAATGATCAGGATCGGAATGATGGTCCAGGCCAACTCGATCTGCGTACTTCCGAACACCTGGGCCGGCTCCACAGGATCGTCCGGCTTCGCCCGGAATTTCCAGATCGCATACGTCAGCAAAATGCTGACCGCGAGAAAGATCAGCCCCGTAATCGTCAGCACAAACAGGGCCAGCGAATGCACCTCTTTCGCGGGCGTGGAGGCAGTCGAAAATGTTGTGGTCGGCGAGGTGAAGTGCAGCCCGGCCACCAGGGTGGCAAGGGAATTTGCGTGCACACGAACCGACACGTCGGCTAACATGGACAATCTCCTGAGCTCCGTGTGACCATGATCGAGATTGGAGCCTCCCGCGCGCCATAAGGTAGGCTCTCGATCGGGGTGGGCTCTCGATGAGCCGTTGCGTCACTCTTGCAGCTTAGCAAAGAAGGGTGTTCGCGGATCGTTCGCTGCTCGAAAACCGCCCGCTGTCTGCCGTCCGCCCCACCCTTCTTCGTCCCGCTTCCAGACGCCCCCGCTTACTTCAACGTGCTCAACGAGGGCTGTTGCTGCACGGTCAAACCGTCCAGCTTGCCCTGGAATACGACAATCCGGCCTAGCACCGGAACCGGGACCTGGGCCAGCGGCAAGGCGCGTCCGTTCACAAACAGGGTCGGCACGTCGTTCACGCCGACCTCGTTGCCCAGCTGCACAACCGCCTCCACCGCCGCCTTCGCCGCCGGGCTCCCCGAGCAGGCCAGGGCCGCAGCCGGGTCCGCCCCGGCTGCCCTGGCCGCCGCACTTAGGGTCGCGTCCGCCTTTTCCGCCGTCAGGTCCGCTCCATTGGCCATCACGCTTTGCGCATAGGTCATGTACCCGGCGTCGCCCTTCGCCTGCCGTACACAATAGCCGACCGTCGCCGCCCGGTAGGCAAATGGGTGCGCTCGCGTCAGGGGCATATCCTCCACCACCACATGCGCCCCCGGAAACTGCTGCTGCAACCCATCCATCGTCGCCGCCGCTGCTTTGCAGGCCGTGCAGTCGAGGTCGGTAAACTCCACCAGCTCCAGTGCCTTGTCCGCGGCTCCACGCGAGGGTCCGTCGGCTCGCTTGGCCAACAGCGCCCGGGTCTCGGCAAAAGGCTGCGCCCCAAACCGAATGACCTCGCCGGCAATCGCATACTTGCCATCCGGCGTAATAAACAACGTCGTTTGCGCCAGGCGCGATGATTGCCCCTTTGCCGCCACCGTCACATGCACCGCCACCACCCCGGGCGCCTGCGTCGGCTGAATCGCCGCTACACTCCACGTCCGGTTCTCATCGAACCCCCAAAGCGCATACAAAAAGCTGTTCACCGTCTCTACGCTGGGAGACGTCGCCGTAAAGTTTCGCGGATCGACGGGGGGAAACGGACTCGCCGGCGCCCCGGGCACGCTGCCCGCCCCCGCGGCTGCCTGTCCGCCCATCCCGCTAGCCCCATTGGTCTCGCTAGCCCCATTGGTCGCGCTAGCCCCGCTAGTCGCGCTAGCTCCGCTCGCCCCGTTCGCCCCGCTCGCCCCATTCGCAAGCGGCCTCCGCTCCCCGGCACCCGCCGTCGCAGGCGTTCCGCTCCCCTGTGCGCCCGCCTGGGGAACACCCGCCAGAAAAACGCCGGAAATCCCAAACAAACCCATCGCCGCTGCACTCAACCCACGTCGCTTCACCACGTCACTCCTCTTCCATAAACCCGTTCCGCCGCCCGCCAAAACCCTTGCTACACCTCGCGCCGCGCCGCAATCGGAAACCGTCGCCCCGCCCCAAATGCCTTCTTGGACACCTTCAAAACCGGCGCGGCCTGCTGCCGCTTGTACTCCGCCAGCTCCACCAGCCGAATCACGTCCCGCACCAGCGCCAGATCCACGCCCCCCGCCGCCGCAATCTCCTCGGCCGAACGGAATTCCTCGATGTAGGCCCGCAGCACCGGGTCCAGCACCTCATACTCCGGTAACGAATCCGTGTCCTTCTGCCCGTGTCGCAGCTCCGCCGAGGGCGGCTTCGTGATCGTACCCCACGGAATCACCTCGCGTTCGCGGTTCACCCATCGGCTCAGGGCGTACACCTCGGTCTTGTACAAATCCGCGATCACGGCCAGGGCACCCACCATATCGCCATACAAGGTGCAATACCCGGTCGCCATCTCGCTCTTGTTACCCGTGGTCAGCACCAGCGCGCCCGTTTTGTTCGAAACCGCCATCAGCAGCGTTCCGCGAATCCGCGGTTGCACGTTCTCTTCCGCCAAACCGAACGGTGTGCCTTCGAAAAAGGGGCTCAACCGCTCCGTGAAACTCTCGTAAATGTCACCGATCGGCACCACCTGAAACTCGATCCCCAGATTCCGCGCCAGGGCCTCCGCATCGGCAATCGATCCGCTCGAGGAAAACTCACTCGGCATCCCCAGCCCTTTCACGTTCTCCGCCCCCAGCGCTTCGGCCGCAATCGCCGCCACCAGCGCCGAATCGATCCCTCCGCTCAGACCGACGAGGGCCTGCTTGAATCCACACTTTCGCAGGTAATCCCGGGTTCCCAGAACCAACGCCTGCCACGTTCGCTCCAGCTCGGGCGGGCTCGTCCGATCCAACACCTCGGTCGACTCGTACCCACCGCGTTTCCGCGGCGCAGCCTCCGCTCGCGTCGTTTCAAACACCACCAAATCTTCGTCAAAGGGTCGCGCCTGGGCAATGACCTCGCCCTCGGCGTTCATCGCAAAGGAATCGCCGTCGAAAATCAGGCTGTCATTGCCGCCAACCTGGTTCACCATCACGGCCGTCGCCCGGTGACGCCTGGCCAACGCGCCAATCATCCGTCGCCGTGTCTCCGGCTTTCCGTGCCAGTACGGCGAGGCGCTGATATTCAGAATCAGCCGTTCCCCACCCATCGATTGCGGCAGCGTGCCCCATTGCCGCATCAGCTCTTCCACCGGATCCACGGGGTAGTTCTGCCGGGGCCAAAACATCTTGTCGTTCCAGGCGTCCTCGCATACCGTGATCGCCACCGGCCGGCCTTTGATCGCCGTCAGCGTCTGCCGTTCGGCCGGCTCGAAGTACCGCTGCTCGTCGAATACGTCGTAAAACGGCAACAGCATCTTTCCCTGGGCAAAGCGCAGTTCCCCGTTTTCAAGCACGGCCGCGGCATTCCGCAGAGATTTGCCCCCGGGCGTCCCGCATCGCATCGGCGCCCCACACAGCACAGCCGGCCGCCCCTCGCCCTCGGTCAACGCCGCAATCCTGCCTAACGACTCTTCCGCCCGCCGAATGAACGATTCCTTTTCCAGCAGATCCGCTGGCGGGTACCCCGACACAGCCAACTCCGGAAATATCACCAACTCGGCCCCGCCGTCCGCGGCGCGCCGGTAAAAATCAGCGATCTTTTCGAGATTTCCCGAAAAATCGCCCACCGTGGGATTGATCTGGGCGAGGGCAATGCGCACACGTTCATCCTATCGCGGGTTGGCCGCCAGGATAGTTGCAGCAATCGATACCGAAGAACCGGGGGAGGGGGGGCGCAAAAGGTATAACCGCTAGGAGCCCGTACCACCCACCACCACACCCACCGTCCGCGCCAGGATGCGAAAATCGAGCAGCAGCGTCCAGTTCTCCACATACGCCGTGTCCAACGAGATGTAGCTGTCGAAAGAAGGATCCTGCCGCGCTTCCACCTGCCAAAGTCCCGTGATCCCCGGCAACACATCCAGCCGGCGCAGATGCGAAAGATGATATTTTTCCACCTCCACCGCCAACGGAGGCCGTGGCCCCACCAGGCTCATGTCCCCTTTCATCACGTTAAACAGCTGCGGCAACTCGTCGAGCGAATACTTGCGCAGCTTCACCCCGATCTTTGTGATCCGCGGATCGTTGGTCATCTTGAACAAAATGCCTTCGCGCTCGTTCAGGTGAGCCAGCTGTTTTTTCATCCGTTCCGCGTCGGGCACCATGGTCCGAAATTTGAAGCAACGGAAAACCCGTCCCTTGCGCCCTATGCGTTCGGCGCCGTAGAGAATGGGTCCCGGGGAATCCAAACGAATCATGATCGCGATGGCCAGCATCACCGGCGACACCAGCAGAAGAACGATGGAGGCGAGCACCATGTCGATCGCACGCTTCATCAAAAAAGCGCCCCGTGGAAACTCGCGCCGATGCAACGGAATCGTGGGGAACTGGCCAACGTACTCCACCGGCGCGTGCCAGGCCAGGCCATCGTATAAATCCGGCACCACCCGCACGTCGATGCCCATGGCCCGCGCATCTTCCACCACCGTGATCACGGTTTGCTTGTCCGCCGGCGTTGAAAAATAAATCTCATCCACAAACAGGGATCGCGCCACCGCCACGCAATTGCGTACATCCCCCACAATGTTCGGATTGGTCTCCTTGGCAGAGGTCCCGTCCACCGGGTTCATGGAAATAAACCCCTTGAAACGAAATCCCAGGTGCGGCAGCGCTTCCAGGTGATTGCGCAGCGCATGGCCGACGCGCCCATCCCCCACGATCAGCACATTGCGCACCTCCAACCCGCGCATATGCCGCCGGTACCGCAGCCGCCGCCAAAGCGCCCGTCGCACCATGAGGATGGCGCATGTCAGCACCATCGTCAGCGCCACGACGAAACGCGAAAGCGCATAATCCCGCATCAAAAACAACGTTCCACAGAGCAGCAGGCTTGCCGTCAGGCAGGCTTGTACGGTCATGCGTTGTTCATGGAGGCCGCTTGAACTCTCACTGGAGCGATACAGCCCAAACAGACGGGAAAACAGCACAAGGTACAACCCGAAAATCAGCAGCGTGACCCATGTGTGCATCGGCGCCGTATGCCAAAACACACCCCTTGCTGTGCTCGCCCGGCTGGTATGCCAGCGATAGCGAATATCAAAGGCCAGAAGTCCGGCGGCCAGCGCGCTGAGAATATCCAGGACCGCCCAGAAAACGCTCGCAAACGAAGGCCGCGGCCGGCCGGCACGACCCGCTGTCCCCGCCCGATTCGGGGATCGGTTCGAGATCACGACTTGATCTAGGTACTCGGGTCTGGTCATCGAACTACGCCTCTATCAGGGACGGCTACGCCTGCGGCGTACGGTTTCTCTTGGTGGTACTCGTGGAAGCGTTCTAACGCCTACTCTAGCATCGCCCCGTGTACCGGAAACGTGCTCCTTCGTGCTATGGGTCTAAACCGGAAGCACCAGCCTGTCCAACTCCAAAAACTCCCGCAACAGCTCATCCGTGCTCGCCATCATGGACTGCATCGTGCCGAAAAAACGTGCCTTGCCCTCATGCAGAAACAACACACGGTCGGCCAGGCGTTCCGCCAATCGCATATCGTGGGTCACCACGATGCTTGTGAGGTGCAATTGCCCCTTCAACCGATGAATCAGACCCCCCAGAAGGTTGGCCATCATTGGATCCACCATCGTGGTCGGCTCGTCGTACAACACCGCCGAGGGCTGTGCCGCCAGGGCCCGTGCAATGGCCACCGACCGGCGCATCCCGGTTGAAAGATCGCTCGGCAACCAATCCTCCATTCCGGCTACACCCACCATCTCGAGCAATCCCTTCACCACCTGCAAAATCTGGTCCTCGCTCATCCCGCCGCGTTCTCTTAAAGGAAAGGCTACATTCTCCCCGACACTTAGGGAGTCAAAAAGGGCACCATTTTGGAAAACCATGGTCACCTTGCGCCGAACCTCTTGTAATTCGCGCTCGGTCAAATCCGTAATATCCTGGCCGGCCACCAGCACAGCGCCGCTGTCCGGCTTCAAAAACCCCATAAGAATGCCTAGCGAAACCGATTTACCCACACCGCTGCGCCCCAGAATGCAAAGCGTCTCGCCCGGATTGATGAAAAAACTCACATCCTCCAGCACCACAAACGATCCAAAGCTCTTCGATACACCCTCAAAGGCGATATACGGCAACCCAACGTCCCCGGACACCGGTGCTCCGATATCCGCCAGGGCAGAATCCTTCGCCTCGTTGGCCTCGGCAGTCTCGGCCATGAACTCGCCCATGGCGCCCCCGGTTCCCGGCGGCAGCACGGCCCCCGGCGACTCTTCGGCTCCGTCGCTCGCCAGGCCGCTCCCCGGCGGAAAGCCGGAAGCATCGGCATAGGACAACGATTCCCCCTCCGGCGCGAGCGGCGGACCTTTACCCTTTGCGTGCTTCATCCTCCTCCAGTATGGGGAGATCCGACCCCCCCCGAACAACCCAGTTCCCGCTCCGGGCAATCCTGCCCCTTGGCCGACGCTGCATTCCGCTCACCCCACCCGCCGACGTAACTCACACCCTAAAACACGCGTTCACCGGGCCTACGCCCGTTCCGCCAACGGCCCCTTCCGCCCATGCCATGTCCGCCGGCGTATTCAGATTGCGGAACCACCGCCCGATCTCCCCCTCGCCCACACCCTCGGCAAACGAACCAGCCTCGGCCGCCCACACATGCCCGCCCTCCGCCGCCTCGGCGACGGCTCCCAGCAGCCGTTCCAACCGTCGCTCCCCGGCATCGAGCGCGGCGCTTACGGCGCTTACGGCGCTTACGGCGTTCAGAGCGCTCACCCCACGCGCCCGCACCATGCAAAAAGCCGGCTGCCGCTCCTGCCCCGATCGCATATAACTGGCCTCGCATCCCTCACCCGCCCGCGCCAACACCGCCGTTGCCCATCGGCGCAGCAAGTGGTCGGGAACAAACGGAACGTCCACCGGCGTAAACAGCGCCCACCCCTGCCGGCAAGCGGCCAACCCGGCCTCCATCCCCGCACCCGGCCCGACCCCCACCCTTTGCTCCCGAATCACCGGTGCGAACGCCGCCAAATCTTCCCTGTTCCCCAGCAGACTCACCTCCGTGCAGAAACTTCGCAACCGGCTTACAGCCATGGCCACCAGGGGTACACCGCCGAGCTGCAAAACGGCCTTGTCCCGCCCCATGCGCACACTCCCCCCGCCCGCCAGCACAAATCCATGCACCGGCAAGCGCGGCAATGCACCGTTCCCCTGCGCCTCGTCTCCGATCAAACCCCGGCTGCCCCCACGCGCTCCAGAAAGCCGACAATCGATTCGATCCCCCGGTGAAAGTTCGCCAAATGGAACTTCTCATTGGGCGCATGGAGGTTATCGTCCGGCAACCCAAATCCCATCAGTACCGTAGGCATGCCCAATTCGCGCACAAAATCCCCCACGATGGGGATGGACCCGCCCCCGCGCACAAAAACTGTCTCTTTTCCGAACACCGCGGCCATCGCTTCGGTAGCCGCCCGCACAAAGGTGTTATCCGTGCTCACCACGATGGGCTCCCCGGAATGGATCAGCCGCACCGCAACCGTCACACCCCGCGGCGCAATCGCCTCCGCAAACGCCTTGTATTTCGCAAACGTCGCCTCCGCCTTCATCCCCGGGACCAGCCGAAAACTGATCTTCGCCACAGCCTTGGCCGGAATCACCGTTTTCGCTCCCGCACCCACAAATCCGCCCGGCATCCCGTGCACATCCATCGTCGGCCGCGACCAGGTCCGCTCCTGCACGCTGAACCCCCGCTCCCCCGTCAGCTCCGGCGACCCCACCTCGTGCTCCCGATACACCTCTTCATCGAACGGCAGCGACCGCCAGGCCTTCAACTCGGCCGCCGTCGGCTCCTCGATTCCGTCGTAGAACCCCGGAATCGCAATGTGCCCGTCCTCCCCCTTGATCCGCGCGATAATGCCCGCCAGCGCCACAAACGGGTTCGGCGCCGCGCCCCCGTACATGCCGGAGTGCAGGTCCGTCCGCGCCCCGCGCACCTCCAACTCGGTATAAATCATCCCGCGCAGGCCCACGCACAGGGTCGGCAAATCCGGCGCAAACATATCCGTATCGCTCACCAGCGCGCAGTCCGCCTGCAACTGCTCCCCATGCTCGCGCACAAAGGCCGCAATGCCCTCCCCGCCAACCTCTTCCTCGCCCTCCACAATCACACGCACGTTGACCGGCAGCCCGCCGCCTTTCGCCATCAGGCTTTCGAGCGCTTTCATGTGCATCCACATCTGCCCCTTGTCGTCCACCGCTCCGCGCGCATACAGGTTGCCGTCCCGCTCGGTCGGCTCAAACGGCGGCGATTTCCACTCCTCCAGGGGCTCGGCCGGCTGCACATCGTAGTGCCCATACAGCAAAACAGTCGGCTTGGGCTTCCCATCCGGGCCGGGCGCCGCCTTCAGCCATTCGCCATACACCAGCGGATGCCCCTCCCTGCTTTTCTTGCTGTCATTCCCGAAGGGAATCTGCGTTTCTGTCGACTCGACAGAGGTCTCAATCAGCCGCACCCCGTCCAGCCCCGCCGCGCGCAGGCCGTCGGCGACAAATTCCGCCGCCCGGCGCACATCGCCCGCATGCTCCGGCGCCGTAGAAACCGAAGGAATCCGCAACAACGCCTTCAACTCCTCCACAAACCGCGGCCCGTGCTCCCGCGCATACCGCACCGCCGCCGACTCTGTACCCGTTGCCAAATCGCTCCCCACCCTTGCACCCCCAAACGCTCGCCCGCTGCCACCCTGGCCGTTGCTCCCTGGCCGCAAGCCCTGCTGTCAGCATAGCCGTCCCACCCCCGGTCCTCCCTCCCGCCGGCCTATCCCCCGTTTGTCCGAGGGAAAAGCGATGGCACCGGCACGGAAATCGTCTAAACTGAAGCGAGGTAACCGTTCGTCCACCTACCGTGAACCTTGCTCTCTTTCCCATAACGGCTCTTCTGCTGCTGCTTTCCGGCGTGGGCACCCCCGCGCACCCGGACGCCGGCCGAGCGTCCGCGACGGCTCTCATCAAGGCCATTCTGGGCAACGCCGCCGACGTCTCGGCTACACCCCGGCAAACCGCCGTTGCGCCCTGGCACATCCACGGCCGGCAAGCCGCCTGGGCCCGGCTCCATGCCGCCCCCGCCGCCGCGAGCGAATGCATCGCTCCCCGCCAGTGCAACCGCCTGGGGAGCCTGAACCGCAAGGCCTACCGCGCCCGCTTCGGTTTTGTCGAAGGTGCCTATCAGCCGCAGGGACCGCCCCCAGCCGCCCGCACTTCCCGCAGCTGAACCGGCGCTCCGTCGCTGGTACCGCACCTCGTCACGCACGCAGCGACACAGCGACTTCCATCGCCTTCCGACCCACTCTTCAGACATCCGGACCTCCATTGTCCGCCCGCCCCCAAGGAACTCCCCGTGATCAACTCCGTCCTCGCCAAAGTCTTCGGCACCGCCAATGAACGCGCCGTCAAGCGCCTGCTCCCCACCCTCGCCGCCATCGCCAGTCACGAGGAAGCCCTCAAAACTCTCACCGACGAGCAGCTCGCCGCCAAAACACCCGAGTTCCGCGCCCGCATCGCCAAAGCCAT
>CAXTBI010000048.1:0-15826 GCA_964242195.1 uncultured Acidobacteriaceae bacterium
ACCCCGCCGCCAGCTACCCCGCCAGTGGCCCAGCGGCCACGGACAACGCGCCGCAGCCAGCTCCTGGGCTCATCGTCCGCCACCCCGCCGCCCCCTCTCCAGAAGCCACCCGCACCTACACCCCAGTGCAGACCGCGAGCGCTCGTACCGAGGCACTCCGGTCCGGCAACGGCGACAGCGGCATCGTCACCGAGGTGCCCGCTGCTCCGTTTGAACTGCCCTCCGGCACCGTTCTGAAAACCCATCTCGACACCGTGCTGAGCACCGACACAACCCCGGTCGGCTCGTCCTTTACCGCACAGTTGCTCGCCGATGCGGGCCGCGACGGCCAAATTCTCCTTCCCGCCGGCTCCGCCCTCCATGGCCGGGTCACGGCCGTCCACGGCGGTCGCCGCATCACCGGCGGCGCCGCCATCCGCCTCCAGCCCAAATCCGTAACCCTGCCCGACGGCACAACCTACAACCTCCAGGCCACCCTCACCGCCATCGACAGCGGAGACGACCTCAAAGTCAACGACGAAGGCATCATCAATGCCCGGGGCAACACCAGGGCCACCGTCGCCATCATCGGCGGCACAGCCGGTGTCGCCGCCGTCACCGGCGCGGTCGTCGGTGGGGGCGTCGGTGCCATCGTGGGGGCGGGCATCGGTGCGGGCGTCGGCACGGTCGTCTGGCTAAAACAAAACCACGAAGCCACCCTGCCCACCGGAACCACCCTCTTCTTCTCCCTCGACGAGCCCCTGCAACTCAATCCAAGGTAAAAAGTTCTACGTTCTAAGTAGAACGTTCTAAGTTGTACGTTCTTAGTTCTACGTTCTAATCGTTGTACGTTCCAGGGAACCTCTGAATAGTAAGATTGATAGGAAGGGCACGGCTTCAGCCGTGCCGTAAGTACTTCACTTGCAGTGCGGCTTTAGCCGCTGAGGGTGCGCCTTTTCCCTCGACGCCGAATAAGGGAGACCTTCCCTAGGTTGTACATTTTAAGTAAAACGTTACAACGTCGAACTCAGCACTTACAACTTACAACCCTAAACTTACAACTTAGATCCCTTACCGCACTACCTGCGCCAGCAGCCGCTTCCAGTTCTTCTGGTTGCGCCGATAGCTCTTCTTTAAATCCTCCAGCGCGCGCTGGAAATCGTTGTTATCGCTCATCCCACGCCACGCCGGGTTAATGCTGAACCACGGATAATTCTCGTTGCCCAGGTAAATCGCGCGCCGCAGCCAGTGCAACGCCTCGCTCGCATCCCCTTCTACGGCGAAATACGTGGCCAGCCGATAGGCCATCTCGCTGTCCGCCTCCGCCGCCCCCAACACGTCTTCCAAAATGAAATCAGCCGCCCGCCGCCGGTCCCCCAACTGCACATAGCACATGGCAATGGTCGGAAACACGATGCGTGTCGAAGGGTCGTCGCGAATCACGCGCTCCAGCGTGTCGATCGCCTTCGACAACTGACCCATCCGCATCTGCTGGTATCCAAAAGAGATCCGCAGCAGCGGTTGCCGCGGCTCCAGCGTCAGCCCCTTTTCAATCTCGTCGCCGGCCAGCTCCAACTGATTCTGGTACTGGTACACTCGCGCCCGATGGTTGTAAATCAACGCCGCATTGGCCGGATTCAAGCGCAGCGAAAGATTGAACTGGTCCAAAGCCTCCTGGTAAAGCCCATCCAGACGCAACGTCAGTCCCGCCACCAGGTGAACGTTCCAGTCGTTCGCTGCATCCTGCAGCAGGTTTTCGATGCCGTGCCGCGCACTTTCCTTTTCGCCCCGCGAAAGCAGCATATACACCCGGTAAAGATTGGCCTCCACCGACGCCGGATCGCGTTCCAACGCCTTGTCAAACGCCCGCCGCGCCTCCAGCACATGCATTTGCCCGCCCAGCCCATGCCGCGCATATTGCAGCTGCGTAATCCCCAGCCCCGTCCATCCCGGCGCATACCCCGGATCGTGTGCCGTCACGCCCTCAAACAAGGTGCGTGCACGATCCAGTTCATCGCGGCTCCCGGTGCGTGTCATAAAGCTCGAAAGCAAGGCGCGTGCCTGCAAATAATTTTCCGAAGCCGCCCCTCCCAAAGGCGCCGTCCGCAGCCCTTCCGGAACGTTGAACTGCAGCGATCCGGCCCCGTGCAGCTCCGCGAACACCTCGTCGCAGATCTCCGTTTGCACCGAAATCAAGTCGAAACTCGCCACGCTGATTGAGCCGCCCGTGCGCACGCTTTCGCCTTTCACGTCCAGCATCTGCCAATTCAGCTCAAACCCTTTCTCCGAGCGGAAAAAACTCCCTGCCAGGACAAAATCCACCAGCAGCTTTCGTCCGATATTCAACGGATCGGACTGCTTGGTCCCCAGACTCAGCAGCGAACTCGAGGGCCGCACCACCAGCGAAGGCACCCTCGCCAGCCGCGCGCCCAGGGCATCGGCCAGCGCCGATCCATAGAACGGCGTTCCATCGCTTTTGCCAAGGTTCTGAAACGGCAGCACCACAAGGGTCGTCCGTCGCTCCGTTTCCGCCTCGGGCGCATCCCGAAACCGCTCCGCCAGCATCGAAAGCAGCCCGGTCGTGCGCTTCTCCTCGTCAGGCGTACGCATGTCCAACCGCTGTTGCGCGGCCATCAGCGTCGCACTCTCGCCCGGCATCGCCGTGGTATCCAGCTGCAGCGAACGCAGGATCGTTTTCAGCCCCTCCCGCACATCCGCCGCCGACGCAAAGCGCTCCGAAGGCTGCTTTGCCAGGCAGCGCAGGATCACGCTCTCCAGCTCCACCGGGATCTCCGGCACCAGCTCCCGCAATCGCTGCGGCGCCGCAAACTGGATCGCCCGAATGCTTTGCAGGTCCTGCGCATCCGGCTTGTGAAACGGGTGCCGGCCCGTCGCCAGCTCATACAGCAGCAGACCAAGCGCAAAAATGTCGCTCCGTATACTGCTTTGGCCCGTAACGAACTGCTCCGGGGCCATGTATGCAATGGTTCCGCCCCGCGCCGTATAGGTCGCATCCGGCAACAGCGCCGCGAACGAGCCCCCCGCATCGGAACTGGACGGGTCAAATTCCACCTGCTCCCGTTTCAGCTGCCGCGCCAGGCCGAAATCCAGAATCTTGATCAGACCGCCATCGGTCAACATGACGTTGGCCGGCTTCAGGTCCCGGTGAAAGATCCCCAGGCTGTGCGCGGCCTGCAAACCGTCGGCAATCTGGATGCCGCTCGAAAGCACCAGCTGCACACTCGCCGGCCCCTCCGCAATCACCTTGTCCAGGCTTTTGCCCGGAATGTACTGCATGACGATATACGCCTCGTCGGCCTCTTCGCCCACCTCATAAATGGCGCACACATTTGGGTGGTCGATCGCCGACGCCAGCCGCGCCTCGCGCAACTGCGTCACCCGCATCTGCTCCGGCGTTTGCGAACCCTGCTTCAGCAGCTTCAGCACCACCGGCCGCTGCAGCAGCGTGTCGTTGGCAAGAAACACAACACCGCTGCCACCGGAACCGATCTTCCGCAAAACCTCGTAGTGCCGTATCAGGCGGCGCTTCATGGGTCCAATTATCGCAGCCGATCGTGCCTCGGCCATGGCCCATACGCTCTACCCCGCCCACCCGTTTGTTCTCCAACTCGCCTGTTGTGTGTCAAAAAACGGGATCGGGCCACGTTTCCCCCTTACATCGCATCGAAAGTTGCAGCAAGGGTGAGTACATGTTGCCTTTGAATATGCGGCCAAGAAAGATCGACGGAATGCCAGGCACGATTCTCCTTATCGATGACAATGCCGTACAGGCTGCGACGCGCCAAACCATTCTTAAGCGCGCCGGCTTCTTCGTCATTGCCGTGCTCAGCCCCGAGCGGGCTCTCGAGCAGTACCGCAACGGCGAATTTCCCGCGCCCATCGATCTCCTCATCACCGACCACATGATGCCCGGCATGTCCGGCGCCCAGTTCGTCCGTGAGGTCCGCGGCTTCGACAAGGAGGTTCCCGTCCTCGTCATCAGCGGTCTGGCCGAAGCCGAAGACGAATACGGCGATCTGAACGTGCACTTCCGCCTCAAGCCCCTGTTGCCGGACAATCTGCTCGCCAGTGCCCACCGCCTCGTCGCGGAACGCACCGCGCTTTCCACCAAACCGTAAAGACGTTCCTTCGCCTTCTCACAGCGGTTGAAAACCTGCGAGAATATCGTTGAAGGACTCTTTCGCGCATGTCCCCATTGCCGCTGCATCCCATGCCTTCCCTGGGCAGCTTTTCGCTCCTGCTGGCGCTCGCCGTCAGCGTCTATACCGTCTTTGCGGGCGGCATTTCCCTGTGGGCCACCTCCCATGGGCGCGTCCTTGCGGTCGCCCCCGAGCGCCTGCGCGAAACCTCCCGACGCGCCGGTCTGGCCAGCTTTTTCATCATCACCTGTGCCGCCTTTGCCCTTGTCTGGGCCGCCTACACCAACGACTTTTCCGTCGATTACATCCTCCACCACACCAACCGCGCCCTGAACCCGGCCTACAAGTTCTCCGCGCTCTGGTCCGGTCAGGAAGGCTCGCTCCTGCTTTGGGCCTGGCTGCTTTCCGCCTATGGCTTCGTCCTTCGGTTGCGCCACAAGGTCGATGTCACGCTTTCCGCCTACGCTTCCACCATCCTCGCCGGCATCCAGGTCTTTTTTCTCCTGCTGCTCGTTTTCGCCGCGCCCCCCTTCGCCATCGTCGCCGGCGGCGTCGGCCCGGCCGACGGCTTCGGCCTCAATCCGCTGCTTCAATACCCGGAAATGGTCATCCATCCGCCGATGCTCTACCTCGGCTACGTTGGCTTTTCCGTTCCGTTCGCCTTTGCGCTCGGCGCCCTGATGATGCGCTACCCCGGCGAAAAATGGATCCACATCACCCGCCGCTGGACCATGGTCACCTGGCTGTTTCTCACCTGCGGCATCGTGCTCGGCATGCATTGGGCCTATGCGGTCCTCGGCTGGGGCGGCTACTGGGGCTGGGATCCGGTGGAAAACGCCTCGCTCATGCCGTGGCTCGCCGGCACCGCCTTTCTGCACTCCGTCATGATGCAGGAAAAACGCGGCATGATGAAAATCTGGAACGTCTGGCTCATCTTTGCCACGTTCATTCTGTGCATACTGGGTACCCTGCTCACCCGTTCGGGTCTTGTGCAATCCGTCCACGCTTTCGCCCAAAGCTCCATCGGCGGCTGGTTCTACGGTTTCCTCATCGTCGTCTTCGCCGTCTGCCTGTTCACCTTTTTCCGTCAGCGTGACCACCTCCGTTCGGAAAATCACCTTCAATCCCTCGTCTCCCGCGAATCCAGTTTCCTGTTCAACAACCTCATCCTGCTCGCCTCCTGCTTTACCGTCCTTTGGGGCACCCTTTTCCCCGTCATCAGTGAGTACGTCCAGGGCAGCAAAGTCACCATGGGACCACCCTTCTACAACCGCGTCATGGTCCCCATCGGCCTCGGCCTTATCGTGCTCACCGGCATCGGTCCCCTGCTCGCCTGGCGCTCCACCTCGCTCCGGGCCCTGCGCCGCAACTTCGTCCTCCCCTGCGCGGTCATCCTGATCTCCGCCGCGGTGCTCATGGCCACCGGCCTCCATCCATGGCAGGAAGACGACCCGACCTCCTCCATCTACGCCCTGGTTTGCCTCTCGCTCTCCGCCGGCGTCATCACCGCCATTGGCGCCGAGTTCTTCCGCGGAGCCGGCGTCGTCCGCACCCAAAGCCGCATCGGGGAGGGCGGCGTCGGTACACAGCCCGGCCGAAACCTGCTCAGTTCCGCCATCCTGCTCACCCGCCGCAACACCCGCCGTTACGGCGGCTATCTCATCCATTTCGGCATCGTCGTCATGTTCATCGGCCTCGCCGGCGCGGCCTTTAACCAGTCCCGCGAGGCCGAAATGGGCTTCGGTGATTCGGTCTCCGTCGGCTCCTGGAAGCTCGTCTGCCAAAGCTACTCGCAGGACTCCAACGGCAACTACGACACCGACTACGCTCTGCTCGACCTCTTCCACAACGGCAAAAAAGTCACCCAGCTCACCCCCGAGCGCCGCGTCTACTTCCCCGACACCGACCACGCCCAGGCCTCCACCGTCGTCGCCATCCACTCCACCCTGGCCCGCGATCTCTACGTCGTCTTCCAGGGTCGCGACGCCGCCACCGACAAACCCATCGTCAAGGTCTACATCAACCCCCTGGTGAACTGGATCTGGATCGGCGTCGGCATCGTCATCTTCGGCACCGCCATCGCGCTCGCCCCTTCCTTGAAATCTGACCCTCTCCGCGCCCGCGCCACCGCTCCTCAACGATCTTCGCTCCGGTCCACCGCCGATCGGCCCGCCGTCGCCGTCGCCCGCGCCAGGACGGAGCCCGGTCGTGCCTAAACGCCTCCTTCACCTCGCGCAAATCCTCTTTCTCTGCCTCGCCGGCTTCACGATGCTCGGTGCCAACAGCCCCGAACACCGTTTCGACAAACTCGGGCACAACCTCATGTGCACCTGCGGTTGCAGTGAGGTCCTGCTCGAGTGCAATCACGTCGGCTGCCCGGTTTCCGGCCCCATGATCGCCGAACTGCACACCCAAATGGCCACCGCGCTCCCCGATGCCGGCATCCTGCAATGGTTTGCCGCCAAGTACGGCCCCGTCGTGCTCGCCGCCCCCATTCGCGGCGGCTTCGACCTCGTCGCCTGGATCGTCCCCTTCGCCGTTCTCGCCCTAGGCATCGCCGGCGTCGTTTCGCTCGTCGGCCTCTGGCGTCGCCGCCACACGCAGCTTCTTGCAGGCGCAAACACACCGCCGGACACGGTCGTCAACGACTCCCTCCGCGACCGCATTCGCCGCGATACCGACTTCCACACCTGAACCGCTCGGGGTCTTCCCCATGACGCGCCTGGATCTGCTGCAACTCGTCGTCGCTCGCGCCCGTGCCCACGGCTTTGAATTCCGTCGCTGGTACACCACCCGCCTCGGCCTGCCGTGGATCAGTGCCGAAGCCGCCGTCCGCCTCCTCGAGCAGCAGCGCCGCTACTACGCCCTCATCTTCGCGCACGAGTTCGCCTCCACCTTCTGGAAACCCGGCGCCGATCTCACCTTCGATGTGCCCCCGCAATCCTTCGAGCGCGCCATGCCCGACGGCACCACCCGCACCGTTCAACGCAAAACCTTCATCCGCCGTTCCGCCCGTCCCCAGGCCTGGCGCTACCATCTCCGCGAAATGGCACTCGCCGAAGAACCCCTGCGCTACCTCCGCAAATACCTCCACATCGAAGAACAACTCGACCCGGAAACGCAACCCGCCGCCCCGACAGCACCCTCAAAAGCCTCGCCCACCCCCCATATCCGCCAACCGAAACCCGCCGGCCGAGCCCTGCATCCAGCCAAAGTCGCGAAAGATCCTGCCGCGCGCACCCTGCCCACCGGTCTTCCAGCCTTCCTGAACCGCCCCTACCCCCCACCGCCCGTCGAATAGAAATTCAGCCAAAACCCCCTCATCTCGACCAAAGCCGAAGACCAGGAAAGGCCGTCATCCTGAGCCTAGCGAAGGTATCGGAGGCGCGAGCGGAACCCAGAGATCCCAGAAATCCCATTTCCGCAAAACAAACTGCCGGCGGTCGGACACACCAAACCCAAACAAGATCAGCCCTGCCCCCCACCCGTCATCTCCTTCAACGCCTGTTCCGCTCGTTTCCGAATTTTCGGCACGGGATCGAGCTCCAGGCACTGTCGGTACGCCTTTTCCGCCTCATCCAGCTTGCCCATCCTCCGCGCCGACTCCGCCAACGCCAACTGCGCCGCCGGATCCTCCGCATCGAGCGAAACCGCATCCTTGGCCCGGTCGTAGGCCCCCTTGAAGTTGCCGTCATTCTGGTAAAAGCCGGCAATCTTCACATCCTCCTCCTCCCGCTCCGAGGGGCTCTGCCGCGGCACCGCGGGCAGCTTGTGGCGGTTGCGTCGCGGAGCCGCGGCCGCATCCGGATCCGTATCCGGATCCCCACCGCCAACCTTCCCCGAACCCGCCTTCCCGGAACTCGCATCGCCGGAAGAAGAAGAGGAAGAGGAAGAAGAAGAGGAAGAGGAAGAGGAACTCGACGACCCCGAACTACCCGCATCGCTCAACGGCGGTTGACCGGGAACAGGGGGCGCCCCATCCGGCGACGCGCTCTCCGTCTCCCCCGGATACGGAAATCGCTTGGCCGCGGGCTGCCCCTGGTTCCCGGTTCCACCTTGGCCGCCGCTTCCCCCCGTCCCGTTTCCCGTGCCAACCCCCGGCACAGGCGCACTCGGCACAGCGTCCCCGGCAGGCGCTGCCGCCGGCACATTCGGCACATTCGGTGGCGTCTCCTTGGGCACCTCACCCGGATACGGAAACTTCTGCCCCGCCCCCGCCCTCGCCGGGCCGCCGCTGGTCGCATTCGGACACGCCGGGTTGCTCGTCAGATTCCCCCCCGCATCCTGGATCGGCCCGCACGCCTTCGTGTCCTGCGCCCGTGCACCCGTCCACGAAGCCGCCAACACAGCCAGCCCCACACCCACACGCCAGAAACTCTTCCGCAAACCCATCACCCCTTATAGACGACGGGACCGCGCGAACGGACGTTGCAAACCGCCGCGAACGCCACCTTTGCCCATCTCCCGGCCCTGCTATACTCGCCCGCATGCCGCGCCGCACCCCGTCCGCCCCACCCTCCAAACGCTCCACCCGCACCCCGCCGCGCCTGCTTGTACGCTCCTCGGCCATCCACGCCGCCGGCTGCTACACCCTGGATCCCATCCGCATCGGCCAGGTCATCGCCGAGTACGACGGCCCACGCATCCCCAAAACCGTCGCCGACGAACGCTACGGCGGCCGCCCCGTCACCTACCTTTTCGGCTTCGGTGAAAAAGACCAGGTTATCGACGGCTTCTCCACCGCCATGTTCATGAACCACTCCTGCGCCCCCAACTGTGAAACCGAGGAGATCGACGAACGCATCTTCATCCTCGCCCTGCGCGACATCGCCCCCTCCGAAGAACTCGTCTACGACTACCACCTCTACGACTCCGACCTCGAAGACGAAGCCCCCTGCCACTGCGGCACCGCCGCCTGCCGAGGCACCATGTATTCCGAAGCCGAACTCGCCCGCCGCGCCAAACTTCTTCGACCGCAAACGCAAAAGCGAAAACGCTAAACCTCCTGGCGTAAAGGTGCGGTGTCCGCCGTCATCCTGGGCGTAGCGAAGGATCTCTGTATCCTGCTCGCGGCTTCGATACCCCTAAAAGCAAACCGCTATCCCCGCAAACCGTTATCACCGGTAAACATCGATAGCCTCGGCCTCTGCATAGCCCCAAGCCTTGCCGAAGCCGCCGAACGCCTGTTCAGGGATAAAGAATCACCGCAACGCGATACGTCGTAAACCCGCCGTTCACATCCTGCGCCGGGCAGCTGCCGACAGCTGCCTGGCTGTATTGCGGCGTCTTCACCAGCCTCAGCAACATCTCGGGCAAATGCGTCATGTCGGGCTCCTGCCAGCGGTACACAAACCCAGGTTGCGGTCCGGTCTCCGTGTGAAACAGTTTCTTGTCCACGGCACAAGCGGCGCGGGCCGCAGCCGGGTCCCGAAGAATCTCCAGCCCGCTGCCGCGCAGCAGACCTCCAACAGCGGCTTCCACCTGGGTCTGCGTCAAAGCCGGAACGGAGCGCTCAACCTCCAAAACCGCATACAGCATGCCGCCGCTCGCAATCGCAGCCACACCTACACGATCCATCCGGGGATCCAGCAGATGGGGGCGATCCCCCGTGGAATCCATCCACTCCCGATCGATTGCAGAAACCGTAGCACCAATGGCCACACTCTCTGCAACCGCGCTGAAGTGCGCTCCAGCCTCCCCGGCTCGCTCTGCAAGGGACGGCTCCCCCGGATACTGATGCCCCGCCGATCCGTCAGCGGCCATGCGCACACAGTGTTGGCGAGCCGCCTCCGCCAACGCCGTATCCCATTGCAACGGACTTGCCCCAGCCTCGGCCCGTGCCTCATTCAGCAGCTTGGGGAGCTGCGAGGCCTCGGTTGGAATCGCGGCTCGATTCCCACTCTGCCCCCCAGCCTGCCCCAGGAGCATCGCTGCAATCAGCCCAAGATGTAGAACCATGTGCAATGCCGGACCACCAAAGGAGAGAATCATGGAACCACTACCTTCGACTCAGTCCGAAATCCCGTGAATTCGGATACCTGACTTGATGGCTCGAGTGTACCCAAGGCCCGAACAGAATGCAGGGCCAATTTCGCCTCTACCTCGCTGAACCGTCGGTCCTCGAAATTTTGCATTGACGTGTACACCGCCCTGCCGTAGCGTTGGCTTGCCGCCACAACGCAGCTGTTGGGAGCGGGAACCATCCCATTCAGACCCTGCACAACTCCGGCTCCGCGCTGGTCTCCCTCTTCTTCGCCCACCACCATTCCCTGTCCCCAAAGAGGTTCTATGAAAGCCATTCTCCTCGCGCGCGCGGGTGTGCTCCGTGCATCCCTGCGCTGTGCTCTTTTGCTTCCATGCCTTTCCGCCATGGGTCTCTCCGCGCAAAACCTCAGCTTCCCCGCTGCCACCTCCAACACCGCGGACGTCATCGGTTCGTCCCCGTCCTTTGCCACCTTCAACGGAACGTTATACGCGGCGTTCCGCTCCAACGATTCACGCAATATTCTCTACGTCACCCGTTCAACAGACGGTGTGCACTTCCCGGCCGCGACAGGCTACCCCAACCTCCAGATGGGCAGCGCACCGGCCCTGGCCGTTTTCAACAATCGCTTGTATGTGGCATTCCAGGCCAACGATCCCAGCCACAAACTCTTCATCGCGTCTTCCAGCGACGGTGTCAACTTCCCCGCAGCCACCGGTTACCCCAACATTCTGATCGGCGGCACACCCTCCTTGGCCGCCTTCAATGGTCAACTCGTGGCCGCCTTCCAGGCCAACGATGCCGGCCATGCCCTCTGGACCGCTAGCTCCTCCGATGGCGTCAACTTCAGTTCCGCCTTCGATGGCTATGACAGTGTCGGCGGTACCCCCGCCCTGGCCGTCCTCAACGGCAGCCTGTACGTCGCCTTTTCCTCCAACGACACCCGCCATGTGCTCTACGTCGCCTCCTCAAATAGCGGAACCAACTTCCCCGCGGCCACGGCCTACCCCAATATCCAAATGGGCACCGCCCCCGCCCTCGCCGTCTCCAACGGCGCCTTGTACGTTCTGTTCCAAAGCAATGATTCCCGTCATCTGCTGTTCGCCACTGCCTCCACCAGCGGTGCGAATTTCCCCACCGCCACAGGCTTTTCCTCCATCGCCATCGGGAGCACTCCCTCCGCCGCAGCCTTCGGCAACGGCCTCTCCGTCGGCTTCCAGGCCAACGATCCCAGCAACTACCTCTTCGCCACCAGCAACGCCGGCACCGGCACTTCGGGCGGCTCAGGCGGAACGGCCAGCCTCCCGAAACACGTTTTGCTCGGCTATTGGCAGGACTACACCAATGGGGCCACGCCCCTGACCATCGCGCAGGTCCCCACCACCTTTGACATCATCGCCGTGGCCTTCGGAACGGCGACCGGAACCCCGGGGCAGGTTGCCTTCAGTCTCGATCCCAGCCTTTCCTCCGCGCTTGGCGGCTATTCCCCCGCGCAATTCACCGCCGACATCCAGACCGCGCACACCCGCGGTCAACGTGTGGTGCTTTCAGTAGGCGGCCAGAACGGTGCCATCAGCGTCACCGATTCCTCCAGTGCGTCCAACTTCGCCAGCAGCGTCTCCGCCCTGATGAATCAATACGGTTTCGACGGCGTCGACATCGATCTCGAAAGCGGCATCAACCCCGGGCAGATGGCTGCGGCCATTTCGCAACTGAAAGGTCTGCAGCCAAATGCCCTGGTCACCGCCGCCCCACAAACGGTGGATGTCCAGAACAGCGGCAACGACTATTTCCAGTTCGCCTCCGCCATCGGCGCCAATATGACGATGATGAACACGCAGTATTACAACTCCGGCACCATGCTGGGCTGCGATGGCAACGTGTACACGTCGGGCACCGAAAATTTCCTCACCGCCCTAGCCTGCACACAGCTGCAAGGCCTGGCCGCCAACACCATCGGTCTAGGTCTGCCGGCATCCCCCAGCGCCGCCGGCAGCGGCTATACCAATCCTTCCGTGGTGGTCGCGGCGGTACAGTGCCTCACCTCCGGCAGCAACTGCGGTTCCTTCCATCCGCCCAGCACATGGCCTTCCCTGCGCGGGGTCATGGTCTATTCCATCAACTGGGACGCGTCGAACGGCTACAACTTCTCCAACACCGTCTCGCCCGCCCTCCGCGCCCTTCCATAAACCGCCTACCCCGCAGCCAGCCCTTCTTCTCTATGTCCGCAACTTGTGGGACCGACTCTATACAGTCGGTCCCACAAGGGGAAGGCAATACGGAAATCCTCGGTCCGCGACACGATCAGTCCCTGCACTCACAATCTACCGACCGACGTAGTCTTTCAAAGCAGCAAGCATTTCCCGCCGTAGAACCGCATTGATTCGCGACTGATACCCCTTGCCCTGCGCTCGCAGCCAGGCAAGCACATCCGAGTCGATACGCACGGTGGTCGAGGTTTTGGTGGGCTTGTAAAATCGTCCCCGCTCGGCATTCTTCCAAAACTCCTCGGAAAGCGGTGCGATGTCGCTGAAATCGACTTCGTTCTCCGGCCGCCGCCGCAATGCCGCCAGTTCGGCTACCTGCTTCTCGGATAGCGCAGGTAAATTCGCCAGGTCGGCAGTTTGGCTAACGATTCTCTTGCTCATAACGCTGCCTCTCCCTTCGATCGGCCTGTCGGGCTGAGATGATTCGAACCACCTCCATTGTCGATCCGCGTCCATGGCCTTCACTCACCGGATGAGCGACTAAAAGAAGAAGCCGGCCCTCCACCATACCCAGGGTCTGACATCGTTCTTCGCCATCCTCGACCCGGTCCTGCTCGGACCTGGCCAGCGGATCGGCAAAGGCCCGCAACGCCAGAGCGAAACTGACTCATGCTTCCGCAAATTGCTGGCCGCTTTCTCCGGATCCCACTCGAAGCGCGTACTCACATCCGAATGTTACTACATTTTTGTAGTTCTATTCGCGCGAACCACAACCTGCGCGGTGAGTCCTGTAGTCGCGCGGGCAGTAGAATCGATCTTGCCCGATGGCCTACCAAGTCCTAGCCCGCAAATACCGCCCGCTTCGCTTCGCCGACGTCGTCGGCCAGGACCACGTCACCCGCACGCTCCTCAACGCGCTCGCGGGGGACCGCATTGCCCACGGCTACATCTTCTCCGGCCACCGCGGCATCGGCAAAACCACCATCGCCCGCATCCTGGCCTCCGCCCTCAACTGCCAAAACACCATCGGCTCAGAAGCCCGCCCTACCCCCGAGCCCTGCCTTGTCTGCAATTCCTGCACCGAGATTCGCGCCGGCAACGCCGTCGACGTGCTCGAAATCGACGCCGCCACCAACCGTGGCATCGATGAAATTCGCGAGCTCCGCGACGCCGCCCGCTACAGCCCCGCCCGCGACCGCTTCAAAATCATCCTCCTCGACGAAGCGCACCAGATCACCGACGCCGCCTTCAACGCCCTGCTCAAAACCCTCGAAGAACCGCCCGCACACATCGTCTTCATGATGGCCACCACCCAACCCGAAGACATCCCGCAAACCATCCGCTCGCGCTGCCAGCACTTCAGCTTCCACGCCGTCAAGCTCGACGACATCGTCGGCCAACTACGCAAAATCTCCCTCGACGAGCACATCGACGTCGACGACGCCACGCTCGGCCTGCTCGCCGAAGCCGGAGACGGCTCCATGCGCGACGCCCTGTCCATCATGGATCAGGCCATCGCCTCCGCCCCGCCCATCGAGACGCCCACCGGTGCCCGCCCCCACGTCCAGCTCGCCGAAGTCCGCGAACTCATGGGCGCGGTCTCCAACGTGGTCTTCGAGGAAATCCTTACCGCGGTCCACGCGAACGACTCCGCCGCCGTCCTGCACACCCTCGGCACGCTGCTCGACGCCGGCAACGGCCCGCAAGCCATTGCTCGCCAGTTCGTCCGCTTTCTGCGCAACTGCGTGGTAGCCAAGATCACCGACCTCCATCCCGAAGCCGACGCAACTGGTCTCGCGGCCGAGCTCCTGCAAATCTCCGCGGAAGAACGCCGCCGTGCCGCCCGCGCGGCCCAAAACTTCTCGGAAGAAGAGCTCTCCCGCTTCCTTTCGATCCTTCTTCGCACCTTCGACGACCTGGGCTACCGCGGGGAACAGCGCCTACACCTCGAACTCGGCCTCCTCAAACTGGTCCACGCCCAGCGCCTCGTTCCCATCGAAGAAATCCTCACCCAACTCGGCGTGGCGCCAGCCCCGCTTTCAGCCTCCCCGGCTACCGCTGCCCCAGCTATAAGTGCCCGAGCTCCGGCTATCCCGACGCCGGCTACCCCGAATCCGGCTACCCCGAATCCGACTACCCCGAATCCGACTACCCCGAATCCGGGTGCCCCGTTCTTTGCGGCCTCATCGCAAAGGGCGGGGTCTGGAGCGCCAAAAACTCCCAAGGACAACCCACCCATCTCACCCAACCCAACCATCTCACCCATCTCACCCAACCCAACCAACCCAACCATCTCAACCAACCCAACCCAAACTCCACCCCTACCCCCCGAGCAGCTATCCACTTCCGCCGCAACCCCTTCCCTCTCCGCCGACCACCCCGCGCTGGACCTATCCATCCTGCAAGCCGCAGCCGTCGCCTCGCTCGCCTCCACCAAGGGCCAGACCTCCGCTGCCGAAGCATTGGAAAATTCCGTTTGGACCACGGACGACACAAGCCTGACCATCCAGACCACCGTCTCCAGGATCACGCTGCCCGTGCTCATCAACGCCGAGGCCGAACGCCTCCTCCGGGCAACCCTGCGCGACGGCAACGCCGGCCACCTGCATCTCAAGCTCCTGCCCGGTGTACCCGCAACCCAAAAGAACGAAAAGCCGAGATCCACCCGGCCCGCCGCCGCCGGCACAGCCGCTGAACTCGCCGAAAATCATCCGGTGGTGCAGCAAGCCAAACGCCTCTTCAGCGCCGAGATTTCCAACGTGATCGACCTCCGCAAAAACTAGAGGAAAACCTCCATGCTCAAACGCACCGCGCTGCGCCCCAAAGACCTCGCCTTTCAGTGGGTCTTGTACTTCCTTGCTACGGCCCTGCTGCGTTGGAGGACCTGGGCCAACACGCCTCGAAAGCTGATCGACATCGCCATCTCCGCAACGATCTTCACGGCTATTTCGCTCGTCTACACCTGGTGGCGCTCCAGGCGCGACGCACAGGCGTAGGCCGGCAACCCACACAATCCAGTGTTCCACCCAACCCTCAAACCCAAAGGAGCAAACATGGACTTCGAACAAATGACCGAAATGCTCTCCCAGGCCAACACCATGCGCGATTCCATGGAAGAACGCCTGTCCACCCTCGTCGTGGAGGGCACCTCCGGCGGCGGCGCCGTTGGGGTCCGCATGAACGGCCGCAAGGAACTTCTGAAACTCACCATCGCCCCCGCCGCAGCCTCCGCCGCAGCCGGCGACATCACCATGCTCGAAGACCTCATCCTCGCCGCCGTCAACGATGCCGGACGCAAAGCCGACGCCGCCGTCCAAGCCTCCTCCAGCGAACTCCTCGGCGGTCTAGGCCTGCCCGGATTATAGGTTTTTGGTGGTTAGTGCTCAGTGCTCAGGGCTACTGATAAATGTTAATCAGGCAACCACGCTACCCATCGCGCTCGCCACTAACCACTAACCACTAACCACTAACCACTAACCACTAACCACTAACCACTA
>CAXTBI010000048.1:16088-24879 GCA_964242195.1 uncultured Acidobacteriaceae bacterium
ACCACGTACCACGTACCACGTACCACGTACCACCACCATGCCCACACGCTACGCGCCTCCCATGACGCGCCTCATCGACGAACTCCGCAAGCTCCCCGGCGTCGGCACCAGGTCCGCGCAGCGCTTCGCCTTCCACATCCTCCGCTCGGCGGATCGTGACGCGGACGCCCTCGCCGACGCTATCCGTGCGCTGAAGCAGGCCCTGCGCCTCTGCTCGACCTGCAACAACGTCACCGACGTCGACCCCTGCGGCTATTGCACAAGCCCCAGCCGCAACCGGCGACTCATCTGCGTCGTCGAAGAGCCCACGAACATCGACTCCGTAGAAAAAACCCGCAGCTGGAGCGGCGTTTTCCATGTACTCCACGGCACGCTCTCCCCTGTAAACGGCGTAGGCCCGGAGCATCTTCGGCTCGGCAACCTATGGCCCCGTTTAGCCGACGCCGAAGAAGTCATCCTCGCCACCTCACCCACCACCGAGGGCGAAGCCACCGCCCGCTTCCTCGCCGACGAAATGCACACCCTCCATCCCAATCTGCGCATCACCCGCATCGCCACAGGCGTCCCCGCCGGCTCCGACATCGAATACGCCGACGAAGTCACCATGACCCGCGCCCTAGAAAACCGCCGCCCGCTTTAAAGTCGCAGACCTAGCGCCCCAAAACACGTTTCCTTGCCGCACTTTTGGTTTGTCATTCCCGAAGGGAATCTGCGTTTCGCTTTTCACAACCATACGTCTCGTCATCACTACGAAGTCGATCGCCGCACCGGCTTATCCACCAACTTCTGCGGCACCGGATCAGGCACCAAAGCCGGTTCCGCCTGCCGGCTCTGCCCTTCTTCGATCACCGCCCGCATCCAGTACCGGCCTTCCGCATCCACCTCAATGCCGTGGGTTTCGCGCTCAAACCCCGGAAACCGCCGCCCAAATTCCTGCATCGCCAGGATCAACTTCATCACCGGGCTGCTCGGATCGCCTAACCGCTCCCCGGGCATGCACATCGGGATGCCCGGCGGATACGGCACCAGCATCACCGCCGCGACGCGCCCGGCCATCTCCCCAAACGGCACCTTTTCCGTTTCACCGCGCACCAGCTTCTGGTACGCCTGCGCCGGCGTCAGCACGGGGTCGAAATCCTCGTCGCAGGCCTCATTCACCAGCCCCGGCAAGTTCAACTCCACCATCGCCGCATGCATCTCATCGGACAACTCACACAGGGTCACACCGCGATACCGCGCGGGAAAGCGCGTCACCAGTTCCGGCATGGCCTCGCTCAGTTCAGCGTCCGTGTCGTACAGCCGCTTGAACTCAAACAGGTTTTCCAGCAGCGCACCCCATTTGCCCTTGCTCGTGCCCACCGAAAACAGCACAAGCACGGTGTAATCGCCGTTGCGCGCAATTTCCACCCGCCGGCCGTCCAGAAATTCCACCAGGATCGCCGCCGGGATACCCCACTCCTCAATGGTCCCCTGCGCATTTTGGCCGGGCGGCAAAATCGTCACCTTGGTCGGGTCCAGCATGCAATAGTCGTCCGCGATATCCGCATCCTGGTAGCCGTGCCAGCTGTCCCCCGGCTTCAGCGTCCAGCAACTCGGCTCCGTCATCAACAGCTTGTCCGGCGCCTCTTCCAAAACGTAACTCTGATCGCTCTCCGGGTCGACCACCAACTCCGGCTGATACAGCTTAAAAAACCACCCATCCCCATTCGACGCCGCCCGCCGCAGCCGGTGCGCGACCGAAGACATCGCCTTCCGAAAACTCACCGCATCCTGGATCGTTTCATCCATCAGCGTGTGCCCGGCCGGCTCATCCATCATCGCCGCCGCGACGTCCAGCGACGCGATCAGCGGATAAAACGGCGACGTCGTTCCATGCATCATGAACGCTTCGTTGAACTGGTCAAAATCCAGCGGCGCCCGGTCGCTCAGCTTCACATGCACCATGGAACCCATCGAAAACGCCGCCAGCATCTTGTGCGTCGATTGCACCGCGAAAATCGCCGGACGGTCGGGCATGTCCTCGGCCACACCCATCGCGTAGCGTCCCTCGTACAGCTCGTGAAACTTCGCATAGGCATACCACGCCTCGTCGAAATGCACGCGTGGCACGCTTTGCTTCAGCTGGTTCACCACCTTGTTCACGTCGTAGCACAGGCCGTCATACGTTGAATTCGTCACCACCGCATAGGTCGGCTTCTGCGAATGCGCATCGTTCGTGAACGGGCTCTTCGCAATCAATTCCTGCACACTTTCCGGCGTGAATCGCCACAGGGGCACAAGTCCGATCATGCCGTACCCATTGCGCGTCGGCTTGAAATACACCGGCCGCGCTCCCGTCACCGTCAGCACATGCGCGATCGATTTATGGCAGTTGCCATCGGCCAGCACAATGTCGTCGTTCGCAATCACACCGTGCCCAACAATTTGGTTCGAAGTCGACGATCCGCCCAGCACATAGAACGTCCAGTCCGCCCCAAAAATCCGCGCCGCATTCCGCTCCGAATCCCCCGGCGGCCCAATGTGATCCAGCCAGGATCCCAGCGGTGCCGTCGATATCCCCAGGTCGGCCCGCAACAGGTTTTCCCCGAAAAACCGGTGAAATTCCATGCCGATCGGATGCTTCAGAAATGCCACGCCGCCCATGTGCCCGGGCGCGTCCCAGGAATACGCTCCCTGGTCGGTATACTTCTTCAACTCGCGAAAGTACGGCGGCAGCAGCGCCGCATGGTAGCGCTCCACCGCGAAATCCACACGGTTTGCAATAAACGCCGGCGTATCCCCAAACAGGTGAATGTACTCGTGCACCTGCCGCACCACTTCCAGCGGCAACTCGCTCACCAGCGTTCGATCCGCAATCAGAAAAATAGGAATCTTCTTGTTGCGCCGCCGCACCGCGCGCAATATCTGCAGCGCCGCATGCTCGGCAAACTGGTTGTCGCCCTCCAAATCCCAATCCAGCAAAATCGCACTGTAGGAAGGGTCCGAATTCACCAACGACAACCCGTCCTCGGGCGTAGAGGTGCGCACCACCTCGTACCCCTCTTCCTTGATCGCATTCACCAGCCGTTCCATCGCACGGTCCGAAACCGACTCCGTGCCGCCCAGCTCACTGGCAATCAACAATACCCAACGTCCCTCACCCATCGCATCTCGTTGCTTCGCCGATATCGGAAGCGGCGATCTTCGATAAGAACACCGCAAAGGCGGCACTTCTTTTGTTGTCGTTCCCGAAGGGAATCTGCGTCTTAAGTTGCAAAGTGCTGTCCGGCAATTCACGCCTCACACCACCCGCAAATCCCCGCCCGTCATCTCCGCCGGCAAATCCAATCCCAACAGCCCAAGCATCGTGGGCGATATATCCCGCAACGATCCACCCTCACGCAAACCCACCTTCCGGCCCGCCTCCGAAACCAGCAGAAACGGCACCGGATTGGTCGTGTGCGCCGTGTGCGGCCCACCGCTCGCCGGATCGATCAGCGTCTCCGCATTGCCATGATCCGCCGTGATGATCCAGCTCGCACCCGCCGCCCGCACCGCCCGGTACACCCGCTCCAGCTGCGCGTCCACCGCTTCCACCGCCTTCACCGTCGGCTCCATCTTGCCCGAATGCCCCACCATATCCGCATTCGCAAAATTGACGATCACCACATCGAACGCCCGATCCCCCAGCTGCCGCTCCACAATATCGCCAATCCCCTCCGCCGACATCTCCGGTGCCAAATCATACGTCGCCACCTTTTTCGATTGCACCAACTCGCGGTCTTCCCCAGGGAACGGCGTCTCGATCCCGCCATTGAAAAAGTACGTCACATGCGCATACTTTTCCGTCTCCGCCACCCGCAAATTCCGCAATCCATGCTTTGCCATCACGTTCGCCAGCAGGTTGTCCATGCTCTCCGGCGGAACGATCCTCGGCAGCGTGAACTTCGGATCGTATTGCGTCATCGTCACGAAATGCAGGTCCGCCGGGCACTCCTCGCGCGGAATCTCCAGCTCCAATTCCGCCGCTTTCGGCAACTCGATCCCCGCGCTCTTCGTCAACCCGCTGCGCCGCGCCAGCACCCGCGTAATCTGCCGCACCCGGTCTGAACGGTAGTTAAAACAAATCACCGCATCGCGATCGCCGATGCGCGCAATCGGCTCACCCCCGTCATCCACGCAAACAAACGGCTCCACGAACTCATCCGTCACGCCATTGTTGTAGCACTCCCGCACCCGTTCGATCGCGTCGATATACGCTCCACCCTCGGCCCGCCCGCGCACCATCGCGTTGAACGCCTTATGCTCCTTTTCCCAGCGCAAATCGCGGTCCATGGCAAAATAGCGCCCGCTCACACTCGCCAGCTGGCCCACGCCGTACTCCGCAAACTTCGCCCGCAGCTGCTCCAGATACCCCACACCCGAGGTCGGCATCGTGTCGCGTCCATCCGTAATCGCATGCACATACACCCGCGTCAACCCGCGCATCGCGGCCATGCGCAACAGCGCCCAAAGATGCCGCTGGTGCGCATGCACACCACCATCCGACACAAGCCCCATCAGGTGCAGCGCTTGGCCGTCCGGCGCCGCGACGTCCATGGCCCGCACAATCGTCGGGTCCTCAAAAAACTCACCCGTGGCAATCGCCGCATCGATGCGCGATATATCCATCCGCACCACGCGGCCCGCCCCCAAGTTCAAATGCCCCACTTCGGAGTTGCCCATCTGTCCATCCGGCAGCCCCACAAAATGCTCACTCGCCCGAATCAGCGTGTTCGGATACTCGCGCAAAAGCATGTCATACGTCGGCTTGCGCGCCAGCGCAATCGCATTCCCACGCGTCTCCGCGCGAAAACCCCAACCATCCAGAATCGTCAGCAGAACCGGCCCCTTAGCCATACCTTTGACAATAACAAGCTCCGGTGAAGCTCACAGTCCCCGAACGAAAATCTTTAGATGCGAATCGTCCTCACCGCTAGCCGAGACTCAGGCCGCCTGAAGAGTCGGCAGCCGCTCGATCTCGGCCCCGTGCATCTGCCGGGCAACCTCCAGATCGAACAACACCTGGAGGTTCAGCCAGAACTGCGCAGACGTCCCAAAGAAATGTCCCAACCGCATCGCCAGTTCTGCCGTTACGTTTCCCTTGCCCTCAAGCACAGCGGTAAGTTGTTCCGAACTCGCCCCCAGTCGCGCTGCAAGCACCGCCGGGAGCATACCCAAAGCCTCCAGCTCTTCCCGTATATGCTCCCCAGGATGAAAAACCGTCTGTGTCATCGGCCACCTCAGTGGTAATCCACTAGCTCCACGTTCGCAAATCCTTGTGCTTCGGCGTCCCAATTAAAACAGATACGCCACTGATCATTGATGCGGATACTACATTGCCCTTCCCGGTCACCCTTGAGTCGTTCGAAGCGGTTTCCCGGCAGGTTCGCCATGTCGGCAAGCGCATGAGCCGCTTTCAATCGATTCAGCTTCAATCGCCCCATTCGCTCAATGCTCTCAAACGCCCGAACACGCTCTCCTGAACTGAACTGTTCCGTCTCCTTGTTGCCAAAAGAAACAATCATGGCAGGGCCCAACTGTCGACGCATTTGAATTTACAGCTACTCACTCCGCGCAATTCACAGCCGTACGCCCCAAAAACAACGCCGCCCCGCCAAGCTCTTCCTCAATCCGCAGCAGCTGGTTATACTTCGCAATCCGATCCGTACGCGAAGCCGACCCCGTCTTGATCTGCCCCGCGCCCGTGCCCACCGCCAGGTCCGCAATAAACGTATCCTCCGTCTCACCCGACCGATGCGAAATAATCGCCGAATACCCATTGCGTCGCGCCAGCTCAATCGCATCCAGCGTCTCGGAGATGGTCCCGATCTGGTTCACCTTCACCAGAATCGAGTTCGCGACGCCCTCTTCAATCCCGCGCTGCAACATCTTTGTGTTCGTCACAAAAAGATCATCGCCCACCAGCTGCACCTTGTGGCCGATCTTGTCCGTCAGCAAACGCCATCCAGCCCAATCGTTCTCATCCAGGCCATCCTCGAGCGACACAATCGGGTACTGCCGCGTCCAACTCTCCCAATAGCTCGCCATCTGCTCGGAAGTCTTCTCGCTCTTGTCCGATTTCGAAAACACATACTTGCCCTTGCCCTTGTCATAAAACGAACTCGCCGCCGGATCGAGCGCAATCGCAACTTCATCGCCGGCCTTGTAGCCCGCCAGCTCGATCGCTTCCAGAATCACTTCGATGGCTTCCACGTTCGACTTCAGCGAAGGCGCAAACCCACCCTCATCGCCCACCGACGTGCTGTACCCGCGCTTCTTCAACACCCCTTTCAGCGTATGAAACACCTCCGTGCCCCAGCGCAGCGCATCGGAAAAGCTTTCCGCGCCCACCGGCATCACCATGAACTCCTGAAAGTCCACGTTGTTATCCGCATGCACGCCGCCATTCAGAATATTCATCATCGGCGTCGGCAAAAGGCACGCATTCACCCCGCCCAGATAGCGGTACAGCGGCAGCCCCAGCGATTCAGCCGCCGCCCGCGCGCACGCCATCGAAACCGCCAGAATCGCATTGGCCCCCAGCCTGCCCTTGTTCTCCGTTCCATCCACCGACAGCATCGTGGCATCGATCAGCCGCTGATTGCTGGCATCCATCCCCTTCAGTTCCGGCGCCAGGATCGTCTCCACGTTCTCCACCGCCCCCAGCACGCCCTTGCCCCCGTAATGCTCCTTGTCGCCGTCGCGCAGCTCCACGGCCTCGTGCTCCCCCGTCGACGCACCGCTCGGCACCGCGGCCCGGCCACGCACGCCATCCTCCAGGATCACGTCGGCCTCCACCGTCGGATTTCCTCGGCTGTCCAAAATCTCCCGCGCCCGTATCCCCACAATCTCCGTCATCGCTTGCCTCCGCCTTCCCATCCCTACCCCTCGCCCGGAACCCGCTCGCCACGAACCCGAACCCGCCACGCGGTGCTCCAAACGGTCTTCCAAACGCACCCTGCGGTCCACCGCCACCACATCGCCGCGGGTCCCCAGAATCGTCTCAACCAGTTCCGCCAACACGCCCTCGCCGGGCTCATTCTAGCAAACGGTCGTCGCGCTATCGTGTAGGGGCATCCACGCGCGCGGCTTCCTCCCGGGCGACATCCGAAGCCCCCGCCAACGTCTCCTGCCCGCGTCCGCTGCGCAGCCCCGCCAGCTCCCGGCGCAGCACCGGCAACAGCAGCCGCACACGCGTCCCCCGCCCCGGCCGGCTCTCCACCTCCACCTCGCCCTCCTCCGCATACAGCACACCCACCCGCTCCCGCACATTGCTCATGCCGATGCCGAACCCCTCGCGTCCCGGCCCCCCCGCGTCCCTCCCGCCCCCCGTCGCCGGCGTCCCGTCCGGGCTCATCCCCACGCCGTCGTCCTCCACCTCCAGCAGCAGCCGCGATCCCTGCATCCGCCCCCGCAGCGTCACCGTTCCCCCCGAAATCCGCGGCTCCAACCCATGCTTGATGCTGTTCTCAATCAAGGGCTGCAGCAGCATGCTCGGCACCTCCATCGCCAGGGCCTCATCTGAAATCTCCTTCACCACCCGCAGCTTGTCACCGAACCGAATCACCTCGATATCCAGGTAATCATCGGTAAACTGGAGTTCCTCCTCCAACGGCACAAAGGCGTCGCGCTCCCGCAGCAGCGTCCGCAGAATGCGCCCCAGCTTCACAATCATCTCCCGCGCCAGCTCCGGCTCCGACCGGATCAGCGAGGCGATCGAGTTCAGTGTATTGAACAAAAAATGCGGATTGATCTGCCGCTGCAACGCATCCAGCCTCGCCTCCAGCAACAGCCGGCTCTGCTCCTCCAACTTGCGCTCAATCCGCACCGCGTTCCAGATCTTCAGTGGTATGCCCACAATCACCGGTGTGCCGATACAAACCAGCAGCTGCGTCCACCACACCGCCGAATGCAGCGCAAAATAGCGACGCGGTTGGAAGCGCGACAGCTCACTGGCGGCCAGCTGCGTGGCCATCAGCAGCAACAACAGCGAAATCTGCCGGTCTAAATGAGGCCGCCGCCGCAAACGCCGCAGCCAACGGTACAGGCTCAAATCCACCAGCGGCGAAAACGACCAGATCGTCTCCGGGTCCGCAAATCGCCGAAAGGTCCCAAACAGGCAAGCCACCCCCACGTTCACCGGCAGCGTCAGCCATTCATGATGGCCCAGCGCCGGCAACGCCAGGGCCGCCCCCCCCAGCGCCGCATCCGCCGGACCCAGCAGCAAACCCAGCAGCGCCGTTGCCTCCAGCGAAATATCCGCCGCCAGAAAATTCGGCACCCGCACCCGGATCCACACACCCAGCGCCAACGGCACACAGATCCAGGCCAGCAGCTTCCAGGTCTCCGCCCGGCTGCGATGCTCACTCAGCAACAGCCGCTTGAACCGCACCGACCGCGCCAGCGAACTGGCCACCGCCGCCGCCACACCCAGGGCCACCAGCAACGAAATCAGCAGCAGCTTGGAATCAATCGTACGCACACCCCCACTCTAGTCGCTCCCCGAGAAATCCAGACAGACACAGCTCCGCCACCGCCTCGGCTGCTGCTTTTTCCGTCCGTCATTCCCAAAGGGAACTCGCTGTCGCTTCTGCTTCTGCTTCTGCCTCTGCTGCTGCTGCTGCTGCCTCTGCCTCTGCTGCTGCTGTTGCTGTTGCTGTTCTGTCTGTCATTCCCGAAGGGAACCTGCTGTCGCTCTTGCTGCTGCCTCTGCCTCTGCTGCTGCTGCTGCTGCCTCTGCTGTTGCTTTTCTGTCTGTCATTCCCGAAGG
>CAXTBI010000049.1:0-24247 GCA_964242195.1 uncultured Acidobacteriaceae bacterium
CTGCCTTTGCTGTTGCTTTTCTGTCTGTCATTCCCGAAGGGAACCTGCTGTCGCTGTTGCTCTTGCTTCTGCTTCTGCTTCTGCCTCTGCTTCTGCTTTTGCTTCTGCTCTTGCTTCTGCTCTTGCTTCTGCTCTTGCTTCTGCTTCTGCTGGTCTGTCATTCCCGAACGCAATCCGCGTCTGCCTTGCTGCTGCCCCCGCCCTTGCTCGTCTATCTCTAATTCCCGAACGCATCCCCTCGTCCACCATCCGGTTCCAGCCCCTTCCTCCACTGGGTCCCGCTGCCGCTTTCGCGCCGCACCCGTCCTCTCCGGGTGGTAAACTTGTGAGCGATATGGCTCCGTTAAAGACGCTGCTTTTGAACCCACCCTCGTTTGAAAACTTTGATGGAGGCGCCAGCTCCCGCTGGCCCGCCACCCGCGAAATCGAATCCTACTGGTATCCCGTCTGGCTCGCGTATCCTGCCGGCCTGCTGGAAGGTTCGAAGCTGCTGGATGCGCCCCCACACCATGTTTCGGCCAGCGAGGTCATTGAGACCGCCAGGAGCTTCGATTTCCTTGTGCTCTTCACCTCCACCGTAGGCTGGAGCGGCGACCACGGTCTCGCGCGTGCCATCAAGGCCGCCAATCCGGCCATCAAAATCGCGTTCGTTGGCCCCCCGGTCACCACCGACCCCGACCGCGCTTTGAATGAGTGTGAAGCCATCGACTTCATCTGCCGCCGCGAGTTCGACTACACCGTCGTGGAGTTCGCCAACCGCAAGCCGATGCCCGAAATCCTCGGCATCAGCTATAAAGACCCGGAAACCGGCATCATCCAGCACAACCCGGACCGTCCGCAAGTGGACGATCTGGACGCCATGCCCTGGGCCACCAAAATCTACAAGCGCGACATGGACGTAACCAAATACAACGTCCCGTTTCTGCTGCACCCGTACATTTCGCTCTACTCCACCCGCGGCTGCCCGGCGCAGTGCACCTTCTGCCTCTGGCCGCAAACCCTCTCCGGCCATGCCTGGCGCAAGCGCTCCACCGATGACGTCGCCGCCGAGATGAAGTGGGCCAAGGAAAACTTCCCACACGTCAAAGAGTTCTTCTTCGATGACGACACCTTCAACATTCAGAAGGTCCGCACCGTTGAGCTCTGCTCCAAGCTCAAGCCGCTCGGCATCACCTGGTCCTGCACATCGCGCGTCACCACAGACCGCGAAACCCTGAAGGCCATGAAGGAAGCCGGCTGCCGTCTGCTGATCGTCGGTTTCGAGTCCGGCGATCCCCAAATCCTCAAAAACATCAAAAAGGGTGCAACCGTCGAGCGTGCCCGCGATTTCGTCAAGGATTGCCACGACCTCGGCCTCATCATCCACGGCGACTTCATCCTCGGTCTGCCCGGCGAGACCAAGGAATCGATCCGCAACACCATCAACTTCGCCAAAACCCTGGATTGCGAAACCGTCCAGGTCTCCATCGCGCATGCCTATCCCGGTACCGAGTTCTACGATTTCGCCGACAAAAACGGCTACATCACCAACAAGGGCATGAACGACCACGGCGGCCATCAGATGGCCCACATCGAATACCCCGGGCTGCCCACCGAATACGTCATGGAAATGGTGCATCGCTTCTACGACGAATATTATTTCCGTCCCAAGGCGGCCGCCCGTGTCGTTTGGAAGGCCATCGTCAACCGCGATGTACCCCGTCTTTACGTCGAAGCCAAAAGCTTCATGAAGCTTCGCAAAGAACGCTATGCCATGGTGCGCAAATCCAAGGAAGAAAATGCCTTGCGCGATCAGGAATCCGTCAGCATGAACGCTTGACGAAAGCCTGAAGGGGAGCGGCTGGCCTCACATGCCGGCCGCTTTTTTCTTTCTCGAAAACATCCTTTGGCACCTCCCGCCGCTCGAACCCACGGTGGAGTCACGCTTTTAGAGCGCTCCGATTCCCTGCCCCGATGCGCCTCGCCCATGCCCATCGCGGAGGCCTAAACCAAGACGGCGATCAGGGGTCCAGACCATGGCGCACCGCCTAAAAAGCTCCCAATATGCCGTGCTTGTGCTGGTCATGCTTACCGCGTCGGTCGGTGATTCCCTGCTCTCCCGCGGCATGTCGGAGGTCGGTCCCGTCGACCTCCACCACCTCGGGCGCCTTTGGCACGCGCTGTTCAACGGCTATGTCGTCCTGGGCATCGTTTTCCTCATCGGCTTTTTCGCCTCCTACATGACCGCCCTCAGCTGGGCCGACCTCACCTTCGTCATGCCCGCCACCGCCTTCGGCTACGTCGTGGTAGCGCTTCTCAGCCGCTTTTGGCTGCGCGAGCAACTCTCCGGCATGCGTTGGGCAGGGATCGCACTCATTGTTTGTGCCGTGGGTTTCGTCGCAAACGGACCGCCGCGAACAGGGGACAACACCCTGCCCCAACTCGCGCCCAACTCCGACGAAATGCCCAGGCATCGGGCAAACATCGGAACGCCGCACGAACCAGTACCCGAGCTCGAGGTGATGGAGGCAGGGCCGGGACCCCCTGGCAGTTCTCCTACGGTTGGGGAGCGAAGAAAGGCTGCTCGCGCCGTTGATCCTCGAGGGAAAGCGTCGTCCTGCACACCTTCCGACGTCACCGGATCGGGAGATCTGCTTTGATGGCCATGCCCACCCACAGCCCGCACCTCCTTCGCGATTGGTCCTCCATCGCTGCCGTGGCCACGCTCGCCATCCTCGGCGAGTGCCTCATCGCCTCCGCCATGCACAGCCTGGGCGACCTGGGCCTCATCCGCCAGCAAAGGGGCCTGGCCGGCGTGGCTCGCAGCGTGTGCGGCAGCCCCCGCTTCGTTGCCGGCGCTCTCTTCATGGCGCTGAACTTTTTCGCCATGCTCTATACCGTCAGCGTCGTCGATCTCTCCCTCGCCGCCCCCGCCATCGCCGCCCTCAACTACATCGGCAACGCCGTAGTCGCCAAGCTTTTCCTCCGCGAAAACGTAGACCGCCGCCGCTGGCTCGCCGTCAGCTTCGTCACCGTCGGCGTCGTCCTGCTGTCTCATTGAACGTAGCAGCCGTTGATCGTATGCTTCGTTTCTTTGTTGTCCTTCGCGAAGGGAATCTGCGTTTGCTTTTGCTGTTGTCTGTTCTTCGCACCTTGTGTGAATTCATTCGAATCGGACCAGCCGCAAAATCGGCTTAGACCACTGTTCCTATACACTTTTTCCTATAAATGTGCAGGGTTTAACGAGAATTGTCCTCCTGAGCGAAGCGCTGGATCTGCTGTGCGCTCTGCGTCGCGTTGAGAGGCTGCGTCCATTTCAAACCGCTCCCAGGCTTGAACCTGGCGTAAGCTTCTCGCATGAAATTGGAAGAGCGGTTTACCTTGGATCGTCTCGTGGCTCTCTCGCTCGGCGGCGCGGCGCCGTTGCCTTTTCTCCTCGTGTGGATACTCGCTTTCAGCAAATTCGGCCACACACCCTCCCCCGCCACGGGCAAAGTGGTCCTTTTCGCCTGCACATTGGCCCTTCCCATGGCTTTTTCGATTTGGGCCATTCTCGCCGGAAGAAACGCGATCCGCCGCGGGCTGATGGACGAACGCTGGCCTGCCTGCGAGCAGACAAAACAGTACGAGCGGCTACGTTCCAGAGCCTGGAACTGGTCGGTCGGCGTCCTTTTCCTGTCCGCTCTAGCCCTCCCGGTTCTGTCTTTGCTTTCCCCTTCACCTGGTGGTCACAGTCACCCCTGGGGAGGCTTTATGTACCTCCTGCTGGCTCCAATCATGGCGCGTACCGAATTGCTCAAGCTCCTCGCTCCACATCGCAAACCAGGCGAAAACTTCTGGCTGCACGAGATGAAGCCGATCCAGTCCAAGCATTGGGGCCAGCCTCAACACCCGCCCCATCTTTAATGAACAATCTGCCCTACACCAGCAACCGCATCAGCCCCGCCGCGGGCAGATCCGCCGTAAGAGCCGACAAATCTCCGCCATTCGCCCGCACGGCAGCCTCGGCCGCCAGCCGTCCGCTGCGCACCGCGCCCTCCATCGTCGAAGGCCAACCCGTGCGCGTCCAATCCCCCGCCAGAAAGAGTCCATCCCCCGGCGCGTCGCCAAGCGGCCGAAATTTATCCAGCCCCGGCTTCGCCGAAAACGTCGCCCGCGCCTCTTTCAGCACACCGGACTTCACCAGCCGCACACCCCGCACCGCCGGGAAAAAACTCGCAAGCTCCTCCAGCGCCGACCGCAAGATCTCCTCGCGCCCCATGCGCAACTCCGCGAACGATCCACTGATGGTCAGTTCCATGTACTGCCCAGCCTCTTGCCCAGTCCCTCCCCCAACCCCGGAAGCACACCGCCGAATCGCTGTTTTGTTGAACATCCACTGGATCCGCGTATCCAGCAGCGCCGCGTGCTCCATCGCGGTCACGGCTTGCTCAAACCACAGGTGAATCGTTGTGATCGGCGCATGGGAAAACTGCTTCAGATCCTCGCAAACCCGTGCACTCCCCGCCGTGGCCGGCGCCGTCCCAAGCAGTTTTGCCGTGCCCTCGAAAGGCAGCGCCAGGATCACCTGCCGTGCTTCCACCCATCCGCCATCGCTCAGAACAGCCCGCCAGCCCACACGGTCCTCGGCTCGTTCCAGCCGCTCGACGCCCGCTCGCAACCGGAAAGCCGCCCCCTGCCGCTCCGCCAACTTCGCAAATGCATCGTAAAACGTCGAAAGCGGCTGCACCGGGATCCCCAGCCGCCCCCCCTCCTGGTTGCGCAGCAGGGTCTCATGCACCACCTTGCCCACATACCGCGTCGAGCACCGCTCAAACGTATCGTTCATCGTCGCCAGCACAATCGGTTCCCAAAAGTGTTTCACCGCCAAAGGGGTCTGCCCCATGCGCCCGAGCCACGTCGAAAACGGTTCCGCATCGTCGGCCGGATACCCCCGAAGGAAGTCCGACACACCGCGCACCACCGCAATCTTGTCCTTTGCCCCCAGCATGGGCGCTCGCAAAAAGTTCCAACTTGCCCCCGGCGGCGCCGGCAGCCCACCCGGCCCGACCCAGCTTGCCCGCACCCGGTGCTTCGCCGTCGCGGGCTCCAGAAACGGAATGCGGTCGTACCAGCGCACAAACCCGTCCGCGCCGCTCAACCGGCACAGGTCCACCAGGTTGGTACAGCAACCCAGCATCACGTGCTGCGAATCGATTTCCTCTTCAAGCGCCGGGTGGGGGTAGGAATACGCCCTGCCTCCCACGTACGGTTTCCGTTCCAGCACCGTCACCCGCGCGCCTGCCCCCGAAAGCGCCACGGCCGCTGCCAGCCCGGCCAACCCCGCGCCGATCACCAACACGTCCGCCCGCTTGCGGAGATTCCCGACCGCCGCTCCCTCCCCCGCGCTCAAAGCCACATCGCCCTCAAAGCCACCGCGCCCCCAGCGACCCAGCCACACCGCGCCCCAAAATCGCCAGCTTTTCCGCCGTCGGCACCGCCACACGTTGCGAAAACACCGCCGAGGGGTCCGCCGCGATCCTTTCCAGCAGCCGACGGTAAATCGTCAACAGCACACGCATCGCCGGCCTGGCGTCCCTGTCGATGAGCGGCAGAAGAGCGTCGCCGGAAGCATAATACAGCTGCGTCCGTTCCACTTCGCGCCCCATCAATCGCTGCAGGTTCGCGGCAGCCGGCCCTCCCGCGGCAGCCCCCAAAAGCTGCTCCAGGCTCACATCGTTCTCCCGCAGCTGGTCCATCGGCAGATACACCCGTCCCCGCTCGGCATCCTCCCGCACATCGCGCAAGATGTTCGTCAACTGAAACGCGACCCCGGTGCGTTCGGCCAGCACCTCGGCCTGCGGATCGCTGTACCCGAAAATGCGTATGGTCACCAACCCGACCACGGACGCCACCAGGAAGCAGTAACGGTACAGCCCTTCAAAGCTCTGGTACACCTGAAACGCCGCCCCCGGCTCTCCCGCCTGGACCACGCTGACGTTCTCCTGGGTCTCCTGCAAATCCAGCGTCGTTCCCGCCACCAACAACTCCAGCAGCGCAACCGGAATGCCGAAACGCCGTTGCACATCATTCACGGCGAGAAACAATGGATCCGCCCCTTGGCTGGGCGCTTCTGTCCGCGACCGGATCCACGCCTCCGTCCAGGCCTGCATCGCCAAACGCCGCTCCTCCACCGAAATCGACTCGTCGTCGGCAAGGTCATCCGCCTTGCGCATAAACGTGTACACGGCGCACATCGCATCGGACTTGTGCCGTGGAAGCACCCTGAAAGCCCAATAAAAGTTCTTGGCTTCCCGCCGTGCCACCCTGCGGCAATGGGCATACGCCTGGGCCAATTCCGCTGTGCGGTTCGCCCTCATGCCGGTCGTACCCGCGGCGGTATCGCCGACCGCACCTTGCCCACCAGGGCACCCCCCAGCAGGCGCAGTTTTGCCGTCTTGCTCACTGCCGGGCGAGCCCGCAACGTGTTGTAGTTCCCCGCCTCAATCGCATCCAGAATCGCGTGTCCGCCTTTGGCAAACAGCTCCAGCGTGCTCCCTAGATCGCGCTCCACAAGCGTCGCGAGGCGCTCCCCACGCCTCAGCCGGGCTCGCGCATCGTCCACCAGGAACTCCATCATGGCACGGAATTTCGCATCGAATCGCCTCGCCGCGATCTGGTCATCGGTGACACCGTAACGCGCCATAATGTCTCCCGGCAAGTAGCGACGCCCACGCTCGGCCCAGTCCGAAACCACGTCCTGGTAAAAATTCGCCAGTTGCAACCCCGTGCAGATTTCATCGGAAAGCCGCATCATCTCCGGGTCGCGGTACCCGCTCACGAGAAGCACCAGCCGCCCGACAGGATTTGCCGAATACCGCGAATACACCTCCAACGATCCCAGCGATTCGTGCCGGGTCTTCACCTGGTCCGCTTCAAACGCGCTGATCAGGTCGTCAAACGGCTCGCGAGGCAGGCTGCACGCCGCAAGGGTCGGCTGCAGCGCCACAAACACCGGGTGCCGCGAGCACTCCGGCTTCGCAAAACACTCATGCAGCATTGCCCGCCACTCCGCCAGCAGCCGCGTGGCCAATTCCGTGCTTCCCACCTCATCGCCCAGATCGTCCGAAGTCCGGCAAAACCCGTACAGGCTGTAGAAATGCGGACGCAATCTCGGCGGCAAAAAGAAGGTAGCTACATGAAAATTCTCGTAGTGCGTCTCTGCCAGGCGTTTGCACCACGCCCCCGCTTCCGCCTGTGTCGGCCGGGTCGCGGGTGTCCGGTAGAGCTCCGGTGCACCCTCGAGCGAGGCCCCCGAGGCCCCCGGTGCGCCGGCTGCCCCCGGTGCGCCGGCTGCTCCCGGTGCGCTCGGTGCCCTCGGTGCGCTCGATGCAAAAGCCTCTTCTCTCGGCGTGCACGCAGTCGTGCTCATGCGGGAGTCACCTCTCTCCCCTGTGTTGCCGCGCCGCCGTAACTCCAGGCACACCGTGCGGATACACGGCCGTCTTGATGTCCGGGGCGATTCCCTCCGCGGGACGAGTCAACATACCCCTAAACACCTCCGGCACCTCCGTCAAAGACGCGGCTCCGGTCAAAAAGGTCTCGCACTGAAAGCGTCCCGAGGCCAGGGACCCAAACGCCGCCCGCGCCGTCGCCGGCGTGTGGTGAAAGCTCGCCTTCAACGTCAGGTCCGAGTAGTGCAACAAATTCGTGTCCAGCGCCACCGTCGTCCCCGCCGGCGGCCCTCCAAACAAATTCACGACCCCGCCCTTGCGCGCCATCGAAACCGCCCATTGCCACGCTTCCGTTGTCGCGACCGCTTCAAACACCACGTCCGCCCCGCGGCCGCCGGGTGTCAGCGCGCGTGCCGCCGCCACGGGGTCGTCCACCTCTCCGACGCGCACCACCTGCTCCGCCCCCAGCGACCGCGCTGTGTCCACCTGGTCCCGGCGCTTCACCACCGCGATCGTACCCAGACCCATC
This sequence comes from uncultured Acidobacteriaceae bacterium, assembly GCA_964242195.1. Taxonomy (GTDB): domain Bacteria; phylum Acidobacteriota; class Terriglobia; order Terriglobales; family Acidobacteriaceae; genus Granulicella. Next base: position 7,942 of record CAXTBI010000049.1, read on the forward strand.
AGCGAAGCCGCATGAATGAAAAGCAGCCCGATCGGCCCCGCTCCCAAAACAATAGCCGTCTGGCCCGCCCGCGCCCCGGACTCCTCCAAACCACGCATGACGCAGGCCAGCGGCTCCGTCAAGGCCGCATGCTCCATCCGCATGCCGTCCGGCACCGCGAGCGTGTTCTTTTCGACAATCCGCGCCGGCACCCGGAGATATTCCGCATAAGCCCCGTTATTGAACAGCAAATCGTCGCAAAGATTCGCCTGCCCGTGCTCGCAAAAAAAGCACATCCCGCAGGGTGCCGAGTTCAGCGGCACCACCCGGTCGCCCACCCGGAATCGCTCTACCCCGGCTCCGACTTCGATCACCGTCCCCGCTATCTCGTGCCCAAACAGCCCTCCGGCTGTCAACATCTTCGCGTGGTAGCCTCGCCGGAACACCTTCAGGTCGGTCCCGCAGGTCAGCGCCACATCCACCCGCAGCAGAAGCTCCCCCCGGCCGGCTTCCGGTATCGGAACGCGCTCGTTGCGCAGGTCCTCTTTCCCGTGCAGCACGGCCGCCCACATCGTCTCGCCCATACCGTAGTCTCGCACCTCACCCCGCCGTGCCGCTTCCACCGAAACCTCCGCCCGCACTCCATCTGTTACCCTCACCACGAGAGCCGTGTCCGCTGCGCATGGCGTTCGCAGACCGTACCCAGGCCGTTTCCGCTAGGAAACAGCAACCCTCCATCCCGCAACAACGGAGCCATGCTCTGGCGAGTTGAATGACCCTAGTTTCTCCAGGCGCCTACGCAAAACGCATCGTGACCTCGGTGCAGGACTACTCGCTGCTCACCGGCAGAGCCCTCGCCGCGATCTTCTCCGCCCCGCACTACACCGGCGACACCTTTATTCAACTCGACTCCATCGGCGTCGGCTCCGTTCCCATCGTCATCCTCGCCGGCTTCTTTACCGGCGCCGTGCTGACCCTCCAATCCACCACGACCCTCAAGCAGTTCGGCGCCGTGAACCTCACCGGCAAACTCGTCGCGCTGTCCATGATCAAAGAGCTCGGTCCCGTGCTGACCGGCCTCATGGTTTCCGGTCGCAACGCCTCCGGCATGGCCTCCGAACTCGGCTCCATGAAGGTTTCCGAGCAGATCGACGCCATGCGCGCCCTCGGCACCGACCCTGTCCGCAAACTCGTCACTCCCCGCATCATCGCCACCGTCACCATGCTTTTCTTTCTCACCATCATCTCGGATACCGTAGGCATCGCGGGCGGTGCCCTTGTCACCGTGACCTTGCTGAAACAAAGCAGCGCCGCTTTCTTCCACAACGCGCTCAATGGCCTTCGTCCCGGCGACATTGTCGAAGGCCTCGTCAAGCCGCTCTTTTCCGGCTTCATCATCGCCACCGTCGGTTGCTACTACGGCCTGTCCACCACCGGCGGCACCCGCGGCGTCGGCAAAGCCACCACGCAGGCCGTGGTCACCTCCTCCGTCCTGCTCATCATCGTCGATACCCTCGTCACCAAAATGATGATCGGCATCTACGGCCGATAAAGCTGGTACGCATGCCCCATTCCCGCACGGAACCTCTCCTCCCCTCCTCAAACGACCTACCCGTCATTGAATTTCGCAACGTCTGTATCACCTTTGATCGCGATCCCGTCCTCCAGGACGTCAGCTTCCGAGTAGCCCGCGGCGAAACCCGTGTACTTCTCGGCCCTGCCGGCGGCGGCAAAAGCGTTCTCATCAAGCTCGCCAACCGCCTTTTGCGGCCCGACACAGGCGAAGTTCGCATCTTCGGCCGAAATCTTGCCGATCTCACCGATCGCGAGATGTTCGCTCTCCGCGCCCGCATCGGCATGGTCTTTCAGGAAAGCGCGCTGTTTGACTCCATGAATGTCGAAGACAACGTCGCCTACCGCCTCCGTGAAGACAAAGTTGCCGCGCCCGAAATCGGCACACGCGTCCTTGAAGCCCTCCGCTTCGTCGAACTCGAGCGCACCCTCGACAAATTTCCCTCCGAACTCTCAGGCGGTATGCGCCGCCGGGTCTCCATCGCCCGCGCCATCGTCAGCCGTCCCGAACTTCTCCTTTACGATTCACCCACGGGGGGCCTCGACCCCATCACCTCCAACACCATCATCGAATTGATCGCCAAACAACGCGACGTCTCCGGCGCCACCGCCCTGCTCATCACCCATCGTCTCCAGGACGCCTTCACCCTCGCCACCCATCGTTTCAACTCCAGCACGAACCGCCTCGAGACCATCCCGGACAAGGGTCTCGACCCCAACACCCGCTTTCTTTTCCTAAACGAAGGCCGGGTCATCTTCGACGGCACCACCCGCGAACTCACCCACACCGAAAACCCCTGGCTCAAGGCCTACCTCGCTTAACCTGACCTCGAGCCGCCAAAGCGGCCCGGCTCACCGCAGCCGCCGCCTCGATCCCATACTTCTCCGCCAAAAACTTCCGCAACACCGGCGGCAAACACCCCGCCAGCTCCTGCCACGTACACAGCCGCAGCCGCCCGCGATCCTCCGCGCAACGTACCGCCATGAGCACCCGCAAACAAAGCTCTTTCAGATCCTCCCGCCGTCCATCCAGCAGCGCGACATACCGTCCCTCGGAACGTCGGGCGGCCAAAATGCCGCGGACGATCTGGTACCCCCCGAAGCCGGTTCCGGCGCGCGGCAAAAGTGCGGTGTCGAAGACATCCTCCACCCCCTCGTACCGCAGCACACGCTGCCGTGATGCCGTTCCGAACCCACTTTCCGTCAGCTTTGCCTCTACCAGCGCCGAACCCGGCCCGGATCCCAAGCGCATATCCATCTCCGTCCGATCGATCTCACCCCCGCGCATCGGCAACGCCGCCCGCACGCCAAACTCCGGACGCAGCCCCGGCTCCACATCCATCTGCGCGCAGACCGCACCGCGCCGAAGCACTCCCGGATAACAGAAAATGTTCATTAGCAAGGCATCCGAGCTCGTCGCGCATTCCAGTTCACCGCGCCACCGATCGCCCCGTCGCGGAAGGTACTCGCCCCCGGTGTACGATTTGCCGAGACGCCGCGCCCACCCCGCATCCGCCAGGATCCTGCGAAAAGACGCCGCAACGAAATTGCCATGGCCACCTGCCTCATCCGGGGCATACAGGACCGCCGGCGTGCGCCCAAATCCGACCTCGCATCCGTGCCGCTCCCCATGCGCCAAACCTCGCTCTGCCAGCTCCCGGCGCAAACCGGTAGCCGACTTGTGTCTTGGGAAATCATCCATCCTGTTCCGAGCTCCGCCAATCCCCCAAAAGGCGAAGATTAGGCAAAGGTAGACTACCGCAACCAGGTCAGCTCCGACAGAGATTTCCCACTGCATTCTGCAGCAAAGCGGTGATTTCCTCCGGCGACTCGCTCCCCCCGAACCGCAGCGGTGTCCCAAATCGGATCACAACGCCCCCGGCGCGAAACCACCGCCCGTCCTCCCGCGCCTCCGAGCCCACCCCTGCCAGCGCCAGCGGAACCACGGGCACGCCCGAGGCCCGCACCAGCAACCCGATCCCCGGACGAAACGGCTGGAGCCTACCCGTCCCGCTTCGCCGGCCTTCCGGAAACACAAGAACGGAATAGCCCCGGTCCAGCGCTTCGCCCGCATGCGCAAAGCTTCGCCGAAACCCCGAAAGCCGCGGCAACGGAAACACGTTAAACAGCCCCAGCAGCAGCCAGTACCCCGCCCGCGCGCACAGGTTCCGCCACCGGCTGCCCTGCCCGCGCCCCGCTCGCAGATCCGCCAGCACCTCCGCCGACATCGCCGTGGCCAACCACCCGCGCCGCTCCCTCGGCAACCCATAGAGCAGCAACGGTAAATCGAAGAGATTCACATGATTTGCAACGAACAGCACCGGCCCGGAGGACAACCCGGACGCCGTCCCACGCACCCTCCCAGACACCCTCCCACACGCCGTCCCAGACACCGCATCCATCTCCACCCGCGGCCTCGCCAACGCCCACACCAACGGCCGCAACATCGCCTCCGTAAACATCGCCCGCAGCCAACGCACAGGTGCACTCCAGGGCCAGCGGGCATACCGCACGGCGGCGCCGCGCTCGCCCTGCGAAACCGGTGGCAGCACCCCGCTATCACCCCCCGTCCCCACGGATTGCCCATTCTGGGGAGCGCCCAACCGCCTCCGCAGCGACGCCAAAGTCCCGATCGACGCCATTTCGGCATCGCCGATCTCCACCCCAAACCGTTCTCCCAGCGCCGATTGCAGCTGCACTCGCCCCAGGCTGTCCAGATGCAAATCCTCGGTCAGCCTTTGCTCCCCCGACCCGTCCCGCACCGGCTCGCGCGTGATCTCGCCGATCAGCGCCAACAGACGATCCGCTCCGCTCCCAGCCCCGGCAAAACCCTCACGTGTGGCCACGATTTCCGCGCATGCCCAGGCCGCCACCTGCCGCCGCAACAATTTCCCCGTCGAGGTATACGGCATTTGCGGCTCCGGCCAACGCAGAACGTTGTGCATCTGCTGAAACGCCGCCAACCTCGCGTTCGCGCCCTCGCGCACCGCCCCCAGCGCCGCATCGTCCCCGCGGAACAGCACGACCCCCACCGGTTCCGGCCCGCGAGGCGTGTCGCACCCCACCACCGCACATCCACGCACGCCCGGTTGCGCCAGAAGCGCCGCCTCCAGGTCCTGCGGATGCACGTTCAGCCCCGCCCCGGTCACAATCGCCTCCCCCTTGCGCCCGGCAAACCGCAGCGCGCCGGAGGCGTCCTGAAAGCCCAGGTCGCCGGTTGCCAGCCATTCCTCCGTCCGCGGTTGAAACTGCCCGCTTCGCCAACTCCCCGCCGCCAGCACATCGCCCCGCACCTGGATTTCACCCTCCGCGCTCAGCCGCACCTCGCGCCCGGGCAAGGTCTTGCCCAACGTGCCTTTTTCGGCACGAAAAGGGTGGTTCAGCGTCACCAGCGCCGCCGTCTCCGTCATGCCGTAGCCCTGAATCAGCGCCAGTCCAAGCCCGTTCCAGAAGCCCTCCAACTCCACCGGCAGCGTCGCTCCACCGCAGATCAGCGCCCAGAATTTGAAGCCCAGCGCCCGGTGCACCGCCCGGAAACGCCACCAACGCTTCCACGCGGGTACCCCGGCGCCGCCGGCCTTCCCCGCGCTCGCGGCCACGGAGGCCGCCAGCCCCGGAAACCGCCCTTCCAGGTGCGCCCGCAGAAGCTCCAAAATCCGCGGCACGGCCACCAGCACCGACACGCGCTCCCGCCGAATCAGCCCGGCCAGCCGCGCCGGTTCCAGCGTGTCGACCAGGTGCACCTCGGCCCGCAGCAGCGGCGGCAGCCACATGCCCACAAACTGCCCGAACACATGACTTAGCGGCAAAGTATGAAGAAAGCGCAGGGGTCGAAACGGGCCGAGGAAGCGCTTGCTCTTCCCTATCTCCCGTTCAATCGGTCCCACGCTGGCCAGGATATTGCGATGGGTGTGCACCACGCCCTTGGGTTCCGACGTTGTCCCGGACGTAAACACAATCTGCACCGGCGTTTCCAAACCCACCGCCGGATCCACCCGGAAATCAGGTTCCCGCGGCATCCAGGACCGCATCTCCGGCAAGCTCAAGCACACAGGCGGTCCGGCGAGCACCCCCATCCGCAATGGATCGAGCCGCGCCAGCGCTCCCGGATCGCCCACCACCAACCGCGGCGCGACTTCCGCAATCACTCGCTCCGCAAACTCCGTTGTCCCCGCCGCATCCAGGGGCACTGCCAGCGCACCGCACAGCGCACAGCCGAAGAACGCCGCTATCCACTCCGCGGAGTTCTCCCCCCAAAGCACCACTCGATCGCCGCAGCCCACACCGCGGAGCCGCAGATCGGCAGAGAACCGCCCCGCCAACTCCGCCAGCTCGGTGTACCCCGTCCGCAAGGCACGATTGCCCCGGTGCGCAACCACCGCCGTGTCACCCCGGGCCCCACGCCATTCGTCCACCAGAGTGGCCAAATGCGATCGCATGCACGTATTCTCCAGATGCGATCGCATGCACGTGTTCTCCCGATGCAATCGCATGCACGTGTTCGCCCGATGCGATCGCATGCACGCGTTTTCCCGATGCGGCCGCCTGTCCCCTGGCGTCCTCCTCACAACGCACGGGACCCCGGGCAGGATACAGCCAACCTCCATAGGCCCACTCGGTCTACAGCGCCGCAGCCCCGAATTTCGCGGAGTTCACGACGGCCCTTCGCCCGGCATACACCATCACTCCCGTGGCCAGGGCCGTTCCCGTACACCAACTGCACAGCTTGCCGAACGCCTTTACCTGCCGCACCGCGTTGAAACCGGCAGCCGCCCCATCCGCCATCAGCTTGAACCCAAGGGCGCGCCTCGCCCATGTTTTTTTGTTGGCCAACAGCAACAGGGTTAACGTCGCGCCATAGCTGCCCAGCCCAAGGTAGCTGTCCGGAATGCCCAGCGGATGAGCCATCTTGGACAAGGTGATCCGTTCAGACGCGAATACCTTGCCCGGAGGGTCCGGCAGCCGTTCGATGGCTCCGCTCTGAAACAGAGCCACGGCCACCAGCGTCCCAATCGCCACTCCACAGGCCGCGACTGCCGGCGTGTTCTGCGATTTGTCCATGTTCGCCCCCGGCTTCATTACCACGACCCGTTTTTGCGTTTGGCCGCCACAACGCCGCCCGCCGCCAACGCCGCCAGACCCGCTACAAACCAGTTCCGATTCAGCAGGAGGAATACCTCGATACTGGTTCGTTTCTGCCGCCGGGTAAACTTGCCGATGGCGCTGTGCGCTCCGGGAACATACTCATACAGATTGTTGGGCGCGTTTGGATTGCGAGGCGTATCCTTGATCTGCTGCGACTTGTACCCCGTCGCGCCCAGGTAGCGATCCAGCAGCCCGGGAATAAACTTATTGCCGACAATGGCCTCCACCGTCGGCATACCCACCCAATACTCGCGCCGCGGCGATTTCGCGAAACCGGCCCTCACGACAACTTCCGCGGACAACTCCGGATCGTAGATAGGTGGCACGGGTTGGGGGTCGTTGGGCATACGATTCTTCACCCAATCGAACTGCCAGGTATTCATGGCCGGCATCTGCACGGTCGTGACCTTGACGTCGCTCTTATCGTGGAACAGCTCACACCGGAGCGAATCGGTAAACCCGTTGATCGCATGTTTGCAAGCACAGTACGCCGATTGCAGCGGAATCGAACGGTAGGACAGCGCCGATCCGATCTGCACAATCGTTCCCCGGTTCCGCGGCAGCATCCGCTTCAGCGCCGCCATGGTGCCGTGCACGAATCCAAGGTAAAGCACATCCGTCACTCGCTTGTAATCGGAAGCTTCCATCTCCTTGACCGGCGAAAACACGCTCACCATCGCGTCATTGACCCACACATCGATGGGTCCCCATTCCCGCTCTACCTTGGCCGCGGCCGCTTCCACCGCGTCGTAATCCGATACGTCGGTCGGGATCGCCATCCCGGCCCCGCCCAGCAGTTCGCATTCCTTCGCCGCGGCCTCGAGTGCCTGCGGGTTGCGCGCCAAAAGGGCCACCCGGGCCCCGCGTTTGGCAAAACCGTGCGCGATAGCTCGGCCTAGACCAGCGGAAGAACCGGTGACAACAACGATCGGACCGGAAACAGACATGAAGCCTCCTTTTGCCTCCTCGCGGACGGCACGTACAAAAGAGTACAAAAGGGTAGAGAGCGTCCGGCTGTGGGAAGTTGTCTCGCTTCAGCCAGCTTTCCCCGGGGAGGCTTCCCCGGGGAAGCCTTCCACTCCGCTCCGGCCAGTCCGCGCCCTCCCGGAAACTTCACCTCATCACACAAATAAACCGAAACTCAGCTTCTACTTACCTATCGAAATGTGTATGATCCATCCTTGTTGAGGTTTGTACCCGTGCGTGCATCCACGCTTCCCATCCACATCATGGGAGGCGTGGCTGAAATGTCGCTAAACGCTGGACCCGAGGACCCGCCCAAGATGGTTGAAGCCGTTGTGTTGTGGAACGAGCCAAACAATCTCTCCCATTGGAACTTCAAGCTCGATCCCAATTGGGAACGCTTCGCCGACATGGTCAAGCGTGCCTCCGTGGCCATTCGCGCCGCCAACCCAGATCTGCCCATCGTGCTCGGCGGCGTCTCCTCCTGCGATATCGATTTCCTTCGCAACATGGCCGCGCAGGGCGTCATGAACTTCGTCGACGCCATCGGCGTGCACGGTTTTCCGCTCGATTGGAACCATTGGCAACTCACCGAATGGCCCGAGCGCGTTCGCGAAGCTTCCGAAGTTACCGGCAAGCCCGTTTGGGTCACCGAGGTCGGCGTCTCCTCCTTCGGTGCCGAAGAGGTACAGAGCTTCGGTCTCGACCGCACCCTGGAGCTTCTGAAAAACCGCGTCGAACGCATCCATTGGTACTCGCTCTTCGACCTTCCGCCTTCCTGGCCCGCTGAAACCCGTCACAAGGAAGCCGAAGGCTCGGCCTACTACCGCCACTACTACCTCGGTCTGGTCAAAGCCGACGGCACCCCCAAGCTCGCCGCCTCGCACTTTCCCACCGATGGCTCCGTCGGCTTTTGCCAGTGGTTCCATTTCGAAGATCCCCGGCTCGGCGATGCCGTGGCCTGGATGCACGACCACAACGTCCAATACCTCCGCACCGGCCTAAGCTGGGCGGACAGCTTTCGCCCCGACGCCGAAGCCTGGTTTGATCGCCAAATGTCCGCCCTCGAGCCCTTCCGCGTCGCCCTCACCCTTTGCTTCACCCCCGGGCACATGGGCCTTGAAGATCACCACACCAGCCCTCCGAAAAACAATGAGGATTTCGCCGACTTTGCGTCCTGGGCAGTCCATCGCTACGCGCCCGCTAGCGCTCCGGCCGACCCTCTGCTGAAATCGGAGCAAGAGGAGACCGTAGGTAGCCTATGAGCCATCAAGGAAGCGGTCCATTGAACGGTTCCCCGAACGATCCATCGCACGGTCCATCCAGGCAAATCCTCATCACCGGCGGTGCCGGCTTCGTCGGTTCCCACCTCGCCGATGGCCTGCTCGCCGCCGGCCACAGCGTCCGTGTGCTGGATGACCTCACCCCGCAGGTCCACGCCAACGGTGCCCGTCCAGACTACCTCTCCCCCGCCGTCGAACTCATCGTCGGCGACGTTCGCGACCCCAATCGCCTGCGCGAGGTCCTCGCCGGCGTCGATGTCATCTACCATTTCGCCGCAACCGTCGGCGTCGGGCAAAGCATGTACGAAATCGCCCGCTACATGAGCGTCAACACCCAGGGCACCGCCGAGCTCCTGCAAGCCATGCTCGACGCCAAAATCACGCCCGAAAAACTCATCGTCGCCAGCTCCATGTCCATCTACGGCGAAGGCCGCTACCTCTGCTCCGCCTGTGGCCAACCCGCCGCCCCGCCCGTGCGCTCCGCCGCCCAGCTCCGGTCCGGGCAGTGGGATCTTCCCTGTGAACTCTGTGGCGGCCTTCTGAAACCCGTTCCCACCGACGAGACCAAGCCCTCCGAAATCAACTCCGTCTACGCCCTCTCCAAGCGCGATCAGGAGCAGCTTTGCCTCATCTACGGGCGCAACTACGATCTGCCCGTCACCGCCCTGCGCTTTTTCAACATCTACGGCACCCGCCAGGCGCTCTCCAATCCCTACACCGGCGTCGCCGCGGTGTTTGCCTCGCGCATGCTCAATGGCAATACCCCCCTGGTCTTTGAAGACGGCGAGCAAATGCGCGATTTCGTCAGCATCCATGACATCGTACGCGCCAACCTCCTCGCCATGGAGCGGCCGGAGTCGAACGGCGAAGTCATCAACATCGGTTGCGGCACGCCGATCACCATTCGCCGCGTCGCCCAACTCCTCGCCGACGCGCTGGGCCGTGATGTGCAGCCCATCCTCACCGAAAAATTCCGCGCCGGCGACATCCGCCACTGCTACGCCGACATCTCCAAAGCGCGCAAACTGCTCGGGTACGAGCCGCAGGTGACCCACGAGCAAGGCTTCCGTGAACTTGCCGCCTGGCTCCGCGAGCAGGAGGCAGAGGACAAGGCCGAAACCATGCTAAAAGAACTTTCTGCCTACGGGTTGACCGCTTAGTGTATCGAACAGAACCGGCACGGACACCAACCGCGGAAGGGATGGATCGATGAAAATTTCGCGTGCGCAAACCGCGTTCCCCCAAACTGCCTTGATCACCGGCGGAGCCGGTTTTGTCGGCTCCAATCTCGCCGCGCACCTGCTCCGGGAAACCGACCTCCGCGTCCGTGTCCTCGACAATCTTTCCCGTCGCGGCGTCGAGCACAATGTCGCCTGGCTGCACTCCCTGCGCGACGCCGGTGCCCGTCTCGAAATGATCGAGGGCGATGTCCGCGACCGCCGCGATGTCCACGAAGCCATGCGCGATGCCACCGAGGTCTACCACCTCGCCGCCCAGGTCGCCGTCACCACCTCCATCGACGACCCCGAAGCCGACTTCGAAACCAACGCTCTCGGCACCCTCCGGGTTCTTGAAGCCGCTCGCCGCTCCCCCCGCAAGCCCTTTCTTCTCTTCACTTCCACCAACAAGGTCTACGGTTCGCTGCACGGCGTCGCGGTCACCCCCGGCGAGACTCGCTACCTCCCCGTCGACCCCCTCTTCCGCGGCGTGGACGAAACCGAGCAGCTCGATTTCCATTCCCCCTACGGCTGCTCCAAAGGCACGGCCGACCAGTACGTCCGCGACTACGCCCGCATCTATAACCTCCCCACCGTCGTCTTTCGCATGAGCTGCATCGCCGGCCCGCGCCAGTTCGGCAACGAGGACCAGGGCTGGGTCGCCCACTTCCTCTATTCCGCCCTCAACGGCACCCCCATCACCGTGTACGGCGACGGTCGCCAGGTGCGCGACATCCTCCACGTCGCCGACCTCACTGACGCCATGCTCGCCGCCCGCGCCCATCGCCGCACCTGCCGCGGAGAAATCTACAACCTCGGCGGCGGTCTTGAACGCTCCGTCTCCGTCCTTGAACTGCTCCGCTCCATCGAAACGCAACTCGGCCGTCCGCTCGATCTGCGCTTTGCCTCCACCCGCCCCGGCGATCAGCCACTCTATCTTTCAGATACCGGCAAGCTCGAGCGCGACACCGGCTGGCGTCCCCGGCACAGCCTCGACGACATCCTCCGAGACATTCGCACCTTCTGGCAGGAAAACACCGCCCTTATCCGCCAACACCGTGTTCCCGCGGAAGAAGCCGCCGAAGAATCCGGGGAAGAGGTGGTCGTGCAGGAAGCCGCTGCGCACGATCTCGTCGCCGAGGAGGTCGCTTGAAATACGCCCTCGTCAATCCGCGCTGGAGCTTCGAAGGATCCACCTATTTCGGTTGCCCCGACGCCCATTTCCCGCTCGAACTGCTCTCCGCCCGCGAGTTCCTTCGCTCCGCCGGCCACGATGTCCTGCTCGTCGACGCGCTCATGGAAGACCTCTCCCCCGAGGGGGTCCGTTCCCGCCTCGACCGCTTCGGCGAGGACTTCCTCGTGATCCCCACGGCCCCTTCCTACCTCTTCTGGCGCTGCCCACAACCCGAACTCCGGGTCCCCCGCCAATGGATCGCCGCCCTGACTCGTGGCTTCAGCTCCGGCCCGGCACGCGCTTCCAAAACCGTCGTCATCGGCCCGCACGGCTCCGCCACCCCGCTTTCCACCCTCGAAAAAACCGGGGCCGACATCGTCCTGCGCGGCGAACCCGACCAAACCCTGCCGCAACTCGCCAGCCTCCCCTTCGAGATGATTGCCGGCTGCGTCTGGCGCGACCGCGGCGGTGCCGTCCACCAATCCCCCGGGCTCGGCGCCACCGACATGCGCCTCCTCGGCCCGCTCGACTACACCGATTACCCCGTCGAACGCCACGCGCACAAGCACCACATCTTCCCCAACAACGGTGCCGACCACCTCACCCTGGGGGCGGAAGTCGAGTTCGCCCGCGGTTGTCCCTGGGCCTGTACCTTTTGCAACAAAACTCTCTTCCGCAACAAATATCGCGAGCGCGAACTGCCCGCCGTTCTCTCCGAAATCGATCAACTCATCGGCCGCGGGGTCGATTACATCTACTTCATCGATGAAATCTTCGGCGTCGGCAAAACCGTGCGCACTCTGCTCCAGGAAATCGCCAAACGCCCGGTCTCCATCGGCTTCCAATCCCGCATCGACCTTTGGGACGAGGCCGGCATGGATCTTCTTGCGCAGGCGCACACCGTCAGCTTCGAGTGCGGCGTCGAATCCATCACCGACGCCGGCCGCGACGCCATGAACAAAAATTGCCGGATGTCCACCGAGCGCATCGGCGATCTCCTCCTCTACGCCCGCCAACGCATCCCCTGGGTCCAGGCCAACCTCATCAAAACGCCGGAAGACGACCCCGCGCTCGTCGCCCAATGGCAGGCCCGCATGAAGGCCAACGGCGTCTGGGTCTCCGAACCCGTGCCCATGTTCCCCTTTCCCGGCAGCCCGCAATATGTGCAAACCTTCGGCGCCCAGCCCGATGAAGGTGCCTGGGAGCGCGCCCACGATTTCTACCTCAGCATCTTCGCTGAAAAAGGCTTCTCCGACATCCAGAGCGAACATCCGCTCACCCTCGCCGATCTGGAAGCCCAAACCATGCATCCGGAACCCGCATGCGCCTGTTGATCACCACCGACACCGTCGGCGGGGTCTGGACGTTCACCGAAGAACTCAGCGCCGCGCTCCTCGGCCGCGGCCACGCCGTCTCCCTGGTCAGCTTCGGCCGCCTCCCCTCCCCCACCCAGGCTGCCTGGGTCGACGCTACCCGCTCCACGCACCCCAACCGCTTCGCCTTCACCCCGTCCACCGCCCCCCTCGAGTGGATGCAGGAAAACGAAGCCTCCTTCGAAGCCGGGGAAGCCATTCTCCACACCGCCGCCGCGCACTTCCGTCCCGACTTCCTGCTCAGCAACCAGTTCTGCTTCGGTGCCTCCACCCTCGATCTCCCCCGCGTCGTCGCCGCCCACAGCGACGTCCTCAGCTGGGCCCGCGCCGCCGAGCCCTCCGCGCTCTCCGGCTCACCCTGGCTCAATCGCTACACCGCCCTTGTCCAGCGCGGCCTCCTTCAGGCGAACGTCGTCACCGCCCCCACCCAATCCGTCGTCAGGGGCCTCAAAAACAGCTTTTTCCTGCCAACAAACGGCATCGTGATCCCCAACGGCCGTACCCTGCCCAGCGAGTTGGAACAAACTCCAACGCCCCCGCGCCTCCTGCAAGCCGTTGTCGCCGGCCGCCTCTGGGACCAGGCGAAAGGCCTTCGTATCCTCGCCGATACACCCCTCCCGCTCCCCATCCTGCTGGCAGGCGAGACCTCCCACGAAGGCCAAACCGCCGACCCAAACCTCCCGGGGGTCCAATTTCTGGGCCAACTCACGCCATCCGACCTCCGCACCCTGTACCGGGAAAGCGCCCTCTATCTCTGCCCCTCGCTCTACGAGCCTTTCGGTCTGGCCCCGCTGGAAGCCGCGCTCGGCGGCTGTGCCCTCGTTTGTCGCGATCTGCCCTCGCTGCGCGAGGTGTGGGGCGACAATGCCCTTTATTTCCGCACCCCCGCCGAAATGGCCGCGCACCTCAACCGCCTCGCCGCGGACCCCGCCGCCCTCGCTGGCGCGGGGGCCCGTGCGCAGGCACACGCCCGCCAATACACACCCGACCGCATGACCGACGCCTACCTCGCCGTGTTCGCCGCCGTGCTCGACGTCGTCCTTTCCAAGAGCAGGGTTCCGCATGTCGCGTAGCTTTCGCCTCGCGTACATCGCACATTCGTTGCGTTCGGACTGGAACAACGGCAACGCCCACTTCCTGCGCGGCCTGCTCGACAACCTCCGCCTGCTCGGCCATCAGGTCACCGCCTGGGAGCCCGCCACCGGTTGGTCGCTCGAAAACCTCCTCGCGGAGCCAAACGGCCAAGCGTCCCTGGACCAGTTCGCTCGCGCGTACCCCGATTTGCGCGTGGCCGAATACGGAGAAAATGCCCCTCCGGACACCTGGCGCGACCGCCTGCGCGATCTCGACTTCGTCCTCGTCCACGAGTGGAACCCGCCCGAGCTCACCCACGCCCTGCTCGCCCTGCGCGACGAACTCGGCTTCAAACTGCTGTTTCACGACACCCATCACCGCGCCTCATCCTCGCCCGAAAGCATCCGCAGCCTCGGTGTCGACCGCTTTGACGGCATCCTGGCCTTCGGCGAAGCCCTGCGCTCCCTCTACCGCGAACGCTTCGGCCTTGATCGCGTCTGGACCCTGCACGAGGCCGCCGATACCCGCATCTTCCAGCCGCGAAACGGCGCCGGAAATGTGCAGGACGTGGTCTGGATCGGCAACTGGGGCGACGAGGAGCGATCGGCGGAAATCCGAGAATTTCTGCTCGAACCCGCCCGCCATCTCCCCGAATACAAGTGCAGCATCTACGGTGTGCGCTATCCCGAAGCCGGCCTCGAGGCCCTGCGCCATGCCGGTGTGCGCTACGGCGGCTACCTGCCCAATCTCACCGCGCCCGCGGTTTACGCCGAATCAAACCTCACCGTCCACATACCGCGCCGCCAATACGTCGATGCCATGCGCGGCATCCCCACCATCCGCGTGTTCGAAGCGCTGGCCTGCGCCATCCCGCTGCTCTCGGCCCCCTGGGATGACACCGAAATGCTCTTCAAACCGGGCGATCTCCGCTTTGTACACAACGAGCGCGAGATGTGCACGGCCCTGCGCGACTGGCTCGACGACGAGGAAGCCGGTCTGGATTCTGCCACAGCGGGCATGGAAACCGTCCTCGCCCGCCACACCTGCCGCCATCGCGCCGAGCAACTCAGCACCATCCTCGAGGACCTCCTGCGTTGAAAATCTTCGCCTTCGGCTCCAGCATCGTCAGCTCCTATTGGAACGGCGCGGCCACCTACTACCGCGGCTGCTACAAATACCTCGCCCGCCTCGGCTACGACGTCACCTTCGCCGAGCCCGACGCCTACGGCCGCCAACAGCACCGCGATTCCGACGACTTCAGCTACGTAAAATCACTCGTCTACCAGCCGCGCGCTCTCAACGGCAACCCCGCACCCCTGAGTGACGGCCGCGATCTCGATCGCATGCTTGCCCTGGCCCGCGAAGCCGACATCGTCGTCAAACACTCGGGCATCGGCTGCGACGACAGCGAACTCGAACGCCGCGTCCCCGCCGAGTGCGGCATCGCCTCCGGGCCAAACGCCCCCATGACCTTTATCTGGGACGTCGACGCCCCCGCCACCCTCCATCGCATGCGCGCCGACCCCGACGACGCCCTGCGCCACAGCACCCCGGGCTACGACGCCATCCTCACCTACGGCGGCGGCCCGCTCGCCTTCGAAGGCTTCCGCGACTTCGGCGCCCGCGCCTACTACAGCATCTACAACGGCCTCGACCCCGAAACCCATCACCCCGTCCCGCCCGACCCCACCCTCGCCTGCGACGTCGTTTTCCTCGGCAACCGCCTCCCCGACCGCGAAGCCCGCGTCGAGGAACTCTTCCTCCGCGCCGCCGCGCTCGCCCCCCACGCCAGCTTCCTCCTCGGCGGCGAAGGCTGGGGCGACAAACGCCTTCCGCCCAACGTCCGCTGGCTCGGCCACGTCCCCACCGCCGACCACAACCGCGTCAACTGCTCCGCCTCCATGGTCCTCAACATCAACCGCGCTTCCATGGCCGAGTTCGGCTTCTCGCCCCCCACCCGCATCTTCGAGGTCGCCGGCGCCGGCACCTGCCTGCTCTGCGACGATTGGCCCGGCCTCGCCGACTGCTTCGAACCGCCCCCGAGCCAGAAACCCGAAATCCTCGTCGTCCAATCCGCCGAAGACGTCGTCGCCGCGCTCACCCGTTACACCCTCGCCGACCGCAAACGTATCGGCGATGCCTTCCATGCCCGCGCCCTCCTCGACCACACCTACGCCGCCCGCGCCGCCCAGGCCGATTTCGCCTTCCGCCAATGCCACGCCCGCCGCAAAGGCCCCCTAGGTCCACAAACCGGCCCCCAAACCCAAGCCCCCGCCACCATGGCCGACTGGCGCACCGTCCCCAACTGGCGTCGCGACGCCGCCGGCGGACTCCTGAACCCAACCCAGGAGGTCCACGCATGACCTCCCAAACAAAACCTGCCTTCGTCCTTAGCTTCCCTTTCTGTCATTCCCGAAGGGAATCTGCACTTGCCTTTGCACTTGCACTTGCACTTGCACTTGCACTTGCACTTGCCTTTGCCTTTGCCTTTCTTTCTGTCATTCCCGAAGGGAACCTGCTGTTGTT
>CAXTBI010000050.1:0-14490 GCA_964242195.1 uncultured Acidobacteriaceae bacterium
CCCCCCCCCCCCCCCCCCCCCCCGACGCCCCCCCCCCCACCAACCCCCCCCCCCCCCCGTCTCGACCCCAGGAAGTTCCCCAGCAAAACCCATCCGAGCCCACCGCCGCCACCAAACCCGCCGCCGCCACCGCCCCGTCCCCCTCGGCCTCGAAACAGGAACCACAGAAAAATGGCAAGAAAGACGATCGGCAGAAATCCAAGCCCACCGCCGCCGCCACGCGTCGCTCTTTGTAGTGCCGGCCGTTGCGGCAGGGGCGTCAGCGTCACCCCGGCATCGGCCGCAATGTCGTTGGCCACCTGCTGCTCACCGCCCAGAATCGCCGGTCCCACGTCCCCCGACTCCAGCCCGGCGTTCATGCTCCGGCCAATGTCACCCACCTTGGCGTCGTTCAGCACGCCTTCCAGACCGTTGCCGACCTCGATTCGCCGCTTTCGGTCGTCCATCGCGAAAATCATCAGCACGCCGCGATCCGTGCCCTTCGGCCCAACCCTCCACTTATCCTCCAGCGCCGTGGCAAACTCTTCGATCGAGACGCCGTCCAGGGAGTGAATCGTGACAATCTCGATCGTCGCGTGCGTTTCCCGCTCCACTTCGGCCCCAAGCGCCTCCATTTGCGCCTTTGTGGCAGGATCGATGACCCCGGCGAAGTCCGACACATAACTCGTCGGCTGGGGCAGATCCTTCACCGCCTCTGCACGTGCTGGGATCCATCCCCAGACCAGCAGAACAAACATCCACCCTAAGCCGGATCTACGCACAAAGCTCACCCTCAAGAGCATACGCAGAAAAGTCCGGATTGTTCTCAGGAGTACAACAGACTCTTGCCTCGCCTGTTACCCGGACAACGGCTGGCAAAGGGTCACCATCAGATTTATTGTCCGATCCGAGCCAATCGCCTGTTCGCTAGCGAAGCCCGGCAACTCTTTGGAGGTACTATGAAGCGTCGTAACATGCTCTCCTATTTAGGTTCTGTGGCCGTGCTGCCGATCCTGGGCCGCAACGCGTTTTCTCAGTCGATGCAGATGACGCCTGACCAGCAGCAACCTGGGCCGGAGACCGCCCAGCACATGCGGCAAACCGCAGCGGTCGGTTCCCTTTCGCTGCTCGTCAGCCGTGAAGCGCTGAACAAGGTGCATGCTCCCAAGTTGCTGCAGTTTGCCAAGTTGGAAGTTGCCGAACAGAATACGATCTCCGACATCATCAAAAGTATGACCTTGCCCGCCTCGCAGGCAAACGGAACCGTGGTTCCGCCGTCCGACGACGAGGCTAAGTCGCACCTGGATGCGGAAGGCCAGACGACCTATGCGAAGCTGCAGGGACTCTCCGGCATCACCTTCGAAAAGGCCTACCTCCAGGTTGAGATCGATGGCCACCAGAAGCTGCTCGCCATCCAGGAGTCCTACCTGTCAAACGGCCACAACCGCGAAGAGCTGGACTTTGCGAAGCTGGCGAAGACCGTCATTTTGGAGCATCTGGAACTCCTGCATGATTTGAAATCGACGGATTTACGCGCTCTGTAGGGATCAGGCAAGGCGGCAGGCTCTGAGGAGTTGGGCTAAGTACGCAGAGGTGGGTACGATAGTGCAACGCACCATGACATCCATTTCTCTGTGTAGCAGCCCTGCCGACTCACCCTTGCCACCAGCCGCGGAACGCGAACCCACCACCACGACTCTGCACGGCACAACATTCACAGACGACTACGCCTGGCTCCGCGACAAAGGCACCGCCCGCGTCACCGAGTACCTCGAAGCCGAAAACGCCTACACCGCCGCCGCCATGGCCGGCACCGAGCCGTTGCAAGCACAGATCTACGACGAGATCCTCTCCCACATCCAGGAGGACGACAGCTCGGTTCCCTATCGCGAGGGCGCCTGGGAATACATCACCCGCACCGAAAAGGGCCAGCAATACGCCCGCTACTGCCGCCGTCCTGTCGATAGGGCGGGCGTTGTCCACGAATCTGCCGAGGAGGTCATCCTCGATATCAACGATCTGGCCAAAGACCAGCCCTTCATGTCGGTGGGCGCGCTCGCCATCTCTCCCGACGCCCGCCTGCTCGCCTACACCACGGACAACACCGGTTTTCGGCAATACACGCTCGCGGTCAAGGACCTCACCACCGGTCGGCTGTTGCCCGATACCGCCGAACGGGTCGGCTCCGTCGCTTGGGCCGCCGATTCCTCCGCCCTCTTCTTCTCCACCGAAGACGAGCAAACCAAGCGCCAGGACCGCCTCTTTCGCCGCACCGTGAACAGCACCGCCCCCCCGGTCGAGATCTTCCATGAAGCCGACGAGCGCTTCAACCTGGGCGTCGGCCGCACCCGCGATCGGCGCTTCCTGATCCTCGAACTCGGCAGCCACACCACCAGCGAAAGCTGGTTCCTCGCCTCCGCAACCCCCGACGCCGCGTTCACCCTCGTCGCTCCGCGCGTCGACGATGAAGAATACGACCTTGATCACCGCGATGGCTTCTTCTACATCCGCACCAACCGGCAAGCCGAACAGTTCCGCCTCGTTCGCACCCCCGTCGGCACCCCCGGCCGCGAGCACTGGCAGGAACTTCTCCCCGAGGATCCCGCCGCTCCGCTGAACGACGTGGCTCTGTTTCAAAATTTCCTCGTCACCCACTCCCGCGAACGCGGCCTGCCCGTGCTTCGCGTCTACGATCTCAACGCGGAAGGCGCACCCGTCGCCCCCCGCGACATCCGCTTTCCTGACCCTGCCTACACCGCGGGTGGCGAGATCAACCGCGACTTCAACGCCACCACGTACCGCTACAGCTACGTTTCGCTCGTGCGCCCGGCCTCGGTTTTCCGTTACGACGTCGCCAGCGGTAACTCCACGCTGCTGAAACAGCAAAACGTTCCCGGCGGCTTCGACGCCTCCCTTTACGGCTCCGAACGCCTCTGGTTCAAAGCCCACGACGGCACCGAAGTTCCCGTTTCCGTGGTCTACCGCAAAGACAGATTTGCAAAAAACGGCACGTCTCCGCTCTACGTCTACGGCTACGGCAGCTATGGCTACCCGCTGCCGCTGGGCTTCTCCGCCGCCCGCCTGCCGTTGCTCGACCGCGGCCTGGTGATCGCGTACGCCCACATCCGCGGTGGCGGCGAACTCGGCGACCCCTGGCACGACGCGGGCAAGATGATGCAGAAACGCAACACGTTTACCGACTTCATCGAAGCTGTCGAATTCCTCACGCAAGAAGGCTACGGCGACCCCGCTCGCGTCGCGGTAGAAGGCGGTTCCGCCGGCGGTCTGCTTATGGGTGCGGTGGTCAACCTCGCCGTCGGGCAAACAGAAGGTCGAAAGAATCGCGGCCAACCACCGCACTTCCGCGCCGTGCTCTCCCATGTCCCCTTCGTCGATGTGATGAACACCATGCTCGACGCCAGTCTTCCACTCACCGTGGCCGAGTACGAGGAGTGGGGCAATCCGAACGAAGCCGAAGCCTTCGCCTACATGCGCTCCTACTCCCCCTACGACAACCTCGAGCCCGGCGCGTACCCGGCCATGCTCGTCAAAACGTCGCTGAACGACTCACAAGTCATGTACTGGGAACCCGCAAAATACGTCGCCAAGCTCCGCACCCTCAAATCCAACCCCGACCAGCCGCTTCTGCTGCACATCAACATGGAGGCCGGTCATGGCGGCGCCTCCGGCCGCTATGACTACTTAAAGGAAACCGCCTTCGACTATGCCTTCCTGCTTCGTGAGCTGGGCATGACAATGTCCTAGCTACCCGGAGGGACGTGACTTTTCGCCTCCGCCCATCGGGTGCCCCATCCTCACGACAGCTTCACCCTCGTTAGGGTGGGATCTTGATCTGCGGCTGGCAAAACGCCGGCTGGCAAAACCGCTCCAACCAGTCGCACTACAGCCCCGGCAGCCATCTACCGCCAACCCCGCAACGCCACCCGCATCACCCCAAACCCACCCATCCACCGAGACACACCACCCAACAAACTGCCCTCGGGCACAACGCCGGGCCCGCGGGCCTGCATCACCGGCCCAACACCCTGCGCACCATCGATTGCGGTCCGCAACGTTCGTGCCATGACCAGTTCAAAACCCTCACTTACCCATACCCGGCTGCCCTCACGCCGCAGCAGGATGTCGCCCTCGTGGCTCGTGTACACCCGTTCATCGTCACCGGTCTCATCCGCCGGTCGCCGTTTCAACCCGTCGTATTGCCGCGGCAGTTCCTGCTCGAATACGTGAAAAAAGCTCAGCGCCGAATCATCGTTCTTCCAGCGCGAGTCATAGAGCAGCGCCAGCGAAGCCGTTGTGCCCTTCTCCGCCGGTGTTGCGCTCTTACGCTGCGCTGCGTAGTACACGCCGCCGTTCCAGTTCGGCGCCAGCGCTTCGGCCAGCGGCTTGCCCCCAAACAATTCCGCCGTCATCCGCACGTCCAACTCGCCCATCACCCCAACGTCATACGGTTCATAGCCCGCGGCGGTCAGGGCAGGGTGCAAATCCGGAAGCAGCATCACCGGCACCGGCGCATGTGCCAGGTATTTCTCCGGATGCAAAATCTGCGAGCTAGCCGACGGCGGTGCGTCCAGCACCCCGGCAAACGCCTGCTTCGTTCCACCCTGCATGAGCACGGCGTCTTCAAACACCAGACCGCTCGTGTAAGGGAAAATCAAGCTTTGCTGCAGCACCAGCGGTGCCCGCGCCAGCACCGGCGAGTCCGCCATGTCGCTTGATCCGCTCGCCAGCATCGCCGCCATCCCCGGTGCATCTTTCAGCGTCTTGCCCATCGGTCGCAGCATGTAATCGGCAAAACTCACCATCGCCTGGCCTTCCAGCACAGCATCCCGAGCCGTGTCAGCCTCATCGGTGGCAATGTGCTTGTTGTCCTCGGCCACGTTCTTCGCCAAACCCTGCGGTTCGGCATCTTCCCACTTCTTTAAATCCACCTTTTGATCCTGCAGGGCGTGGGTCAGTTCGTGGGCCATCACCGGCTTCTGCTCATCCACCGGCACCCAGTCCAGCAGGTTCATCGTCTTTGTCTTGTTGTCGTAAAATCCCGCAATTTGCTCGGTCAAAAGGCTCAGCAGAAACGGCCGCAGGTTGAAGTCACGGTCCAACAGGCCGAATTTCTTCAACACCAGTTCGCTCTGCTCCATTTTCTTGTTGCCCTTGTCTTCGTCGAACTTCTTGCGCAGCTCCTTGCTCACCTGTTCGCGAGAAATAAACATCTTCTTCACCGGGTGCTCGATCGGCAGCCCCGTGTCTTTGCTTGCAAATCGGAAAATCTCATCCGCATCCGCCAGCAACTGGTTCTCCTGCACCTTTGTCAGTCGCCTGGTGTCGATCGTGACGTTGGTTTGGCCCGACTCCAGTACAGGGGCCGTCACTCCGGTCCCGTCCCCCGTCGAAGGCGCCGCGGCCCCCGTTCCGACCTTCCCCGGCGGCGGCACGGGTTTCTGCGGCGCGCTCGCCTGCGCTCCAGCGGCCTGGCAAACCGCTCCCAACACAATCGCCGCCGTCCACCCGCCGAGCCCAAAACGCAACCTCAAACCAGACCTCCCACTCACTTCCCCAAGTGTACGCAGATGGTTGCGCTCGGAATGTCCCAAAGCGAGTCACTTCTGCCTGGATTTCCCCAAATAGTGGCAGAGACCACCCGCTTTGTTCTCCCGGGGGCGCATCAACGGCGGCCTAGAATCATCGAACGGGAACGATGGTCACACAGGAAGCTCAACTCGACGCCGCGCTTCACCACGCTGCCTTTGCCGTCCTCCTCGACCGCGCCTTCCTGCGCGTCACCGGCCCCGACGCCACCCGCTGGCTGAATGGCATGGTCACCCATTCGGCCCAGGCGCTCGCCCCCGGGCAGGGCAACTACAACTTCCTGCTGAATTCCCAGGGACGCATCCAGGGCGACTGCACGGTTTACCGCGACGAGGCTTCGAGCAATCCTGCCTTTCTCATTGCCACCGACGCCGCCCAGCGGGAAGCGATCCAGAGCCACCTCGAAAAGTTCATCATCATGGACGATGTCGAACTAACCCCGGCCTTTGAGGACGGGAGTTCGCTGCTCCTGCTCGGCCCCGAGGCACCGGGGCTCCTTGCCGGCCTCGATCTACCTTTCCCCGAACCGCTCCGCCTCACCCACGCCGAAACGCCCGGCGGCCCCGTCCTTCTGCTCACCCCGACGCAGCCCCTGCACTTCGAAGTGCGCGCCCCCGCAGCCATCCTCACCGCTCTCGGGCGGAGTCTGGAGGCCAGGGGCATCCCGGAACTCACCCGGGGGACCCTCGAACAGCTCCGCATCCTCCACGCGATCCCGAGGTACGGCACCGACATCCGCGACCGCGAACTTCCGCAGGAGACCGGACAAACGCACGCTTTGCACTTCAGCAAGGGCTGCTACCTCGGGCAGGAGATCGTCGAACGCATTCACTCCCGCGGCCAGGTGAATCGGCTCTTTACCCCGCTTCGACTCGAAGGCACCCTGCCGGCACTCCCCGCTCCCCTGGAAATGAACGGAAAATCTGTGGGCGAGATCACCAGCGCGGCCTATATTGATCTCCCGACCGGCCCCAATCTCCCCGCCGACCCCACCCTGCTCGCCCTCGGCTACGTCCGGCGCGAGGCCCTGCCGGCCACGCCGGCGTCCGGTGCTGCCGACACCCATGCACCGCTAACCTACCCCGGCGGCGTCGCCGTCCATCGCTCCAAATGGACTCCGTGAGCACAACCTGCGAACGCCCGATTGCGGGGAACGGCAGGAGAGTTGTCGTTCCGACCCCTTCTGCTGTCTACAATCAGCGCATGCGCAGGATCTCTGTTGCCTTGGCCGTTCTGGTCCTCACCGCAGCTTTCGTCGCGAATGCACAAAAGCCGAAGCTGCAGGTTGCCTTGACCTTTGACGATCTGCCGGCAACCGGGACGGCTCCGCCCGATGTAACCCGTGC
This sequence comes from uncultured Acidobacteriaceae bacterium, assembly GCA_964242195.1. Classification (GTDB taxonomy): domain Bacteria; phylum Acidobacteriota; class Terriglobia; order Terriglobales; family Acidobacteriaceae; genus Granulicella. The sequence goes on from CAXTBI010000050.1 coordinate 6,933, forward strand.
GCAGATCATTGAGGCGATTCTCACCTCGCTCAAGGCCGAGCGCATGCCGCCTGTCTATGGCTTTATCAACGCTCGCACTCTTGAGGGAATGCCCAGCGGCCCCTCCATTTTGCGCAACTGGATGGATTCCGGCAATCTGCTGGGAAGCCACACGTATTCGCATCCTGATCTTGAATCCACCTCTGTCACGGACTTTGAACTCGACATCCTCAAGAACGAACCAGCGCTGCAGCAGTATGCGGGCAAGACCGATTGGCATTACTTCCGCTATCCATTCCTGCATGAAGGTGAAACGCTGGGAAAGAGGAAAGAAGTCCAATCCTCTCTCAAGGAGCACGGCTACAAGACGGCCGAAGTGTCACTCGACTTCGAGGATTACTTGTGGAATGACCCGTATGCGCGGTGCGTCGCCAAGCAACGAATGGACAGGGTCGATGCCCTGCACGATAGCTATTTGGCTGCTGCCGACCAGTACATCGATATTTATCGTTCGCTCGCGCACCGGTTATATGGGCGCGACATCGCGTACGTGCTTCTTCTGCACGTCACCGCGTTCAACGCGAAAATGCTGCCCGACCTGATCGCGCAGCTTCGCGAACGGGGCTTCACTTTCATCACGCTGCCTGAGGCCCTAAGCGACCCTGCGTACACCATCGACCCGGCCATTGGCTATCCGGGCGGCGGCGCCATTCAGGAAACGTTAGCCGCCGCGAGGAAACTCCCGTTTCCACCGGCTGCCAAGCCGAACGACTGGTTGGAGAAAACCTGTAAATAGAAGCGAACAAACGCCATGAACCCTCAGCTGCACTGTCTCCCCTCATGGCACCGATGCAAGACTGATCGCGAAATGCTTCCGGGAAGTTTGCGGCTCAAGGAGAGACCGCAGGTGCTGAACTGCGGCAGCGAATCGCAAGCTTTTCGCTTTGCTTCGGTGGCCTGCATACCAATATGCTTGCCGCAGGTCTTAAAGGCAGAACAAATCCCACTTCGCCAAACGGTGATCTGAACCATGCCCTCGTCTCGTTTTCAGGTTTGTTCGCTGTTTGTGGGCATCCTCTGCTCTGCCCCTCTCGCTTCCGGCCAGGCCCCGAACCGCGGCTTTGTGCGTGGCGTTGTTTTGGATGCCTCCGGGGCGTTGATCGTCAATGCCGCGGTTGATCTGGTGCAAGGCGGAACAGACCGCACGACCCGTACGGATCGTACCGGGCACTTTCAGTTCGAAGCGCCTGCAGGTATCTACAGCCTGGTGATCAAGGCGGCAGGCTTTGAGCCGTTTCAGGGGACAGAAACCATTGTTGCGGGCGGGCGTGATGTGTCGCTCCGCGTCACGCTTGCGATCAGGACGGAGCAACAGGACGTCAACGTCCCCAGTGAAACCGCTGCAAGTACAGACGCGGATGCGAACAAAAGTGCCCTGGTTTTCAAAGGTGGTCAGCTGGACGTGTTTTCCAACGATCCAGCGATCATGCAGCTGCAGTTGCAGGCACTCAGCGGAGGCAGTCCTGGAGGGTCGGCAGCACTGTATGTCGACGGCTTCTCCTCTGGTGCCATGCCCCCCAAGGAGAACATCCGCGAGGTTCACATCAACGAGAACCCTTTCAAATCCGAGAGCAGCGAGTTCGGCAGGGGGCGCATCGACATCTTCACGAAGCCCGGGTCAAACCAGTGGCACGGAAGCGTCGAGTTCAATTATGGCAACAGCACCCTGAACGCTCGCAATCCGTATACAGGACCGCAGCCTGCCTACAGCAACGATTATTCCGTTGCGGATCTGAGTGGGCCGCTGGGTAAAAAGGCCTCGATCTTTATCTCTGCGCAACGGAGCGATCTTTCGCAAAATGCCGCCGTCAATGCGGTAACCGTGGACCCCGGAACACTGGCGCTCACGGCAGTGTCCACCCCCGTTGCAAACGAGGTGGTGTCGCAGACGTATTCTGCCCGCGTGGACCGCCAGTTCGGCCAGGCCGACACCGCCATCGGCCGCTATACGTTCGCCTACCTCCACCAGCCTGACGCCGGAACCGGTGAACTTGTTCTGCCCAGCGAAGGCTACTCGAGCGCACTGCGTGCCCAGACGCTACAGCTCACAGACACCCACATTTTCAACCCGAAACTGCTGCTCGAGTCGAGCTTGCAATTACATCCGCACACGAACGCGGCAGGACCCTGTGTCGACCGCACCTACACTGATTGTGCAAGGATCGTTTTCAGGCGGCGGAAACCCGGCACAAACTCTCCATGACAATGAGGACCAGCTGGAACTGCGGCAGGCCTACACACTGGATGCAGGAAAACATTTGTTGCGCGCCGGCGTTCGTTATCGCCTGCTACGGGAAGCGAATCTGGCGACAGCCGGAACCAACGGTCAATTTGTCTTTCCTGACATCACAACCTATCGCAACACACTTCTGGATCTGCAGAACGGCCTGAGCCCGTCCCAAATTCGTGCGGTGGGCGATGGTGCCTCTCAGTTTTCGATCACCACGGGCAAACCCAGCGTCTCGGTGATGACAAGCGACTTCGGCGTGTATGCCGAAGACGAGTGGAAGGCCAAAAGCAACCTCACCTTGACCTATGGCCTCAGGTTGGAAGGCCAGTCGGCGATTCCGGATCATCTGGATGTTGGGCCGCGTGTGGGCTTTGCCTATGCTCTGAGCACACGCAGGAACCCCAAGAACCCCTTGTTTATCGTGCGTGGCGGTTTTGGCATCTTCTATAAGCGTTTTCCTGCAACCGACCTGCTTACTTCGTTGCGCGAAAACGGGATACGCGAGCAAGTCACCTTTTGCGCGAACCCCGATTTTTACCCTTCGCTTGTGCCGGATGCAGCCTGCCTCGCCACAGCGACGGCTCCCACCACCTACCATGTGGTTCCCTACCTGCATACGCCCGTGCAGATGCAGGGCATGTTCGGCTTGGAGCACAGCTTTGGCCGGCTCGGCTCCCTTGCAGCGACATGGTTTCCCCGGCGGCAATTCCATGAGCTGGATTCACTGAACCTGAACGCTCCCTTCCCCGGTACGGGCGTGCGCCCCTTTGGCGGCACACAAAACGTGTACGCGTTTGCGTCCAACGGCATCAGCAAGGGACAGGATTTCAACCTCGTTGGCGAGCTGAATCTGGCTAAGTGGCTTAACCTTTGGTCGACCTTCTCGATCGATCATGATGAAACGGACACGGCCGGGTCAGACAGCTTCCCCAGCAACTCCTATGATCCGGGCATCGATATGGGTGCATACAACGATTGGGCGTCCCGCAAACTGTATTGCGGAATACAGGCTCACCCGGGATGGGGAACGGCGCTCAACCTTTTCGTGGCCACCCGCTCCCACTCCTTCTTCAACATCACCACGGGTCAGGACAACAACGGCGATTCCATTTACAACGACCGCCCTTCCTTTGCAACAGACCTCCGCCGTCCGTCGGTGGTTCAGACGCCATTCGGCAATTTCGACACAAATCCTCTGCCCAGCCAAATCGTCATCCCGATCAACTACGGCCATGCACCGGCGTTTACTTTTGTAGAGCTCAATGTCAACAAAGAGATTGCGGTAGGCCCACGATCCCGTGAGACTCCCTTGCCGGGCGCGAAGTCAGGCCCAGCGCCCATGCCGCAAAAGCCGACGCGACCCTACCGGCTGCAGTTTGGCATGAGCGCGGACAACCTGCTGAACAACAACAACCCCGGACTGCCGGTAGGCGTCCTTACGTCGCCCTTCTTCGGTCGATCCATCTCGCTGAATGCTCCCTTCACGGGCAATACCGCCGCCAACCGTGCCGTCACACTCCGCACGGCTTTCTCGTTCTAAGCTCCAAAGAAACTGCAACGGAGCTTTGTTCGCCTTTAAACAATCCAAGCGGGGATTGCGGGGCATCCTGGATCTTGCGGCCGTGAAAACACCACACTCCCGGAGCTGGCTTCGATCAGGCCGATCTCGATCTTCATCGTCGCGCGACTTCGACGAGGGTCGAATAGAAGGTCGCTCCGCCGCCGATGTCGGTGAGCCGCTGACTGGTGAGTGCATTCACGTTTGCGCCCTCCGGGGAGAGCTTCTGCCAATCCAGGCGGGCCGCGACGACGCCGCAGGCAACAGTGTCACCAACGCGGGCGACCAGTTCGATCCGGCCGCGCGCGTTGAACACCGCAACCGCGTCGCCGGTGGCGATGCCGCGGGATGCCGCGTCCACCGTATGCATCTCGAGGATGCCGGCGCTGCGGCGCTCCATGGTTTGGTGGCCGGGCAGGTTCGCAAACGTGGTGTTCATATAGTGGTCGGCCTTGCGAGGAAGGAACTCCAGCGGGAACGGCCCCGGGAGCGAAGTCGAAGCGCTGGCTTCGACGCCGGCTTCGATTTCAGCCGCACCGAGGTAGCCGGTGCGGGATTCGACAGGGGCCCGCCAGACCGGGAGGGGCAGCAGTCGAGCCTTGCCCGTGGGAGTCGGAAACCAGCCGGGTTCGCTAAACGGAAGGAACTCGCCGCGCGCATTGCGAGGCAAATTCAACGCCTGCATCTTCTCCCGATCGAGGGTTTCCCGGGTGATGCCGGCAAGCCAGGGGTGATCGCAGTCGAGGGCCTGCGCTATCAGGTCGTCGTCGGTGTCGCGGAAGGCGGGTTCGGGAAAGCCCATGCGCTCGGCGAGTGCCGCAAACAGCCATGGATTGGAGCGGGCCTCGCCGAGCGGAGCAATGGCCTGGTCCGAGATCTGGGCGATGTAGTGGCCATAGGCGCCCATGAGCTCCTTATGCTCGACGAAAGTAGTGGCAGGCAGGAGGATGTCGGCGTAGTCGGTAGTATCGGTGGGAAACTGCTCGTGGACCACCGTGAAAAGGTCGGCGCGGCGCAGACCGGCGAGGACGCGATTGCTGTCCGGGGCCACGGCGGCGGCATTGCAGTTGTAGACGAACAGGGCCTTTACCGGCGGGGCTGCATCGTTTGGATGGGGGGCAAGCGCATCACCCAGCCGATTCATGTTGACCGTGCGGGTGGGCCGGCCCAGCGGGCTTTCGTGCATCAAGCCGGGCATCTGTAGCTTGTCCTTGTTGAACGGAAAGGCGCCGGAGGTCGACAGCAGCAGGCCTCCGCCCCGTTGCTGCCAGGAGCCGGTAAGCAGCGGCAGGATCGCCACGGTGCGGACAGCGGTTCCGCCATTTTCGGAACGCTGAATACCGTAGTTCAAGCGGATCGCCGCGGGTGCGCGACTGTCGCGGCCGGCCTGGCCGTAGCTTCGGGCGAGACGCTCGACCGTCGCGGCGGAAAGGCCGGTCACCGCCGCGGTCTGGGCGGGCGCGTGTTCGGGCAGCAGGGCGTGGGTGCGAAGCTCTCTCCAGTCCCCAACGCAGGCATTGAGATAGCTCGCGTCATACAGGCCGTCGCGGAACAGAACGTGCATCATCGACAAGGCCAGGAGCACGTCGGTGCCGGGGCGAATCGCCAGCCACTCGTCGGCCAACCCCGCCGTGCGGGTGCGAAAAGGATCGATCACCACGAGTTTCGCGCCGTTGCGCCGGGCCTCCTCGATAAAAGGCCAAAGGTGGATATTGTTGCCATGGATGTTGGCGCCCCAGGCAAGAATCAGACCGGCGTGCGCGAAATCCTGCGGCGCTGTGCCCAGGCGCGTGCCATACACCTGATTCAGCGCGACCGTCCCTGCCGTGGAGCAAATGGTGCGGTCCAGTTGCGAGGCGCCGAGGCGGTAGAAAAAGCGCCGATCCATCGATCCGTAGCCCAACTGGCCGACCGTTCCGGCATAGCTGTAGGGAAGAATGCTTTCGGGGCCGAACTCATCGCAGATGGCTTGCAGGCGACCGGCGATCTCATCCAGTGCCTGATCCCAGGAAATCCGCTCGAAAGCCTCGGCTTCGCGCCCCTGTGCAAGCGGTCCTTTGGGGATGCCGGGGCGGCGGCGCATGGGATACAGCAGGCGGTCCGGGGAGTAGACCCGCTCCAGGTAACGAGCCACTTTGCCGCATAAAAAACCGCGCGTGACCGGATGCGCAGGGTCGCCCGCCACCTTTACGGCGCGTCCGGTCAGCTCGTCCACGGTCACAAGAACACCGCAGGCGTCGGGGCAATCGAGGGTGCACACGGCATGGATCTGGCGCTGGTCCATTCGGAATATTGTAGGCTTCGGCTTAGAATTTCTCCCCGAGGTGCTCCCCGGCTATGCGTGTCCTTCGCCGTTTGGTTCGTCGTCCGTTGGTGTCCCTGGTGGTTGCGCTCGGGCTGTGCGGAGAGGGAGCTTCGGCCGTCGCGCAGACTGGATCGGCCCCGGGTCCGGGCGCCGAAATTACGGCTCTGCTCTCCAAGCAGGCCGCTGACTGGAACCGCGGCGACCTGGACGGATTCGCGCAGGGCTACAAGGATTCACCCGACATCCTGTTCATCGGCAAAACCGTGGAGCATGGGTACCGACGCATGCTGGAGGGGTACAAGCGGCATTACCCCACGCGGGCGCGCATGGGCACACTCAGCTTTTCGCAGCTGGACGTGCAGGCTCTGGACCCGCGCTTTGCCACCTGCACAGGGCGTTTCCACCTGGAACGGACCGCCGCGGGCGGTGGTAAGGCCGATGGATACTTTTTGCTGGTGGTCGAAAAAACAGCGGACGGCTGGAAGATCGTGCGCGACGATACGACCGCGTCCCGGTTGGAAACACGGTAGAAGCGATTGTGGCTTCGATCCCGTATGGGTGCCTGTTCCGCCTCTCCATGGCATCGCCTATGATGATCGCCAAGGAGGTCTTTTTCATGCGTACACCCCTGCTGTTCCTTATGCTGCTTCCACTTCCCTTTGCATCGGCGCAGAGTGCCAACCAGCTCTACACCGCCAGCCGCGAGCAACTGGATGTGACCAAGGTGGTGCTGGCGCAGGAGGCCTCCTGGAACAAGGGCGACCTGGACGGCTACCTCGCCAAGTTCAAAGACGCCAAAGACACGGAAGCCGTGCTGAACGGACCGGTGCGCGGAATGGGAAACATTCGCTCGGCTTACCACACCAACTTCCCCAATGCGGAGGCGATGGGGAAGCTCGAGCAGAGCGAGGTCGAGGTGCGGGAACTGGGCCCCGACTTTGCGCTGGCTACCGGCAAATATCAGCTTTCCCGCGGAAAAAAGAACGGCGGAGACGCCCAGGGGACGTTTACGGAAATCTTCGAAAAAACCGGCGACGGTTGGAAGCTGATCTTTAGCCAGACCAGCTGAGACAAGCCGATGCCTGGCCCCGGGACCGGGCTATGCCGGCCTTGCGCGAAGCCCGTATCATGTGGGCTTGGCGGCTGACCCTACCCCCGCGGCGATCGAGGCATCCCTGCCTGGCATGGGCAGCCCACCCTCCCCAACCTCTGCCCCTTTGCTGGAAGCGCATGGGTTGATCAAAGAGTACGGTCGCGCCAGGGTGGTCGATGGTGTTTCGCTCACGCTAAGGCGCGGCCAGACCACCGGTCTGGTCGGTGAATCCGGCTCCGGCAAAAGCACCGTGGCGCGCATGATGCTGCGGCTGATCGAACCCACCGCCGGGCGTTTGACCTTGTACGCCAACGCGCCGGACGGTGCACCGGA
>CAXTBI010000050.1:14590-23674 GCA_964242195.1 uncultured Acidobacteriaceae bacterium
AACCCACCGCCGGGCGTTTGACCTTGTACGCCAACGCGCCGGACGGTGCACCGGACGGTGCGCCGGAACCGATCGATCTGCTCCGCCTGCGTCCCCGGGCCATGCGCCGGCTGCGGCGACGGCTGGCCATGGTGTTCCAGGATCCCTATGCGGCGCTCGACCCGCGCATGACCGTGCGGCAATGTTTACGTGAGCCGTTTCATATTCATGGGGAACGGCCCCTCGAGGGCCTGGAAGCTCGCCTTACCGCTCTGCTGGCCGAGGTGGGGCTGGAGCCCTCTGCCCTGGGACGCTACCCGCACGCATTTTCAGGCGGCCAGCGGCAACGGATCAACATTGCGCGCGCGCTTGCCCTGCGCCCGGAACTTCTGGTTCTGGATGAGCCCGTGAGCGCGCTGGATGTGTCCGTCGGTGCGCAGGTCATCAATCTGCTGCGAGACCTGCAGGCGCGGCACGGGCTCACCTGCCTGTTCATCTCGCACTCCATGCCGCTGGTGCGGTACCTGTGCCATCGCGTGGCGGTGCTGCAACGCGGTCGTCTGGTGGAAGAGGGCCCCTGGGAGCAGGTCTGCGAACATCCGCGGGAGGCCTATACGCAGCAGCTTCTGGCGGCCACGCCGGACCTGCCGGAGAGGATTTTGCAATCGCCGCTTCACCTTGACCCGTAGCGGATAAGGGACCAGTAGCGGATGAGGTGGAGGGTGCGACAACAGACCCCGGCGGAAACGTAATTCTTTTCAGGATCGACAATCGGAACAAAGCGAAGTCGTAGCGGGTATGGATGCGTCGCGCGTTGCGTCACGATGCCTTTCCGTTCTACACACTTTGTCGTCCTCCCATGCCACCTCCGGGTGAGCGCGGGCCTGCAAAGAAAATGGAATACTTTGCCCCAAATGGACGAATTTGTTTGGCGGAGCCGGCAGCTTGCCCACGCGGGCTGACCCCGCTCCCCTGAAGGTGGGTAGCGAAACTCGAGAGGATCGCGCCAGTTCCCCTCAAGGGAGCGGGTATACCGCAACGCGCCGCGCGGCACATCCGCGGGACGGCTCCGGTCCGCGCTGGCCCGACACCGCTTTAGCGCTTCTGCTCTGCCTTTCGGCCCTTGTGCTCACGCCGCTGGGCGTCTACAACGTCCATCGACAAAGCGATTGGGCCGTCGCCGATTGGCTGATCAACTACACCGGCGGCTTTGTTCGGCGCGGCCTGACCGGCAGCTTCGCCCGGCTCGGGCAGCCTCTGCATCTGCCCCCCACCGTCGTTATCCTTTGCCTGCAACTCGCCTTGTACACCGTCATCCTGGTCACGGTTTGGAGACTTCTGCGCGGCGTCCGATGGACGGTACCGCTCCTTGCCCTGGTCTTCTCCCCCGCCACGCTGCAATTCCCGTTGATGGACCCGAACTTCGCTTTCCGCAAGGAAATTTTGTTCTTCGCCCTGCTCGGCACACTGCTTCTGCAGCTTCGGGCACGTGCGTCCCCGCCCGGCATCGTCGCTCTTCTCACCTTCGGTTGTGGTGTGTGCGTGCTTTCGCATGAGGCCCTGCTCGTCTTTTTCCCCTACCTCTTCGCCGTTCTTCCGCTTCGGCTTCCCGGCACATGGCGTCCCCTCGCCTGGTCCGTCCTGCCGGCGCTGGCGGCAGGACTTCTGTTCGTGGCCGTCTCCACCCATCCCGGTACACCGGCGGTTGCAAAAGCCGTATGTTCCTCCCTTGGCGGCACGTTGACGGATCCGCCCTCCGGTCTTTGTGGCGGTGCCATCGCCTATCTTTCCCGCTCCGCGTCCGACGCCCGGGGCGATGTGCGTCGGGTGGCTGTCGCGGAACGCTACAGCCACAACATGCCGGCGCTGCTGCTCCTTAGCCTTTTGCCGGTCGTCCTGCAGGTGCACGCCCTGTGGAGAGCCGGCAAGCGCCGCGAAGTGCGCGTCATCGCAACGGCCGCCCTGCTTTCGGGGGCCGGCTCCATCGAACTTTTTCTTTATGGCACGGACTGGACCCGTTGGATTTATATCCACGCATTCAGCCTCATGCTCCTGCTCCTCTTCACCGCCGCACGCCGCGCCGAGCCCGCCGTCGACCGGGCGCCGCAAAATCCGGCAGGTCCCCTCGCCGCCAACCGCCCGAAACGTATCCTGGTCGCCACTCTTCTGGCACTCTATATTTTCGTCTGGCACCTTTCTCTGTACCAGCCACGAGTTCCCCTCGGCGGCCTCATACACTTCGTCCACAAAACGGCTTCGGCGTAGCCTGTTCTCGCCCATTGCGCACCGGCTCGAAACTCTTTTCGCCCGTGAGCCGTACAGTAGAGCAATCCCATCCGCTTTAAGGAGCTCCCCTTTGATGGCTTTGGTCCGTTTTTCGACCTGTGCGCTGCTTGCCGCCTCCGTCGGCACCCTCGGCCCTGCCTTCGCGCGGGCGCAACGTCACGGGGACCCACCCGCCGCTGAAAAGATAACGACCACCACGACGTCTGAATCCGTCCCGGACCCCAAGCGGCCAGGCGCCCTCGTGCCGGACAGCGTTACCGAAGCCACGGTCACCACAGCGGGCGGCCGCTCGATCGCCTATACCGCGGTCGCCGGCCTGCTTCCGGTCGGCGCCACCGACACCCAGGACGCCACCCTTGCACTCGACGGCAAATACCTCCCCGACGCCCCCATGGAGATCCCCGCCAAGCCCGAAGACCGTCCCGCCACCGCCGACATGTTCTACACCGCCTATTTCGCCAAGGGCACCGACCCCGGCACACGGCCCATCGTCTTTTTCTTCAACGGCGGCCCCGGCTCGGCGACCATGTACCTCCGCATGACCTCGCTCGGTCCGGTGCGCGTCGATCTGCCCGATCTGCAACACCCCGTCGGTGGTCCCTACAAGGTCCTCCCCAACCCCTACACCCTGCTCGACGCGGCGGATCTCATCTTTATCGATGCCCCCGGCACAGGCTACAGCCGCGTCCATGGCAAGGATGCCGCCAAAGCTTTTTACGGCGTGGATGAGGATGCCGCCGCCTTCGACCGCTTTATCCGCCGTTTTATGACCAAGTTCAATCGCTGGAACTCCCCGCGTTTTCTTTTCGGCGAAAGCTATGGCACCACCCGCGACGCCGTCCTCGGGGCGAAATTGCAAGAGCACGGCGTCGATCTCAACGGCATCGTTTTTCTTTCGCAGATCCTGAGCTTTTCCGACTCCGCCGACGGCTCCGATGCCGACCCCGGCAACGAAAAAGGCTTCTTCCTCGCATTTCCTTCCTTTGCTGCCAGCGCCTGGTACCACCACAAAGTTCCGAACCAACCGGCCCAGCTAGAACCCTGGCTGCATGAAGTCGAGCAGTTTTCGACCGGGGACTATGCCTCTGCCCTCACCCAGGGTGCGGATCTGGACACTGCCAGAAAGCAGGCGGTCGCCACCCGGCTGGAAAGCTACACCGGCGTGCCCTCTGCGCTTTGGATCAAGGCCAACCTCCGGCTTTCCGGGGGAGAGTTCGCCAAATATCTGCAGGATCCGGCCGAGATCACCACTGGCCGTCTCGATTCCCGCTACGAAGGCCCGACCCTGGACCCGCTGGCTGCCCGCTCCGAATATGATCCATTCACCGAGTCCGTCGAGTCCAGCATCGAGGCGGCCATGAACAGCTACGCCCACGAAACCCTGCATTTCGGTCGCGACATGACCTATAAAGCGCACCTGGACGACTCCGCCCCCGGCAGCCGCTGGAACATGCACCACAGCGCTCCCAATCGGCGGGACGGCTGGGAAACCTTCACCAATGTCATGCCCGACCTCGCCTATACCCTCACCGCCAATCCCCGCATGCACGTCCTGCTCATGGGCGGGTATTTCGACCTCGGCACCCTGTACTACGGTGCGGTCTACGAAATGAAGCACCTCCCGGTCGTCCCCAGCCTCCAGCGCAACATTGAATACACCTTCTTTCCCACCGGTCACATGGTCTATGTGAACGAAGGAGCCCTGCATGAACTCCACGACCGCACCGCCACTTTCGTCCGGGAGGGCGTGGCCGGCCGCTAAAAGCGATCGACGAACCGGCACCCCATGGCCTCTACAACCCTCTATCGGCAAAAATCTGCAAACGATCAGTCTCGATGAACAATTTTCTTCTGCCATCCGGTAAGCCCTAACCCGACGCCCGCTCCGGCCGAGGTTCCATACAGTTCCATAGAATGGAACATCCGCACCCCCCAAAGAAACCTCATGCCGACACGCGTCCGCTCCTTTTGCAAGATCAATCTCGGTCTGGCTGTCGGTCCGCCGCGCGCCGACGGTTTTCACGGCCTCGCCACTCTTTACCAGACCCTGGCGCTGCACGATCTCGTGACCGTGACCGCGCAACCCGCCTCCAGCACTCGAATCACCCTTGAAACCGACCATCCAGGCGTTCCCTGCACCGCAACCGGCAACGCGGACCGCAACACCGCGTTTCGCATCGTCGAGGCCGCGCTTGGCCGCCTTTCCCGCACCGCCGCCGTGCACATCTCCCTCCGGAAGCGCCTTCCCGTACAGGGCGGCCTGGGGGCGGGCTCGGCCAATGCCGCCGCGGCTCTGCTGGCCCTGGAGCGCGAACTCGGTCTTGCCCTGCCCGGCCCCGAGCGCTTGTCCCTCGCCGCCGAAATTGGGTCCGACGTTCCCCTTTTTCTGCTCGGCGGCACGGTTCTCGGCCTCGACCGCGGCCAGGCCGTGTATCCCCTGCCCGATTTGCCGCTGTTGCCCGTTGTGATCGCCGTTCCCGATGTCGGCGTCAGCACAGCGGAGGCCTTCCGCGCTCTGGATCGCCGCGCGCCCGATCCGAGATCTGCAGGCGCGTCCCCCGCCCAGCAAGAAGACCGCTTGACGGATCTCGCATCGTACGATAAGGTTGAGGAGTTGAGCCGAGTTCTGGCTTCCGCGTGGACATTCACCGGAGTTGAACGAGTACCAACCGGTATCGCCATTCCTTCCCAAGTGCCTTCGGGCCGGGAAGCCTCGTACGATAAAGACAGGCATGCGGGTCAAAAGCCGCAGGATACAGAAGGCGGTCTCGCCGGGAATCCCCTTCTCGCGCTTGTCCACACCGGGGTCGATAACGACTTTGAGGATGTTGCCTTTCAACAACACCCTTCCCTGCGTGACATCAAGCGTGTTTTAGCCGGATCTCCGGACGGCAGTTCCAGGGCGCTCATTGCAGCGCTTTCGGGCTCCGGCTCGGCGTTGTTCGGGATCTACCACGATCCCGGCGCAGCGCGCGAGGCTCAACAACGCGTGCAGTCTCTCGGCACCCGGGCTTTCCTTACAGAAACGCTCGCCCGAGAGGAGTTTCAATCCCGATCTTTCGCGTAAGCTGGAGAAGCTACGCCGAGGCAACCGGAAAGAGCGGCACGCGCACGACGGTTCGAGCGTAGAGCTGAAGCAATTCAGCTGCTGGGCGATCGACTAACGGTAGGTCATCTGCCTTTGACGCAGACAGTCCAGGTTCGAATCCTGGTCGCCCAACCAATCGTTAGCCCGGTCGGTGAGCGGAGCCAATGCTCCTCGCGTCTGCGACCGGCAACAAGGGAACTTTTTTGATGGAGGGTGGCACAACAAAAGCCGCCGGAAATTTCGCAAAACCCCCACATGGACCCCTCCCGGGTTCGGGGCAGCAGCAGAAAGTAGGGGATTCGGGCAGATCGCAACAGAGCGCCAGGATCCACAGTGGAATCGCAGGTCGCATGGGACGCAACACCCGGGGAGGCAATCAACCCCCGGCAGCAAACAAGCTGAACGATGCTCTACATAGGTCAACCAACCTCAGGAGTCTCCAAGACGTGGCGCACGAAAATGGCAAGGCGGCGGTTCCATTCCCAAGTTCAGAAGCTCCAGAGAGCGTAGCTAGCGTAGCGATTGCTGGTGGCTCAGACGGTTCGAATCGCTTCACCAGTTGGGACAACCCGGGTTCCTCCCCAAGCGCACAACCGGCCTTGACGGAATCCCCGGCAAGTTCTTCCTCCCCGGCACCGGCAACCGCTTCAACAGCGGCCAGCGGTGCCGTTGCGGTTTCCGGCAAATCCGCCTCGGACAACAAAGCCGCCGGCGAGAAAAAGCCGAAGTCACGCCTCAGCGAGGACCGTAACTTCAAGATCGTTTCCGGCTCGGCCAACCGCGAGCTTGCCGAAGAGATGGCCGCTTTTCTCGGCGTCTCCTTGATCCAGACCGATTTTCGGCGCTTTTCCGATGGCGAAATTCGCTTCCAACTCCTGGAAAATGTGCGCGGTGCCGACGTTTTCGTCATCCAGCCAACCTGCTACCCCACCGATCAGCACCTCATGGAGTTGCTGATCATGATCGACGCCCTGCGCCGCGCCTCCGCGGCCCGCATCACCGCCGTCGTTCCCTACTATGGCTACGCCCGACAGGACCGCAAGGATCGTCCCCGCGTCGCCATCACCTCCAAACTGGTCGCCGATCTCCTGGTCACCGCCGGCGCCAACCGTGCGTTGTTTGTGGACCTTCACGCGGCGCAGATCCAGGGTTTCTTCAACATCCCGGTCGATCACCTGTTCGCCTCGCCCGTTCTCGTCGACTATTTCCGCCGGCTGAATTTGCCCAACCTCACCGTCGTCTCCCCGGATGCCGGAGGCGTGGAGCGCGCCCGCTTCTTTGCCAAAAAGCTCGAGCTGCCGCTGGCCATCGTCGACAAACGCCGCACCGACATCAACGTCACCGAGGTCATGAACGTCATCGGCGAGGTCCGCGGGCGCACCTGCCTCATCCTCGATGACATCGTCGACACCGCCGGCACCCTTTGCAAGACCGTAGACGCCCTCCTCGCGCAAGGGGCCGAGGCCGTCTACGCCTGCGCCTCTCACCCCGTGCTCTCCGGCCCCGCCGTCGAGCGGATTGCCGCCTCCGGGATGAAGGAATTGGTCGTCACCAACACGATTCCACTCTCTGACGCCGCGCGCTCGCTCGAGAAGATCAAAGTCCTTTCCGTCGCCGGCCTGCTTGGTCGCGCCCTTGAAAGCATCCACATGGAAACTTCGGTCTCCACACTGTTCACCTAAACCCGGGCGCAAGCCCAAAGGGAGCGAGCGCGGCCTTTAAAGCGGCCAACCTCGTGCCCGAAAGGAAAGAAGTCATGGCCAACACCCCCATCAGCGCTGTCACCGCCACGCCGCGCACCGGCACCTTCAACAAGAATCACGCCCGCCGCGTGCGCGTTTCCGGCCTCATTCCCGCTGTCGTCTACGGCGCCGGTCAACCCTCCGTGGCGGTCACGGTCGACCCAAAAGTCATCACCAAAATCCTCTATTCCGAGAGCGGCCACAACACCATCTTCGACCTCGATCTCGAAGGTTCCCCCGCCTCCAAGGTCATGATTGTCGACTGGCAGAATGAACCCATCAAGGGCAAGCTCCTCCACATCGATCTCAAGCGCATTGCCATGGATCGTGCCATGCGCGTTTCCGTGCCGATTCAACTCACCGGCGCGGCCATCGGCGTCAGAACCCAGGGCGGCGTGCTCACCCAGATCCTGCACGAAGTCGAAATCGAGTGCCTTCCCGGCAACATCCCGGGCCACATCGACGTCGACATCAGCGACCTCGAAATGAACGCCTCCATCCTCGTCAAGGACTTGCCACACGCCGAAAATCTCAAGTTCCTTTCCGGCGCGGAAGAAATGGTTGCGCACGTTACCCCGATCAAGGAAGACGTCGCCGTCGATGCCGCCGCGCCCACCCCCACCGAGCCCGAGGTAGCCAAAAAGGGCAAGCCGGAAACCGAAAAGTAGCTGGATGGTAGATGGTGGTTAGGGCTTGAAAAGCCACAATGCTCAGCCTCAATCACCAGCGACTAACCACGAACCACCGCACCCATGAAGCTTATCGTCGGTCTCGGCAACCCTGGCACGGAGTACCTGCTCACACCGCACAACGCAGGTTTTATGGCCATCGATCGCCTTGCCGAGATCTGCGACGTATCGGTTACCAACCGCCGGGGTCGTGCACAAACCGGCCGGACTCGCCTGATGGGACAAGACGTTCTATTGGCCAAGCCCGAAACCTTCATGAACCTGAGCGGTCTGTCGGTAGCCGCCCTGCTCGGGGATCTCAACCTCCCCGTAGCGGACTTAATCGTCCTCTACGATGAGCTGGCAATCCCGATCGGCCAGGTTCGCCTTCGCGAACGCGGTTCGGCCGGCGGGCACAACGGAGCGAAATCGATCTCCGGCGTGCTCGGAACAGAGGAATGGACGCGAATTCGCATTGGTGTCGGCAAAGCCCCTTCCGAAACCGGCCGCGAAATCAAGTGCGGCGGAACAAGCTTTCTCCTGGCCCCCTTGCGCAAATCCGAGCTCGGGGTCCTCGGCGAAGGTCTCGACCTCGCCGTACGCGCAGTGGAGGCCGTACTGACAAAGGGTGTCGGCGCGGCCATGAATGAGTTCAACAAAAAGGTGGTTCGTGATTAGTCGTCAGTGGGCAGGAGATACTTTGTAGAACATACCTCTGTTCCTGATCACGAGGCACGAACAACCAGGCACCAGTTCCACCCAGAGCCAAACCGGCTCCGGCACACAAGCCGAAGCGGTGCGGGGCAGCAACCCCGCGGAAAGAAGCACCATGAATCGCAGCTACGAAGTGATGTACATCCTGCGTCCCGATCTCGAGGACGCCGACATCGACAAAAGCATCGAGACCTTCTCCGGCTACGTCACCGGCGGCGGGGGCGAAGTGAAAAGCGTGGAGAAAATGGGCCGTCGTCGCTTGGCCTACACCGTGGGCAAGTTCAACGACGGCATCTACGTCCTGTTGATCGTTGGTGCCCCTGCGTCGCTGATTTCTGAGATCGAACGCCGCCTCCGCGTCACCGAGCAGGTGATCAAGTTCCTCACGGTCCGCACGGACGAGGAAGAAAAGCGCGTCGCCAAGATCAAGGCCCATCGCGCCGCTCACGTCAAACGCTCCACCCAGCCACAGGAAAACTCCGCTGAAACGGCCGACAACGCCGCCTCGACGCCCGCCCCAACACCGGCTTCCCCAGACGCTGCGGCGCCCGAAGCGGCTGCGCCCCCGGCCGAAGTCACCGCCGTTCCCGCCGCCGCCGAGGCCGAC
>CAXTBI010000051.1:0-23499 GCA_964242195.1 uncultured Acidobacteriaceae bacterium
GCAGGCGGATGCCCCCGGCGGCGAGCGCGGCGGTGAGTTGCGGGAGCAGCGTGGGGGCGATGTCCCGGTGGATCAGGACGGTCTCGACGGCGTTACAGGCGGCGGGGTAATCGAGCTTGGCATCGGCGATCACGCGCAGGGCGAGCGCGGGGTCGGCGGCGCGGTCGACGAAGATGTGGCAAACGCCTTCGGAGTGGCCGAGCACGGGGATGCGCGTGTTGTTTTGGACAAACTCCACCAGCGATTTCGAGCCGCGCGGGATGACCATGTCAATGAGGTCGTGGGCGGCGAGCAGGGTGCGGACCTCGTCGCGGCCAAGAACGAGGGTCAGAGCGTCTTCGGGGATGTTTTGCCGCCGCAGGGCCTGGCGCAGAATCTCAAGGAGCGCGCTGGCGGTGCGTTCGACTTCGCGGCCGGGTTTCAGGATGGCGGCATTGCCGCTTTTCAGCGCGAGCGCGGCGATTTGCGTAACGGCATCCGGGCGAGCCTCGAAAATGACGGCGAGGACGCCGAGCGGGACGGTAATCTTTTGGAGGTGCAGGCCGGGGGTGGCGTTTTCTGGTGCTGAGGGCCTGGGGCCTAGTCCGCTCGGGTCGGCGTCGTCGAGTTCGGTGGCTTCGAGCACGCGGCCCAGCGGATCGGGCAGCGCCACCACCGAGCGGATCCCCTCGACCATTTCCCGGAGCTTGCCCGCGGTGAGTTGCAGGCGAGCAAGGGTCGAGGGAGCGAGGGCCTCAGCGCCGGAAAGATTTTCGGCGCGACGCAGATCTTCGGCGTTGGCCGCGAGCAGCTCGTCGCTGGCGTTCGAAACGGCTTCGGCCATGGCTTCGAGAGCTGCGTTTCGCAGCGTTTCGGAGAGCGTGGCCAGGGGGCGGGAGGCTGTTTTTGCGCGCTGGGCGATCTCGCGTGCGTCTGGAACCTGGCCCGGGCTACGAGCCGCAGTGCCCGCCGGGCTGGTGCTCACTGGGCAAGCACCGTGAGCTGCCGCACATCCGTTTCCGCTGTGCGTACGGAGGTCCCAAAGCGTGTGCCGACAGCCTCGCCGGCGACGATGCGTTCGAGCACCCCGGGCATGCGGCCGTTGGCGATGATCGCTTGGCGGCCGGCTTCAAGCGCGATACGCACGCTTTCCAGCTTGCTCAGCATGCCGCCGCGCCCGCGTCCATTGCCGCCGTGGGCCAGGGCCAGCACGGCGTCGTCGACGGCGGGAACGTGCGGCAGCAGGCGGGCACCGGGGGCGTGCGGATCGCGATCGTAGAGGCCGTCGACGTCGGAAAGCAGAACCAGCAGATCGGCCCCGATGTGCTCGGCCAGCAGCGCGGAAAGCTTGTCGTTGTCGCCGAACACGCGCTCGCGATGCGGGGCGGCGGATGTCGCGGGCGTGAGAGGCCGATCGAGTTCAAGGGTGGAAACGGTGTCGTTTTCATTGACGATGGGGATGACGCCGAGCGAAAGCAGAGCATCAAGCGTGGCGCGCAGGTTTGCGTGGCGGACGGGATCG
The DNA here is from genome assembly GCA_964242195.1 of uncultured Acidobacteriaceae bacterium. GTDB lineage: Bacteria > Acidobacteriota > Terriglobia > Terriglobales > Acidobacteriaceae > Granulicella. The sequence continues at coordinate 1,502 of CAXTBI010000051.1, forward strand.
CGGAAGTCGTCCTCCGTGAGCAGCACCTGCGCGATGCGGCAGCCGAGGCGATCGAAGGCATCGTCATAGAGCGCCATCAGCCGCGATTGCCCGACGGCGGCGCAGGCCTGGACCTCGGCCAGATTGCGCGGACGCCCCGGCAGTGCGAGCCGCTCGGAACCCAGGCCCACGGCACCGGAACTGACGACCAGCACCTCGATCCCCGCCTCACGCAGAACGGCCACGCCCTCTACCAGGCCGCAGAGCAGGCCGAGAGCCACCTTGCCATCGGGACGCATGATGACGTTGGTGCCGAGTTTGACGACGATGCGTTGCAACCGCGCTCCTCCTGCCTCCTTACGCGTGAACCGGAACGGTGGCGGGTGCGGCGATCGTGCGATCGACCACCGGGGCCAGTTGACGCAGTTTAACGACCAGGTCCGTCAGCTGCTGGGGGAACAGCGACTGCGCACCGTCGCTCATCGCCTTGTCCGGATTGGGGTGCATTTCCATGAGCAGGCCATCGCCGCCGGCGGCAACCGTGGCCAGGGCCAGCGGTGCGACGAATTCGCGCTTGCCCACACCATGCGACGGGTCGCCGAAAACCGGCAGGTGCGTCAGCGACTTCAGCACCGGGATGGCGGAGATGTCCATGGTGTTGCGGGTGTAGGTTTCGAAGGTGCGGATGCCGCGCTCGCAAAGGATAAGGTCGTAATTGCCGCCGGCGAGGATGTATTCCGCTGAAAGCAGAAGCTCTTCGATGGTGGCCGCGATGCCGCGTTTCAGCAGAACGGGCTTGCGCACCTTGCCCAGCTCGCGCAGCAGATTGAAGTTCTGCATGTTGCGCGCGCCGACCTGGAAGCAGTCCACGAAGGGCAGCATGGGTTCAATCTGCGAGATCTCCATGACCTCGGAAATGACGAGCAGACCGTATTGGTCGGCAGCCTCGCGCATGAGTTCGAGACCGGGGATGCCCATGCCCTGAAAACTGTACGGCGAGGACCGTGGCTTGTACGCTCCACCGCGCAGAAACTGGGCACCGGCTTCGGCACACTGCTCGGCACTGAGGCGGATCTGGTCCTTGCTTTCGACCGAGCACGGACCGCTCATGATCACGATCTCGTCGCCGCCAACCACCACGCCGTTGCGAAAGGTGACGTGCGTTCCTTCGGGCCGAAAGCCGCGCCCCGCAAGCTTGTAGGGCGAGCTGATGCGGTAGGCCTGCTGCACGCCTTTGAGCACCGAAAATTCGGTGACTTCGAAGTGCCCGGGCGTGCCCACACCGGCGAGAATCGTTTGGGTTTCGCCGGTGGTGCGGTGGACGTTGAAGCCGAGTTCCACCATGCGTTCGATCACGGTTTGAATCTGCTCACTCGTGGCGCGGTCCTGCATCGCAACGATCATCACTGGAGTTCCCTCCTCGCGGCGGCGACATGGGCCACGCGCGAAAGCCTTTCCCGCCGATGCCCTGGCTGTTGAATGAAAAAGTTACCGGTGCGTGAGCCGCCCGTGGCTGCCCTCCGCGGAATCGCTGCCGGCAGCCCCGCCGTCCACCCGCTGCAGGGCGCGCATAACGTCCATGACGCGGTCATAGATGTCCTGCAGCTGCGCCGCGGTGAGCGGACCGGGGTTGACTGTGCGGACGTGCTCAAAGACGGCCTGTTCGCGGTTCGGCTCATAGATGGGCGCGCCCTCGGTGCGCTTGAGCTGGCCGATGGCCACCGCCGCTGCCGCGCGTTCGGAGAGCAGAGCCACGATACGCTCGTCGAGTTCGTCAATCTTGGTGCGCCAGTCGGCGATCTCCATAGCTGTTCCTCGGGGGGCGAGCCGGCAACGGGTGCGGCTCGCGAAATGTTGCCGCGACGGGACCAGGGGCCCGCCAGCGGCTGTTTGCCTTTGCCATGATCATGATACGGGTTGCGGGAGGTGAGCTTCACAGCTTCGCTCCCACGGGTTGCTCGCCCGCCACGCTGCCGGCTTCCACCTCGCCGCCGATGCCGGCTGCATTTCCCTCGTGCCGCGGGGCCTGTGTACCCGCGACCGGCGTCAGGGTCGGGCTCCCTCCCGCGCCGCGCCCGCCGAGCAGGCTACGGACAAAATCTCCGACGGCTTCGGGAGCGTCGCCGGCAGGTGTCCGTTCGATGAGCCCCACGATCGCAGAGCCCACGACGGCAGCATCGGCGAATTCGCCCACGGTCTGCACGTGCTCGGGCGTGGATACACCGAAGCCGAGAGCGATGGGCAGGTCGGTAAATTGCCGCAGCCGGGCCACAAGTTCAGCCGCGTCGTGGGCCAACGAAGTTTGCGTGCCCGTGATACCCAGGCGCGAAATGGCGTAGACGAAACCTTTGGAATGTTTGGCAATGGCCTGCAGACGAGCGTCGGGCGATGTGGGCGCGGCGAGGAAGACCGGAGCGAGATCATTTTCGCGCATGCAGGCGAGGTATTCGTCTGCTTCCTCGACGATCATGTCGGTAAGCAGAACGCCGTCGGCACCGCTGGCTTTGGCGGCCTTGCAAAACTCGGCCAGGCCCATGCGCACCACGGGATTCAGATAGCTGAACAGGATCAGGCCCGCTTCAGGACGAAGACGGCGGATGTCCAGGCAAACCTCGAGCACGTCGCTGAGGCGGGTGCCGCGCGCCACCGCACGTTCGCTGGCACGCTGGATCACCGGGCCATCGGCAAGCGGATCGCTAAAGGGGACGCCGAGCTCGATGACGTCCGCGCCGCTGTCCAGCGCGGCAATCGCCATGTTGCGGGTGGTGGCGAGATCGGGGTCGCCGGCGGTGAGATAGATGACGAGACCGGGTTTGTGGGGAAAGCTTATCGGCATACATACCTCCCAAGAAGATTCCGGGTGGCGACGTTCATCCCGCACTCTCCTTCACCGCCGCAGCCCCACCCAGATCCATCTCGCGCGTCAGAATGCCGATGTCCTTGTCGCCGCGGCCCGACACGTTCACCATCAGGATTTGGTCTTTGCCCATCTTCGGCGCGAGTTTCATCGCTTCGGCCACGGCATGCGCCGATTCGAGCGCCGGGATGATCCCTTCGGTGCGGCTGAGAAACTTTGTCGCCTCCAGTGCTTCCGTGTCGGTGGCCGAGGTGTAAGTAGCCCGGCCGGAATCGTGCAGCATGGCGTGTTCCGGGCCTACGCTGGCGTAGTCCAGCCCGGCGCTGACGGAATGCGTCGGCGCGACCTGGCCGGCATCGTTCTGCAGAACGTAACTGTAGGTCCCTTGCAGCACGCCGGGCAGACCGCCGCCGCTCTTCTGGAAACGCGCGGCATGTTCGCCCAGCGCCGTGCCGCGGCCCCCGGCTTCGACGCCGATCAGACGCACATTCGGTTCGGGAATGTACTCGTAAAAGGCGCCGATCGCATTCGACCCGCCCCCGACGCAGGCCACGATCGCGTCCGGCAGGCGGGCTTCGGCTTCGAGGATCTGCCGCTTGGATTCGCGGCTGATCACGCGGTGGAAGTCGCGCACCATGGTCGGATAGGGGTGCGATCCGAGCGCGGACCCGAGAATGTAAAACGTGCTGCGGACGTTGGTAACCCAGTCGCGCATGGCCTCGTTGATGGCGTCTTTGAGCGTGGCCGAACCGGAGCTGACGCCGCGCACCTCCGCCCCCAGCAGGCGCATGCGGAAAACGTTGAGCTCCTGCCGCCGCATGTCCTCCTCGCCCATGTAGACAATGCATTCCAGGCCGAAAAGCGCGCAAACGGTGGCCGTGGCGACGCCGTGCTGGCCCGCGCCGGTCTCCGCAATGATGCGCTGTTTGCCCATGCGGCGGGCGAGCAGCGCCTGGCCAAGCGAGTTGTTTATCTTGTGCGCGCCGGTGTGCAGCAGGTCCTCGCGCTTGAGGTACACCTTGGCGCCGCCGAGGATTTCGGTCATGCGGCGGGCGAAAAACAGCGGTGTGGGGCGGCCGCAGTAGGTGTGCAGCAGGCCCGCGAGTTCGGCGTGGAAAGCCGGGTCGGCCTGGGCCTGCGCATAGGCCTCATCCAGTTCCAGAAGGGCGGCCATCAGGGTTTCGGGCACGTAGCGACCGCCGTATTTGCCGAAGCGACCGGGCCTGCTCAGGGCTTCCCCGGGGTTCAGGTCGGGTTGCGCGATTTTTTCTTCAGAAATTTCGAGAACCGGGCTCATCTTTTGCTCCGAAGTGCCGTTATAGAGGGTGGAAGGCCAAAAAGCGAAACCGCGACCTTGGCGGGGTCGCGGCTCGGAGGTGTTGAGAATCTCGAAAACGTTGCTGCTCGAGCGCTCAGACCGCCTTCCCCGCCACTGGACGCCAGTAGCGGAAGGGAAAGCCAAACGTGGGAGAGACGAAGCGACGCATTGATTGCCACAATATACCGGCGGAGCGGTGCTGGCAAGCCGTACCGGCACATGTGTCGCGGAATCTTCACGAAAGTGGCGAAGGCGCATCGAAACATCGTATTAGGGGTTTTCAAGAGCGGGCCGGCGAACAAAGCTGACTCGCCCAACAATGGAAGAGGAAAGACGATGAAAATTTTTACATGCTCTGGATTGGCCCTGGCCGCGGCAATGACCCTGACTCCCTTTTGCGCAGGCGCCCAGGAGTCGTACCACCGCGCGAAACGGCAGCAGCACTACAGCGACGCGCGCCACCACACGAAAGCCAAGGTCGTGGGTGGATCGGCGGTCGGTGGAGCCGTGGTCGGTGGCTTGCTGGGTGGCGGCAAGGGTGCGCTGATCGGCGCGGGTGCGGGTGCGGGCGGCGGTCTGATCGCCAACCACTATCGTGAAAAGCATGATGTGCGCAGGCGCCAGGAGTACGGGCGGTAGTCTAACCGCCTGCTGCTCACAGCGAAGTTCCCTTGCGTACCGCTGCGCTCCCTCGTGCCGCTCCAATGAAGCGGCGGAGGCGAGCCGGATCTTTATGCCCCGGTTCGGCCTCCACGCCGCTGACACAGTCCACGCCCCACGGTTCGAGGACACGGATGGCTTCCGCCACGTTTTCGGCATGCAGACCGCCGGCCAAAAGCAGCCTGGGTGCAGGCTGTGGCAGCCATAGTGGCTCCACGTTGCCTTCCGGCCTCGGGATCGGGAAAGCGGTGTGCCCGGGCGAGTTTGCGGGCGCAAGACCCTCATCTCTCAGCACCTCCTGGAGCAGTGGATGGAGAGCACTCCAGCAGAACGGCGAGCCGAGGCCGCCCGAGCGGCCGTCCACCTCGCTATCGAGCAGAATGGCCCAGAGCGAGCGGTCGGCCAGGGCGGCGCGGAGCTTCGCCTTGTTCTGGGTGGTGTTTCGGAGGGCAAGGGTGATCCCCGGCTCGCCTGCGGCCCTTATGCCGACCAGCTGGATCAGCCGAACCTGGTTCCCGGGCTCCGGGGGTGATTTTCGGTCCAGTTGCTCACGCAGCCTTGCGGTGAAGGCGGGGTCGTGAGGAAGGTGAAGTTGAACGGCGGTCAGGGCGGCAGAACGGACAGTCTCAACGATTTCGCCCAGGTCGGCGGAGGTGAAAATGCCCACGCGGTCCACGTTGGCGGGCAGATGGGCCGTAATGGCGCAGGCGGTTTCGACGGTGACCCGGCGTTTGCTCGGCGCAAAGATGAAGCCCACGGCATCGGCCCCGTGCTCAATCGCGAGCACGGCGTCAGGGAGGTTGGTGGTTCCGCAGATTTTGATCCACATGTGCGTCGGCTTTACCGATCAGTTCCTCAGCAACTGGCGGAGGGCATCGCCGGCGTGCGGTTCTCGCATGAGGGACTCGCCGATCAGAAAAGCCTGGTAACCGGCCGTGTGCAGGCGGTCCATGTCAGCGCGGTTGGCGATCCCCGACTCGGCGACGCGCACCGTGGTTCGAGGGAGGTGCTGGGCGAGTTCGCAGGTGCGGTCGAGAGAAACTTCGAAGGTGCGGAGGTCGCGACTGTTGACCCCGACGCATTCGCAGTCGAGAGCGAGGGCGCGGTCCAGTTCCATTCGGTCGTGAACCTCGCAGAGAACGTCGAGTTCGCAGCGGCGTGCCTCGTCGCGCAGGGTGCGCAGATCGGCGTCGGTGAGCGCCGCGACAATGAGCAGAATCGCGTCGGCGTGGTTGGCGCGGGCTTCAAGAATTTGAAAAGGGTCCACGGTGAAATCCTTGCGCAAACAGGGGATGGACACGGCGGCAGAGGCCCGGCGCAAGTTGTCGAGCGAACCCTGAAAAAAGTGTTCCTCGGTGAGCACGCTGAGCACGGCGGCACCCGCAGTTTCCAGTTGCCGGGCGAGGGTAGCGGCGTCGAAGTCGGATCGGATGAGACCTTTGGATGGCGAGGCCTTCTTCAACTCGGCAATGACGGCGGGGCCCGCGGCCGCAACGGTGCGCAGGGCACGGGCAAACCCGCGGGGCGTGTGCCCGGCGGCCTCCCGTTCCAGGGTGCGGAGATCGGTTGCCGCTTTGCGCCTCTCGACAACGCCGCGCACATGATCGAGGATCTCGGGCAGATACAACGTACGCGGTGCGGCAGCGGCGGAACCCATGCATCCATGCTACGGGATGGCCGCGCTGCCGTGGACGTCGTCTTTGTGGGTCGTCCGCCCTGGTGTACCCAGCGCCGAGAGCAAATTGCCCTGGAACAGGTGACGAACGGGGCGATGATCGCGTCAGACGACAGGTGAACCTCCAACGAAAAATGTCCAGGGTGTTGCCGATGATGGTCTTTGCACTGGGTGCCACACCCGGCGCGCCGGCCCAGGTACCCTTCCATCCCAACCCGCACCTGTACTCCGAAACGGCAATCCCGCGTGACCAGATTGCGGCGGCGGGGGCCCAGGCACAACGGCAAGGCAAGCACATCCTGCTGGAGTTCGGCGGAAACTGGTGCGGCGATTGCCAGGTGCTCGATTACCTCTATCACCAGCCGCCAAATGCAACGTTGATCGAGCGCGGCTACATTGTCGTGCACATCGACATCGGGCACATCGATAAGAACCTGGACGCCGCGGCGCGGTACGGTGTGCCCGTAGCGCATGGTGTGCCGTCCCTGGCGGTGCTGGATGCGCGGGGGAGGGTGTTGTACGCCGAACAGCCAAAGGAGTTCGAGCGGCCCTCGCCCGAAGCGCTGCACGCGCTTTTGGAACGTTGGAAGCCGTCTGGCGGACGGTAGGGTTGATGCGGCACCCGAGGTTTCCTTCCCCTTCGATGTGCTCCCGGAGTGAATCTGCGGCTGTTTCGCTACTGTCCGTTCACTTACACCATCGGCAAATCCATTCTTTGCTACCGAAAATCAGGTTAGTGCAAGGAGACGGGCACGGGTGCGGATTGCTGCCAATCCGAGTTCACGACAGTGAGGTTTAGCGTTCTGTAGGTGCCCTGAATGCCCGCCGGAATTTTGAAGCTCAAACTATTTGGACCGCAGGTGAGGCCCAGAGTCACCAATGCGGGCGCGCCCGGGAAAGCCGGGTCGTACAGCCGAACGGAACAGCTCGCCGTCATGTTTTGACCGACGGCCCAGATCGCTCCATTGCTTATCCCACCCAACCCGGCAGCGGACAGACTTGGAATGGGCTGAATCGGGAGGGAATAGGGGGCCGAGGGGGAGGAGCCCGGGTTGGTAACCGTAAATGTCAGGGCCGAGTACGTCTTGGACACGGCGTCGGGCAAAGCGAAGCTAAGGTTCGATGGACCGCAGCCAACATGGGTCAGGGTTGCCACCGGTGCCGAACCGGGTGCGTTCGCGTTATACAACTGCACGGTGCAGCCCGAAGACAGGTTGCTGCCGATGGCCCAGAGGCTTTGCAGGTTGGGCCCACCCACGCCCGCGCTGGTGATCACCGGAGCGATCGGATCCACAGCGGTCGCCGTTTGGCTCGCGAGAATCGATTGTCCCGCGGCGAGATCGGAATACGTCGTGATCTGCGTCGCGGGGTTCAGAACACCCTGCGAGGAGACCAGGAGCAATGTTGTGGTGCCGAGGCCAAGCGGGATGTTGGCCGTGCCCGAAAGGCTCGTCGCGATCCCCGGAAGATTAGCTGCCTGGGCACCGTTCACGAACAAAGCGACGTCGGCGGCGTTGGAGGTAGACCAGCTTGCCTGCGCCGTGCATGCGGTCTGACCCGTGGCCAGGGTGCAGGGTGCGACCACCAGCGTTCCGGAGGTGTCGTTGCTTCCGCCGTACGCTCCATAGTTTGTGGGGGGAACGGCGTTTTGGGTGCCGCTCACCATGTTCACCGGCCATTGATTGAGGCTGGTGAGAGTTAACGGGAATCGCTGCAGAGCGGCGTGAAGGTTGCCGGCCTCCCCGACGTCGTTGTAGGAAACCTCCTGAAGCGTGACGGGCTTCCCTGCTTCATTCGCGCCGACAAGTTCCTGGTAAACGTTCCAGAGATCGTTGCCCAGGTAGTCGTCGATCGCATAGGAGTTCGGCCGCGTACCGGCTGCGTCGTACTCCGCGATCGCCTTTGTCAGGTTGCCGAAAAGATACGCAATGCTGAAGCCGTAGGAATCATTCTTGCCGTAGCGGCTGACATAGTCGGCCCAAAGACGGGAGGTCCATGCCGGCGTTTGACCATCGGCAAAGGTGACGCCATCGGTGTTGAGCTGATGTGGCAGGCCGGCCAGTTCTATCCCGAGATCGTAGACGCGGGCCACCGAGCTGCCGGCCAGGGCCGCTTCGGCTACCTGGCGGGTGTTGAATTCAAAGGCCTCATCGTTCTCAAAAGCGGTTTCATTCCATGTGGCCGCCCAATTGGCCGGACTGGCCGGACCGAAGGGATCGAAGCGCAGGGTTACCTGGGTGAACCCGATCGTTTTGATCAAGCCGAGCACGGCGGTGAGGTTGCTTTGCAGCAGCGGAGAGAGATGGCCACTGCTGGAATCCACAACAGCCTGGGCATAGAGCCAGTCCACCGGTGTACCCGAGGTTCCGAACGGCATGTACCAAAGCACAAGCGAAACGTTGCGCTGCCCTGTTTGGTACATCTGACGCAGCTGGGCTTCGACAAGGGTGGGATCGAGATGGTAGTGCCCGACGGTATGGCGCTGCGAGCTGTCCCAAAGTCCGTAGTTTTGGACATAGAACGGGTAGTCCGAACCGCCGGCATTGAGGACCGTGCCCGGCATCGCTCCTTCCACCGGGCCGTACCAGCAGGCTTTGGGTTGGCCGAGGGCGGGTTCGCCGAAGGCTGTGTCCGAGCAAAGCACGCTCCCGTTCACGATCTGGGTGACAAAGCCGCCGCCCGGGGCCGGCGAATTTCCCGAGGCTGCCCCGTAAATAACCCGGGCAGGGCCATACACCGTGCAAAGCGCGTTCTGACCGGCGCAGCGAACAAACCAGGAAGGAACCCCCGCGATTGCCTTGCTTTGTGCCGGAGTTTGTGACCGGAGCCGGGAACCATCCAGAAGCGAGAGAGACAACAGAAACAGCGTGGCGAAATGACGTAGATTCAGGTGAAAGCCCCGGTTGAAATTGAGTGTTGAGCCCATTCTGCCACAGGAACATTTTCCGCCGTGCCTGATCTGGAGCAGAGGGTGAAGGTGGCAGTTGATATTCTGCTCCAAGCTGGCACCGCCCCTGGGTGACGGTGCCGGTCAGCGGAGATTGAGTCCGGCGACGTGAACCGGGGCGTTCCTGCAGGCCGAAATTTCCAGGAGTTCAGAGATCTGCATGAAACAAAGCGTATCCAGCCGCCCCGACGACTTGGCTTCCTCGATGGATCAGCCACAGCGGAGTTCCACCGCACTTTGGCCAGGGGCAATCACTGGATTTGCCGTTTTTCTCGCCCTTGTGCTCTTTTGGGCGGTGCGTATCCGGCCTGCCTATTACCCAACCGGCGATGAATTTTCACTTCTGGTGCACTCCACCCGATTCTTCCAACCGACAGCTGTCGATTGGTTTCGGCATGGGTTTTCCGGGTACTTCAGCCCGTACCCGGACCTTTCGCTTCCCTATTCCAACTTTCTTCGACCTGTGGCCAATTTCACGTACTTCCTCCAATCCTTCCTCTTCGGACGGCATTGGGCCGACTACCTGCTGGGTTCGTACGTCTGCGAAACGGCCCTGGTCGTTACGGTTTGGTACCTGGCACGCGTTTGCCTGAAGCTGCCGGCCCCCCTGTCCCTGCTGATCACGGTATCGGCGGTGTTTTCGCCGGCCTTTGGATACCAGGCGATCTTTCGTCCGTCGTTTGCCTTCGATCTGCTGGGGGCTCTTTGGGCGTTGCTTGCCCTGGCTGCGTTGCTGCGGCGACATGGCGGGGCGGCCTGGATGTTCGTCCTTCTGGCCGTGCTGACGAAGGAATCCGCGTATTACGTTGCGCTTGCGGCGTGTGCCGCCACGCTTTTGCTGCTTTGGGAAATGCGCCCGGTGCAACGGTTTGTGCGGGCTGCCGCCTTTCTTCTTCCCCTGCTGTTTGCCGTCGTTTTGCGCAAGCTGGACTTCCCCGGAGGGCAGGGCGCCTATGTGTTGAACGAGACGGCGGCCGGCAATCCGGTGAAGAGGCTGCTCCTCGCACTGACGCACTGGCCCTACATCCTGCCCGGCGAACAGCATATTTTCGCAGTCTCCGCGCATAATCTCTTTGCCCTGTTTCTGACGGCAGGGATCTGGGTTCTGCTGCTCGTCTTTTGCGTGGGTGCCCTGCGCCGCAACCGGGGCGTCCCCGCCGTGCACCAGGCGGCGACGTACGTCGGGGAGACGAATGTCAGGGTTTTGCTGATCTTTTTCGCTGGATCGCTTTTGCTTCCGCTCGCGCTCGACCTGGGGCCGCGCTTCGGCGCTTCCACCTTTCCGCTTTTGCTTTTATGTCTCGGCACGGCGGCTACCACCCGGCTAGCCCCGTTGGGGAGGTGGGCAGCGGTTGGCATTCTGGCCATCACCCTCCTTGCTGACGCGGGGGCACTTGCCGCCACGCTGACCGGCTCGGGGCTCCGTCGCGAACAGGCCCTTTGGGCGCGCTCCCGCAACATGATCGATCTGCTCCGCCAGGAGCGGGAGCCGGTGGTTTTCCTGGTGGGCGATGCGAGTGAATCGTTTTCGTCTCCCGTCTCGGTTCAGCGCTTCGCCGGGTACGGTGGCACTTTGGTTCCGCTCAGCAACCTTGGGATCGGCCCATGCCCGCGCGAACAGCTCATCGTCCAGCCCGAGCCGGGCGCGGTCTACGCCATTCACTCGGTGGCCCCCGAGTCGTGCGGAGGAAACAGCCTTGGTGCCACGTTTTTTGTAACGTCCGGGCCTCTCCACACGTTCACCCGCCACCTGCCGCAAGCGACCGTGACGTATGACGCACACGGGGGCGGATGGAAGGATGGCCAGTTCCTGGCGACAGACCTGGACCTGCGCATCACTCCCCAGGTACCCGCATTCGCCATCGTGTACCCGGCGTCGGAGAATTCACCTGCCTTGCTCCAGGCGACGTCAGACAACACGGGGCGATAGGGTTGTAAGACCTACGCGGTCGCGGAAATGGCCGAGGCGGCATGACGGCGACGCAGAAGGGCACCGGTGCCGAGGAGGCCTGTACCGAGCAGCAGCCAGGCCGAAGGTTCAGGAGTGACGGCCGTGGAAAAGGTGCTGGTCGCGAGCGTGTCCGTGCTGCTGTCCGTGCTTCCACCCAGCAGGGAGAAGCTTCCGGTGTAGGTGCCCACCGCGGCGTTTGCGGGGATCACCACATCGAACAGCAGCCCCGTGAAGCTTTGCCCGGGCGTAAGGAACAGGGGGAACGTGTTGTAGAAGGAACTGTCGTCGAGAGTGTAGGGCGAGGCGAAGTCGAACGTGTCGCGGTTCAGATATTCATTGCCGGTATTGGCGGAAGCCGCCGTTACGGTAGCAAAGTAGTTGACCGTGCCGCCGGCCTGCGTGCTGACCGGGGAAGGGCTATAGAAGGTAAGGCTGACGGTATCGGCGAGGGCCGCCCGCGACAGCGGACCGGCCAGGAGCGACGCGGCAAACAAGGGAAGCAGTGAACGGAATTTCATGAGGACTCCGAAGAATTCAAGTGTAAGCATGCCATGTGGATAGAGCGCTTGCGGTTACGGCAGTGTGACGCGGGCGCTGCCGCCAAAGGTACCGCCAGTATAGGTGCCGGCGACTTTTTCCAAGGTCCGGAGGCCGTCCGCGCCGGCCGCCGACGGAACATTGACGGTGACGGTGACCGAGGCACCGGGCAGAATATCGCCCAGCGATTGGGGTAACGGTGTCCCGGTGGCCGCACCGACGGCAACCCCGGTGAGAACCACGTTCTGGGCAAGGCCGCTGCCCGCATTGGTCACCTTGACCGCGACGTGGTAGCCGGTCGCCGCACTGCCGCTGAGGCTACCGATCGCCATCAGGTTCACCGTTCCGTTCGTCACCGTGAGCGGCGCGGCAATCGAGTTGGACGCGTTGTAGTTGGCATCGCCGCTGTAGTTGGCCATGATGCTGTGGGGGCCGGGGAGGAGGGTAGCGATGTTCAACGTGGCCACGTAGCGGCCGCCCCCAGGCTGAAAGGACGGTACGATCGTGCCGATGAGGTTGCCGTTGTCATAGAAGCTGACCGTGCCCGTGAGCGGGACCGCGGGAAGCGTTGTGCTGGTGGGGCTGCGCACGATGTAGCCGTTGAAGGAAACGGTTTGACCGTAGGTCGAAGTTTCTCCACCGCTGATATTTACAGCCGTGATGTTTTTCGCGACAACGAGGGTGTAGGTACCGGTGCTTGTGCTGCCCGCGGTATTGCCGGCGAAGGTGGCGGTCACCGTATGGGTCCCGGCGGTGAAGCCGCTGAATGCCAGTGACGCCGTGCCGGTAACCGCGGAAACATTGGCCGAACCGAGCAACCGGCCGGAATCATAGAAGTAAACCAGTCCGCCGGTGGTTGGAATGGGCAAAACCGTGGCCGTGAGCGTTACGTTCGTCCCCACGAAGGGGGCGGCGTTGCTGGGAAGAAGGGTCGTGGTCGTCGTTGCTGCCGTGTTCACCGTCACGGTCGTGGTCGCGGTCGTGCCGGTGTAGTTGGTGTCGCCGTTGTAGCTGGCAGTGAGGGTGTTGGGGCCGGGGAAGTTCATCGACGGCGTCGTGAGGGTGGCAATTCCGCGGGTGAGGGTAGCCGTGCCGAGCACCTTGCCGGAACTTGTATCCGTGAAGACCACGGTGCCGCTGGCCGGGGTGGCCGAGGCCGGGGTGGCGATCGTGAAGTTCAGCGTGGCGGTGGCCCCGGCGATGATTTGTGCCGTGGCCGCCGTGAAGCTGACCGTCGGCGTGGCCCTGGTCACCGTAAAGGAGGTGGTTGCCCCGCTCCCGGTGAAGCTGGTATCCCCGCTATACGTCGCCTTGACGACGTAGCTGCCCGGCGAAAGCGTAGCGTAGTTCGGAACGAGGTAGAACCTGCTGAACGGAGGACCGGCGAGCAGGTAGGTGGTCCCGTAGGTGTCGAGCCTGTTGGTGACCGCGGGCAGGGCCATGCCGTTCTGCGTGATCGCGTAGACCACCGATCCGCTGGCGACACCGTTGCCGGAATTCGGGTAGATCTCGGTATCGAGATAAATTTCGCCCGCGCCGTAGGTAAAGCTGGCAGCACCGGTCGCGGAACCGGCGGCCGTCACCAGGTAGGGATAAAGGTTGGTGCTGGCCCCTTCCTTGCCGATCGTGACGTTCACCGGCGCGGAATTGCTGGAGGCAAAAGTGGTATCGCCGGCGTAGTGCGCGTACACCGAGTAGCTGCCGGCGGGCAGGCTGTTGACCAGCCCGGTGACTGAACCGGCGGAGAGCGGAAAGACCTGCGGCGCGCCGAAAGCCGTTTCCTGCGAAGCAAGGATGCTGACGTCGCCGGAGGGTGTACCCTCGCCCGAGGCCGGCGTTACCTGGATGGTGGCGATCTGGTTCAGGCCGTGCGTCCCGGCTGTGGGTGTGAGGGAAAGCGTGGTAGCCGTGGCGTTGAATTTTACGCTCGACCAGTTCCCTGCGATGTTTGCGATGTTCACCGAACCGAGGCCGGTGGCCTCGTCAAAGCCGGGACCGGAGGAGAAGCCGAACCCGGCCGCCGTGGTGGTGTCGGCAGGCGCGATGTTGTCGCCCGCCACGATGTCGTGGAAGTTGCAATTGGCCGCCGGAAGAACGACGAAGGGATTGGTCGCGGTGCCGATCGGTGCCTGGCAGGCGGTGGTGGAAGCGGTGTATTGCCCGTTGGCCAGGGCGTAGTAGTTGATGTTGGCATTGCCCTGGCGACCGCCGTTGGCCGCGTCGATCAGTGCCTGTACGCTGGCCATCGCGGGTGCCGCCACGGAGGTGCCGCCGACGATGCCCGCGCTGATCAGGCCGCCGTTTGCATTCTCATAGCAGCCGCCTTCGTAGCAGAACAGCGTACCGTCATGGCCGCTGGCGGCGATAAAGGAAAGATCGGGCACAAGGCGATGCAGGCCGTTGATCGGAGAACCGGCGGCAATGCCCGTGCCGGAATAGACGTTGATGGCGTCCGCGTTGGACGGGATGCCGGAGCCGGTCTGCCACGAAGGGCGAGCGGTAAAGATGCTGATGCCGCCGCCGGCACCGACAATGCCGGTACCCAATTGCGGGGCCGTCGATGGGCTGTTCAGGAACGTTGTGCTGAGGCGGCCCTGGTTCCAGGCGGCCTCCGGGATATAGCCCAGCGCGCTGGCATAGGGAATCCCGCTGACGGCACCCCAGAACTGCGCGGGGTTGTAGTCGACAAACATGCTGCCGCCGACGGCGACGTTGTAGGCGGAGGAACCGAGCGCGTTGACGCCATAGCCGGTCGCCACGGTGGCGCTCGCACTATCGCAGCCGGCAGCGTTGCTGTCGCCGGAGGAGACAAAGGTGGTCTGGCCCTGCGCGGCGGCCTCTTCCCACAGGGCGTTCCAGAACGCGGTGTCGCTGGCCCCGTCCAGGGATTCGCAACCGCCGTAGCTGAGCGTGATGATGTCGCCGATGTTGTTGTCCACGGCGTACAGACCGGCGGTGTCGATGCCGGAGCCGATCAGCGAGGCCCCCGAAACGATGAAGTTCACCTTGGCCCCGGTGGCGAGCGAGCCGGCAAGTTCAGCGTCGAGGAAAGCTTCAACATCGTCGGTGTTCTGGCCCGGATCGCTGCCGACGACAATGATGCTGGGATCGTTTTTGGGCAGGCCAAAGAGCGAGCGGTACGCTTCCACATCGGCGAGCTGGATGTTGCTGCGGGCCAGCACGGAAATGCTGACGCCTGTGCCGTCAATGCCCTTGGCCGTCAGCGGACCGGCGTTGAAAATGGTGGCGAGATCGCCCGGAGCGACGTAATGTGTGCCGATGGGCGAGGCACCGAACTCGGGACTTGCGGAGTCGACCGAGTCAAATCCGCTGACCGGGTTGCGCTGCAGCGAAATTTTGCGCGCACCGTTGGTCTTGGCCTTTGGAAAGAAGTTGTTCAGCGATTTGACGCCCCTGACCACCGGCGCGAGCGCGGCGGGGACGGAAACGTCGGTCGTATTGGCGATGTGCGGCTCGCCATTCACCGTCACGTTGCGCATCTCCGTGTGGAAAGCGGTTTCGACGGAACCGACCGTACCGGAGAAGGTGATGAACCGTCCGCCGCGCGAGACGCTGCCCACGGCAAGGCCGCTGTCGGTAAGCCACGCCGAAACCTTTGCAATGTCGGCGGGAGCGACGCCGAAGCTGGCGGCGAAGTCATCCGGGGTGAGCCACTTGTGGAAGCTGGCCGAGCCCTTGTCGCCCTGCGCATCCAGCAGGGTGTGCAGCGCGGCTTCCTGCTCGCCGGAGGGCTGCAGCACAAGAATCATGTTGTTCAGTTGCGTGGAAGCGGGCATACGGGTGCCCACCGACGCGCGCTCAACCACACCGGGGTGCGTGCCTCTAAGGGTGTGGGTGAGTTTCCGGTCGATCTTTTCGGTAACCCGCACAGAGGGGCGAGGAAGGCGGGCCGGCGACTGGGCACCCAGAAACGCGGGGAACGCGAACAGCAGGCAAGCGGCAGCGGACAGGACGCGACGCGACAAAGGGAGCTCCTCGGCACAGGGACGGTTACCGTTACATACAATCCAGCCGTAACCCAATTTGGGTACGACGGTTACACGTTTGGGTGATGTCTCGTTATCTTGCATGGGTGTGGGTGCGGCGTCAAGCACTTTCGCGTTCCCCGGCAACGTATGCATAAAGGGGACGGCGGCAGCCGAGAGCGCAAACCGGCGCCATGGAACCAAACAGGCGGCCGGCGCGTATCTCCGTGCTACAGTTTCCGCACAGTCTGCCTACCCTTTGCACGGAGCCCTACCATGGCCCTCACGATTCAAGGTCTTTCCAAGACCTACGGCAACGGCGTTCGCGCCTTGAAGGATGTTTCGCTCACCATCGGCAACCACATGTTCGGCCTGCTGGGGCCCAACGGCGCGGGCAAAAGCTCGCTGATGCGCACGGTGGCCACACTGCAGGAGCCGGACGCGGGGTCGGTGTTTCTGGATGAAATCGACGTTCTGCGCGACAAGGACGCGGTGCGCCGCACGCTGGGCTACCTGCCCCAGGAGTTTGGCGTGTACGCCAAGATGTCGGCCGTGGATATGCTGAGTCACCTGGCGGTGATGAAGGGCATTACGGCTGCGGGCGAGCGCAGGGAGGTTGTGGACGCGCTGTTGCAGCAGACGAACTTGTGGGATGCGCGCAAGAAAGCGCTGAGCACGTATTCGGGCGGCATGAAGCAGCGCTTCGGCATCGCGCAGGCCTTGCTGGGGAACCCGCGGCTGATCATTGTGGATGAACCGACGGCCGGACTCGACCCAGCCGAGCGCAACCGCTTTCTAAATCTGCTGGCGACCATTGGGCGCGACGTAACGGTGATTCTGTCCACGCACATCGTGGAAGATGTGCGCGAACTTTGCCCGCGCATGGCGATCATCGCGGCGGGGGAGGTGCTGCTGGAAGGCTCGCCGCACGAGGCGCTGGACCGGCTGGATGGGCGCATCTGGAGCAAGGTGGTGGCCACCGATGGCGAATTGGGAGCGATCGAGCGCGACCTGCGGCTGGTTTCAACGCACCTTGTGAGCGGGCAGCACGAGGTGCGCGTGTACAGCGAGAGCTCACCGGGCGAGGGCTTCCGGCACGTGGAATCGGGGCTGGAGGATGTGTATTTTCTGCAGCTGGCGCGGGATGGCAAGCCGGTTCCGGCGGCTGCGTAGCCGTGGTGTAGTTTGCGTGGCCCTGCCGTATTCAACGTGTGATCCGCTGTCGAAGGGAAATGTCCCATGACGCTGTTTTTTGAGTTCTTTTTGTTTGAGTTGAAGTTTCGGCTGAAGAGCGTGTCGACCTACGTGTACTTTGGCCTGTACTTTGCGTTGAGTTTCTTAGCGATCGCGTCGGAAGATTTCATCTCGACCGGCAATGGGCGGCAGTTGCTGAACGGACCGTACAGCAATACGACGCTGTATGGTTTCTTCAGCTTTTTTGGCGTGCTCATCATGGCCGGCATTTTTGGGCCGTCGGTGTTGCGCGATTTTCAGCGCGATACGTACCAGCTGGTGTTTACCAAGCCGATCACGAAGTTCGCCTACCTGGGCGGGCGCTGGGCGGGATCCTTCGTGACGTGCGTGCTGGCGTTTTCCGGCATGGTGTTTGGCGAAATGCTGGGAACGCTCGCGCCGTGGGCCGATCACACCCGGATCGCCGGCGGGCACGCGTGGTGGTACTGGCAACCGTTCCTCACGGTGACGTGTGTCCAGATCTTCTTCATCGGCTCCTTGTTTTTCGCGGTCGCGGCGCTTACGCGGAAGATCTTTATCGTGTACCTGCAGGGCGTGGCGCTGTTTCTGCTGTACCTGGTGTACCAGGCTGTGTTTTTCGCGACGCGTTCGCTCGAGCATTTCTGGTCCGGCATCCTCGATCCCATCGGCATGCACACGGTGGAAGTGGTCACGCGTTATTGGACCATTGCAGAGAAAAACAGCGAGTTGCTGCGCTGGTCGCCGCATGCCGGTGAAGGCGTGGTGCTGTACAACCGGCTGCTTCTGCTGGCGCTGGGGCTGATCGCCCTGGGGGTGACGTACTGGCGATTCCCGCTTTCGGCCGAAACGCTGACGGCGCGTTCGCAGGGCCGGCGCGCGGCGCGGTTGAAGGATCAGGACGCGGCCGCAGGCAGCGGCAGGCGCTCCCTTGTACCCGCGCCGTTGCCACTGGTGCACCGCGAGTTCGGTCCGGGGTTACGCTGGCGGCAGCTTTCCGCGCTGACAGGGCTGCATGTGCGCAACATCGTGCGTGAGGTGCCCTTCTGGGCCATTGCCGTGCTGTTGATCGTGTTTGCCTGCATCAACGGCTATTTCGCGGGGCACCTGCAGGACTCGATCGTATGGCCTGTCACGATGCTGATGGTCGGCTCGGTGGAGGGCAATTCGTTTCTGTTCCTGGTCATCATCGCCACGCTGTATGCGGGCGAACTGATGTGGAAGGAACGCGAAACGGGCTTTGCGGGCATCCACGACGCCCTGCCGATGCGCGAGTCCACGGACTGGCTGGCGAAGTTCTTTTCCGTGTGCGTTGTGCAGCTGGTGCTGCTCGCGCTGGTGATGTTCTGCGGTGTGTTTATGCAGACGATCGCGGGCTATTACCACTATGAGCTGCTGCAATATTTCCAGGAACTATTTCTGATCACCTTTCCGCAGATTCTTGCGTTCACGCTGATCGCCTTTTTTGTGCAAACGGTGGTGAACAACAAATTCATCGGTCATGCGATTGTGGTCGCGGTCTTTGTGGGGCAGATCGTGCTGTTCCGGTTTGGCCTGGAGAACACACTGCTGCAACCGGGCCAGGTGCCCCCGTACACCTACTCGGACATGAATGGGTATGGATACTTCCTGCCGGCTATTGTGTGGTCGATTGTCTACTGGACGTCGATCTTTGCGGTGTTGGGCGTGGTGTCGATCGCGTTTGCGCGGCGGGGCGCGGAGAGTGGATTCGCGTATCGCTGGAAGCTGGCGAAGGGGCGTTTGCCGCCCTTGATTCCCGCGCTGGTCCTGTTCCTTCTAATCGCAGCCGGCAGCGGTGCATGGTTTTTCTACAACAGCCACGTGCGGAATGAATTTCTGACGGCTCGGCAGCGACGCGATTTGCAAGCGACCTATGAACGCGACTTCAAACGTTATGCCCTTTCGCCGCAGCCCAAGGTGATTGCGGTGGAAGCGGCCATCGATCTCGATCCGGACCACCGGGCCTTTAGCGGAACGGGGCACTTTCTGCTGCAAAACAAGACGCCCGGGCCGATTGCGCAGGTTTACATCACGGATGAAAAGGAATCGATTTCCGATGTGCAGTTCGACCGGCCGTTTCACCTGGTGAGTCGTGCACCGCGTGATGTGTACTCGATTTATCAACTCGACAAGCCGCTGGGGCCTGGCGAGGAAATGAACATGGCGTTCAAGGTCGGCTACCAAACGCATGGTTTTCGGGACGGCAATGAACGGCCGGAGCTTGCACCCAATGGAACCTTTTTCGACGCCAGCTACTTCCCTTTCATTGGTTACAATCGCAACGCGGAGTTGGACGACCCGCGTCGGCGGCGTGAAGAGAAGCTGGGCCCCCTGGAAAACCTGCCCAATCGCGGCGACCCGGTCGGCAGCCGCACCAACCTGTTCACGCAAGATTCCGACTGGATTCGCTATAAAACCGTCGTGAGCACGCCTGAAGATCAGATTGCGCTGGCGCCCGGCTATCTCGAACGCGAGTGGCATGCGAACGGGCGGCATTACTTCGCGTACAGCATGGGCGACCAGCCGATCCTGGATTTTTTCTCCTATGTGGCCGGACGGTACGCCGTGCGCCGGGAGAACTATAAAGGCGTGAACATCGAGCTGTACTACACGCCGCAGCACCCGTATGTGATCGATACGATGATGGCTTCGTCGAAGGCCGGGCTGGACTACTACCAGGCGAACTTCAGCCCCTTTCAGTTTCACCAGTACCGCGTGCTGGAGTTTCCGCGAACCCGGCAGTTTGCGCAGAGCTTTCCCAACACGGTTCCCTTCACCGAGACGTGGTTTTTGCAGCGTGTGCTGCATCCTGAAAAAGACATCGACACGGTGTATTTCGTGACAGCGCATGAGCTGGCGCACCAGTGGTGGGGGCACCAGTTGATTGGCGGCATGGTGGCGGGATCGAACATGATGTCGGAATCGCTGGCGGAGTATTCGGCGCTGCGCGTGATGCAGCACCGCTACGGCGAAGGACAGATGCGGCGCTTTCTTTCGCATGAGCTGGACGGGTATCTGCGGGGCCGCGCCGGCGAATCGCGCAAGGAGCCGCCGCTGGCACTGGTGCAGCGCGAACCGTATGTCTGGTACCAGAAGGGCAGCCTTGTTTTTTATGCGCTCAGCGACTACATCGGCGAGGACAAGCTGAACCTGGCACTGCACAACTTTTTGATCGCCAAGCGCTATGCGAATGCATCGGACGCGCAGGATCAACCCTACCCGGACACGCGTTTGCTGGAAGACGCGCTGCGGGCGCAGACACCGCCGGAGCTGCAATACTTCATCACGGACAGCTTTGAAAAAATCGCGTTGTATGACAACAAGGCCACAGGCGCGGAGAGCGAAAAGCTGCCCGATGGACGGTACAAGGTGACCGTTACCGTGCAGGGGCGCAAGGTGTATGCGGACGGCAATGGGGTTGAGTCCGCGGTGCCGATCCATGACTTCATCGATGTGGGTGTGTTCAAGGGCAAGAAGGGGCAGGAAACGCCGCTGAGTGTGCGACGTGAGCGGGTCACCGGCGCGCCGCAGACGTTTGTGTTTGCGGTGAACGAAAAGCCGACGCTGGCGGGCATCGATCCGTTCAACAAGCTGATTGACCGGAATCTGGACGACAACAGCATGGCGGTGACGGCGCGATAAGGCTGCGCGGCCGCGGTAGATGCCTTCGACGTGAATCGTATAGATTCGTGTTATGGATGTTACGTCCGGCGTCGGGGGAAGTGGAGACGGAGTAAGCCGCCGCCGGATGCTTGTGCGGGCTGGCCGAATGGGTGCCGGGATGGTCGCCCTGGCGGCGGGTGGACCGCTGTGGGCGGCTGCCCCCGGTCCGTTGGAGGTGGCCTATGCAGGCTCCATGGCGTCGTTGATGGAAGGGCCGGTAAAGGCGGCGGCGAGGCGTTCTTTGCATGTGGAGCTGCGTGGGCGGGGGCAAGGTGCGAGTGCGCTGGCGCAGCTGATTGCCGGTGGAAGCCTGTCGCCGGACGTGTTCATTTCAGTCACGCCGGGGCCGATGGCACTCCTGCTGCGGGCTGGCAAAGCGGCGAATGCGGTGCCCGTGGCGGCGACGCGGATGGTGATTGCGTGGAGCCCTTTGAGCCAGTTTGCCCCAAAGTTTGAGGCGGCGCAGGAGGGGAAGGCGGCTTGGTGGCGCGTGCTGGAAGAGCCGGGGCTGCGCTTTGGGCGCACCGATCCGGCGACCGATCCGCAGGGGCGCAATATCGTCTTCACGATGATGCTGGCGGCAAAGAAATACGGGCAGCCGGACCTAGTAACGAAGGTGTTGGGGCCGTTGGGGAATCCACGGCAGATCGGCATGGAAACGAGTGTGCAGGCGCGGCTGCAAGCAGGGGAACTGGATGCGGCGTCGGCGTACCGGATCCAGCCGGGGGCGTTCCATCTGCCGTTTCTGGAGCTGTCGCACGATGTGGATCTGAGCGGAAACGATGTTCACGCGCGCAACCCGGAAATACAGTTGAATGTCGGCGGAAAGACCTTTGTGCCGGAGCCGCTGGTGTTTTATGCGGCGGTGCTCAACAAAGCGCAGCATCCCGTGGCGGCGGAGGCCTTTATGCGTTGGCTGACTGGCGGCGAGGCGCAGGCGCTGTTTCGGCAGGCGAACTACGATGCCCCGGTGGGCGCCGCGCCGTTGCGGGCGTGAGCGAAGCGGGCCGCGGGGAGCGGCGACGGCGTTTGGCGGGAACCCTCGGAACTGCGATCGTCGTCCTTGCCCTGCTGTATCCCCTGGCTGGATTCTTCGCAGGCATCGGGCCGTGGCAATGGGCGGGCGAGGGGCGGGCGGCGGGGCGGGCTTCCGGGGGTGGGTCGCAGATCGGGAGAGGGGCGTGTAGGGGAA
>CAXTBI010000052.1:0-22996 GCA_964242195.1 uncultured Acidobacteriaceae bacterium
GGTGTGGCCGGATCGGCGGCCGCGGGCGGCGGGCGGGTGATTGTTCCGCCGGAGGCTGTGTTGAGCTTTCACCTGGCGCAGCCGGTCACGGTGAGAACCGTGTCCGAGGCGGAGATGCAGCGGCTGGCGTATGGCGCCGGTCCGGGACGGGGCGGCCAGCCGATTGTGCAACGGCGGTACCCGTACCCGTACCCGCCGCCGCCGCCGGGCTATCCGTACCCTTACTAAGCAAATTTGAGCGGGCGGAGCGGGGACGGTTCCCGCCCGGCGCCTGGACTCCGCCCCTCGTCACGCGCTGACTTATACTGTACGGAGCCGTGCCCGCGGCTTCAGGGCGTCGTTGCCCTGAGTTTGGCGGGCGCCGGCGTTTTTGGATGCGAGTTCCGAACCGGGCTCGCGCAGGAAGAGGGCTACGTCCCCCATGATTCGTTTGTTTCAGCAGGACAGCCGGGCCACCAAGCTGGTCTTCGGCGTTGTAATCGGGTTTGCCATTCTGGCCATGATCGTTACCCTTGTGCCGGGAATTTTCGACAATGGAGCCGGGAACAACAGCACAACCTATGCGACCGTGCGTTCGCCGAGCTGGTATGGCCGCATCACCGGCGATAGTGTCCCCATCACCAATGCCGAGGTGGAAAACAGCGCACGGGCGCAGTTGCGCCAGCAGAATATGCCGGAGATGTACCTGCCGTACATCCTGGCGCGTGCGGGGCAGCAGCAGGTGGAGCGGGCGGTTCTGGTGCGGGAGGCCGATCACCTGGGTTTGCAGGTTGCCAATGAGGACCTGCAGCGTGAGCTGAAGACCGGTCCCCTGGGCCAGTACCTGTTTCCGGGGGGACAGTTTATCGGTTTGGACAAGTATCAGGATTTTGTGCAGAAGTTTTTCGGCATCTCGGTGGTGCAGTTTGAGTCCGAGGTGAAGCAGGACCTGGAGTTGCAGCGCCTGGAAGTGCTGGTCACGAGCGGGGTTTCGGTCTCCGAGACGGCGGCGCGGGCGGCGTATCTGAAGACGGGCGAGAAGGTGAAGTTCGACTACGCGGTGATCTCGGTCGCGGACGTGAAAAAGAACATCAACCCTTCCGAAGCGGAATTGCAAACCTATTTCAAGGACAATGCGGCCAAGTATGCAACCGCGATTCCGGAGGAGCGCAAGATCGAGTTTTTTGCCGTCGACGCCTCGAATCTGCCGGGCGGTGTGCCGAAGGTCGGCGACGCGGAGATCGGGACGTATTACAGCGCCCATGCCGCGGAGTACAAGGTGCCGGAAGAGGTAAAGACACGTCACATCCTGATCACGGTGCGCAAGGGTGCGGATGCCAAGACGGACGCGGCGGCAAAGGCAAAGGCGGAAGCGCTGCGGGCCCAAATCGCGGGTGGGGCGAGCCTGGCGGAGTTGGCCAAGACAAATTCCGACGATCCGGGCAGCAAAGCGCAGGGGGGTGAGCTGCCGATGATCCCGACCAGCAGCCTGGACCCGGCCTATGCGAAAGCGGCGATGGCGTTGAGTCCGGGACAGACGTCCGGGGTGGTGCGTTCGCAGTTCGGCTACCACGTGATCCAGACCGAAGAGAAGCAGACGGCGCACACCAAGAGCCTGGCCGAGGTGCGGGACGAAATAGCCGGCAAGCTTTCCGCGGCAAAGTTTGCGCAGGCGCAGAGCAACTTCGCCAACCAGCTGGCTGCGGAGGCGAAACAGAACGGCATGGACGCCACGGCCAAGGCACACAATGTGCCGTTGACAACGACCGAGTTCCTGGGCCGCAATGGAACGGTGGCCAGCCTTCCGGATTCGGCGAGTCTGCTTTCGGCGGCGTTTGGGGCGGCCAAGGGCGCGGCCCCGGCAGCTGTCTCTACCGGGGAAGGGTATGCGATTTTCCAGGTGGAAGACGTGAAGGCCGCACACGCCCCGCTGTTTGCGGACTGGAAGGGCCATGTTCTGGATGATTATCGCGACGACAAGGCACCGGCGCTACTGAACTCCGAGCTGAAGAAGCTGGACGATCTGGCCAAGCAACGCGGTGACCTGCGCAAGGCCGCGGCCGAGATGAATGTACCCGTGAAGACGAGCGATCTTGTGGGGCATGACGGCCAGGTAGCGGATCTGGGTGCCTTGAGCGGCGACGCGGCGACAATCTTCACGCTGCCGCGAGGAGGGATCTCCGGCCCATTGACCCTGGGATCGGGCGGCCCGGTCTCGAACGGGGTGGTGGCGCAGGTCCTGGACAAGCAGCAGCCCACGGCGACGGAGATGGCACAGGGGATGGGACCGGCGCGGGACAAGCTGCTCGAACAACAGCGGGCGGAGGTGTTCAACGTATTTGCCGGCACGTTGATGGATCGGTACCAGCGCGCGGGGGCCATTGTGTACAGCCGCAAGCCGACCGGATCGCCGGTGGGCAGTTAAGGGATGCCCTTCCTCTGGGCGTGGAGTGTTGACGTATTGTAGATCGTGCCGCGCTTCCGTATCGTCCGCGTTGCATCCCCATTGGCCAGGGCGACGTCCTAGAAAAAGGTTTCTATACGAGCGCTGCACGTGCGGGAGATTGAATGAATTCTGAGCGCCTGTCCGGCGTACTGTTGCATGTCACCTCGCTGCCTTCCTTCGGGGGCATCGGCGATTTCGGTCCGGCGGCGTACGAGTTCGTCGACTTCCTGGTTGCCGCCAAGCAGCGGTTATGGCAGGTGCTGCCGCTGAACCCGACGGGGTATGGAAGCTCGCCGTATTCGGCGCTGTCGGCGTTTTCGGGCAATGCCTCGCTGATCAGCCTGGAGCGCCTGGTGGAGGCGGGATGGCTCGCGGCGGAGCGCCTGGAGGGCCTTCCCGGGCATGACGGACCCTGCGATTTCGGCATCGCCAAAGAAAAAAAGGAGCCTCTGATCGAAGAGGCGGCTGCGAATTTTCTCGACAACGCCACGGCCGGGGGCCGTGCCCGGTTTCAGCGGTTTGTGCACGACAGCAGTTCCTGGTTGACGGATTGGGCGCTCTATTCCGTATTGCGCCGCCGATTTGGGTACAAGCTGTGGGTGGAATGGCCGACGGAATACGCCCGCCGCGACGAAGCCGCGATGGCCAGGGTGATGGACGAGAGCGGGCGCGCGTTGGCCATTGAACAGGCCGTGCAGTTCCTTTTTCAGGAGCAATGGGCGGATCTGCGGGCCTATTGTGCCGAGAAAAAAGTCGAGATTCTGGGCGACGTCGCTATTTTCGTGTCGTACGACAGCGCCGATGTGTGGACGCACCCGGAAATTTTTGAGCTGGACGAAGATCGCAAACCGAAGCGCGTGGCGGGCGTTCCGCCGGACTATTTCTCCGAGACGGGGCAGCGTTGGGGCAATCCGCTATATCGCTGGTCGCTGCTGCAGGAACGCGGTTTCGGTTGGTGGGTGGAGCGGTTTCGACGTGCGTTGACCTTGTATGACAGTGTGCGGCTGGATCATTTCCGCGGCTTTGAGGCATTCTGGTCCATCAGCGCGGAAGAAGAGACGGCGATGAACGGACAATGGGTGAAAGCCCCGGGGCAGGCGTTGTTTGCGCGCCTGAAGGAGGTTCTTGGAAAGCTGCCGTTCCTGGCCGAGGACCTTGGCTTGATTACGCCCGAGGTAGACGATTTGCGGGAGCGATTTGGGATGCCGGGCATGCGCATCCTGCAGTTCGCGTTTGCCGAACTTGGGCAACATATCTATCTTCCGCATCGCTACGTGCCGGATACGGTGGTGTACACCGGAACTCACGATAACAACACAACGCTTGGATGGTGGCGTGAGGATGCCACCGCGGCCGAGCGCGAAGAGCTACAGGTCTATACGCGACCGATCGAGCATGACGGGGATGTGGTGTGGACGATGATCAAACTGGCGGCAACCTCCGTGGCCAATACCTGTGTGTTTCCCATGCAGGATGTGTTGCACCTGGGCAGCGAGGGGCGCATGAATACGCCTTCGGCACCGGAAGGCAACTGGACATGGCGCTACCGGCGCGATCAGCTGCATCCGGACCTAGCGCGGAAGTTGGCGGCGATTACGGAGATGACGGACCGGGATGGCCGGCCGAAAAAGGTGCCCGGCGCCATTGCGGGTGGACCGACCGATCAGGCGCATTTGCAGATTGAGTAAAGCGGTTCCGCTGAAGGTGGGTAGCAAGAGGCATAGCTCCAGGGAAATGCTCCAGGCCTTGAACGACGTAGCGAAAGCGGCGACGGACAGCCGGTGCAGGTACACTGAGGAAGAGAAGCCCGAGAAATCCCAAGGAGAAAACGCTGTGCCCCTGTCCGGAGAAGCTATTCGTACCATGAATTATGTCGATGACATTGCGGTTACGTTGCGCCGCATTTTGTCTGTAATGCCGGTATTGACCCCGGAGGAGCGCACGCGCGTGGCGGAGTATATCCGGCAGACGGAACCCAGCTATGACTCGGTCCTGGTGGCACTGGACGCAAAGTCCTAGCGGAATGCCGAGTTCCTCCTCCAATGAAGGCGCCGGGGATCTCGGCGCTTTCCGCATTTGTACGGTGGCCGTGATCGGTGCCGGGGACGGGGGGCGAGCGTTTGCGCTGCGCTGCGCACAGGCCGGCTACCGCACGGTTCTGGAAGACGTGATGCCGGCCAGGCTGCGGCGGGCGCGCGCCGAGTTCGATGGACTGAGGGCGTCTTCGCTGGGGCACAACGCGCTGCTGAGCTTTGCGCTGACCGTGGAAGAGGCGGTGCGGGAGGCGGATGTGGCCATCGATTTTGTGCCGGATGAGCTGGAATCGAAGCTCGAAATTTTCAGTTTGATCGATCGGATGGCACCGCCTAAAACCATTCTTTGTACGCCGACCCGGGTGCTCAGCATTTCGGACCTGGGATCGTGTACGTACCGTGGGGATCGATGCGTTGCGCTGCGCGCGGCGGGGGAACTGCTGGAATCCCCGGTGCTGCTGGTGCCCGGGAGGGATGTGGGCGAGCCGGTGTTGAGGGCTGTAGGGATGTGGCTTGAGGCGTTGGGCCTGGCTGTAAGCCCCGGGCAGGATCTGCTCGCGGGTTAGCAGCCGGTCTTGCAGCGGTGTGCGCGACAAGCAAGTTGCGGCTCAAGGCTGTGCATTGCGGCTCAAGGCTGTGCGTTGCGGCTCAGGCTGTGCATTGCGGCTCAGGCTGTGCATTGCGGCTCAGGCTGTGCATTGCGGCTCAGGCTGTGCATTGCGGCTCAAGGCTGTGCATTGCGGCTCAAGGCTGTGCATTGCGGCTCAAGGCTGTGCATTGCGGCTCAGGCGTAGCGATCGTGGTGATCTCGTCCATAGACCGGGGTGAGGCAGAGCAGAAGCAGGCCTTCGGCGAGGATGACGCTTTCGGTACGGGTGGAGAGGGCGTGTAGCCGATCGAAATTGCGATGGGCCGGTGCCTCGGCCGGAGCTGTCGATACGTCGCCGCCCAGGGTAAGGCGGTCCGTTTCCATGCGCGGCAGAACGGATTGCTGCAGGTACAACGTAAGCGCGATCATGGAGAGGGCAAGGATGATTTCCACGGCGCGAGCGGGGTGGGAGTCGCCCTGTGTGGCCAGCAGAACGAGCGTGAAGAACAGGTACACGACCCCGGCCACGAGGCCGAGCCGGTGCAGCATGAGCAGACTGCCGCGAACCACCAGCGCCGCCTCGTGCACCGTGGGAAGGACCTTGAAGGCGACCCCGGCGACGACGATGAAAAAAACAAGGCTCCCGACCCAGATGGCCAGCGGGAGGAGGCGCAGCATGCGCACGGCAGTTCTCATGCGTTCCTCGGGCCGGGGTTGACGGGCTTTTCGGCGGCGGCGGCGCTGCGATGTGGACTGGAAATGTCGCGGGGGTCCGCGCCGACGCCAAGGCTTGAATCTGGGCCGAGTTCCTGCCTGGACGCTGGGCTAAGGGTGTGGCTCAAGGCTGTGTCCGGGTTCGGTTGTTCGGGAAGGGGAGCAGGAGCGGAAACCTCTGTCGAGAGGGTGCGACGGAGAACGCGGCCCAGAACCACTTCCATGGCCGATTTGAGGGTGCGGTACACGTCTTCCGAGATGTGCCTTTGCAGCCGCTCGGTTTCGATGAGGAACAGCTCTTCCTTGAGCGCGGCGAGGATAGCGTCCTGGTGGGACGAGGTCCGGTGGGACGACGTCGGGTGGGTGGTGGTTGGGTAGGTGGTGGTTGGCTGCATGCCGCCTTCCCCCGTTTGAGGGGCTGTGGCGGATAGGGCTGCGGTGCCGCCCGGTTTGCGCAGAAAGAAACCGGCGGCGGCGGCCAGCAGCAAGGCCAGGCCGGAGAGGATCCACCACTTGTATTTGGCCCAGGGGTCGCGGTCGCCGGCTTCGTCGAGTGGTTCGTTCAGGCCGCGGCCGCCGGCCAGGGGCGAGTTGCTCACCGTGGGTGCGGAGGCGTCGCTGTTGGCACCGGGGTTGGCGGTGCTGGCGTTGGGGCCGGCGGCGTTCTGGCTGGTGCCGTTCGGGGCGGCACCATTGGGGCCGGCGCCGTTCGGGCTGGTGCCGGCCTCCGGCATGGTGCCTGTGCCGGCCACGGTGAACTGTGGGCCGTTGCCGGACGGAACGTCCTGGGCGATCAGGGTCTGCGTTCCAGGTTTGCCGGGTTGCCGGGCGAGCAGCGAACCCAGACCGGGGGTGACCTTCATGCTCGCGGGCAGGATGACGGCGAAGGTTTTTACGGCGGAGGTGAGCTGCGGTGTAAAGGTGTAGGAGCCCGTGTAAGGCATGGTGTAGGCGATGCCGAATTGCGTTTCGCCGGGACGAAGCGGGAAAAGAAAGCTGTAGTGGCCGGGATCGGCGCGGGGAACCGCCGGTGTTTGCACCGGCATGCCGCCCTGGGTGATGGCACCGGTGCGACCGATGAGGGAGCCCCTGGGCAGATAAAACTCGTAGCCGTTGGGACCGAACTGGGTGCGCGGCGGGGTGGAGTTGTTGAGGACCTGCAGCACTTCAACCACATGCAATTCGGTCGGTGTGGCTTCGATATGCAGTTCTTCAACCCCGGTACCGACGCCAGGCACGCTGGGCGCGGCATCGTAGACCGTGACGGCGACGTTGTGCTGATCGGGCTGGACGGGCTGGAAGTAGGCGGCCTTTTGGTGGGTAACGCGAACCAGGTGGATGCCGTCGTCAGGGACGACCAGGGTGAAGCGACCGTGCGCGTCCGTGGTGGTGCGGGTGGATTCCTGCATGCCCTGCTGCAGTTGGATCAGAACGACCGGATCGCCGACCGCGGGTTTTCCATTGGTCTTGTTGGTGACGGTGCCGGTGATCGGTTCGGCGGCCCAGGCGAAGAGTCCGCAATGGGCTAGAACCGTGAGCAGGAGAGCAAGTTTGGGCAGTTTTCGGACGCGCAGGCGAGAGGCAAACACAGCTTCAGGATACGTCAACGGCGTCCCGGCGAAGAACCGAGGCGTTCGGCGCGGCTTTAACCGCCCAGGGTGTCCATTTCCGCCAGGACGCCGGCGGCTTCGTGCTCCAGCTCCGCTCGCTGGCGGCCGTAGTCGTCTTCCGGGAACTTGCCGGCGCGGTACTCGAAGTTGAGGTCGCGGAGATTTTCGTAGATGACGTCCTTGCGCTCGCGCAGGTAGTCGAGGCGGGTTTTCTCTCGCTCCGGTGCTGAAATATTGTTGCGATCAGGCCTAAAGATAAAGGCCATGCAGCCGATAAGAAGAAGCAGGGAGGGGAGAATGATCTGGAGATTCATAGGTGAGAGGACGGGATGTGCGAAGCCGGCCAGAGTGTAGTTTAATCGCGGCCATGGGGAGGTTTTTTCGGTGCGCCCGCGATCGCCAATAAAGAGGAAAGCCTGGGAAGCGGTTTGCGGGCTGGTGTGGGGGATGGTTATTTTGCTTGGGGTGCAGGCCGCCGGCGGAATAGCGGGCAAGGCGCAGGGCGAGAGCCGGGCAGAGGCGTCCCACACCGATCCGTTGAACATGGATCCCCAGGTTCGCCTGGGTTTCGAGCATTTCTACAACCTGGATTACGAAGGGGCGCAGAAGACGTTCACGGCCGTCGCACAAGCGCATCCGGATAACCCCATGGCCTGGAATTTCCTTCTGCTCACGGCCATTTTTCGCGAGCTGTACCACCAGGATCTGCTGGATACGACGTACTACGCGCACGACAGTTTTTTGAACAGCAAGCGTGACGTGAACGTTTCACCGGCGGCGCGCGAAACCATTGAGAGCCTGACGAACAAGGTCATCGCGATGTGCGACGCGCACCTGAAAGCTGATCCACAGGACAAGAACGCGTTGTTTGCGCGTGGGTACGCCCGTGGTCTGCATGCTTCGTTCATCACGCTGGCGGACCATGCGTTTGCGGCGGCGGCGCGGCAGGGATATGCCGCACGCAATGACTGCGAGGCCGTGCTGAAGCTGGATCCGGGGTATGCGGACGCGGAGATGGCCATCGGCATTCAGCAGTTCGCGGTGGCGAGCCTGCCGCGATTCGTGCGGCTGATGGTGGGCGTGATGGGCGTGGGCGGATCGAAGCAAAAGGGGTTGGAGATGCTGCAGGTGGCGGCGACTCACGGGGTCGTGACACATGTGCAGGCACGTACGATTTTGTCCCTATTTCTTCGCCATGAGGGGAGGTATGCCGAAGCGCTGGCTGTGCAGGAGGGGCTGGCGGCGCAGTTTCCGCGCGACTACCTATTCCGGCTGGAGGTGGCCAACTTGCTGAAGGACGAAGGCCATGGGCAAGAGGCGATGGCGGCCTATCGGCAGGCAATCAGCGACGCCGGCCGGCCGGGATACTTTTTCGATCCACGGCTGCAACTGGCGTATTTCGGGCTGGCGGACACGCAGCGGGGGTACCGCGACATCCCCGGCGCGGCGGCAAATTACGCGCTGGCCGCGGGTCAGCCCAGTTGCAGTGATTGGCTGCGAAAACGGGCGGAGCTCGACGCGGGCGAGATGCAGGACCTGATGCATCAACGGGCGGAGGCCGTGCGGTTGTACCAGGCGGTACTGACCCCGGGGGGAGATCAGTCCCAGGCGGAGGCGGCGCGGCGTAACCTGCGCACACCGTTCACCGGCAAGTGACTACGGAAACAAGGGCTTCACGGGGAACAAAGCGGTTGGGCGATGCGTACTGCTGTTTGGGCAATGCCGGAAATCGGCGCAAAGGAGGCTTTCCTATGATTTGCACGGTGTGTGGACGCGCGGCGGAGACAACGGCTCAATATTGCAGCAGCTGTGGGACGGGGCTGGTGGGGACCCAGGTGCCGGTTCGGTGGGCACCGGCGACGAGCCGCTTGATGCGTCCTCGGGAAGGGCGGATGATCGCGGGTGTATGCGCGGGTTTCGCGCAGGCGTATGGGTGGGATCTGACGATTGTGCGGCTGCTGGTCGTGTTGTCCGTTCTGCTTGCCGGTTTGCCGTTGGTGGTGTACGTGATTGCCTGGGTGGTGATGCCGAATGCGGCGAACGCGTTGCCGGTGCAGACGGGTTCCGGGCCGGGTAGCATGGTGTTGTGAGCCTGTTTCCCGCGCCCCGTCCGCTGCTGTATGAGAATGGTCTGCTGAAGCTTTCCGGAGTGTCCCTGGAGGGGCTCGCCGCGGCGTACGGAACGCCGCTGTACGTGTATTCGGCGGACGATCTGCTCAGCCGGGTCTCGCTGTTTCAGCGGAGCTTTTCCGCGCTCCCGCACACGGTCTGTTACGCGGTGAAAGCGAATTCATCGCTTGCGCTGCTGCGATTGCTTGGGGAGCACGGCTGCGGCTTCGACATCGTGTCCGGCGGGGAACTGGAGCGGGTGCGGCGTGCGGCGCCCGAGGCTCTGGGGCGGGTTGTGTTTTCGGGGGTGGGCAAGCAGGCCTGGGAGCTGGATGCCGCGCTCCAGGCCGACATCCTGCTTTTCAATGTGGAAAGCGAGGCCGAGTTGGCCCTGCTGGCGGCCCGGACCGAGGCCTGCGGCAAGCGGGCGCGGGTCGCATTGCGTGTGAATCCGGACGTGGCCGTGGAAACGCACCCGTATATTTCAACCGGGTTGCGGGAGCACAAGTTCGGCATCGGAATCGAGCGGGCTCGGGCCATTTACGGGAGTATGCGAGGGCATGCCCACTTGCAGCCGGCGGGCGTGAGCGTGCACATCGGTTCGCAAATTCGGGATGTTGCCCCATTTGCCGAGTCGGTAGGCCGCGTTTGCCGTTTGATCGCCGAGTTGCGATCGGACGGGCATGAGATCGAGTGGATCGACGCGGGTGGAGGGTTTGGGATCGAGTATGGCAGGGGGGCTTTCGATCCGGCGGCGCGCGTTGCGGAGTATGCCGCGGCTTTGGGGGGCGTGTTGCGCGGGCAGAACCTGCATGTGCTGCTGGAGCCGGGACGATTTCTGATTGCGCAGGCGGGCGTTCTGTTGTCGCGGGTGCTGTACACCAAGGTGAATGGGGCCAAGCGCTTCGTGGTGGCGGATGCCGCGATGAACGACCTGATCCGGCCGGCGCTGTACGGAGCGCATCACGAGGTGCTGCCGGTACGAGAGAGCACGGAGGCGACGGCGGTAGCGGACCTGGTGGGACCGGTCTGTGAGAGTGGCGATTTTCTGGCGCGCGACCGTGAGTTGCCGGCGCTGGCGGATGGGGCGCTGCTGGCAGTGCTGGATGCAGGGGCGTATGGGATGAGTCTGAGCTCGAACTACAACACCCGGGGGCGTCCGGCGGAGGTCCTGGTTGAGGGCGGTACGGCGCGGCTGATCCGGCGGCGCGAAAGTATCGACGAGATGCTGCTGACCGAGATTTTGTGACTCGTTTCGGGACATGGAGAATGCCCGTCCTGCATGGTAAGATTGCCCCGGCAACGTTGCTTTTTGGCCAAGCGCGCAAGCAGCGCAAAATCATTCCCCGGTGAACATGTCACGCGGGCACAAGAGGTAAAGTATGTCCGGCCACTCGAAATGGGCGACGATCAAGCACAAGAAAGGCGCGCTGGATGCAAAGCGCGGAAAAATTTTTACCCGCCTGATTAAGGAAATCATGGTGGCTGCCAAGGGCGGCGGTGGCGATCCGGATGGCAATCCGCGTCTGCGCACGGCGGTGTTGGCGGCCAAGGCGGAAAATATGCCGCAGGATAACATCAAGCGAGCCATCCAGCGCGGCACGGGGGAAATCGAAGGCGCGAGCTACGAAGAAATTGTGTATGAGGGGTATGGTCCGGGCGGCGTGGCGGTGATCGTCGACGTGCTGACAGACAATCGCAATCGGGCGGTCAGCGAAATTCGTCATGCGTTTTCGAAGAACGGCGGAAACCTGGGTGAGTCCGGCTCGGTCGGCTATATGTTTGCCAAGAAGGGCCTCCTCGTTGTGGCGAAAGACGCCGCGGGAGAGGACAAGCTGACCGAACTCGTTCTGGACGCCGGAGCTGAAGATTTGAGCGACGATGGCGATTATTGGGAGATAACGACGGCTCCGGCAGACTTTGAAGCTGTGGCGGCGGCGCTGACAAAGGCCGGTATCAAGCCGGAAAGCTCCGAAATTACTATGCTGCCCACGCTATACCAGAAGCTCGAAGGATCCCAGGCGAGCTCCATGATGCGCTTGCTGGAGACGCTGGAAGATCTTGACGATGCGCAAAACGTGTACTCGAACTTTGAGATGGACGAGGCCATGGCTTCGGCATAGGACCGGACGTGAGCTCTACGAGAAGGCCGCCAGATGCTCTGGCGGCCTTCGGCTGTGAGGGAGATTTGATCGACAAGAGGTTCAGGATTCCTGTGTGGGTGGCGTTGGCGATGCTGCCCGGCGTGGGGGCATCGGCTCAGGCGGACAACGGCCGCCTGGAGGAATCGCCGGTGCGCGGGGCAGCCAACCGCATGCCGCTGGAGGGCGGTGCGCTGTTTCAGGGCGGGGTGGGAGTGACGGAGAATCGCGGCAGCTTCCGGTTTTTGCTGGCGGGGGCGCACGTGGGCAAGGTGCTGACGCCGGAAATCGGGAGTGGACCGCTGCGTGGCAATTTTGAATATGCCGTGGAGATTTTCCCCTACTGGAAGTCGTTTACGCCTGAATTTCAACGGATCAAGTGCCCGGCGGCGACCGCGGGAGTGGCGGTGAACCCCAGTACCTGCCTTGGACCGTACACGATCGGTGGAACGTTCACGGGCGTTTCCGTGACGCCGATCCTTCTGCGTTGGAATTTCACAAGGGGCCAACGCTTTATGCCGTGGGTTCAGGGGGCCGGCGGCCTTCTCTGGACCAACCACAAATACCCGGCTTACGGCGACACCAACCCGCAGGACGTCAACGCGACAGGCCCCAACGCCGACACCAGCGTTTTCAATTTCACCCCGCAGTTCGGTGTGGGTACGCACGTGTTCGTGAAGCCGCGGCGCTCGATCGACTTCAGCGCCAACGCCGTACATATTTCGAGCGCCAGCCTCGGCGACCGGAATCCCGGAGTGAACGTCAGCATGCAATTCGCCATTGGCTACAGCTGGTGGAAATAGCGTTCAAGGCGGTGCGCGAAGTGAATGCCATCCATGTTTGAATCCAGTGCCATTGTTGAGTGTGTACCGAACTTTTCAGAGGGGCTCGACTCCGAGAAGGTGCGGGCGATCGTGCGTTCGATGCAGGTACCGGGCGTTTCTCTCCTGGACTGGTCGGCGGACCGGGACCACAATCGCAGCGTGGTGACGGTGGCCGGCGCGCCGGAAGCGGTGGTGGAATCGGCCGTGCGCGGGGCAGGGAAGGCCGCGTCCACCATCGATTTGACCATGCAGAGTGGGCAGCACCCCCGCATTGGGGCAGCGGACGTGATTCCGTTTGTCCCGGTTCGCGACATATCGCTGGTGCAGTGTGCCGTTTTGGCACGGCAGGCGGGGATGATGATTGCGCAAAGGTTTGGCGTTCCTGTGTACCTGTATGAGGCAGCCGCTTCGCGCCCGGATCGCGTGAGCCTGGAGGATGTGCGTCGCGGGCAGTTTGAGGGGCTGCTGAAAGACGCCGTGCGGGATGCGGCGCGAAGGCCCGACATCGGTGGGCCGGAGTTGCATCCGCAGGCAGGGGCGAGTGCGGTGGGAGCTCGGCGATTCCTGATTGCCTACAACATTTATCTTGCCGATCGCGGAGCAGGTCCGGACATCAGCCTGGCGCGGGGAATCGCTCGCGAGGTGCGCGCCTCCAATGGTGGACTTTTCGGGGTGAAGGCAATGGGCGTGGTCGCCAATGGACGCGCACAGGTGAGCATGAATATCACCGATTTTGAGCGAACGCCGGTGTCGCGGGTTTGCGCGGCGGTGCGCGAAATTGCCGGGGAGCATGGGGCCGAGTTGGCCGAAGGGGAGCTGATCGGGCTTATCCCCGAAAAGGCGTATGAACCGAACGCGGACTGGGCACGTCAAACTGTTGGGTTTGACCCGGAACTGAAGATTCTGGAACGTCGACTTCAACGACCTCTTCCCTGGCCGTAGTATCCGAACAGGGCACGGCGACGGGGCCGGAAATCAGGACACAACAGACGTCCCTCCCAGGAGGAGCGACGTGTTTGGGAGCGGTGACGATGGGTAAGGGCTGGAAACACGGGGTAATTGCCGCCGGGATGGCGGCTTGGATGGGCGTGGGGGCGTATGCGGCGCAGCTGAGTGGGGATGCGCGTTCTTCGATTCCGCGGGATGTGCAGCAGATTATTGTGGTGGATTACCGCGCCATGCAAAATTCACCGGCGGCGATGCAGCTGAAGGACCGTGTTTTGCCGCCCGAATTGAAACGGCTGGAAACAGCGCTGAAGACTTCAGGTTTGAAGGTGGACCAGGATGCCGACACGCTGGCTTTTGCGGCGTTCCGCATCAACGAAGGCGGATCCCGTGTGATCGGCGTGGCGCAAGGCCAGTTCCAGACGCAATCCATCATGGCCTCGTTTGCCAAGAACAAGGTGAAGCCCATCAGACTGCGAAACAACAATATATTTCCGATGGGAGCCTCGGGTATGAGCGTGGCCTTTCTGAACCAGACGACGATGGTCTTCGGGGATCAGGCAGCCGTGAGAGCAGCCTTGGATGCACGGGATGGCCTGACGCCGAATTTTCTGCAGAATGGCGAGATGATGGGCGAAATGGGCGCCGTGGATACGCGCTCGGTCTGGAGTTTGTTGGACCAGAAGGGCACGCAAACCATGATGCGTAGTGTGCTGGGCGAAGCGGCGCAATTGGCCGACTACGACACGGTGAAGAACCGGATGAAGTCGGCTCGGTACACCATGGATTTCGGCAACGGCGTGCGCTTCGATATGGCCGTGGTGATGTCGGATTCGGTAACGGCCGCTACGGCGGCGACGCTGATGAAGGGTGTGATGATCCTGCGTAAAACAGGTGGATCGCCTATTGAAAGGTCGGCCCTGGATGAAACGACCATCGATTCGAACTCGGGTACACTCACCGTCAACTACAACTCATCGGACGGACAGTTTGCGAATCTGCTTTCTTCGCCGCTGTTCCAGCAGGTCGTGAGGTGAGCGAGAACGGCTGCGGAGGGTTTGCGCTTGCCGCTCTTGCGGCGATTCGAGCAGATGCGGGTGCTTCGCTCGGGATGGCCCTTCCGTTACGGGGATAGCAGCTGTCGGAGAAAGTGCGCTTACAGCTTGCCCGGAGTTGCGGTTAAGACTGTAGACGAGCGCGGAACGGCGGCGCAGCGTTTCATCACGGCCAACCGCAGCCGTTCGGACAAGTCTTCGGGGAACTCGTAGGTTTCCTGGTGTCGGTAGATGGAGATTGTCTGTTGCGTCGTGCTGACGACCACTTCGCAATGATGGCAGCTGCCAAGATGTTCCTTGACTTCGGCGAGCAGTGCGGGGTCGATTTCACCGTCGAAGTAGTCCGTCAGTTTGGCAAGAAACTCCGTGCAGTTCACAGGGAAACCTCTTTCTTCTGCCGGAAGTATCGGCTGAGACGCTCCCGCAGCTGCAGGCGGGCGCGTAGGAGCCGAGATTTGACGGCAGGGATGCTTAGGCCGAGGGCCTCTGCCGTTTCCTCCGTCGACAAACTTTCGATGTCGCGCAGGGTGAAAACGGTGCGGAAACCTGGGGGAAGGCCGGCAATGGTTTTGCGCAAGATGTCTCCCAGTTCGGATTGGGAAAAGATCTGTTCCGGATTGGGACGCCACTCGGCAAAATCCCGGGGGATGGCACCTTCTTCCGTTTCGACATCCTGATCCATGGAAACGGTGCGAGAGGTTTTGCGGCGACGAAGCCGCATAAGGCTTTCGTTCACCGCGATGCGCACGAGCCAGGTTGAGAATTTGGAGTTGCCCTGAAATTGTTCGAGCTTCTGGAAGGCCTTGAAGAAGACGTCCTGGGTGATGTCTTCGGCGTCTTCGCGGTTTTGGGTGATGTGGAGCGCCGTGCGGTAGATTTGCCGATCGTACTGCCGAACGAGCACTTCAAAGGCGGCAGTATCGCCGGCCTTGGCGCGTTCAACAAGGGCAACGTCCGGGTGCGGCTCGGCAACCGGGGTAACAGGGACCCCCGCCTGCGCCTCGGGTTCAGCAATCGTCGTGGGGTTGGCCGCCATAGTCGTTTCTAGTGTACTTCGAACGACAACGGGCGGTGTGTGTCCAGGGGAGAGCAGGGCCTTCGGCGTGGATGGGTCTTCCGTATCGCGTGTGGTTCTTTTGTCCGGCTGAAGAGGAATACAAAAGAGCAGGTTCGCAGTAGATTCAAGAGTAAGGAGCGGCGCATGAAGAGCCGGTACACCCTCGCCTGGTTCGTTAGTCTCGGTCTTGCCCTGCCGACAGCGCATGCGCACTCGCGGAGGCATGCCCCCGTGCACGCCAAGGGCGCCGCCGGTTTGCACCATGTTCTGGCGCGGGGTGCGGCGCATGGTCATGGTGCGAAGGCCAGGCGTGGGGAAGGCCGGCGTGGGGAAGGCCGGCGCGCCCATCTGGAGCGGGCTTCCCTGCGCGGTGTGCCGACCGGGCGTCCGCTGGTGGAGCATGCCACGGCGCAAAGCCGGCGGCTGAACAGCGCCTTTATCGCTTCGGCGACACTTCGTCCCATGGCGCAGCAGCTGCTTTCCACGCGCAGCGCGGCGGCGTACAACGGCGTTCTGGCGTTTGCGGCCGCGCATCCCGGAGAGGCGGCCGCGGCGGCCGATCTTTCCCTTGGCCACGCCTATTCCCTGGATCGGCGCTACGGGGATGCGGAAGGCGCCTTCCACGCGGCCGCGGGCGCGGGCCAGGCGCTGGGCGATTATGCCGACTACCTGGGAGCGCAGGCAGCCATTGCCGCGAATCGTCCCGGGGATGCCATCGCCTTGATGGAGCATTTCGCGGCCCAACATCCTGACAGCCTTTTTGTGCCGGAAGTTCCTGTAACCCTGGCCAATGCCTACATGGCTTCCGGCAATCCGGCGGCGGCGTTGCACCAATTGCAGCCCCTGGTGGGCACGCCGGCCGGCAACCACCTGGATGTGCGTGCGGCGTTGGCGCGAGCGTACCAGGCCAGTGGAAACGCGGGTGCGGCTGCACCGCTGTACCGCTCGATTTATCTGGCCGACCCGACCACCAGCGAGGCCGTATACGCCCGCTCGCAGTTGTCCGCGATGAACATCCCGCTTACCGCGGCCGAGCGCAAGCAGCACGCCGATACCCTGTTCAACGCCAAGCAATACAGCGAGGCCGCGACCGAATACCGGGGGCTCGAAAAGAACGACGCCTCGTTGACGCAGTCCGACCGCGACGCCCTGGAAATTTACGCCGCGGTCTGCGACCTGCGCCTGAAGCGAATCACGCGCGGCGACATCGCGCACCTGCCGGTGACAAGCGACGACACGGCTGCGCTGAAAATGTACCTGCGGGCCGAGTTTGCGCGCAACGAAGGCGCCCTTGCGGAACATGACACCCTGGTGGCGCAAATCTCGCAGCAATACCCGAACAGCCGATGGCTGGAAGAAGCGCTGTATTCAAGCGGCAATATGTACCTGGTGAAGCGCGACCCGGCGCACGCCATTACCAACTACATGGAATTGGTGACACGGTTTCCGCACAGCGTGTATGCTCCGAGCGCGCATTGGCGTTCGGCCTGGTTGAACTACCGGCTGCGCAAGAATGCCGATGCGGCGCGGATGTTCGATGAGCAGATCACGCTCTACCCAGGCGGACAGGAGATCCCGGGGGCGCTTTATTGGCGCGGGCGGCTGTATGAGGATGTCGAGGGCAATTTCGGGCAGGCGCTGAACTTTTATCGCGCCCTGAACGGGGCGTACGTGAACAGCTACTATGCCATGCTCGGACGGCAGCGCCTGGCGGTGATTGGCAATCGGGAAGCGGTTGCGCCGCCGGCGGTTCTGGCCTCGGTGCGGCCTGTGGAAAATCCGCACCTGATTGCCTCCTTGCCAGAAGATGACCCGCATCTGATCAAAGCGCGTTTGCTGGCGAATGCGGCGTTGAACGAGTACATCCGGCCGGAGATTCAGCTGAGTCCGACCTCCGGTCAATGGGGTGCGCTGGCCGAGGCGCAGATTTATCAGAGCTTTGGGGAAAATGCACGGGCGCTACAGACGATGAAACGGAGCAAAACGCCGTTCTCGTCGCTGCCGGTGGCCGAGGTGCCGACGGTCTATTGGCAGCTGGTGTTTCCGCGACCGTATTGGCAGCAGCTTTCTGCTGACGCGCAGAATCAGGGGCTGGATCCCTACCTGGTGGCGTCGCTGATTCGGCAGGAGTCGGAGTTCAACCCAGGGGCCGTGAGCCGGGCCAATGCGTACGGATTGATGCAGCTGCTGCCGTCTACCGCCAAGATGCTGGCCAAAAAACAAGGCGAGCGGCACTTCAACGCCAATGAATTGTTCGATCCCACGGAGAATCTGCGGCTGGGAACGACCTATCTGCGGGAAAACATCGATCGTTACGGCGGACAGGTGGAATATGCCTTGGCGGCGTACAACGCCGGGGACGCACCGGTGCGGCAATGGATCGCAAGCGGAGATTACAAGGACATTCCGGAATGGGTGGAGTCGATTCCGTATACGGAGACGCGGGATTATGTGCAAAGTATTCTGCGCAATCGCGAGGTTTACCGTGCGGTCTACGGCGGCCGGGAGACGGCTGCCGCTGCCAGACCGGCCCAGGGGTACTAGAAAATTCCTGTGTTTTGTTTAATGCCCTTTCGAAGTGGAGAGACTCTGGGTTTCGTTCGTGGTGTCTGGAACTTTGTGCCGCGCCGGGCAAAAGGCGGAGGGGTCTCCGCTCGGCTTTGCCTTCGGTCGAGATGACACGTTTCAGGTTTGTAGTCAGAATCCTTTCGAAGAATGGCAACAGTAGCGGGTTGCCTTAGGGTGTATGCGAGCCGCGAGCAGAAGCAAGAGATCCTTCGCTGCGCTGAGGATGACGGCGGACACCCCGCTTGCGCGAACAGCTTGAAACCAAACGGCTACATAGAATTCCAGCTGACTTTTGCCTGAGCGGGTCCGGGGGAGCGTTTAACCGGGCAGGGGAAGGCGTCGCGCAGGGCCATACGCAGACCGAGCCGGCGATCTTCGCCCAGCAGATCGGGATTTTTTTCGAGAAAACCGACGTAGGCACGTACCAGTGTGCCCATAGGTGCGCTCTCTGTACAGATCCTGGTGGCCGTGGTCAGGTTCGCCACAAAACCATTCAGGTAGCCCACGCAATACGATCCGTTGAGCAGGTCCGACTGCGAGGCTTCCGTAATGGAAGGCAGGTCCATCAAGCGGACCTCGGCGCGGCAGACACGGAGCAGCGCGGACCCCTTGGAGAGCTCGGCCCCTGGATTAGGCGCGGGCGGCTGGGCGGCGACGGAGGCGAGCAGAAGAAGGGGCGCAAGCATGATTGCACGGTAGAGGGATCGATGCGGGATGGAAATACCACGGAGGGGCACGGATCCTCACCCATCTTTGGAAAACCGTATTATTACGGGACACGTTCGAGCGCCGCGTCGTTGAAAGTACGGGCGAGCGCCCGCCGCGGATGTCCAGCGATGAGGCTGGAGTGTTGGCACTTTTGAGTCAGCCCGGGCGCTGGCCTTTGAGGGACGGGGTTAAACGGAGTCCGCCAGCCTACGCAACTCGGTTCGCGCTCCCGTGCTCATAGTGTGGGGAGATGAAGCAATGAGCATTCAAGACGACAAGCTTTCGCGCCGCCGGCTCGTAGGCAGCCTTGGTGCGGGGATCGTTACCGCCGCCGCCTCCTCCACCTCTGCCTTCGCGCAGGGTTCGGGAACAACGGCGCAACCGCTACAGAATCCGACCACGAAGTATCCCCGGCCGCCGTTCCCGGTGCAGCCCCAGCCCTGGCCCGGACTGGTGAGCAAAATGGACCCGAGGCCCGACCACGGCGAGACCAGCTATAGGGGCTCCGGTCGCCTGCTGGGGCGCAAGGCGCTGATCACGGGCGGCGATTCGGGGATGGGTCGAGCGGCGGCTATCGCCTATGCACGCGAGGGCGCGGACGTTGTCATCAACTACCTGCCGTCGGAGGAATCGGATGCGGTTGAGGTGATTGGATACATCCGTGCAGCCGGGCGCAAGGCGGTTGCCGTTCCAGGGGATTTGCGAGAGGAGGCTTTCTGCAAACACCTGGTGGAGCAAACCGTAAGCAGCCTGGGTGGTCTCGACATCGTGGTATCCAACGCGGGCCGGCAGCACTCGGTACCCAATCTGCTCGACCTGACGACGGAGTTGTTCGACTGGACCCTGAAGACCAATTTGTATGCGCCTTTTTGGATTATTCGGGCCGCACTGCCGCACCTTCCGCCGGGCGCGACTATCATTGCGACTACATCGGAACAGGCCTACGACCCGTCCGCGGACCTGTTCGACTACGCGCAGACAAAAGCGGCAACCATGAATTTTGTGAAGTCATTGGCGAAACAACTCGGGCCAAAGGGCATTCGCGTCAATGGCGTGGCACCCGGTCCGATCTGGACACCGCTGCAGATCAGCGGCGGTGCGCAGCCTGAAAAGTACACCAAGTTCGGCAGCGATTACCCGCTGGGGCGTCCCGGTGAGCCGGCGGAACTGGCTTCCATTTACGTTCAGTTGGCCGCACAGGATGCAAGTTACACCACGGGGAACATCTATGGTGCGGGTGGCGGTAAAGGTCAACCGTAGCGATGGACGACGCGCGTGCGGAGCCTTCCTCCGTGCGATCCGGGATCGATTGGGCGCGACCGGGCCCTGTACGCGACTGCAGCGTAAATCAAAAAAGCTGCTGTTTTGAATAGCACGTTACGTGAGGCATCGTGACGGCGCCGTTCATCCCGCGACACGCAGAGCTGTTCATGTAGGGGTGGATCTTCGCCGCACGTTCCGTGCTCGGCTGTAAGCGGGGCAGGACAAAGGAGGGCGAGATCTGAACACTCGAGAAATACAGCTATGGGGTGGCCTGGAGTGCACCATCAACCGTGTCAACGATACCTATTTCGATCAGCACGCGTGGTCCGGCCATCGGGCGCGGGTTCGCGAAGATTTGGAGATCGTGGCTTCGCTGGGCATCAAGACACTGCGCACTGCCTTGCAGTGGGAACACGTCGAATCTGCCGGTAACTGGGACTTTTTCGATGAAACACTGCGGGAGATGAAGCGGCTTGGGCTGACACCGATCGCCGGTTTGTTGCACCACGGGAGCGGACCGCGCGAAACCGATCTTTTGCAGCCCGACTTTCCAGAGAAGCTGGCAGCGCATGCGTCCGCTGTGGCGCGGCGTTACCCATGGATCACAAATTACACCCCCGTCAACGAACCGCACACGACGAGCCGGTTTTCCTGCTTGTACGGTCATTGGTATCCACACCGGGCCGACGTTGCAAGCTATGTGCGGGCGCTTCTCAATGAAATCAAGGGGACCGTGCTGGCGATGCAGGCTGTTCGCGAGATCCAGCCGGAGGCGCAGCTGATCTATACGGAGGATGGAGGCGCGATTTTTTCCACTCCCGAGATGGAAGTCTTTCGCGCGGAACGTGAACATCGCCGCTGGTTGGGAACGGACCTGCTTTGTGGGTGCGTGGATCCGCAACATCCGCTTTTCGATTTCCTGCTGGAGCATGGATGCACCGCGGGTGAACTTCGCTGGTTTGTGGAGAATCCGTGTCCGCCCTCGATCATCGGTTTCAACTACTACCTGACGAGCGATCGATTTCTGGATCACCGGGTTCATCTCTACCCGGACTACTTCCGGGGCGGCGATAGCGGTTCCGAGCCACTGGTCGATATTGAAGCTTTGCGCGTAAGGCCCGAAGGTCTGGCGGGCGCAGGTGCCGTGTTGAAGGAGGCGTGGGATCGCTACGGCATTCCGGTGGCCATCACAGAAGCGCATCTTGGCGGTGATTGCCATGACCAGATTCGTTGGCTGGACGAAGTGTGGTCTGCCGCGCATGAGGCCATGGCGTCGGGTGTGGATGTACGCGCTGTGACGGTTTGGGCGCTGATCGGTTCCTGGAACTGGTGCAATCTTTGCACCACGGATGAGGGCCGGTACGAAGCGGGCGCTTTCGCCCTGATCGCAGGCAAGCCTTCGCCGACGCCTCTGAGCGGTTTCATCTCACAGCTGGCGGAAGGAACCGTAGCCATGGAGGCGAAACACGAGGTACCCTCCTGGTGGAACCGTCCAGATCGCATCCTGTACAGAGATTGACCCCCTGGCAACTCTTTCCGGGCCGATCTGCGGCAAAACGCGACAACGCAGCGCGCGGGAAAGGTTGAGTGTATGAAGGTGGGGATGCGCGCTCGGCTGGGCACGATGATGTTTCTCGAGTACTTCATCTGGGGAGCATGGTATGTCACGGTGGGCACGTGGCTTTCGGCCGCGTTCCATTTTGGAGGCCAGCAGATTGGCTTGGTCGCCGGTACAACGGCGGTCGGGGCCATCCTCGCGCCCTTCTTCGTGGGGCTTGTCGCGGATAAACTTGTCGCCACAGAGAAGGTGCTCGCGAGTTTGCACCTCCTGGGCGGTGTGCTGCTTTTCTGTGCCTCACGTCAGTCGCGCTTCGGATTCCTGTATGCCGTTCTTCTGCTGTATTGCGTGTGCTTTATGCCGACACTGGCGCTGACCAACTCACTTTCGTTTCGGCAGATGACGGACCCGAAGCAGGAGTTTGGCACGGTTCGCGTTCTCGGGACCATGGGTTGGATCGTTGCAGGGCTGCTGGTCGGGAAGTTGGGTTTGGAAGCGACGGCGTACCCTTTGCAAATCGCCGCTGGCTCCTCCGTTGCCCTGGGATTGTACTGTTTTACGCTCCCATCGACGCCGCCGCTGGCGCGGGATGGAGGGCTGACAGCCGGAAGCCTGTTTCCACGAGAGGCACTGGGTCTGCTCAAAGAGCGCTCTGTGGCA
The DNA here is from genome assembly GCA_964242195.1 of uncultured Acidobacteriaceae bacterium. Taxonomy (GTDB): domain Bacteria; phylum Acidobacteriota; class Terriglobia; order Terriglobales; family Acidobacteriaceae; genus Granulicella. Next base: position 22,260 of record CAXTBI010000052.1, read on the forward strand.
GTGTTTGCGATAGCCTCCTTTCTTCTCTGCATTCCACTTCAGTTTTATTACGCGTTCACCAACCTGTTTCTGAATAACACGGGCGTTCACGATGCGGCGGGGAAGATGACCGGCGGACAAATGTCGGAACTCTTCTGCATGCTGCTGATTCCGTGGTTTTTTCGCCGGCTTGGGGTCAAGTACATGCTGGCCGCGGGCATGGGCGCATGGATGGTGCGCTACGTGCTGTTTGCCTATGGCAACGCCGGACCGAGGGTGTGGATGTTGTGGCTCGGCATTTTGCTCCATGGGATCTGTTACGACTTTTTCTTCGTAACGGGACAGATCTACATAGACCGCAAAGCAGCACCGGGGCTTCGGGCCGCGGCCCAGGGCCTGATCGCCTTCATCACCTATGGCCTCGGCATGTTTGTCGGATCCTGGCTATCAGGAGCGGTGGTGGCGCGCTACACGAGGACGGGTGTGGGTGGCGGGCTCGGCTACGATTGGCATGCCATTTGGAGTGTTGCTGCGATTGTTTCCGCGCTTGTCCTCATGGTCTTTCTGTTCACGTTCAGAGATGAGGCACGCGTGTCCGCGCCCTCGGCTGTCGAAGAAGAGATGGCGGGCATCCCGCTCTGAGGGTGCGTTGCCCACGATCGATCTGAGCCGGATGATCGCTGGAGCTTTGCAGAACGAGAAGAGGGGGGATCTGCTGGGCAGATCCCCCCTCTTTCGCGTTGCACTTGGTTATTGCG
>CAXTBI010000053.1:0-22783 GCA_964242195.1 uncultured Acidobacteriaceae bacterium
AAAGCGGCCCAGCAGCACACGGAGATAAGCGGTTGAGGAGCGCGAGGCGCGGTCGGCGGCGACGCGCCGGATCGCCCGGAGAGCGTCGGGTTGGGCTTGGCCGGGGGGGCTGCGGACGAGCAGAAGAATGCTGCGCACCACGCGGGGCGAGGCGATGGTGCAGCCCGGCACGATGCGGAGGTCCGGTGTGAGTTCGGCTACGGGAATGAGTCCGAGGTCGGCCTCGCCGGCGTGCAGCTGGGCGGCACAGCGCGCGGGCAGGGTGTGGTGCACGGTGTAGCGGGTACGAAGTTCCGCGGCGGCGGGGGCGTGCTCGAAGTTGTACAGCAGGGGTGCGGGGTTCAGGAACGAGATGGCGGCGACGCGGAGTGGCACAAGGCCTATGGTAGCCGGGGCGCATGGCCTCCCGGTTCTAGTTCTCGAATCGCGTTTTGAGGCGAAGAAAAGGGCGCTCGAGGAAGAAGTAGCTGGGAATCGACAGCGCCAGCGTACCCAGGAAGGCAAGGAGCACGGTGCCGGATGGCGGCAGGTGCAGGACCTTGCCCGTGTGCAGGTAAAGGGCGTGGGGGATGTCGTGAAACACGTAGAAACCGTAGCTGATCCGGCCGAGGCCTCGGAGCGGAGACAGGTCGAAAATGCGGGCAACCCAGAAACGGCGGTTCAGGCAGGCAAGGATGAGGCCCAGCGAGGCGACCTGCATGATCGGAAAGCCGTAACCCAGGAGCCAATGCACGTCCATGAGCAACGGCTTGGCAGACGGGGGGGATAGAACGTTTTCGAACCTTGCGACCAGCAAAGTCGCGAGGGCACACCAGAAGAGGTAGGGCCCGGCCCGCCGAACCGTGGCGGCGGAGGGACCACGCAAGGCCAGGGCTCCGACGCCGCCAAGGACAAAGCCATCGAGCGAAAGAGGTGTGATCTGGTTGAGGAGCCCGATGCGGGTAGGGAAGGCCGCCATTAAGCCGAGGCGGGCCAAGGGGGAAAGAAGGAAGACCACGAGGCAGAGGCAAAGGAGCGGGCGGCGCTTCCTGACCGTGAAAACGACCCACGGCCACACAAGGTAAAACTGCTCCTCCACACAAAGCGACCAGAAATGGCCGATATCGAGCACGCGCAAGCTGTCCGGGCTGCCGGCGAGGCGATAGGTCAAATGGAGGGGAACGGGGCCGCCCAGATGGGGATAGAACGGGGCCAGCGCAGCGATGTAGTTGCCCAGGTGCAGCGGCCAGAGAAAGACAAGGGGCGGCCATTGGATGTGGAGGACCGGCGTGAGCAGCGCGAACGCGATCCAGACGAAGTAGTACAGGGGCAAAATGCGAAGGCATCGCCGAGCATAGAAGTTGCGGTAGGGATGCGGCTGGCTCCCTGCGTCGAACAGGAGGCCGGTGATCAGGAAGCCGGAAAGGACGAAGAAGATTTCCACGCCGGCGACGGCAGGGAATCCGAAAAACTGTCCGGTGTAGTGACCGAGAAACACGATAAGGACGGCAAAGGCACGGATGCCATCGAGAGCAGGGTAGTACGGGGCCGCGGGGTTTGCGCCGGCGCTCCGGTTGGGAACGAGTTCCTGACCTGCGTCGTTCATAGGCTCGAGCAAGGGTATCCAAGGCGCACGGGCGTCCCCCGTTGGCGGCGGTTCGAGGCGAAGGGACCGATCATGAGGCCGCAAGAACGTTGAAGCGTCCGCGGGAATGCCCCCCGATGCGCCTGGCCAGCTGGATGCAGGGTTCTTCGACGAAGATGCAGAAGAGGTGAGCGGAAACAAGGGAGAAGACCCCGATAGCGAGATAGATTGCGACGTTCGGCAGCTTTCCGTAAAGCAGATCGAACATGGACAGGACGAAGATGCTGTGCAGCAGATAGAGGCTGAACGAGATGCGACCGAGGTATTCCGCAACGCCATGCCGAAGCACTGCAGCCAGGGGTTTCATCTCGAGCGAACAGACCAAAATGCCGGCTGCGCCGATGCCCTCCACCAGCCATGACCGTACAAAGAGGCTGGTTGAAAATCGGCTCGGGTAGTTGAAAAAGATGAACAGGAAAACCGCGAAGATCCACCAGGCATGACCGCCGGACGAGCGGAGCAGACCGCGCAGGCGTTGTTCATGCAGGGCCAGAAAGGCACCAAGCACAAACAGGCTGCCTATCTGCAGCGTGTAGCCGAGACGGAGGTAGAGGTCCATGTGCTGAAGGAGGGACACCTTAAGAAAAGCGGCCGTGAGTGAGCCGATCAGGATGAGCCCGCTGTTCCAACGAAGCATGGCTTTCATGATAAGCGGCATGAGCAAGGACAGTTGCATTTCAAACCAGATCGACCATAGAGCCGTGTTGAAGCACTCTGTCGGCCACATACACATCTGCGCGGCGACGGTCTGCCACGTGACGGAACATCTCCATTGGCCCTGGAACCAGGGGCTTAACGGTAGGTGTTGCTTGTGGAACGGTAGGGAGATCGCGATCGAAAGAGCGGCTGCCAGGGCAAACGGAAGGTAGATGCGGGCGATGCGCCGGACGGCATAGGTCTTGTATGGCTGCGAACGGCCTTTCAGATACGGCAGACTCAGCACAAACCCACTCAGGACAAAAAACAGGCAGACGGCCTGGGGGCCCGCAAGAAAGGGAGCCAGGTACCAGGGTGGGATCGTTCCGTGGTTGACCAGCCGGGCGTGGTGTGCCACGACCAGGACCGCTGCCAGGCCGCGCAGGGCGTCGAGCTGGTAGATGCGTCCGCCACCGGAGCGGGCCCGGAGCGCGGCTTCTTCCTTTGTTGCGGAGATGGCTTCCGCGTGCGCAATGTTTTGCAAATTCCCTTTCCCACCGTTCACCGATCTGTTGCCGGCCGCGGTTTCCCGAATGGGGGATTGGTGCCCTCCCCCCGTCACGGTAGTCTCGTGCCCGTGGCACAACTATAAGCGGGGGAGGCAGCGGGAAGCGCCGGTATGCCCATGGAAGAGCAACAGATTCAGGAACACGCCATGGCCTGGCTGGCGCTGGCCTTGACGCCGGGGATGGGGCCGACGCGGTGTTTTCGGGCGATGCGCCGGATGCGTGGGGGAGCCCGCGTGTTTTCCGCCTCCCTGACGGAGCTGGAAGGGGCCGGTTTGCCGGCGGGGGCGGCGCAATTCGTCTTCAGCGGACGGGCGCGCGGGGCGGCGGAGGAGGAAATGGCCCGGGTGCGCGAGGGCGGGGCCAGCCTGCTGACGCCGGAGGACCAGGCCTACCCTGGGCCCCTGCTCGAGATTTACGATCCGCCGCCGGTGCTTTGGGTGCGCGGAGATGTTGCCCTGTTGAATGAGCCGGGGATTGCGGTGGTGGGCACGAGGCACCCTTCGCCCTATGGCGCGGGCATGGCGGAAATGTTGAGCCGTGACCTGGCGCGGCGGGGGCTGACGATCTTAAGCGGCATGGCACGCGGCGTGGACACGGCGGCGCACAAGGGAGCGCTCGGTGCCGGGGGCAAGACGGTGGCGGTTTGGGGAACCGGCATCGATGTGATCTATCCGAAAGAGAACAAGGGGCTTGCGGAGCAAATTCTAGCCGGGGGAGGAGCGATCCTGAGCGAATTTCCGCTGGGGACGTTTCCCGCGCCGCAGAACTTTCCCATACGCAACCGCACCCTGAGCGGCATGAGCGCAGGTGTGCTGGTGATTGAGGCGGCGGAATATTCCGGCACACGCATCACGGCGCGTTGCGCGATTGAGCAGAGCCGCGATGTGTACGCGGTGCCGGGTAACGTGACCAACAAGAATGCATGGGGGCCCAACACGTTGATCAAGCAAGGAGCCAAGTTGACTGCCACCTGGGAGGATGTCTGGGAGGACCTGCCGTCGCAGGTCAGGCTGGCCCTGGAGGAACGTGCCGAGGCTGAGGCGCGGGCACGGGGTGAATCCGTCCCGGGATCCACCGCATCTCTATTCAGCAACGCTAACGGCGTCCCCCTGGAGGGGGTAGCCGGTTTGGGCGACCACGAACGCGCTGTGCTGGGGCATTTGCAGCCGGATGAGGCGTTGCAACTGGATGAGTTGCTGGAGCGCATGGAAGGCGAACTCGGCTCCGGTGAGGTGTTTACGGCGCTGTTCGAACTGGAATTGGCTGGCCGGGTACGGCAAATGCCGGGGAAGAACTACATTCGCAGCCTTTGATCTGGCCTGGGTCCGGCGGAAGGTTTCCCGGGAAGCCGCCCTGAGTCTTCGGCGGCAGGCCTGGAACGAACCGATGCGGGCTGCGTCTATTGGGGTGAAGCCGGGCTTGGACGAAGTGGGGTTGAAAAGGGCGTTCTCCACAGCGGATTGACGTCCGGTTGGCACAGCGTGTTAGTTTTGCAGGCTACAAGTGGCGAAAGAGCGAGTGCCTGCACAGCAGGACAGTCGCGGTCCTTCGGGGCAGGTGCTTTGATGGCAAGAAATCTCGTGATTGTGGAGTCGCCGGCGAAGGCCAAGACGATCAACAAGTATCTCGGCAGCGATTATGTCGTGGAGGCCTCCATTGGCCACATTATGGATCTGCCCAAGAACGACATTGGCGTGGAGCTGAAGTTTCGGACGTTTGAACCGACCTTGATCGTTTCGCCAGGCAAGGAAAAGGTGGTTGACCGGCTGAAGAAGCTGGCCGCCAAAGCCGATGCCGTTTTTCTGGCACCCGATCCCGATCGCGAAGGCGAGGCCATCGCCGCGCACCTGAAAATGCAGCTGCTGCCTTCAATGAAGGACAGATCCAAGCTGCGCCGGGTGACCTTCAACGAGATCACAAAGAAGGCCGTGACCGCGGCGTTCGAGCGCACACGCGATGTGAACGACAACCTGGTGGACGCGCAACAGACCCGCCGTGTGCTGGACCGGCTGGTCGGCTACCAGATTTCGCCGCTGCTTTGGGATAAGGTGAAGCGCGGTCTGAGCGCCGGGCGGGTGCAGACCGTGGCCCTGCGGCTGATCGTGGAGCGGGAACGGGCGATCAATGCGTTTCATCCGGTGGAGTACTGGAATGTAGACGCTGTGCTTTCGCCGCAGGGACGTGGCGGGGAGATCTTTACGGCGCGTTTGTCCGGCGTGCAGGGCCAACCGGTCCGTGTGCCGAACGGCCGTGATGCTGAGGGCAAGGAGCAGTATCTCGCCAACGCGCTACCTGACAAGGAAGCCGTCGACGAGGTGTTGGCGCAGCTTGGAACCGCTGCCTGGCAGGTGCGGGGCGTGGAGACCAAGGAGCGGCAGCGCAAGGCGGCAGCGCCGTATACCACAAGCAAGCTGCAACAGGATGCGGCCGGGCGACTGGGCTTCAACGTGCGGCGCACCATGGGCGTGGCGCAGCGGCTGTATGAGGGTATCGAAGTCGGCGCGGAGGGCACGGTTGGCCTGATTACCTATATGCGTACCGATTCCACACGCATGAGCCCGGATGCGATTGCCGAAGTTCGTTCCTGGGTAGGCAAGAACCTGGGTGACAAGTACCTGCCCAAGTCCGAAAATGTGTACAAAAGCAAGGCCGACGCGCAGGACGCGCATGAGGCAATTCGTCCTACCAGTTTCAGCTACACGCCCGAATCGGTACGCCGGTACCTGAGCGATGAGCAGTTTCGGCTTTACCGGCTGATCTGGGAGCGCGCGGTCGCGAGCCAGATGACGCCGGCGATCTTTGATGCGACCAGTGTAGACATCGAAGCGCGTTCCGGGAACATGAGTTTCGACTTCCGTACCACGGGCAGCGTGCTGAAGTTCGATGGATTTTTGCATTTCGAGGAAGCGGCGAAGAAGGCTCGTGCGGCACGCGATGCGAAGTCGGACGCGGCGGACAGGAAGCTCGCGGAGGGCAGCGCCGAAGGCGACAGCGCGGAGGGTGCGGGCGATGCGACCAGTGAGGATTCGGCGAACGATCGCCGCTTGCCCGCGCTGGCCGCCAACCAGGTGCTGAACGCGAACAAAATCGATCCGCAGCAGAAGTTTACGCAGCCGCCGCCGCGCTTCAACGAGGCCAGCCTGGTGAAGTCGCTCGAAGAGAAGGGCATTGGCCGGCCCTCGACGTACGCTTCGATCATCAACACGATTCAGGAGCGCGAGTACGTCAAGAAGATCGCGCAAAAGCTGGTGCCGACCGAGATCGGCATGGTCACCACCGAGTTGCTGGTGAAGAATTTTCCATACATTTTCGAGCCCGGCTACACCGCCACCCTGGAAGGCGAACTGGACGAGGTAGAGGGCGGCGGCAAGCGCTGGACCGATCTGCTGAAGGGCTTTTACGGTCACCTTGAGAAGGAACTGCACGTCGCCGAAACCGAGATGGAAGACGTGAAGGCGTGGGAAAAAGAGACCGACCAGCTGTGCGAGAAGTGCGGTGCGCCGCTGCTGCTGAAGTGGGGTAAGTTCGGCAGCTTTTACTCCTGCTCAAATTTCACGAAAACCAAACCGGTGAATATCGGTTTGGGCCCGCTGAAGAAAGATCCGAAGGCGGCGATCAAAAAGGTCACCGCTGCCTTGACGTTTCCGATGATTGTGAAAGCCGTGACGGAAGATGTCATCGACTATTCGCAGGAAGTGGCGGATAAAGCAGCGTTGTTGAAGGCGCTGGAAATCGGAGCGAAACGGGGCAAAAAGCTGTCGGTGGAGCCGCAAAACTGCGATTTCACCAAGGAGAATTTTGTCGACAAGCCGGATCTCAGCTCACCGGCGGCAGGGGATGCGGAGCAGGAAGAGGAGTTTTGCGATAACTGCGGCCGCGTGATGGTGCTGAAGAACGGTCCCTGGGGACCCTTTATGAGCTGCCCTGGGTACAGCGACGATCCGCCCTGCAAAACGATTCGCAAGCTTACGCAAAAACAGCAATCCAAGCCGCCAGTCCAGTTGGAGGACCCCTGCCCGAAGTGTGGCAAACCGTTGCTGCAGCGTGAAGGGCAGTATGGCGAGTTCGTCGCCTGCTCCGGATACCCGAAGTGCAAGTATGTGAAGCAGGATCTGCTGGAGGTGCCGTGCCCCAGGTGCGCAGCCGAGGTGGCCGTGCGCAAGAACCGGCGCGGGGACACGTTCTACGGATGCACACGCTACCCCAAGTGCGACTTTACGACCAATCAGAAGTTGGTCGCGGGGCCTTGCCCGGAGTGCCAGTCACCGTATCTGCTGGAATTGGGGGACAAGGAAGGCACGTACCTGGTTTGCCCGAACAATCTCGAGCGGCTGCCGAAACGGCGGGCGAAGAAAGGCGAGAAGGCTGAGGCAAGCAGCGCGGCGGTGTGCCATTTTGAGGAGCGGATTGGGCCGCCAACGCAAAGGGAGGCGCCCGGGGATGCCTCCCCGAGCCCGACGCGGCCAGACCCAAATGCAACCCGACCGGTGGTTGAGGCAGTGGCATAACGCTCCGTCGCCTTGATGTCAGTACAAAGGGAAAGGTGTTTCGGTCAGGCAGCTACAAAGTTTGGGAGTTAGGCTAAAAATACTTTCCAAAAAATGTAGATTGTGTGCCACTATAGTCGCAGCAACTTGCGCCGGACGGGGTATTTCGCCGTGCGGAGTTGCAATTTTGAGCGATGGAAGGCACGCCACATGGCGAAGGCAATCTGGAACGGACAGGTCCTTGCAGAGAGTGAAGAAGTAGAAACAGTGGAGGGGAACGTATATTTCCCTGAAAAGAGCGTCAACCGGGCCTACCTGCGTCCAAGCTCCTCCAGCTCTACCTGCCCATGGAAAGGCCTGGCTCGGTATTACACGGTGTTGGTGGATGGTCAGGAAAACCTGGATGCGGCGTGGTATTACCCGGCGCCAAAGGTTGCGGCGCGCACGGTGAAGCACAAAGTTGCATTCTGGCGCGGGGTCGAGGTTACAGCGTAGCTGATTCCTTGTTGAAACGTCTATTTGAGGATCGTGTGGAAGCAAAGCCGCCATTGCAGGCGGCTTTACTTTTGCCCCGCGGCACGAGTTTTCGCCCTGACCTCTTCCTGCCGCATGGGCATGGCGTCGATAACTGCCGCAAGTTTTGCGACGGATACAGGCCTGGCGGAACGCAATTTTTCGCGGCCATCCTTGCCGAGGAGAATCACCGCAAACGTCGCCGGTCCGACACCGAATCGGCGCCGTGCCGCTTCACCCGCCTGCGGTGTCAACTGCAAACGTGTAGGGGACGGGGACCCGTACGGGATCGCGATGACGGCGAGGTCACGATCCCTCGCCTCCGCGGTGTGCTCCTGCAAGGTGCGAATCTGGATTTCCATTTGCGGATCATCGGGACGCGGGGCAAAGATCAGCACGGGGCGAAACTGATCTCGCAGTTGCAATAAGGTCGCCACGGCAATTTGCTGTGCTCCCAGAGCGGAGGTGAGTGCACCCAGCACGCAGGGAACCAAGCCGAGAGAGCGCAGACCCAGGCATCTCCTAAAGTTCTGGGCGCGGGTCGGGCCGAAGTGCCGCATCGGGGAGTTGGATGCCGTCGACAGGGGACGAGGCATTCCCACATGCCTCGTCCTGTGCCGGAAATGAAGGAACTACACCTTCACGACGGTGCCGTTTTCTACCTTGACAGGATCGAGGAAGGGCATGCCCGCGCGTAGTGTGGCGCCGACCTTTTCGACGGGGTGGGCGCGTTCTTCGGCGCGGATGCGTGCGAATTCCTCCCGGCCGGTTTGATTTTCCGCGATGAAGCGCTGGGCGAAGCTGCCATCGCGGATGTCGGAAAGCAGACCGCGCATGGCATCCTTCACCGCAGGCGTGACGATGCGTGGACCGGCAACGTAGTCACCCCATTCGGCCGTGTCGGAGATGCTGTAGCGCATGTATTCCAGACCGCCGCGATAGAGCAGATCGACGATCAATTTTAGTTCGTGCAGCACTTCGAAGTAGGCCAACTCGGGCTGATAGCCGGCTTCGGTGAGCACCTCAAAGCCTGCTTTTACCAGCGCCGCGGTGCCTCCGCAAAGCACGGCTTGTTCGCCGAATAAATCCGTTTCGGTTTCTTCGGTGAAGGTGGTTTCGAGCACACCGCCGCGTGTGCAGCCGATGCCCTTGGCATAGCTGAGCGCGACTTGCATTGCCTTGCCGCTGGCGTCCTGCTCCACGGCCACGAGGCCTGGAACACCGCCACCCTCGGTGAACACCTCGCGCACCCGATGGCCAGGACCTTTCGGCGCCACCAGCGACAGATCCAGCGTGGCCGGCGGTGTGATGGTGCGGAAGCGGATGTTGAATCCGTGGGCGAACATCAGCGTTTTCGGCTCGCCATCGGAGCCCTTCGACGCAAACGCGGACTCGATCTCCTTGTACACTTCCGCGGCCGTCTGGTCGGGTACAAGCATCATCACAACGTCGGCCCACCGCGCAGCTTCAACAGCACTGAGCACGGACAGCCCTGCATTCTCAGCCTTCTTGGCCGAGGTGGAATCGGGCCGCAGACCGACCTTCACCTCCACACCGGAATCCTTCAGATTCAGCGCATGGGCATGGCCCTGCGAGCCGTACCCGATGATGGCCACCTTTTTGCGTTGGATGATGGAAAGATCTGCGTCTTGATCGTGGTAAGTCTTCGCCATGGTCTTTGTGTTTCCTTTCGATGAAAAAGTTTCGCTATGCATCACTTTCAGAAAGCGGTTGGTTTGCGATGAGGAGAGCGATGCCGTGAGTACGTTATGCCTCGTGCTCGTCGAACTGGTTGGGAAGGGTCTCGTCTTCGGGCAACGCATCGGGATCGACGATGTCATCCACACTGGGTGAGTTGAGTTTTTCCGGTTTGCCCCCGAGAGCTTTTAAAACGCGATTGGTGTGCTGTCCGCGGCGCATCGCCATGCGCCCTGTGCGGGAAACTTCCAGCACATCGAAGCCGCTTTCGCGCAGCACCTGCAACAGGCCTTCGATCTTGGAAGCCGAGCCCGTCATTTCCAGCATGATGCTTTCAGGGGCGAGATCGACGACGCGTGCACGAAACACTGTCGCCAATTCAAAGATCTGCGAGCGTGAATGCAGGCCGTGCGGTGAGTTCGGCCCGGCGGCGACCTTGATCAGGCAAAGCTCGCGCACAACCGCATCCGCGCGGTCCACTTCATCCACATCGACCGTGGTCTCGAGCTTGTATAGAGACGCCTTGATGCGGTGTGCCGCGGTGTCCGGGGCTTCACACACGATGGTCATGCGCGATGTGTCGGAGCGTTCGCTTTCGCCCACGGTGAGCGAAACGATGTTGATGCTCAACCGCCGGAACAGCGAGGCTACGCGGGTCAATACGCCGGGCTTGTCTTGTACGAGCGCTACAAAGGTGTGGAGCATGGTTTCCTTGATCCCTGCCAGTTAGTTCTGTGCCTAGTAAGCCGATCGCTCCAACCAGTGCATGGGACGAACGAAGAGTGTGAGTTCGCCTGGGGTAGGAGCGACGGTACGTTTGCTGCAGCCGTTTTCACTGACGGTGCCGTGCGCAAGAATTTCTTGAACGGAGTAACCGACAGGCTGCTTTTTTCGATCGCCCTTGGCTACGGTGCGACAGGTCGGATGTCGTAGAACCAGGATGTGGAGTTCGGCGTCGTCTTCCACTAACAATGAAAATCGTCCCGCAGCATCGGTGATCCGATGCAGCGGTGTGGTGTACGGCCCCCCCGGCGTTACCGTGACGGTGGTGTTTGCCTGCTTCACCGGCGTTGCCTTGCGCCCACTCAAAACGCGAACACGAACGGTGGTCACCTTCGCCTCAGCGTGGGAAACGATGGGAAACAGCAGGCAATAGAGGACGAGCATCGTTTTCACTTACTGGTCCTCTGCCGTTTCCAGCAACGGGTCTTTGCCCGGCCGGCGCACCATCTCATGCAGCGCGGCACCGGGCGCGATCATGGGGTATACCGCGTCTTCCTTTTCCACGTGGAAATTGATGAGATATGCGTGGCCGGATATGCGTGAACGCGTGACAGTGGGGACGACCTGCGAACGATCTTTCACACTTGCTCCCGCGATGCCATGGGCAGCGGCGAGCAGGACGAAATCCGGCGACAGGATAGGGGAAGCAGAATAATTTTTGGCATAGAACGTCTCCTGCCATTGCCGCACCATGCCGAGGAAGCCGTTATTGATGACGGCGATGTTGATCGCGAGGCCTTCCTGCACGATGGTTGAAAGTTCACAGGCGGTCATCTGAAATCCGCCATCTCCTGCGATGACCCAAACGTCCTTTTCGGGACAAGCGAATTTTGCGCCGATAGCCGCGGGCAGAGCGAAACCCATGGTGCCCAAACCGCCGGAGGTCACAAGCGAACGCGGCGACTCGTGCTTGAAATACTGCGCTTCCCACATCTGGTGCTGGCCTACATCGGTGACGATGACCGTGTTTTCCAGACGGCCCGCGGCCTGTGCTTCGCGCCAGATGTCGTGGATCACATGCGCGGCGTACAGATGCCCGTTATCGGGCAGGTTGAGGATGTCGCGAACGGCGACCTCGCCTTTGCCGGCATTGATCTGGGTGAGCCAATCGGCGTTATGCGTGGGGGGCACCATCGGCGCAAGCTGCGCCAGCGTCGACTTGAGGTCGCCGATCAGCGCAACGTCCACCTTGACGTTTTTGTTGATCTCCGAGGGATCGATTTCGACATGAATCTTCCTGGCGTTCGGTGCGTAGTGCGCGAGATTGCCCGTGACGCGATCGTCGAAACGCATACCGAAGGCAAGCAGGAGATCGGCTTCCTGAATGGCATTGTTCACCCATGATTCACCGTGCATGCCCATCATGCCGAGCGACAGCGGATGTCCTGCGGGAATGGCTCCAAGCCCCAGCAGCGTGCTGGCCACGGGGATGGTGCGCGCTTCGGCGAACGCCAGCACATCGGCCTGTGCGCCCGATTCGACGATGCCATGACCGGCGAGAATGACCGGCCTTTGCGCGGCTTTGATCAACTCCGCGGCTGCCTTGAACGCCTTGCGATCGGCACGCAACATGGGATGCGGCCGCGCAGGTTCCGGGGCGGAAGTTTCGAAGTCGAAGCTTGCGGTACCCTGCTGCGCATCCTTGGTGATGTCCACAAGCACCGGGCCCGGGCGCCCCGAACGCGCGATCTGGAAAGCAAGGCGCACCGTGGAGGCAATGTCCTCCGCCCGCGTCACGAGAAAGTTGTGCTTCGTGATCGGCAGCGTGATGCCCGTGATGTCGACCTCTTGAAATGCATCCGAACCGAGCACTTTCGACGAGACCTGGCCGGTGATGGCGACCAACGGAATGCTATCGAGCATAGCGGTGGCGAGCCCCGTCACAAGGTTAGTCGCACCGGGCCCGGACGTCGCCATGCACACGCCCACGCGGCCCGACGCGCGCGCATAGCCATCGGCCATATGCGAGGCGCCCTGCTCATGGCGCACGAGTACATGATGGATCGTCGGGAATTTACGCAAGGCATCGTAGATCGGCAGGATCGCGCCGCCGGGGTAGCCGAAGAGGGTCGTTGTGCCTTCGCCGGCAAGCGTGGCCCAAAGGATTTCGGCGCCGGTGAGTGTTGGGTGTGTGTTGTTCATGCGCGTGCTCCTTAACCTGGGATCTCTGCGAGCAAAGATTTGTACTTTTCGATCATTGCTTGGTGGTAGCCAGTGAGCATTTCGTACTGGTCCGTTTTAGGATGCTGTGACAAATTCCAGAGGAAACGACCCTCAGCCCGGCTCTGCTGAAATGCAAGCAGCTCTTGAGAGCGTCGGTAGGCCAAATCTGCCATCTCGGCAGTGACAATCACTTCTACGCTGCATGGCTTATCTCTAAGTAGCCAATGCAATCTGTGCTCGTGCTCAAGATGCTGGGTAGGCCGGCAATATTCATAGATTCGGTTCCTAACGTTCTTAGCCTGTCCCACATAACAGTTATTGCCAGAAGAGAGGCGATATAAGCCCGGCTCTGCAGGGATGTGGGGAAGCGGCAATCTTCCTTTAGCTGTGACGTTCAAACTTCCTTTACTCGCCCACTCTAAATTCACACTGTCACCGCACCTTCACTCGCACTACCGACGCTGTTTGCATATTTGGCAAATACACCACGCTTGTAGCGCGCCTCTGGTGCCTTAAAACTTTGCAAGCGCGCAGCGAGTGCTTCTACGCTGATGCCGAGATTGAGCGTGCGGTTGGGAATATCGAATGTGATCGCATCGCCTTCCCGCACGGCGGCGATGGGTCCACCAAGCTGCGCTTCGGGGGCTACGTGTCCTGCCATCAAGCCACGTGTTGCGCCGGAGAAGCGACCATCGGTGAGCAGCGCGACTGTTTCTGAGAGCTCGGGGATGCCTTTGATCGCCGCGGTGACGGCGAGCATCTCGCGCATGCCTGGGCCGCCCTTTGGACCTTCATAGCGGATCACCAAAACATCGTTCGGCTTGATCTCGCCACGTTGTACGGCAGCGTGGCACAGGTCTTCGCTATCGAAGACACGTGCAGGGCCGGTGTGATGAATGCGTTCATGCCCCGCGACCTTGACCACGCAGCCTTCGGGGGCGAGATTGCCACGCAGGATCACGAGACCGCCGGTGGATTTCAGCGGACTTTCCCATGAGCGAATGACGGGCTGGCCCGGTATTTCTTCGGCGAGCCGGGCTTCTTCGTGCAATGATTTGCCGGTGACCGTCGGGATGTCGTGCAACTGTCCGCGATCCAACAGGCGTTTGGCGAGCACACGCGAACCACCGGCCTCCTGGTAGTCCTTCGCGGCGTATTTGCCGCCTGGCGAAAGATCGCAGATGAAGGGCGTCGCTTCAGAGATGCGGTCGAAGTCTTCCATTGTGAGCGGGATGTCGAGTTCATGCGCGATCGCGAGCAGATGCAGCACCGCATTGGTGGAGCCACCCGAGGCGCACACTGCCGTGATGGCGTTTTCGATGGCTTGGCGCGTGAGGATTTGACGGGGCTTGACGCCCTTGCGCACCAGGTCCATCAAGCAGCGACCGGCCTCACGCGAAGCCTCGTGCTTGTCTTTGCTCATCGCGGGAACGCCGGTAATTTGAATGGGCGAAATGCCTAGAAACTCACCGGCCATGGCCATGGTGTTCGCGGTGAACTGGCCGCCACAGGCGCCGGGACCGGGGCAGGCTGCGGCTTCAAGCGCTTCGAGCTGGTCGTCGTCGATCTTCCCCGCCGCATGCGAGCCCATGCCTTCAAACACCTGCAGAATCGTAATTTCTTTCGTCGACCCATCCGACTGTTTCAGCAGGCCGGGCGCGATGGAGCCACCGTAGAGCATCATGCCGGGGAGATCGAGTCGTGCGAGCGCCATGACCGCGGCGGGCATGTTTTTATCGCAGCCCGCGATGCAGACCAGGCCGTCGAAGCTGTTGCCGCGTGCGACCAGTTCGATGCTATCGGCGATCACCTCCCGCGAAATCAGCGAGGCCTTCATGCCCTCGGTGCCCATCGTGATGCCGTCGGAGATGGTGACGGTGTTGAACTCCATCGGCGTTCCACCGGCTTCGCGAATGCCTTGTTTCACGGCGTCAGCGACCTGGCGGAGATGGAAGTTGCAGGGGCCGATCTCGGTCCATGTGTTGGCGACCCCGATGACGGGTTTGCCCAGGTCTTCTTTGCTGAAACCGACGCCGCGCAGATAGCTGCGCGCCGCCGCGCGGGAGGGGCCTTCGGTGAGGGCGATCGAATTTGTTTTGCCGGGCGTGTTGCTCAAGCTGCCGCTCCTTTCGGTGCGAGCCAGAACTCGTGGTCGTGCTTTGACTCGTAACGGGCGAGTTCGTCCGCATGACGGAGTGTGAGGCCGATGTCGTCGAGGCCATTCAGCAGGCAATCTTTGCGGAAGGGGTCAATGTCGAAGTGAGCGTGAAAGCCCTGGTCGTCGGTGACTGTTTGAGCGGCGAGGTTGATCGTGATCCTGTGTTGCGGGTTCGTTGTGGAACGCGCCAGCAACGTTTGCACATCACCTTCCGAAAGACGAACGAGTACGATGCCGTTCTTGCCCGCGTTGGAATAGAAGATATCGGCAAAGCTCGGCGCGATGACGGCGCGAAAACCGTATTGAAAGATGGCCCAGGCAGCGTGTTCACGCGAGCTGCCGCAGCCGAAGTTTTTTTCCGCGATGAGAATTTGTGCGTTCTTGTATTCGGGCCTGTTCAGCACGAAGTCAGGCTGCTCGGCACCCACGTCTGCGAGAGAAACGCCGGGACCTTCCTGGATGCGTCGCCAGTCGAAGAAGAGGAAGTCGCCGTAGCCGGTGCGCTCGATGCGCTTGAGGAACTGCTTGGGGATGATCTGGTCGGTGTCGATGTTGGGCATGGGCAAAGGCGCCGCTGTGGAAGTGAGCACGTCGATCGGTTCCATCAGCGTGAACCTCCATCGACGAGATCATGGGTGAGATCGAACGTGGGTGCAAGCATCGGCGACTTCCCTGCGGGCAGTGACGATTTCGGTACCGGCGTTCGCGCATGGCCCGACTGCCATTTGCGCACGTCGGTGAGGCGGCCTGTGATGGCGGCCGCCGCGGCCATGGCGGGGGACAGCAGATGGGTTCGTCCACCGCGGCCCTGGCGGCCTTCGAAGTTGCGATTGCTGGTGCTGGCGCAACGTTCCCCCGGTGCAAGAATGTCGGGATTCATGCCCAGGCACATGCTGCAGCCGGGCTCACGCCACTCAAAGCCGGCCGCTTTGAACACGAGGTCGAGACCCTCTGCTTCGGCCTGGCGCTTGACGGCCTGCGATCCGGGCACGACCATCGCGCGCACCGTTGTCGCTACATGGTAGCCGCTGACCACATCGGCAGCCGCACGCAGATCTTCGATACGGGCATTGGTACAGGAACCGAGAAAGACGGCATCGATCGGGATGTCCTCGAGCCGTGTCCCGGGTTCCAGGCCCATGTATTCGAGAGCGCGCGTAAAGCTTTTTCGGTCGGCTTCGGTGAGCGCGTCGGCGGGCGAGGGCACGGTGCTTTCGATGCTGGTGACCATGCCCGGGGAGGTGCCCCACGTGATGCGCGGCGCCAGTTGTGTCGCATCGATGTTCAGCTCGCGGTCGAAGCTCGCGCCTTCATCGGTTACAAGCGCTCCCCATTGTTGGACTGCCAAGGTCCAAGCGGCTTCGTCGATCGGTGAAGGCTCGGAATCCACCTCGATCGACGAGGAGACCACCGATGAAGATGGGGCACCCGAGATGGTGGCGGGCGTTCCGGGAGAGAAGCGACGGCCTTTCAAGTAGGCGAACGTTTTTTCATCGGGTGCGATCATGCCTGCCCGCGCGCCTGCTTCAATGCTCATGTTGCAGACCGTCATACGGCCTTCCATCGAAAGCCCGCGAATGGCCGAGCCCGCGTATTCGATCACGAAGCCGGTGGCGCCATCCGTTCCGATGCGGCCGATGATATCGAGGATGATGTCTTTCGCGGTGACGCCGTAGGGTAGCTCACCCTCCACGTTGATGCGAAACGTTTTCGGCTTCGGCTGCTTCAAGGTTTGCGTGGCCATGACGTGCTCGACTTCGCTGGTGCCGATGCCGAACGCCAGCGCGCCGAAGGCACCGTGTGTGGATGTGTGTGAATCGCCGCAGACAACGGTCATGCCGGGCTTGGTTGCGCCCAACTCCGGCCCGATCATATGCACGATGCCCTGGGCTGGGTCCTGCACATCGAAGAGTTCGATGCCGAACTCGGCGCAATTCCTGCGCAAGGCATTCACCTGGGCCGCGGCGACTGTATCGGCAATCAAGAGGCGGTCGGCAGCGCTGGTCGTGGGTACGTTATGGTCGACCGTAGCGATGTGGCGAGCGGGATTGCGCAAGGAACGACCGGCGAGGCGCAGGCCATCGAAGGCTTGCGGACTGGTGACCTCATGGACGAGTTGCAGGTCCACGTACAGCAATGCCGGTTCACCGGGCGGTTCGGCGACGACGTGCTGCGTCCAAACTTTCTCGAACATGGTGCGCGGTGCCATCGTTTGCGGCGCGATGCTTTGCGGGATGTTGTTCATGGTCGTTTTCTTTCAGCCGAGTTTACTCGGAGCCGGGTGCAGGCGGCGTCACCGTATCGATCTGCGGTGGAAGTGTGTTGGCGCCGGCCATTTTGGGATTCAGCGCAAAGGGCTTGCCATCCGGTTCGACAAGGATGGCATTGGCGATGTGGGGGACGCCGCGATGCGCTCCCGCCAGCCGTGCGTCCCAGTTGGAAATGGCAGAGGTTAAAGCGAAAGGAAGGGCATCCGCGGAGAGTTGCCGCGAGGTGAACAGCCACAGGTTGTAGTCAGCGTTGGCTTCGTCGGTGGTGTGTGCCTCGGTTGTCCAGTGTACGGCCGCAAACACCAGCAGGGGATCAGGCTGGCCGAGATCGATCCAAAGCATGCCGTGCGCGGCGCAAAAACTGGGCACACAACCGTCCACGGTCAGGTAGCGATTGCTGCTGCTATTGATTTCTCCATAGCGTGAAAGGAAACGCGGGATCACTTCAGCCAAGGGGACCTGCTTGCCCCAGAAGGCTTGCGGCTGCTTGAACTCCGCGCCGAGCAGGGTTGAGAATCGATCGTCGTTCCACAGCGCGACGGCGTTGCCGTTGGGTACGGGTTGTGCGTATTGCCACAACCATTGCAGGTTGCCGACGGTATCTTTGCGCGGCCGTGAAGGCCCCTGGGTGTGCGGCCGCGGTGGTCCGACAACGAGTTTGTTCGGGTCCGAAATCTGCGCACGACTGGTCGCGCCCGGGAGGAGCAGCAAAACGGCAGCGGCGAATGGGAGTGAGTAGCGCATGGGTTTGAAGCAACTAGACGGCGTGCAGCGATTGCGAACGATCCAACGATCCAGCCAGCGCCTCGCGTACGAGTTTGCCCATCGCCGTGGTACTGACGGTGGAGGTGTGGCCGCGAGCGATGTCGGCGGTGCGATGACCCGCGTCCAGCACATGCGCTACAGCATCTTCAATCGCGGAGGCTTCCCCTTCCAGATGCGCACTGTGCCGCAAAATCATGGCCGCGGTGAGGATGGCGCCGAGTGGATTGGCTTTGCCAAGGCCGGCAAGGTCCGGCGCCGACCCGTGCACAGGCTCATACAGGTTCACTTTGCCGCCGATGGTGGCCGAAGGCAACATGCCGAGCGAGCCCGTGATGACGCCGGCCTCATCGGAAAGAATGTCGCCGAAAAGGTTCTCCGTGAGGACAACGTCGAAGTCGCGCGGACGGTTCATCAGGTGCATCGCCATTGAATCGACAAGCTGATGTTCGACGGTGATCGCCGGGTATTCCACCTTCAACGCATCCACCGTCGCACGCCAGAGTTGCGAGCATTCAAGCACATTGGCCTTGTCTACGGAAGTCAGTTTACCGCGGCGCTGACCGGCAAGTTGAAACGCTACCCGGGCCACGCGCTCGACCTCGCTCCGGGTATAACGCATGGTGTTGTGTGCTTCCTCGGTGAGCCGATCCCAGGCGCGTGGCTGGCCGAAGTACAAGCCGCCCAGGAGTTCACGAACGAACAGGATGTCCGCGCCACGTGTGACTTCCGCACGCAACGGTGAATTCTCGGCAAGGGAGGGATAGGCCACCGCGGGACGCAGATTGGCAAAGCCGCCCAGCACTTGCCGAAGCCCGAGCAGGCCGGCTTCGGGGCGCTTGTCGGGCGTCAGGTGATTGAACCTGTTGTCGCCGACAGCACCCAGCAGAACGGCATCGCTGGCGAGGCAGACCTCGATGGTGGCTTCGGGCAGCGGGATGCCTTCGGCGGCGATGGCGACACCACCGATGAGCGCGTGGATGAAGGTGAACTCGTGGCCGGACGCTTTCGCCGCATCTTCCAGGACGGGGAGAGTCTCCGCGATGACCTCGGGGCCGATGCCGTCACCGGCGAGAACTGCGATGCGAAGCTTCATCAATCTCATCTCTCCATCAACGATCAAAACGCTTTGAGCCCATAGTGAAAGACCACGACGTACACAAAGCCATACAGCAACAGGGCCGCGGCTACCCATCCTTTAACCGGCTTTCCCGGTCTGGCCAGAACCCACACGGCGCCAACGACAACAGGCACGCCGAAGAGGTAACGGAAGATCTGCAGGACGCCCATTTACGCCATGGCGGCGGGCTCGCCCAGCAGTGCCACAAGATCCTGGTCATAGATCGCTTTCTTGCGATCGGCGAGATCCGTGAAGCGGTGATACACGACGTTGAGTTCCTCGCCGGAGATGGGATGCCCGAGCTCCGTGAGCCGATGCTGCAAGGCTCTGCGGCCGGAATGCTTGCCAAGAACGATGTTGTTGGCGGTTACGCCGACGGAAGCCGGCGTCATGATTTCGTAGGTTAGGGGGTTGGCGAAGACACCGTGCTGGTGGATGCCGGACTCGTGCGCAAAGGCGTTTTTGCCTACGACGGCCTTGTTGGGGGCGCAGCCGAAGCTGATCAATTCGCCAAGCAGCGCCGAGGCCGGTGCGAGTTGCGCCATGCTGATGCTGTTGGAAAACGGCAGAAGGTCGTGCCGCACCATCATGGCGGCGGCCACCTCTTCCAGAGCGGCGTTGCCGGCGCGTTCGCCGATGCCGTTGACCGTAACTTCTACCTGGCGTGCACCGCCCAGAACGCCGGCAATCGCATTGGCCGTCGCCATGCCGAGATCGTCATGGCAATGTGTTGAGAAGATCACCTTGTCTGCGCCGGGAACGTGGGCGTGCATGTGTTCGAACAGCGTTTTGTATTCGGCCGGCGTGGTGTAGCCGACCGTGTCGGGCAGGTTGATTGTGGCGGCGCCGGCCTGTATGGCAAGCGTGACCACCTTTACCAGGAACTCGGGATCGGAGCGGGTGGCGTCTTCCGCTGAAAATTCTACATCTTCGGCATAGCGGCGGGCCAAACCGACCATGGCAGCGGTCTGGTCAAGCGCTTCCGCACGCGAGATACGCAGTTTGGCTTCGAGATGCAGGTCGGAGGTGGCGAGAAAGGTGTGGATGCGGCCACGATGCGCGCCTTCGATGGCGCGGGCAGCGGTTTCAATGTCGCCCTGCTTGGCGCGGGCCAGCGCGGCGATGCGCGGCGCGTTGGCGGTGGTGCCCACCTCCCGCGCAATTGCACGCACGGAGTTGAAGTCGCCCTCTGAAGCGATCGGGAAGCCGGCTTCGATCACATCCACGCCGACCCCTGCCAGCATATGGGCCATGCGCAGCTTTTCGTGGCGGTGCATGGTGCAGCCGGGGGACTGCTCTCCATCCCGGAGCGTTGTATCGAAGAAAACGACTTGGTTCGGCGAGGTCATAGAAAAAAGTCTTGCGTGTAGGCTCAAGCATAACGCTCACTTATGCGATCGCGGCTGTCTATTGATATTTCTAATAGGGGTATCGGCGTGCGATGCGGAAATGCGCGACGGTGGGAGGGGGTGTATGGACCTGTTTCAGCTCGAAGCATTTCTGGCCGTGGCGGAGGAGCGTAGTTTCTCCCGCGCGGCGGCGCGTTTGCATCGCACCCAGCCGGCGGTGAGCCAGATTGTCGCCCGGTTGGAGGCGGAGCTGGGTGAAACGCTGTTGGAGCGCTCCGCCCGGGACGGTTCGCTGACCGATGCGGGCGAGGTTCTGGGGGAGTATGCACGCAAGATGTTGAATCTGCGTGCGGAGGCGGCCGCCGCGCTGGCCGATTTGCGATCGCTGCACACCGGCCGGCTGACCCTGGCGGCCAACGAATACACCTGCCTTTACCTGTTGCCGGTGCTGGTTGCGTTCAGGCGGCAGCATCCGAAAATCAAGGTGGCGGTGCAACGTTCGTTTGCCAGCCGCATTGCCGACGAGGTTTCGCAACATACGGTCGACCTCGGCGTGCTGAGTTTTCGGCCGGACGATCCGCAGGTGCATTCGGTGGTGGTGTACCGTGACGACCTAGTTTGCATCGTTGGGCCGCAGCACCCGCTCGCCGGGGCAGGGCAGGCGTCGATTGCCCGTTTGGGACGGGAAATTTTTGTGGCGCACAACGTGCCTTCGCCGCTGCGCAAAAAGGTGATTGAGACCTTTGCGCGCCATAAAACGCCGCTGAACATCGAGGTGGAGCTGCCCAGCCTGGAGGCCATCAAGCGATTTGTGGAGCGCGGCAGCGGGGTGGCGCTGGTGCCGCGTCTGACCGCCGACCGCGAGTTGGCCCACGGTGCGCTGCTGGCGGTGGACGTGCCGGAGCTGCGTACGGAGCGCCATTTGCGGCTGGTGTGGCGCAAACGAGCCGCTCTTTCCCATGCCGCACAGGCCTTTCTGGCCGGGGTGGAAGCGTATGCGGCGGAAGCGGGTGCGCCGTTTTGCTACGAACCGGAGCGGGTGCGCTAGAACCGCCGCAAACAGCGGGGCAGGGGAGTTCTGCGTCCGGGGTTGGGACACCGCTCGCGGCGAGGGTTCCGGGCAGGTACACTATTGGAGATCGTCTGCCACAGGTACGCTCCTGTGCAGTGGTGCCCGAGGAAGGGCAGCGGATCGCGAAGGGATCTCTGGAAGGCATGAAGAAGATTGTGTTGCTTGGCGCTCTGCTGGTGAGTGCCCTCACCGCGGGACATGCGCAGGAAAGCCGGCAGGATTTCAGCATCAGCGGGTTCGGTCTTTTTGCCCCGAACGTGAACAGCGGGGTGGTTTATCCGGAGTCCACAACCTCCACCGGCGGCGTGCTGGGCAGCTATCGTTACCTGGTGACGCCACGCAGCGGGTTGGAGTTGAACTATGCGTTTTCGCAAAACTCGGTGAAGTTTCACGCCTCCCCCGTTGCGCATGCCAATGACCGTGTTCATTCGAAGAATCAGGAGTTTTCCGCGGCGTATGTGTATTCCCGGAACTACCGCAAGTTCAATCCGTTCGTCGAAGCGGGGATTGGTGGCATGTTTTTCACCCCCATTCTGGACAGCGGAACGGCAACTGCCGCGCTCTCGGTGAAATCGCAGACGCGGGTGGGCGGGCTGTTCGGTGGAGGCCTTGCCTACGAAATCAGCCCGAGCTTCGACATACGAGCCGAGTACCGGGGTTTCGTGGCGAAGGCACCTACGTTTGGCATCTCCTACCTGTCTCCAGTCAACGCGTACTACGTCATTTCAACGCCGTCGATCGGCATTGCCTACCATTTCTAAGGGCCTGTCCACGGGTTCCATGATCGATTCTGGAACGGGCTTGCCCTTGGCTTCGTGAACACGAGTACCCTGCCTCGCGCTATTGGAAGCGGTACGCCGCGCCGATGGAGATGATGCCGGGTGTGAGGCTGTTGGGCTGGTAGCCAAGCCAATGCTGGCTCTCGTAGTCCAGGCGCAGCGTGAGCGGGCGATTGAGGCGATACTCCAAGCCGCCGCCGCCGGCAACGGCACCGTACGTCTGGCCGGCATTGATCAATTGGCTGGAGGTGATGGTTGGGTCTACCGCACTGTTATTGCCGGCAGAGGCCAGGCCGCCGAGCACTTTGCCATACAGCCCGTAGCGTCCGCGCCGGTAAATTCCTCGTCCGCCGAACAAAAAGGTGCGCTCGGGATAGATCACGTTGGAAAAGGCAGTCGGAACGTTCACTTCGGCCGTCACACCGAGATAGCGAGCGAAGTCGAAGTTGGCGTAGGCGCCGATGCCGGAAGAGCGCGACGGACCGTAATCGGGGTCGGCATTCTGAAAGACGAGACCAACGGACAGGGCATTGCCCGTGGCGGTGGGCACAGCCTGCGCCTGTAGGTGGGAAGCCGTGACGGAAGATGCGCAGAATAGGGCGAGAGCAGATAGGCAGTGCTTGATCATAAGGTCTCCGGTGGGGTGGGCACCTGTTTTTGGGCATAGGGCACCCACGGGGGCCCACATCCTGTGTGGGCCCCGTGCCTTGCCTGTGAAAGGCTGCTACTGCTGTGGGTTGTTGGCGGTGGGTGCGGCGCCGGGGGTTGCCGGTGCCGGTGCCGTGGCTGGAGCTGCGGGA
>CAXTBI010000054.1:0-1615 GCA_964242195.1 uncultured Acidobacteriaceae bacterium
TTCGGGGCCTACGGTGAGGCGGACGTAGCCTTCGCAGCCGGGGTCGGAGGAGCGGTCGCGGAGGAGGACGCCTTTTGCGCGCATGCGGTCGCAGAGTTGCTTGTGGCGCGGGCCTATGTCCATGAGGACGAAGTTGGCGGCGGAAGGCCAGGTGCGGACGCCGAGTTGCTGCAGGGCGGAGGCGATGCGCTCGCGGCCGGTGTGGACCTCCGTGGTGTACCAGTTGAGGTATTCGGTGTCGGCTACGGCTTCGGGGAGCACGGCGAGGGCGACGCCGTTGACGTTGTAGGGAGAGCTGACTTTGCGGAGGAAGCCGATGAGGCGAGGGTCGGCGGCGAGCATGCCGATGCGCAGGCTGGCGAGGCCGTAGGCCTTGGAAAAGGTGCGCGCGACGAGGAGGTTGGGGACGGTGGCGATTTCGGGGAGGACGGTGTCGCCGAAGAAGTGGAAGTAGGCTTCGTCGACCATGAGCACGGCGTGAGGGGCGGCGCGGGCAATGGCGAGCAGATGCTCGCGGCTGACGACGGAGCCGGTGGGGTTGTTGGGGCTGGCGACGATGATGAGTTTGGTGCGTGGGGTGATGGCGGCGAGGAAGCGCTCGAAGGGAAAGGCGAGGGTGTCGTCGGTTTGCACGCGGACGAGGTGCGTGGTCATCATGCTGATCGAGACGTCGTACATGAAAAAAGTTGGGGTGCAGATGAGGGCTTCGTCGCCTTCGTCGAGAAACGCGCAGGCGACGAGGTGGATGGCTTCGTCGACGCCGTTGGTGAGGATGAGTTGATTCGGTTCGAGGCCGAGTTGCCCGGCGACGAGGCGTTCGATAGGTTCGCGTTCGGGGTAGACGGTGAGACCGGCGGCGGTGAGTTCGCGGACTTTGGCGAGCACGCGCGGGCTGGGGGCGAGGGTGTTTTCGTTGAAATCGAGACGAAGGGCGTCGCGGCCGGCCAGGGGTGGGTGGTACTCCGGCATGGTGAGGATGCGGGCGCGGGGTTGGGGGAGTGTTGTGGGGGGTAGCTCGGAGTTTGTCATCGCGGCACCTTACTGAAAGAGCATTTGATTCTTGCTTTTCGTTCTGTCATCCCCGAAGGGGATCTGCTGTTTGCGGTTCCGACGGCGCAGGAGGAAGCAGGTCTTCCCAAGTTGGATTTGCCCTCGAGATCAGCTCAATCTTCTGCGCTCTTGTCCATGTTTTGAGTTCCGTTTCACGGCTGATGGCGCTTCGGACGTAGCGGAAGTGTTCGAAATGCACGAGAAGGTGGATGTTGTATTGGTTTGTATGCGTGCCCTCGATCTGCTTGCGATGTGTTGCCAGGCGGGTGTTCAGGTTGTTGGTCACGCCTACGTATAGGTTTCGGGAGCGGCTGGCGAGGATGTAGACCCAGAAGTGATATTCGCGGGGCATGGGAGATCGAAACAGCAGGTTCCCTTCGGGAATGACAGACAGAAAAGCAAGTGCAGCGGCAACGGCAACGGCAACGGCAAGAGCAACGGCAAGAGCAACGGCAGGAGCAACGGCAACGGCAAGAGCAACAGCAACGGCAAGAGCAAAGGCAACGGCAAAAGCAACAGCAAAGCAACAGCAGGTTCCCTTCGGGAATGACAGACAGAAATGCAA
>CAXTBI010000054.1:1715-3666 GCA_964242195.1 uncultured Acidobacteriaceae bacterium
CGGGAATGACAGAAAGAGAAGCGAGGCGTTAGCGCATGCGGACGCGGACGCTTTCGGCGTGGCCGGTTAGGCCTTCGGCTTCGGCGAGGGCGATGGTGTGGGGGCCTACGATGCGGAGGGCTTCCTGGGTGTATTGCTGCACGGTGATGATTTTTACGAAGTCGAGCACGCTCAGGCCGCCGCGGATGCGGCCGTTGCGGCCGGTGGGGAGCACGTGGTTGGGGCCGGAGATGTAGTCGCCCATGGATTGCGGGGTGTGGTGGCCGATGAAGACGGAGCCGGCGTTTTGGACCCAGCGGAGGTCGCTGCCGGCGTCGACGGTGAGGTGCTCCGGGGCGAGGCGATTGGTGAGTTCACGCGCGGCTTCGACGGTCCCGGTGACGAAGATGTAGCCCTGGGCCTCGATGGATTGCTCGGCGACCGTGTTGCCGCGGGCCTGGCGTTTGGTTTCGAGCGCGACCTCTTCGGCTAGGTCGGCGTTGTTTGTGATGAGGATGGGAAGGGCCTCGGGGTCGTGCTCGGCCTGGGCGACGAGGTCGGCGGCGATGCCGGTGGCGTCTCCGGATTCGCTGGTGACGACGATTTCGGTCGGTCCCGCGGGCATGTCGATGCCGGTTTCGTGAGAGACGGCGAGTTTGGCGGCGGTGACGTAAAGATTGCCGGGGCCGACGATTTTCACGACGGGCCGGATGGTTTCCGTGCCGTAGGCCATGGCGGCGACGGCCTGCGCGCCCCCGATGCGATAGAACTCGGTGACCCCGGCGAGGTGGGCGGCGGCCATGGTTTCGCGGGCCGGATTGGGGCTGCAGACCACGATGCGCTCGACGCCGGCGACCTGCGCGGGCGTGGCGGTCATAAGCAGGGTGGAGGGCAGGGGATAGCGGCCGCCGGGAACGTAGCAACCGACGGATTCGAGCGGGCGCACGATCTGGCCGACTTCCATGCCTTCCTGCGGACGGAAGCTCCAGGCGCGGGGGAGCTGTTTTTCGGCGAAGGCGCGGATGTTGGCCTGGGCGAGGCGCATGGCGGCCTTGAGTTCTTCGGCCGTCTCGTTCCAGGCGGTCTGCATTTCTTCGCGGGAGACTGAAAGCGGACCCTCGGGCGGGAGTTTGTCGAAGCGGACGGCATATTCGCGGACGCCTTCATCGCCGCCCTGCCGCACTTCGGCGAGGATTTTCTGGACGACGGCATCGACTTTCGCGGTGGAAACGGCACCGCGCGCTTCGATCCGCTTGATGGCGATCTCGGCCGCGTGAGCGTTGTCGCCGAAGGTTTTCAAGATCTTCATGGGTCTACCCCAATCACTTTCGGGTATATCGGCAGGAGTTCCGGTTCGGTCAGCGGTGTAGCGAAACGCTACATGCCTTGCTGTTTCATCATGCGGCGTTCCTGGCGGGAGCCGGTCAGGGAGATGCGTTTTACGGCGGCGGGGGTGGCGGGGTAAACGCGTTGCGGGTTTTTGGGGTCGATCGCGACGGGGACCTTCATGCCGAAGCTTAGCTTCTGGTTGGGCGGCAATCGGCTTTTGAGGGTTACCTCGCGCGGTGTGTTGGTTTTCGGCTCCTGTACACGGAGGACAATCTTTTTCATTTCCGCGTATTTGGCCCAGCCGCCGACGTTGTCCACGGAGACGACGGTGGCGTAGACGACGACGCCCTCGGTCATGGCGCGCTCGGTCCGTTTGCGTTGCAGGAGGTACGTGACGAGAGCGTTGATCAGCAGCCCGGCGACGACGATGGCGAGAACGATCCAGAAAATCTTCATGCGGGGGTCCTGTTGGTGGTGCGCTGGAGGTTTGGCGGGGGCGGAGGGCGAAAAAGCAAGGGCAGAAGCGAACAGCAGATTCCCTTCGGGGATGACAGAAAGAACGGCAAGGGCAACGGCGAACAGCAGATCCCCTTCGGGGATGACAGAAAGAACGGCAAGGGCAACGGCGAACAGCAGATCCCCT
>CAXTBI010000054.1:3766-22732 GCA_964242195.1 uncultured Acidobacteriaceae bacterium
GATGACAGAAAGAACGGCAAGGGCAACGGCGAACAGCAGATCCCCTTCGGGGATGGCAGAAAGAACGGCAAGAGCAAGGGCAAGAGCAAACGCGAACGCAACGGCAAAAGGGGTTAGAGGACTACCTTGCTGAGTGGGTATTCGACGATGCCGGTACCGCCGGCGGCTTTGAGGCGGGGGATGACGTCGCGGACGACGGATTGCTCGAGAATGGTGTTGACGGCGACCCAGTTTTTGTCGCGCAGTTCGGAGACGGTGGGGGAGTTGAGCGCGGGGAGCACGCCGAGGACCTGGTCGAGCGCGTTTTTGGGCACGTTGAGCATGAGGCCGACCTGGGTTTGCGCGGCCATGGCGCCCTTGAGCATGAGGCTGAGCGTCTGGATTTTGGAGCGCTTCCAATCGTCTTTCCAGGCGTCGCGGTTGGCGATGAGCTGGGTTTCGGATTCCATGAGGGTTTCGAGGATGCGCAGGCGATTGGCGCGGAGGCTGGAGCCGGTTTCGGTTACCTCGACGATGGCGTCGGCGAGGGTGGGCGGCTTCACTTCGGTGGCACCCCAGCTGAATTCGACCTTGACGGGGATGTTTTTGGCGGCGAAATAGCGCCTGGTGTACTCGACGAGCTCGGTGGCGATGACCTTGCCGGCGAGATCTTCGGGTTGCTGGAAGGGCGAGTCTTCGGGGACGGCGAGTACCCATTTGACGGGATGGCGGCTTTGTTTGGAGTAGGTGAGGGAGGTGACGCGCTCGACCTGCGACTCGTTTTCCAGCACCCAATCGTTGCCGGTCAGGCCGGCGTCCAGGGCCCCGTGCTCGACGTAGCGGGCCATTTCCTGGGCGCGCACGAGCATGCACTCGATTTCAGGGTCGTCGATGGTGGGGAAGTAGCTGCGGCCACTGGCGAAGATGTTCCAGCCGGCGCGGGCGAAGAGGGCAAGGGTGGCCTCCTGCAGGCTGCCCTTGGGAATACCGAGTTTGAGCTTGGGAGGCATGTTTTGGGTCTCGTGAGTTCGTTGTACGTGCTACGTTGTACGCTTTACGTGGGTTTTGGGTTGTAGGTGCGGCCGAGCTGCGCGGGATACGTAACACGTAGAACGTACAACTTAGAACGTGATCGGTTTGGTAAAGCAGCTGACGGTGCCTTCGTGGCAGACGAGGCCGTCGCCTTCGACCACGACGCGGAAAAGCAGGGCGTCGGTGTCGCAGTCGGTGGCGGCGGAGACGACGCGGAGGCGATTGCCGCTGGTTTCTCCCTTCATCCAGAGTTTTTCCCGGGTACGGCTCCAGAAGGTCACGAAGCCGGATTCCTGGGTCCGGGCCCAGCTTTGCTCATTGAGGAAGCCGAGCATGAGGACCTCGCCTGAGCGCGCGTCCTGCACGATGCCGGCGACCAGGCCGCCGGCTTTGGCGAAATCGATGGCGGTTTCCTGCGTTGTGTGGATCATGTCAAGGATCTCCTAGGGTTACCCCGCGCCCGCGGCTTCGGTGGACTCATAGCGGCTTCGGTTGCTCACGGTCGAACCGGGCATGAAAAAGCCCGCTCGCGAGAGGCGCGTCAGCGGGCTGCGTTTCCGGGTTCGGCGATTTCAGACTGCCGGGCCGGACCCCGCCACCGTCGCTGCAGGGTGGTGAGGGTGGGCAGGATGGTGAAAAATACGGGGCATCCTTCGGTACCCTATCGCCGCGGCCTGCGAAAGTCAACGCGGTGGCGATTTTCGATACGGGGCGCAAGGGGCTAGCAGGGGAGCGCACCAGAGGTGAGTCCATGCCGATCGATTCCGCGAAGGATGGCTGGAGCCATGGCGGGGCTGACGGCGGGCATGGAGATTGTGATCGAAGTTCATTTTGGTGCACGATCTCGCCGGGGAAAGTTTGTGCCCTGAAATCGTGAACAGAGAGACGACCGCGGCACCCTCAAATTGCATCTTCCTCAATACGGCAACTGGCCGGAGAGAGACGAACATAATGTCGGATTATCGCGTACCCGCCGGAGAGGCCAAAGAAGATCAGTTCACCGCAGCCATCGAGCAGTACACCGCAAAGGTTCCGTCAAGCGCGTTTCTTGGATTGGCGATTGCGTCCATCCTTGGCTCCGTTTCGTTCCAGATTGCCGGCAAGCGGCATGAGGCGCTTTTTGTCGGTCAGTGGGTTGCACCATTCCTGCTGCTTGGGATTTACAACAAAATGGTGAAACAGCACGGTTCGGACGCGGACACCCGCGGCTAGTCGAAAGTTCCTTTCTTTGAAGTTGGAACGCCCCTCCTGGATTCGCTCAAGGGGGGGCGTTTTTCGTTTCCGGCCGTTTACCGACATGGATCCCGGAGGGAATGGGCGCGGTCAGGCCTGTTTCCACTTGATATTGCAACCGATGGAGGCGCGCTGGTCGGGGTCGGGATCCTTGCCCGCGACCACTGCGTCCAGTGCCCGGCGCAAGTCGCTGCCGGTGACGGGATCGTCATTGCCGAAGTCGCCGCGCCGGGGACGGCTGCCATCGAACTGGCCGCGGTAGACGAGTTTCAAGTCACCGTTGAAGAGGAAGAAGTCCGGTGTGCAGGCGGCACCGTAGCTGCGGGCGACCGCCTGCGTGTCGTCGAGGAGATAGGGGAAGTTCCAGCCGAGGCGGGTGGCCTGCTCGCGCATGCCGTCGGCGTTGTCTTGCGGGTATTGGACGATGTCGTTGGACTGGATGGCGACGATGGCGATGGGACCGTCGGGGCCGGCGTAGTCCTGGCCCAGGCGGGCGAGAGCGGCTTCCAGGTGCTTGACATACGGGCAATGCACGCAGACGAACATGACCAGAAGGCCGTGCCTGCGTGCGGCGTCCCCGGTCGCGGTGGGCCGGTTTGGGGCGAAGACGTCATCGCGGGAAAGGGTACGGCCGCCAAGGACGTCGGGGAGTTCGAAGGGCGGGGCTGCCGTCCCGAGCTCGCGCATTTCGGATGTTGTTTTGGACATGATTTCCTCAGCGAATGGGATGGTGGCGGAAGGGTGCCGCTGGTGCGTTCTTAGTGCATTGGTCTACAATCCGTCGCGTTGGGGGAACGGCGCAATGGACAAGCATGAATGGGCTCGGCGTATGGCGATCACGGCAAATGTGCTCATCATTATCAATATATTTGTGGCGATGACCTGGTGGGGCGCCAGCGTGGTTCTGTTCAGTGCGTGTTTCGTTCTGTATGGCGCGGCGTGGTGGATGAAAGGTGCTTCCGGGGAGACGGCCGCCTCGGCGGAGGAAAGCGGATTGGCCAACCGTTTCATGCTGCCACCGATGAGCTAGGGCCGTTCTTCTGCGAAATGTAGCTCTGCCGTGATCAAGCTGCAGAGATCCTTGGCGGCGCTTAGGAGGACGGCCTGCAGCAGAGATCCTTGGCGGCGCTTAGGAGGACGGCCTGCAAAAACCCTTCGCTGCGCCTAGGATGACGGCCCTTACTGGATCAAAGTTCCAGGATGATGGGCATGATCAAGGGGCGGCGATTGGCGTTTTTTTGTAGAAAACGCCGGAGGTCGCCGCGGATTTTTTCCTTCATGACACCGTAGTCGCCGCGCTCTTCC
Source organism: uncultured Acidobacteriaceae bacterium (assembly GCA_964242195.1). GTDB lineage: Bacteria > Acidobacteriota > Terriglobia > Terriglobales > Acidobacteriaceae > Granulicella. The sequence goes on from CAXTBI010000054.1 coordinate 7,316, forward strand.
TTGCTGGAGTCGGCGAGGGTGCGGGAGACGACGTCGCGGGCGTTGCGGAGGAGGTCCGGGTCGTCGGCGGCGAAACCGCGGGTGGTGATTTCGGGTGAGCCTTCGACCTGGCCGGTGCTTTTGTTGATGGCGATGATGGGCAGGAAGATTCCATCGCCGCCGAGTTGTTTGCGGTCCTTGATGACCACGTCGTCGACTACATCGGCGGTGGAGTTGTTGTCGATGCAGACGCGGCCGGTGGTGATTTTGCCGGTTTTCTGGGCGGAGCGGTTGTCCAGGGTAAGGACGTCGCCGTCTTCGAGCAGAAGAACCTTTTCGGGGATGCCGGTGGAGATGGCCAGCTCGGCATGGCGCTTGAGGTGGCGGTAGTCGCCGTGAATGGGGATGAAGAACCTGGGGCGGACGAGGTTGATCATCAGCCGCAATTCTTCCTGTGAACCGTGGCCGGAGACGTGAATGAGGCCGTTGGTGCCGTCATCGTTGATGACCCGGGCGTCGCGGCGTTCGAGGTGGTCGATGACGCGATAGATGGCTTTTTCGTTGCCGGGGATGATGCGGGAGGAGAGCAGAACGGTGTCGCCGGCGTTGATTTTGGCGAATTTGTGGTTGTCGACGGCGGCGCGGGAAAGCGAACTCATGGGTTCGCCCTGGGTGCCGGAGATCATGATGCAGAGCTTGTCGTCGGGGAAGTCTTTCATCTGGCCGGGGTGGATGACCAGGCCGGGAGGAGGATCGAGATAGCCGAGATCCTGGGCTATTTCCGACGAGTTGTCCATGGATCGGCCGATGATGGCGACTTTGCGGCCGTGCTTGTGCGCGAGCTCCATGGCGATGCGGATGCGATGGATGGAGGAGCTGAAGCAGCTGAAAAAGAGCTTCTTGCGGGTGGCGGCGAAGATGTCGTCCAGGCGTGGGATCACGGCTTTTTCGCCGGGGGTGAAGCCGGGGCGATCGACGTTGGTGGAGTCCTGCAGGAGGGCGAGGACGCCCCCTTTGCCGAGGTCGGCGAAGGCCTGGAGGTCGAACGGGTGACCGTCGGGGGAGCTGAGGTCGACCTTGAAATCGCCGGTATGCAGCACCGTGCCGACGGGGGTGGTGACCGCGAGCGCGACGCAATCGACGAGGGAATGCGTGACGCGGATGGGCATGACGCTGAAAGGTCCGAGCGCGAAACGTTTGCCGGGGAGGATTTCGATCAGTTCGGCTTTGTCGAGAAGCCTGTGCTCATCCAGCTTGCCTTCGACGTAGGCGAGGGTGAATTCGGTGCCGTAGACGGGCACGTTGAGCTCGGAGAGGATCCAGGGGAGGCCGCCGATGTGATCTTCGTGGCCGTGGGTGAGCACGATGCCGCGCACCTTGGAGCGATTTTCAAGGAGATAGCTGATGTCGGGGACGACGATATCGACGCCCAACAACTCTTCTTCAGGAAACATCAGGCCGGCATCGATGACGAGGATGTCATCACCGAAGCGAAGGGCCATGCAGTTCATTCCGAATTCGCCGAGTCCACCAAGAGGGATGATTTGGAGCTTGTCTAACGCCATGGATCTCCAGTTTAGCAGCCACCGGGCTCCAGTTTAGGCAAAGGGAGCGACAAGGCCGGCCTTCGATGGGGGCGTTGTTCCATTTCGGAACGAAAGCATGCAGGGTATGCCCGATTCCGCTTGCGCGTACTACGTTCGGGGGATGGGTTTAGCCCTTCCGATCTGTTTTGATCCACCTGGGGAACGGCGTTGCGTCGATGGTTGCGTGGATGGTTGGGTCGATCGTTGCGTACACCGTTGCGTAGATCGTTGCGTACACCGTTGCGTAGATCGTTGCGTACACCGTTGCGTAGATCGTTGCGTACACCGTTGCGTAGATCCGGGACATAGCTGCCCCTACGACGGAAAGAATGTGGATGGCATCGGAGCAAGGGCAGGGGGATCGGCGGTTCTGGTGGGCGGTGGCACCCTTGCTCGCGGCCATTTCCGTTGCCAAGGCGATTCGCTTGCCTACCTACAAAGCGGCTACACAGGCGCAGGTGGATTACAGCCTTGGGCTGATCAAGCGTGGGATGTTCGGGGCGTGTTTCGCACGACCGTTGCACCTGGAAATTTACAACCGTTTTGCGGTCTTTTCGTGGGTGCTGCTTGGGCTGGCGGTGGCGCTGCTGCTGGTGTTTACATGGTTCAGCGGTGCTCCCAAAAGGCTGCTTTCCCCGGAGATCGTGGCGCTGTTTTTTTCCAGTTACGCGCTGGTGTACACCGCGCACATGGTCGGCTACTTTGAGATCGTTCTTCTTTTGTTGACGGTGATCCTGCTTTTGATCCGTTCGCCGGCCTGGAGGCTGGTGTGTTCGGTTCCGGCAGCGGTGTTTGCGTGCGCAATGCACGAGATGTTTCTGCTTGTGTTTCTGCCCGTACTGCTGCTGAGTTTTTTGCTGCAGGGATTCACAAGCGGCGGACCGGGAAAAGGGAAAGCGTTTGCCACGGCCGCGGCGCTGTCGCTGCTCGCGGTCTCGATGGCCACCACGGTACGGCTTGCGCTAGAGCCGCCGATGACTCCCGCACAGCTGCAACGGATGCGGGGCCACGTCGGCGGGATCGCCAATTTCCCAACTGACGACGCCATGTACTGGGTTCTTATTCGCTCCACGCGCGACAACGTGAACATCATGCGCGAGGTCGCCTCCCGTGCCCCGTGGTGGCGGCAACAGGGGGTTTGCCTGCTTACCATGGCACCCACTGTCGCCTTGCTGCTGCTGATGACGCGGGGTGTGCTGCGCCGCTCGGCGAATGCCGTTCCGTCCTGGCTGTTTCGCTGTGCGGTGGTTGCCAGTCTTTCGCCGCTGGCCATGCACGGGCTCGGTTTCGATGTCGCGCGGTTCAATGCGATGGTGATCCTGACCAGTTTTCTGACCCTGTTGACGGTTTGCCGCCTGGTGGAAGGCTCACCCGTGAGGCTTTCGCCGCGGTTGCACCAGGCCGTTCTGCTGGTTCTGCTGCTGAACATGACGAGCGGGGATTTGCTGATGGACGGCAGAACGGTTCGGTCGTTTCCGTATGTACGCGAGCTGCCGCAAACGCTGGCCCTGCGCCACGGGCACTGGCAACCGCCGGATATTTATTATCGGCCCCGGTTTTAACGCAAGGGTCCGATCAAGTCCTTGCAAGGGCATGGCACCCGAAAAGAAACGCAGATTCCCTTCGGGAATGACAGCAATAAAAGCAGATTTTGTTAGCGCAGCAGGTCTTCAAGAGCGGTGGAGAGGTCGGTCTTTTCGTCGCGGTACTTGACGATGATGGGGGTGTAGACGGAAAGGCCCAGATCCTTTCCGGGACCGTGGGTGAGGGCGCGGGAGCCGGGGACGACGACGGCACCGGCGGGGATGATCAGGGGGGTGGATGGACCGTTTGGGCCTTCGCGGGTAGAGCGGAGGACGGTGTTGTTGGGCAGGTCGAAGACCGGGGTGCCGCGGGTGAGGATGGTGCCGGCGGCGAGGACGGCTTTTTCGCGGACGATTGTGCCTTCGTAGACGCCCGTGTTGCCGCCGACCAGAACGTCGTCTTCGATGATGACGGGGGAGGCGTTGATGGGTTCGAGCACACCGCCGATCTGCGCGGCGGCCGAAAGGTGGACGCGGGCGCCGATTTGCGCGCAGGAGCCGACGAGGGCGTGCGAGTCGATCATGGTGCCTTCGCCGACAAAGGCGCCCACGTTGACGTACGCCGGGGGCATCATCACGACGCCTTTGGCCAGATGGGCGCCGGCGCGAACGGAAGAGCCGCCGGGAACGAGGCGGATGCCCTGTTCCGCGTTGAAACGGCGGGCGGGGTAGGTGGCCTTGTCGACGAAACTCAGGGCGGACGAGCCGTCGGCTTCGCAGCCGTTCATGGTTTGGAGCGTGCCCAGGCGGAAGCCGAGGAGGATGCCGCGTTTGACCCAGGCGTTGACGCGCCAGCCGGTGGGTTGGGAGCGGTCGGGCTCGGCGGAACGCAGGGTGCCGGCTTCGAGAAGGCTGCGGAGTTCGTGGAAAGCGGCGAGCGCCTCGGGGTTGCCGACGGCGGCGGGGCCGAGCGAGAAGAAATGTTCTATCGAATTTTGGAGAGATTGCTGAGGGGTCATCCGATGCCTATTGTAGCGAGGCTTGGCGTTTCGGTGAGAGGGTATGGCCGTTTGGCGTTGGGTTTTGAGAAGCCGCGAGCAGAACCCGGAGATCCTCCGCTTTGCTCTGGATGAAGGCGGATGCGGCGACTTCTATGCGGACAGCCTCTAGCGATGCGGACAGCGTTTAGCGTCGCGGACAGCGTTTAGCGTCGCGAGTGGAGGTGGTGCGGAATTTGGAGCGGGGTCGCACGGGTGTGGAGTGTACGAAAGCGTTCCCGCAGCAAATTTGTTTGGCGGTACGACAGGGAACGACCTTGGCACATCCTATGTGATCAATACGGAGGCGCAATGAGTTCATTGAACTGGTTACTGGTCACGGGTTTGGAGTACATGTGCGGAGCGCATGCGGCGGGATCACAACAGGCTGCGGCCAATGCCGAAAGGTCGACCTACCCCAAGCTGAAAGCGGCGGCGAAGATGGGGGCAAAGCAGGAATTGCAGCAAGCCGAGCGATTGAAGAAGGTGTTCAAAGCTTTGGGCGGGACGCCGAGCGCACGCCAGGATCTCGGGATGCAAGGCCTGGTTGAGGCGAACAACAAAATGTTGGCGGGAACGCTGGACCCGATCCAACGCGATTTGATCAATATCGCGTTTGCGCAGACAGCGGCGCACTTTTACATCGCCAAGTACGGCACCCTGCGGACCTATGCGAAGCGCATGGGCAAGGGCCGAGCGGCCCGGCTGTTGCAACAGACCCTGGACGAGATGGGGGAGACGGACAAGATGTTTACCCGCCTGGCGCTGAAGGTCATGGCGCAGAAAGACGCGGGCACACGGGGTGGAAACGGCGGTGGCGGCACAAAGTGGGCGCTGCTGCTGGGTTTGGGGGCCGCGGTGGCGGCTGTCGCGGTAAGTAAATCCGGGGAAGAAGCCCCCGAAGGCGGCGAGGTGGTTGAGCAGAGCTAGGGGCGCATTTGTGTTCTGCGCGATGTGGAGAGATCGTCCCTTTTCGTCGCTGTGCCGCTGGATTTTGTGCAACGCCCGGCGAAATACAGGGGTCTCTGCGCTTTGGCTTCGCCTCCGGTCGAGATGACGGACTTGGGTGGAGGCGGCGAAATACAGGGGTCTCTCCGCTTCGGCTTTGCCTCCGGTCGAGATGACGGACCTGTGTGGAGGCGACGAAATACAGGGGTTTCTGCGCTTCGGCTTCGCCTCCGGTCGAGATGACGGACTTGGGTGGAGCCTCCGGTCGAGATGACGGACTTTAGAGCGTGGGGTGGATTTCGGAGCTGGGCTGGTCGGGGAGCATGCCGAGTTCGCCGAGGAGGCGTTCCAGCTTGCGGCTCGTGGGTTCGGTGACGGGGACCATGGGCAGGCGGAGCGTTTCGTTGCCGCGACCGAGAAGCGCGAGTACGGCCTTGATGGGGGCGGGGCTGGGCTCCGTGAAGATGGCCTGCATGAGGCGGAAATATTGGCGGTTGAGACGCCGGGCGAGGACCCAATTGTCGGTGAGGGCGGCTTCGACCATGGCGACCATGGCCTGCGGGATGGCGTTGGAGGCGACGGAGATGAGCCCGATGCCGCCGACGGCGATCGTGGGCAGGGTAAGCGCGTCGTCGCCGGCGAAGATGCGGAAGGAGCGCGGGGCCTGGGTGAGGATCGCGGTGATCTGGCTCATGACGCCGCTTGATTCCTTGAGAGCCACGATGTTGGGGATTTCGGCGAGGCGGAGCACGGTTTCGGGTTCGAGGTTGGCACCGGTGCGGCCGGGGATGTTGTAGAGCATGACCGGCAGATCCATGGATTCGGCGATGGCTTTGAAGTGCTGGTACTGGCCTTCCTGGCCGGGGCGGTTGTAGTACGGGTTGGCCGTGAGGATGCCGGTGAGGCCGGGAACCCGGGCCAGTTCGCGGGCGTTTTCAACGGCCTGGCGGGTGCTGTTGTGAGTGGCCCCGGCGAAGACGGAAACGCGGCCGGCGGCGGCCTCGGCGGTGAGTTCGACCACCCGCAGCCACTCCGCCCGTGAAAGGGCCGGGGTTTCGGCGGTGGTGCCGGCGGCGATCAGCAGCGAGATGCCGTTGGCAATTTGCCAGTGGACATGGGCGGAAAGGGCCGCCTCGTCAAGCTCGCCATCGGGGCGAAAAGGGGTTACGAGCGCGGTGCCACAGCCTTGCAGATCCATACCGTGTTTCAGTTTACGCCGAGTGCGCCGGGATGTTTTCGAAGCTCTTTATGCGCGGGGCTTTCGCCCCGGTCAGGACTGCTTCGGTTTCGCGTGCGGCGGAGCTTGTTGCCGCGCCGGGCAAAATACAGGGGTCTCTCCACCTCGGTCGAGATGACGCTTCTTCGGCAGGTGACTGTGCGGAGGATGTGAGGCAGAGGCGGCAGGAACAAACGCAGATTCCCTACGGGAATGACAACAGGACCAAGCGGAACCTGCCGGAGCGAATTCTGATCAGAGCCGCCGTGCTGTATGCGAGACGGCGTTTACACCCAGTTGCCGTTGCGCATGAGGGGTTGGGCGGCGCCGGAGGTGTCCAGGCCGTCTACGTGGACTTTGGGGCCGCCGATCATCCAGTCGACGTGGATGAGGCTTTCGTTGGCACCGAGCTCCGCCAATTCCTCGTCGGTCATTTTGTCGCCACCGATGAGGCAGGTGGCGTAGCTTTGGCCGAGTGCGATGTGGGAGGCGGCATTTTCGTCGAAGAGGGTGTTGTAGAAGAGGATGCCGGACTGCGCGATGGGCGAATGGAAGGGCACAAGGGCGACTTCGCCGAGGTAGCGGGCGCCTTCGTCGGCGGAGATCAACTTGTTGAGGGCTTGTTCGCCGGCGGTGGCGGTGGCTTCGACGATTTTGCCGTTGCGGAAGGTGCAGCGGATGTCCTCAATCATGGTGCCCTGGTGCGAGAGCGGTTTGGTCGCGGTGACGACGCCGTCGACGCGGTCGCGGTGAGGCGTGGTGAAGCATTCTTCGGTGGGGATGTTGGCCTGGGTGTGGCAGCCGTTGCCGGAGAGGCCACCGCCGCCGGCCCAGAGGTGGCGGTCGGCTAGGCCGACGGTGAGGTCTGTGGAGCCGTCGTCGGAAAAGAAGCGAAGGGCGTGGAAGTGTTTGTCGTTGAGCAGGTCGACGCGCCGGCCGATTTCGGCGCCGTGTTGTTGCCAGGCGGCGACGGGGTCGTCGGAGGTGATGCGGGAGATGGTGAAGATGGCTTCCCAGAGCTTTTCCAGGGCGAGTTCGGGCGGATCGTTTGGAAACACGAGCGCGGCCCAGGCGGGGGTGGCGGCGGCGACGATGGTCCAATTAATTTCATGGCGGGTAATGAGCTCCATGGCCGGTTTATAGGCTTTGGAGGTGGCCACGTTGGCGCGGGAGACTTTGTCGGGGTCTTCGGCGGCCAGCAGCGAGGGGTTGGCGCCGGAGATGGCGAGGCGTGCGGCCCCGGAGCCAAAGGCGGTGGCGATGCCGTCGTAGAACCAGGAGGGGGCGTAGTCGAAGCTGTCGGCGGGGGCGAACTGGTAGCGGGCGAGGGTGGCGGCGTCGTCGGAGAACAGGGTGGTGACGAGCTTGGCCCCGGCTTTGTAGGCATGTTCGGTGATTTTGCGGACGAGCGGAAGCGCATCGGTCGGCGCCGTCATGACGAGTTCCTGGCCGGCTTTCAGCCCCAAGCCGACCCGTACGGCTACCTCGGCGAGGCGATCGAGCTTTTGGTCGAGGGAGAACGAGCTGAACTGGGCAACGGTGGTGGAAGGCGCAGACATGGAGAATAGTGTAACGGGCGATCGATTCGCTACACGTCACCAAAGATCTGCCTGAAGTCATAGACGCCGGGTTTTTGATCGGCTAACCATTCGGCGGCGCGGACGGCACCCTCGGCGTAAGCCTGGCGCGAGTGCGATTGGTGCGTCAGCAGAATTCTGTCGGCAGGACCGGTGGCGATGAGGATATGTTCGCCGACGGCTTCGCCCTGGCGGATGGACTCGATCGGGATTGCGGCCATGCCGGAAGAGGGAAGCACGGCATCGCGGAGGGTGAGCGCGGTGCCGGAGGGAATGTCGCGCTTGGTGAGGTGGTGGGTTTCTTCGACCGTAAAGGTGTAGCCGGCCTTTCCGAGTTGGGCGGCCATCTCGGTGGCGAGTTTGAGGAAGAGCTGCACGCCGAGGGAGAAGTTGGTGCCGTGGAGCAAAGAGGCGCCGCGGCGTTCGGCGAGTGCCCGCATGTCGTCAAGTGCGCTGTACCAGCCGGTGGTGCCGACGACCATTTTGGCCCCGGTGGCGAGACAGGCGCGCATGTTGGGAACGACGGCCTCGGGGGTGGTGAAGTCGATCACGGCGTCAAAGCCGGCGACGAAGGGTGGGGTAAGCGCGGCGGCGTCACGGTTTTCCCTGGCATCGAGCACATGGACGCTGTGGCCGTGGTGGGCGGCGGTTTCGGCGACGAGTTTGCCGGTCTTGCCGGCACCTAGGATGAGGATGCGCATAGGGTTTGTGGGTGGTGGTTGTACGTTGTGCGTTTTAAGTTGTACGTCTGCGTTGCGGTTTGGATGGGCGTTTGCGGAGGGTGAGCATGGTGCGGCGACGGGCAAACCTGAAACCCTACGATCTCGAACCCGCTGCGTTTGCGAGATGCGGTTCGGTGTCGAAAATGGCGGGGTCGGGGGCGTGGAAGAATTTGGTGTGAAGGGCGCGGATGGCTTCTTCGACGTCGTCTTCGTTGATCATGAAGCTCATGTTGATTTCGCTGGCGCCTTGCGAAATCATGCGCATGTTGATGTGCGAAACGGCGGTGAACACCTGGCCGGCGATGCCGGCGTGGCCGCGGATGTCATCGCCGACGAGGCAAACCAGCGCCTTGTTGCCTTCAAATTTGACGTCGGCGATCTTGCTGAGTTCGGCGCCGATGGCGGGCAGGGCTTCGCGTGAATCCACGGTGACGGAGATGGACACTTCGGAGGTGGAGACCATGTCGATGGCGCAGCCGTGCTTATCGAACGCGTCGAAGACGAGCTTGAGGAAGCCGTGGGCGAGCAGCATGCGGCTGGCGACGATATCGACGATGGTGAGGTGCCGTTTGACGGCGATGGATTTGAAGGGGCTGCGGCAGGCGGGCGACCTGGCGGTGATGACCGTGCCCTCATTTTCGGGGTTGCGGCTGTTGAGCACCCAAACGGGGATATTTTTCTGGACGGCGGGCAGGATGGTGGCCGGGTGCAGGACTTTGGCGCCGAAGTAGGCGAGCTCGGCGGCTTCTTCAAAGCTGATGGATTTGACGCGCAGGGCATCGGGGCAGATGCGCGGGTCGGTGGTCATGATGCCGTCGACGTCGGTCCAGATTTCGATGGCGCCGGCGTGCAGACCGCCGCCGACGAGGGCGCCGGTGTAGTCTGAGCCGCCGCGGCCGAGGGTGGTGGTGAGACCGCCGGAGCAGCCGATAAAACCGCCCATGACGGGGATTTCGCCGCGGGCGAGAAGGGGAAGGACGCGGGCTTCGAGAGCCTGGGCGATGGCGGGCTGGTCCGGGGTGGCCTTGCCGAAGTGGTCGTCGGTGAGAATGACGTCGCGGGCGTCGACGTGGGTGCCGGGCAGGCCGAGTTCGGCGAAGGCGGCGGCGACCATGAGGCTGGAGAGCCGCTCGCCGAAGCTGACGAGGAGATCGGCGGTGCGGGGGGTGAGTTCGCGCAGGGTGGCCACGCCGCGAACGATCTCGTCGAGCGAATCGAAGCCGCGATCGAGGTCGAGGTTGAGGGCGGCGAGCCGATCGCCGGAGACAAGCTCGGCGGCGGTGCCGAGGTGGCGTGTGCGCAGGCGCGCGGTGATGTCGAGGGCGGCTTCGCGGTCGCCGCGGCCGGAGGAGGCAGCGGCGGCGCAGGCGAGCAGCTGGTCGGTGACCTTGCTCATGGCGGACACCACAACGACGGGCTGGAGCGATTTTCGGTGACGGCCGGCGACGATGCGGGCGGTGCGGAGGATGGCGGCGGCGTCTTCCACCGAGGTGCCCCCGAACTTCATGACGACGATGTTTGGACGGGGGGTGCTCATGCGGTCACCGGATCGGTGGGTGAAGCGAGGGCGCCGAGACGCATCGCGGGGAAGCGTTTGAAGTCGAGTTTGCCGAGGACGGCGAGGATTTCGGCATTGAGGACGGCGGCCCCGGCGGCGCCGCGGAGGGTGTTGTGGGACAGCACGACGAACTTCCAATCGAGCAGGGGGCAGGGACGCAAACGGCCGACGGTGGAAGCCATGCCGCCGCCGCGCATGCGGTCCAGGCGGGGTTGGGGGCGATCGGGTGCGGGATCGTATTCGACGGGTTGGGAGGGGGCGGTTGGGAGTTTGACCCCGCCGTGCGCGCCGTTGGGTCCGAAGGGCTGGAACTCGGCCCAGGCGGCGAGAATTTGCTGGTGGGTGGCGGGTTCTTTGAGCTTGAGGCTGACGCACTCGGTGTGGCCGTCTTCCACGGCGACGCGATTGCAATGGGCGGAAAGCTTTGCCGGGAGCGGCGTGATGCGCCCTTCGGCGGTGAGGGTGCCGAGCAGTTTGTTGCACTCCTCCTGGAGCTTTTCTTCTTCATTTTTGATGAAGGGGACGACGTTGCCGAGGATGTCGAGCGAAGGGACGCCGGGGTAGCCGGCACCGGAAACGGCCTGCATGGTGGAGACGAAAAGGCTGTCGATGCCGAAGCGGGTTTCGAGCGGCTTGAGGGCGAGGACAAGGCCGATGGCCGAGCAATTTGGGTTGGTGACGATGTAGCCGCCGGAAGGCTCGACGGCCCCGGCAGCGCGGCGGGTGGGCTGGGTTTCAAGCAGCGCGAGGTGGTCGGCATTGACTTCGGGGATGACGAGAGGGACATCCGGAGACATGCGGAAGGCGGAGGAGTTGGAGATGACGGCGCAGCCGGCGGCGGCGAACAGCGGCTCGAGATCGCGGGCGATGTCGGCGTCGAGCGCCGCAAAGATGATGCGGGGAAGGGGGATCGCGGAGGCCTGGGGGGTGTTGGGCTGGACGATCATGCGGCCGATGGCTGCCGGAAGGGGGGTGTCGAGCTTCCAGGCACAGGCTTCGGCAAAGGGTTTGCCGGCGCTGCGATCGCTGGCGGCCAGCCAGGTGATGTTGAACCAGGGGTGGTGGGCGAGCAGCTGAATGAAGCGCTGCCCGACCGTTCCAGTGGCACCAAGGATGCCCACATCACGCCGTTCCATCCCGCCAGTTTATCGCACCGCACCGGGGTGGAGGAGGAGGGAAGCTAGTCGGCTACCCGGCGGCGTTGGACGACGCGTGTGCCGCCGCCGCCCCAGGCGACGACGAGGCCCACGGCATGGATCAGGAACCAGAGGCCGATGCCCTGGTCACTGTAGATCCAGAACAAAATCAGGATGCGCGGGATAAGGACGGCCACGATGACCTGAATAAGGCCGATGGTGTGGGGAACATAGGCCGGGACGCTGCCCTGCAGCCAGGCGAGGAGGATGCAGATACGCGGCAAGAAGAGGGAAAGGACCAGGAACCAAAGAGGGAGGGCGTGGGTAGCCAGAAGATCGTGCTGCAGTTGCATGGACGCCTGCCTTGCGAGGGGGATTTGGGAGCCCGGGGAACCTGAAGCGACTTGAAGCGACTTGAGGCGACCTGAAGCGACTTGAAGCGACTTGAGGCGACTGGGTTATGCTACTGCATCGTGAAAGTGAAAGGAGCGTTGGCCTTTCCATGGGGCGGAACGGTGACCTGGGTGTCCTGTTCGCCCAGTTTTTCGTGCACGGCGGCCAGGGTGTAGGTGCCGGGTGGAAGGCCGGCGAGGGTGAAGCTGCCATCCGGGCCGGTGACGGTGAAGAAGGGGTTGGGCGCGACGTTGAGGAACCCGTTCATCCAGGGGTGGTTATTGCAGCGCAGGGCGATCATCAGTTCCGGCGAGTTCATGCGGCGTACCTGGGGCGGTGCGCCGGGGCCCTGGGAGACGTCGAGGGAGGGATTTTCGCCGAGAGTGACGGTGTGGATGTTGTGCATGGCGGGGTCGGAGTTGGTGAATTGGACGTCGCCCCCCTGCTGCACGGCGGCGACGTGCGGGACGAAGCGGCAACCGTGCTGATCGATTTTCAAAGGGGCTGCGCCGGCCGGGGCGGAAGAGGCAGGAAGGCCGGCTTTGACGTAGATGTAGACATTGGCGAGACCGCCTTTATTGGCGACGTAGCCCTCGGTGAGGTTTTCGCCGGCGAAGGTGCAGGCGGGGTCCATGGACATGTCAATGGGGACGCGGGGGAGCGGTGCCCCCTTGAGGTGGACGACGCCGCTGAGGCTGCCGGCGGTGGAGGGGTCGACCGGGGCGGCGACGGGAGGGTCTTTCGTTGTCGCGGTTGAGGAAAGCCCGGGTGTTGCGGGGTGGGAGCGGCAGCCGGCGAGAAAAAGCGCCCACGGGGTTACGGCAAATAGCAGGGAACGAGAGGTGACCACAGCCGTTGAGTGCTCCTTGTGTTTACCAGACGGTGCGCGGGTAGTGTTTTGGGAACTCTTCATCCGCGGAGACAAGCGAGGCGAAGCCGTTGGCCTTGGCGTGGGCAACGATGAGGCGATCGAAGGGGTCGGTGGTCCAACCCTCATCGATGGCCGTGGCGGCGACGCTTTTGAAGCTTAGATCGCAGGTTTGCACACCCAATTCACGTTCAACCTTGGATTGGACCTCGCGGGAACGGAGTTTGATCCTGCCGAGATCGAACAGGTATTCGAGTTCCAGCAGGACCATGGGAGAGACGAGCAAATCCGCTTGCTTGATGATGCGTTCGGCGTCTTTGCTGAGCTTGCGGAGTTTGCCGTTTGCGAGCCAGACAACGACGTTCGTATCGAGGTACGCGATCAGAGACCGGCCCAGTCTTTCTCCCACGCACGACGCATTGCCTGTTTGTCGGGACGGTCGTCAAGGTCGCCGACGATGATGTCCAAGGGTGTGATCCGGCTGAGGCGGTCCGGGAGCGCGGCATCGGGTTTCAACGTGAAGCCGGAACCCTTGTGCTTGACATGCACTTCGGTTCCACCCATGGCCTGGCTGACGAGATCGAACAGGTTGCGACGGAATTCGGTGATGGTGATGTCCATGGAGGTAGTGTACATGGGTGGAGGGGAAAAGTGTACATGTGCTGTCGGCTATTTGGAGATCTGTTTGGATAGAAGAGCGGCGATGACAGCTTCGCTGAAGTCTCTTGTGCCGGCCTGGCCGCCGACGTCGCGGGTGAGGGATTTGCCTTCGGCGTAGACGGTTTCGAGCGCGGCCTGGACTTTGTTCGCGGTTTCGGTTTCGTCGATGTGGTGGAGCATAAGGATGGCGGACTGGAGCAGGGCGGTGGGGTTGGCCTTGCCTTGACCGGCGATATCGGGAGCGGACCCGTGTACGGCCTCGAAGATGGCGCTTTCGGTACCCAGATTGGCGCCGGGGACCAGGCCGAGACCGCCGACAAAGGCGGAGCAGAGGTCGGAAAGGATGTCTCCGTAGAGGTTTTCGGTGAGGATAACGTCGTACTGGTAGGGGTTGAGGACAAGCTGCATGCAGGTGTTGTCGACGATGTGCTCGGCGTAGGTGATTTCGGGGTACCCGGCCGCTATCTCTTTGCAGCAGCGGAGGAACATGCCATCGGAGAGCTTCATGATGTTGGCTTTGTGGATGGCGTGGATTTTTTTGCGACCGTGTTTGCGGGCGTAGGCGAAGGCGGCCTCGGCGATGCGCAGGGAACCTTTGCGGGTGATGACCTTGATGCTTTGCGCGACGTCAGGGGTGGCCATGTATTCGATGCCGGCGTAGAGGTCTTCGGTGTTTTCACGGAAGATCACAAGGTCGATATCCGGGTAGTTGCTTTTGAGGCCGGGGAGGGATTTGACCGGGCGTACGTTGGCGTAGAGGTCGAACTTTTTGCGCAGCTGCACGTTGATGGAGCTGAAACCGCCGCCGATGGGGGTGGTGATCGGGCCCTTGAGACCGACCTTGTTTTCGAGCACCGAGTCCATCAGGGCTTGCGGGATGTACTCGCCGGTTTTGGCGTAGGCGTCGGCGCCGGCTTCAAAGCTGTGCCACTCGAAGCGGCAGCCGGTTTGTTGCCCGGCGGCTTCAAGGATGGCGACGGTGGCGGCGGTGACTTCGGGGCCGATGCCGTCGCCGGGGATGAGAGTGATGCGGTGGGTGCGGGGCAAGGTGGGGCTCCTGGTTGTACGTTTTACGTTGTACGTTCTACGTAGTTTGTGGTTTGGCGTCGGTTTGCTGTTTGCGTTTGAGGAAGTTGGAAAGGCCGTTCAGCATGCGGCCGACGTCTAGCGCTAGCATCTCGGCCTGCTCTAATTTGGTCTCGGATGCGTAGCCTAATCTTCTTGCGACAAGCAATTGCGTTTGCAGTTCGCAGTTGCTGCCTCGGGCGATGATGACGAACTGACGGAAGTCGCGGCGTGTACGGCGGGCGGAACCCTCGGCCAAATTGCTGGCGATCGAAACGGAAGCTCGACGCATTTGTGAACTAAGCCCATAGAGCTCGTGCTTCGGAAACTCGCTAGTGAGCTCGTAGATGAGCAGGGTGAGATCCATGGAGGCCTGCCAAACTCTCAATTCGCGAAACGACTTCGGCACACAACCTCACTTGGAACACGTACAACGTAGAACTTACAACTTGGAACCTGTCGCACCACGGGGATGCCCGGGGCCTTTTCCGCCGAGCAGGCCTTCGAGTTCGGTTTTGAATTCGTCGACGTCTTTGAAATCGCGGTAGACGCTGGCAAAGCGGATATAGGCGACGGAGTCGATTTCGCGGAGGCCGTTCATGATTTGTTCGCCGATGGCGGCGGTGAGGCGTTCGCGTTCGGGGGAATCGACGACAAAGGCTTCGACCCCATCGACGATGGCTTGCATCTGGGAAGCGGAGACGGCGCGCTTTTGGCAGGCGAGCAGAAGGCCGTCCAGGACTTTTTGGCGGTCGAAGCGCTCGCGGCGGCCGTCTTTTTTTACGACCATGTAGGGAATTTCATCGAGGCGCTCGTAGGTGGTGAAGCGCTTGGTGCAACGTTCGCACTCGCGGCGGCGGCGAATGGAGTCGGCCTCCTTGCTTTCGCGGGAGTCGATGACCTTGTCCTGGGTGTAGCCGCAATAGGGGCACTTCATGCGGTTTCGATTCTAGAGCAGATTTCCCGACCCTGTGCGGCGGGGGGCGTTTTCGGAGGCCGGGTTCCGTGCGGGGGAGAGCGGGGACGACTTCGCTGGGGTGCGGGTTTATCGCGACGTACCTGACGATGGGTAGGAGCCGCGAACAGAAGGCAGCGATCCTTCGCTGCGCTCAGCGACTGTCTTGCTTGTCAAGCGGCGCGGGTACTTGT
>CAXTBI010000055.1:0-22347 GCA_964242195.1 uncultured Acidobacteriaceae bacterium
GGCCCCCTCGGCCCGTCGGCGGTGAAGGCACAGATGCGCCCGGCACCGTACGCTTCGGCCATCCCGCGCAAACCGCTGGCCCCGCCCCGGGAACTGGATCCACGCACCGCCAAAAAGCCCAATCGCTCGACCGTGCGGGCCATCAACTCTCCATCAAACGAGTGCGAAACCAGGATCGCGATGCCCAACCCGCGAAACCGGTACGCGCAGGGCAACAGCGCCTCATGCCAGAACGCAAATACGGCCGGTCCGGGCAACGTATGACCGGCCACCGTCCCGACCTCTGCGACATCGCGCATCCGCCACGTCGATCCCAGCAAGCGAATCAAGCCCGCCGTCACCGTGGGCACCACGGCCAACAGCACCCGCTGCTTGAAGGAAAACTGGGTCACTTCCCGAGTGTACGAGGCCCCGCACGGCCGTGGAATAACGAACCCGGGAGCAGCGTTTTCTTGTTTGTCATTCCCGCAGGGAATCTGCGGTTGTTCTTACAGTGCCGCGTACCCTCGAGACCGCTCTAGCTGTACCGCAGCCAGCGCATGATCTCCGGCAGATTCGGCTTTTTCCCGTACATCAGGATGCCGACCCGGTAAATGCGGCTCGCAACCCAAAGCACAATCGCAATAGTAACCACCAAACCCAGCAACGAAAGCGCCACCGCCCACCCATCGGGCTTGCCCACGATCACCCGTGTATACATGATCAGCGGCGCCGTAAATGGCACAAAGGAAAACACTTGCGCCACCGGCCCATCCGGATTGGTGATCACGTTGAAAATGATCAGCGAGCTGAAAATCAGCGGCAACATCAGAAAGATCTGCAACTGCTGCAGCTCCTGCTCGGAGTTCGTCATCGCCCCCAGCGCCGAGGCGATCGAGGAATACAGCACGTAGCCCAGAATGAAAAAGATCACAAACAGTGCCGTTTGCCCGGCCGATGGCAAAATATGCAAATCCTGCCCAAAGGCTTGCGATTTCAGCGCAACCGTCGCTACCAGGATCCATATGCCCACCTGCGTCAGGCCCACCGCACCCACGCCGATCACCTTGCCCGCCAGCATCTCCGAAGGCCGCACCGTGGCCAGCAGCACCTCGAAAATACGTGAGGTTTTCTCCTCGATAATCGAGCGCGCGACGTTCATTCCATAAAACAGGATCACGAAATACATCAGGAAATACATGCCCCAGGCGCTCGCCACAGCCGCGCCCGAGCCATCGCTCTTCCCGCTGCCGGCGGACAGATCGATCGGTGCCAGCAGCGCCGTAATCGCCGCAGCCGACATGCCCGATCCAAGCAATCGTTCCCGCGTCAGCGCACCGCGCACGGCATCCGCCACACGGCCCCGCGTAATCACGTCCGATTGCACCCGCGGCACCCATTGAAACGACGGTCGCGCACCCGCTCCCGTACCCGGCAACTCCACGAGGTAGCCGTCCAGGCGCGAATCTTTCCGTTTCAACTCACCGTCCAGCCGCTCGCGTACCCCATGCTCGCCGAGCGGATACGCATCCACCACCGGCTTTCGGAGCCCGTGGCCCTCGGTCAACTCCGTTTGCAGATCGGCCGCAAACCCGGGCTGGCTCGTGATCACCGCCAGGTGCTGCGCTGAGCCGAGGTGTCGATTCATCAGAAACATCGCCCCCAGCGCCCCACCCATCAGCAGCGGAATCAGTACCGTCATCACCATGAAACTCTTGGCCCGCACCCGCTCCATGTACTCGCGCCGCGCCACCAAACCCACGTTCCTCAAGCCGTCCGCCAACGTCTCCTTAGGCATGCACCACGCCTCCCGCCTCGGCAAACTCCGGTGTTCCCTTCACGGTCTCAATGAAAATTTCTTCCAGGGTCGGTTCCAGCACCTCAAACCTTGTAATCTGCGCACCCTCCGCCATCGCCGCGCCCAGGACCGCCTGCGCGTCCCCCGGCGAGCGTAGCGTAATTTCCGCGATGCCCGCGTAATTCTTGGCCTCAAGCACGCCCGGATGCCCCAAAAAGCGGTCGCTTCCGGCAAACACCATCTGCACCCGGTTATGCGGATACCGGCCCTTCACCTCGCGCATGCTTCCTTCCAGGACCAGCTTGCCGCGATAGATAATCGCGATCGCATCGCATAGCTTCTCCACCTGGTCCATACGATGGGTCGAAAACAGGATCGCCTTGCCCTCGCGTCGAAGCTCCACCAACGTATCCTGCAGCAGCGTTGCATTCACCGGGTCGAGCCCGCTGAAAGGCTCGTCCATAATAATCAGATCGGGCTCATGCAGCAGGGCGGCAATGAACTGGATCTTCTGTTGCATGCCCTTTGAAAGCTCTTCGGTGCGCTTGTCCACCGATTCGGCAATCTGCATCCGCTCGCTCCAATCCAGGGCGCGACTGCGTGCCACAGCCGGCGAAAGCCCATGCAATTGGCCCAGAAAAATCAACTGGTCCAGCACCTTCATCTTTTTGTACAGCCCACGCTCTTCGGGCAGATACCCCACCCGGCCCAGCGCGGCGCGGTCGAACGGCCGATCGAACAGCGAAACGGTCCCCGAATCCGGGACCGTCATCCCGATCATCATGCGGATGGAACTGGTTTTGCCCGAGCCGTTTGGACCCAGCAAACCAAACATCGTGCCCGGCTCAATGACGAGCGAAAGCCCCTCGACAGCGACCTTGCTCTCATACACCTTGCGAATTTCGTTGAGTTGAACGATGGGCATTGCTTTGGGCTGGGTGTTTCCGGCGTTGTGCTTCGAAGATATGCTTCGGGCTTTGTGCTTAGTGTAGCGCAGCGGAATGGGTCCGAGTATCGCCGCGCCGACTCCGCTATCGCCGCGCAAACACGAAGGGCACACCCATCGGTGCGCCCTTCGAAACATGGGACCTCGAAACGCTCAGACGTTTCTCAGGACTGAGCCCCTGGATCCCCGCCACCTTCAGCCGCATTCTGCTCTTCCATCTGGCGCTGCAACTCATCCTGTCGACGCTGGCGCGCATCGGCCCGCTTCTGCGCCTTTGCGTTCAACTCCTGCTCTGCATCCAGCAGCTCGATAAACGCCATCTCCGCGCTATCGCCCTGCCGAACTCCCGTGCGCACAATGCGTGTGTATCCACCCTTGCGCTCCGTGTACCGCGGCGCCACCGTGGCAAACAAACGATCCACCGCCTCGGGCGTCATCAGGTAGGCCAGCGCCTGTCGACGCGCGTGCACACTGCCATTCTTGCCCAGCGTCACCATCTTTTCCACCAACGGCCGCGATGCTTTCGCCTTGGTGATCGTGGTGTGAATTCGATCGTTCAAAATTACGCTGGTCACCAGGTTGCGAAGCAGCGCCCTTCGATGACTTGTATTTCTACCCAGCTTCCAACCGCCGACACGATGGCGCATACTTCATCTCCTTCGGTCCAGGCTGAGCCTGTCGACCGGTGTTTGCCTCAGGGAGGCAGGTTACGGACACAGGCAAACTCGCTGCGTCCAGTGGAAAGGAGTGGGACAGGACGTTGGGCCCGTCCCACCGCGGCAATGTCGAGCTAGAAGTTTTCCGTCTCCGGAACCATGTCCAGATCCTCGTCGTCGAGCTCGTCCTCGTCGTCGAAGTTGCCATAGCTCTGCGAAAGCGTCGCCGCCGGCAGAATCGACGTCGGTCCCGGTACCGGGTTTCCGCTCTCATCAATGCGCATTCCCAGCGAAAGACCCATCTGCGCCAGCATTTCCTTGATCTCGTTCAAGCTCTTGCGACCGAAGTTCTTGGTCTTCAACATCTCGGCTTCCGTCTTCTGAATCAGCTCGCCGATGGTCGCAATGTTGGCGTTCTTCAAGCAGTTATAGCTGCGCACCGAAAGCTCAAGCTCTTCAACAGATCGATTGAGGTTCTCGTTCCGAATCGCCGGGCCGTCATGATCGCCATGGCTGCCCGCCTCCATCTCCTCTTCAAAATTGATGAAGATGGACATGTGGTCCTTCAACAACTTGGCCGAAAGCCCAAGCGCGTCCGCGGGCAGAACCGTGCCGTTGGTCCAGATTTCCAGCGTGAGCTTGTCATAGTCCGTAACCTGGCCGAGACGTGCGGCTTCCACCAGGAAGTTCACCTTGCGCACCGGCGAATGCACCGAATCGACAGGAATAAAGCCCAGGCCCAGATCGCCGTCAAAGTTCTTGTCCGCCGAAATGTAGCCGCGCCCCCGCTTCAAACGCATCTCCATGTCAATGCGTCCGCCTTCGGACACCGTGCAGATATACACGTCGGGATCAAGAATCTCGACATCGCCATCCGCCTCGATCATGCCGGAAGTAATCACACCCGGCTGGTCCACATGCAAATACAGCGCCTTCGGTCCATCGGCGTGCAGCTTGAACGGGATCTGCTTCAGGTTCAAAATAATGTCGGTCGCGTCTTCCACGATGCCGGTGATGGATTGAAACTCGTGCAGCACGCCTTCAATCTTCACCGCGGTCACGGCCGCGCCTTCAATCGAACTCAGCAGCGTGCGTCGAAGCGCATTGCCGATGGTGGTGCCGAAACCGCGCTCAAACGGCTGTGCGGAAAATTTGCCAAAGGTGTTGGTCAGCGACTCCTGCTCAACGGCAAGGCGCTTGGGTTTTTGGAAACCTCTCCAAAGCATGGGTTATCCTTTCTTCGCCACCGCACGAAGCATTCTGCGCGGCTAACGGTGGTGCGGTTGTGTTTCGTTGTTTACTGAACGTTATGTACTGAACGGCTTCGTACGGCTACACCCTGCCGCTCGCCTGCCCCCAGCCCTTTCGGGCGTAGCGCCAGGACCTGCGGTTCGTTCGACGGGCGGTGCACTCACGTGCCCACCGGCGACCGAACCAATCGGGATCCCGCGCTGCGCCCGCCCGGAGAGCAAGGAGGCGGCGAACAACACTGTTTACTTCGAGTACAGTTCGACAATCTGCTGCTCATTGACCGGCAGCTGAATGTCCTCACGCTGCGGCAGCGCGATAAGCTTGCCCGAAAGCTGTTCGGGGTTGGCATCGATCCAACGCACACGGGTCTGGCCGGAGATGAAGTCCTTGGCCGCTTCCAGCAACACCAGCGACTTGGAACCCTCACGCACCGCGATCACGTCGCCCACCTTGCATTGGTAGCTCGGAATGTTCACCTTGTGCCCATTCACCTGCACATGGCCGTGACGCACCACCTGCCGCGCCTGGCGGCGCGAAAGCGCAAATCCAAGCCGGTAGCAGACGTTGTCCAGCCGGGTCTCAAGCTGCTGCAACAGCAGGTCGCCCGTGACGCCCGTCTTGTTGGCCGCCACTTCGTAGTACGCCCGAAACTGCGTCTCCAGCGTGAAATAAATGCGCTTCGCCTTTTGCTTCTCGCGCAGTTGCAGACCGTAGCCGACAACCTTCTTCACCTTTTTGGACTGGCCGTGCTGGCCTGGAGGAAAATTCCGCTTCTCTACGGGGCACTTCTCCGTAAAGCATTTCGATCCCTTGAGGAAGAGCTTGACGCCGTCACGGCGGCACATGCGGCAGACGGGGCCTGTATATCGAGCCATTTCAAATCCTTTTCGCTAGATTTCAGAGGTCGATCGCTTTACACGCAGGCAGGCGCTTCATCGCGATCCAGGGAAGTCGAGGTGGACGAGCACGTTTCGCCCGTCCACCCAGGGAGGAGCCAGGTTCAGACCCGGCGGCGTTTCGGCGGACGGCAGCCGTTGTGCGGCATCGGCGTAACGTCGCGAATGGAACGCACATCGATGCCGGCAGCGGCAAGCGCGCGAATCGCACTCTCCCGCCCCGAACCGGGGCCGGAAACACGCACATCCACCGAGCGCACACCATTGTCGCGTGCCGCGTTGGCCGCATTCACCGCTGCCTGCTGCGCGGCAAAGGGAGTTCCCTTGCGCGAGCCGCGAAAACCGAGCGAACCGGAACTCTTCCAGCTGAGCGTGTTGCCGCCCGGATCGGTAATGGTCACAATGGTGTTGTTGAACGTTGCCTGGATAAATACCAGGCCGAACGGAACGTTCTTCCGCTCGCGCTTTTTGAACTTCTTGCCCTTGCCGGCCTTGGCGCCGGCAGTCTTCTGCTGTGTCTTCGCCATGGGTTACTTGGTCACTTTCTTTTTGCCGGCAACGGTGCCCTTGCGGGGCCCCTTGCGGGTGCGGGCGTTGGTGTGGGTGCGTTGTCCGCGCACGGGCAGGTTGCGCCGGTGACGAATGCCGCGAAAGCTTTGAATCTCCATCAGGCGCTTGATGTTCAGCGAAATCTCCTTGCGAAGATCGCCTTCAATGCCGCCTTCCTGCTCGATGACCTGCCGGATCTTGTTCAACTGATCCTCATCCAGGGTGCCAAGCTTCACAAACGGATCCACCCCGGCCTTGGTCAGGATCGACAGCGCACGGGGGTCTCCAATGCCATAGATATAGGTGAGCGCGATGCGAGTCTGCTTGTTGCCAGGCAGGTCGACGCCAGCGATACGGGCCATGGTGTGCCTTTCGGTTGGGGCTCAGGCCGGGCTTACAGGTCGTTGCCGGAGAGCGGGGGTTCATGGGTGGGTGGCTGACCTGGACCATCGCCATGGGCGGTTGGCTCCTGTCTCCCCCGGGTTCAACGCACGCCTTGACTTCGGCGAACTCGCCCGTGGGGGCCACGTGGATACATCCGGACGCCTAGCCCTGACGCTGTTTGTGCTTGGCAGAGGCCGAACAGATGACGCGAACGACACCCTTGCGGTGAATCACCTTGCATTTGTCGCAGATCGGCTTGACCGAAGCTCGAACTTTCATGGAAAACTCCTGATTTCTGCTGCTGCTTCTTGTTTCTTCTGCTGCTGCTGCTTGTTTCTTCTTCTGCTGCTACTTGTAGCGGTACACGATGCGGCCACGGTTCAGATCGTAGGGACTCAGCTCGATGGCGACGCGATCGCCCGTAAGAATGCGGATGAAGTTCTTGCGCATACGGCCGGAGACGTGAGCCAACACCTGATGCTTGTTCTCCAACTCCACCTTGAATAGCGCATTGGGCAGGATCTCCACGACCGTTGCCATGACCTCAATTGCATCTTCCTTCGACAAACGCTCTCCTTGGGAGCCGGCCGCAAAGGCCCACTCCTGCTGCTTTCCTGCACCTGATCGTGGGCTTCTTCATGCCCCGCAGCCCGCGAAAACTGCCCCGGGGGTCGTACAGAGGCTGCGGAAGGGTCACGCACCATTTCCTATGGTACCCCAGGACGCCTGAGTTGAAAAGCCCCCAGGTGATTCTGTACACGGTACGGAAGTTACAAAATGGCTGGTTCCTGGGGAATACAGCGAAAGAGGGAGTGCCCATCCACCGCATCCCCGCTACCCTCGAATCTGTGCAGATCCCCCGCCCCGCTCTTGTGCCTCTGCTCGTCCTTTCGCTCGCCGCCCTTTCCCCCACGCGTGTGCAAGCGGCCAAAATGCACTTCGTCACCTTGGGAGCGGTGCGCAAAGTCCCATACACCCCGCCCGACGCAACGCCGGACAATAAAAGCGAGGAAGCCACCACGCTCCGCATCCGTCCGCTCATCGTCGACGACAAGCCGCGCGAATGGACCGTCGGCGAGCTCCACGAGATCACCGACCGCACCTTTGTCATTCGGCGGGCGGTGCATATCAACGATTCCCTGCCCGGCGAAGCCCCTCGCTGGACCTGGCAACCCGGCCCCTGGCTGCAGGTCGATCGCAACTCCGGTCACATCGCACCGTTGCATCTGCCGGAATTCGATCCACAGGTGTCGGAAGTCGTGTGGTATCGGGATTACGCCGCCTATTGCGGCCTTGTCCCCACGTTGAAGGGCGGCGTGGTAGCCGTTGTGGCCGAGTTGGGCACCCACAAGCCCGTGGCGCAAAGGGTTCTCGCCAACTGGCCGCTCGACAAACCGGTACACCCGGTCTGCTCCCCAGCCCATTGGGGACGTCTGCCCATGCGCGCGACCCTATGCCTCACCGGGGGTGAGCCTGTAACCTTCGACGTTGCCGGAACCAGTTCCCTGGTCGAGGAGGGTGAATCCGAGGAAGACTAGGGACACCGGAACAGTCGATCCTCACTGAACCTCTCCGTCATGCTCGAAAAGATCCGCGGTTGCTCCTGCCGTTCTCTGTTCCCGGCAACACCTGGGAGCCTGTTTTTGCTCCTCGTACGATCCAACTGGCCCGTTCCAGTCCAAAGGTGGGCCTCACAGGTGCCTTTCTCGGTGCTTTTCACGCCCCAAATCAATCCTCGGGGAGTGTTGACGAAGTAGTATCGTGGAAAGAGCACGGACAAACGGTGGGATACACGCATGCGTGGCGGCCGGGTTCGGCGGCATGTCCTCCGTTGAGGAAAGGGAGCAAACAACAAGATGTGGAAACCGAATCAGCCAGGCACTCAAACCCCTCCAACCCCTGAGCCGGTGCGCCCAAGCGCGCCCACGGGTACGCCCTCCACCACCTTCGATACCCCCCGTCCCACGGCGGCCGGCGTCCCGGGTGCGAACGCGACCGGCGAACAGGCCACCATCGGCAAAAGCCTGGTGGTCAAGGGTGAGCTTTCCGGCTCGGAATCGCTCTATATCGACGGCAAAGTGGAAGGCGCAATCACCCTTCCCGGCAACCGCGTCACCATCGGCCGCAATGGCCAGGTCGCGGCAAACATCTCGGCCCGTGAAATCGTGGTCCTGGGCAAGGTGCGCGGCAACTGCCAGGCCTCTGACCGTGTCGATATCCGTTCAGAAGGTTCGCTCACCGGCGACGTAATCGCCGCCCGTATCTCCATCGAAGACGGCGCGTTCTTCAAAGGCGGCATCGACATCCGCAAGCCCGGCGCGGAAGGCGGCCCCGGCGGTAAAGGCGCACCCGCCACGGCCACGCCCACCCCTGAGCCGGTATCGGTCACCGGCTAACCACGCACGCACCGCCTCCCGCGGTCCAGCGAAACGTACCGCGAACACAGCGGAGACCTGCTTTCTCCCCGGAGCCTCCAGCTCCCCACGAGAAAGCAGGTCTTTCCTCGTCGTCCGCGCCGAAGATGCCTGACTGGGCAGCCTTCAATCTCGATCGCTGCCGTACACCGAAATTCCTTGCTTCACCCGAAACGCTACACTTTGCGCCCGCTGGGCAAAATCCGACTGCGGGTATTCCTTCAGCAGCCGATCCGCCAGGGCACCGCAGTTCCCTGCCGCCTGCGCCGAGCGTTTCCGGTCGTCGTCGACCAGGTACATCGTCACCAGCGCCCCTTGCCGGTACGCGGCGTTGAACAGCGCCTCGGGCGATTTCGGCCCGCCCGGGTAACGGTCCGCGTACCTGACATACAGATTCGTCTCCATTTCCGGACATTTCGGCAGCCCCTGCCAATCGCCGCACAGCTTGTTATCGAGCAGATCGAAGGCAGCCCGGGCCGCGGCCGGGTTGCCGGGGTAACTTTTCATCACACGCTTCAGTTGCCCTTCATAGATCTGCGGACGCAAAAAGGCGTCCTGCTCATGCGCGCTCGGCAGCGTGCTGTTGTCGGCTTTTTCCATCTGCCAGCGAATGTCGGCGGAGCGAAACGCCGCTTCCGGCGCCAGCGAAGACTCCGGGTAGTACTCCCAGACGCGCCGATACAGCAGGCTGGCCGACTCCGCCGCACCCTTCGGTCCATGCGGCTCAGCGGCCTGCGCCTCCAAGTCCGCGGCTGTGCCGAAAATCACGACATCGCCCCCCGGAGTCTTCGGGCCGACTACGCCCTTGTCGCGAATCCATCCCGAACTCGGCTGCGCCTGTGTGTTCGGATCGGTGAACTCGGGCTTCTGGTCGGGGTCCTGTTCCTTCTCGTCGGTGTTGGCAAACACGCTCAGCCACGGACCGCTTCGCTGGTTCACAACAACCTCGTGCCCGGGCGCGACGCTGGCAATGGGCGGATCGGCCGAATCGGCCGCGGCATACACACTCGCGTTGTGAAGCACGGTGGCCCGATCGGCGCGGTTGGCCGCCTCCCGCTCACGGCTCTTGCTTAGCTGGGCGATGGCGGGAAGGCTGAGCAAAACGGCAAAAACAACACATCGGCGAAGCTTCATGCTGGGTTAGACGTCCGTGGGCCGCAACTTTGCCCGATCGCTCAGTTTTGCGTGCGCAGCAACGGATCGACCCCTTCCTTCAGCACAAACTCGAACGACGGCTCCTCATCCAGCAAAACGGACATCTTCAGCACGTCGAACCGGGCGAAAAAATCATCCCACGTAATCGGCCGCAACTCTGTCGTTCCGTTGCGCAGATCGTTAAACAAAAAACGCAGCATCGTGGGCTGGCCGTCGAACACCCGCACATGCGCCTCGGCCGGCACCGCCCCGTGTCGTTTCGCCCAGTCGAGTATCTTTGCATGGTCGGTCGTCGGCTTTTGGAACTCTGTGAGCGCTTCGAATCTCATGAAAACTCCTCTTCCCATCGGATGCACATCCAGCGTCCATCGTCCCGCATCCGGCTGCCCGCCGCTTCACTCCTCGCGCAGAATCTCCAGCGGCTTTTGCCCCAGCACACGATGGCTCGCCAGCCACCCGCATGCCACCGTAAGCAGCCCCGCGCCCACCCAAAACGCGAGCGTCAGCCCCGGCTGAAAGCTGTACTCGAAGTGCAGTGCGCGTACCAACAGGATTCGCGAGACCACGTTCGCAAACAGCAGCCCCACCGCACCCGCAATCAGCCCCAGCGTGGCAAACTCGATCGAGAAAATCGTGGCAATCCGCGCCCGTGTACCCCCCAGCGTCTTCAGCACCACAACCTCGCGCACGCGGCGGTAGCGCGTGCCCGCGATGGCGCTGGCCAGGATCACAATGCCGGCAAACGTAGAAAACGCCGCCAGAAACTGAATCACATACACAATCTGCAGCACCGCTTCGCGCACCGTCTCAATCGTGGCGGCCACATCGATCACCGTGATCGATGGATCGTGCGCATACAGCGCGCGGCGCACCTCGCCCGTGCGCGCCGGGTCCGAATGCACACCGGCATACCAGATCGCAGGCAGACCCTGCAGCGCGGCCTCCGGCAGCAGCAGCCCCGCACGCGCATAGGCGTGCTGCGAGTCCGGCTCGAAAATTGCCGCCACGGTGGCGGTCAACGGCTGGTCCACCGCCACAAACGTCAACTTCTGCCCTATCCGTACATGCAGGTTGCGCGCAAAGGTTCGGTCGACGGCAATCACGGGCGCCCGGTTCGCCCCCGCGCTCTCCGCCGCAGACCACCACCGGCCCTCGACCACGCGATCGCCCGGCGGTGGCCGATCCGGCGTCGGCGGCCAGCTCAGGTTCAGCGAGCGCAGAAAGCGCTTGGGCATGTGCTCAATCTTCAAGTGCTCCACCGGCGTTCCGTCCACCGCCGCCAATCGCGCCGCAATCACCGGCAACATCTCCGGCTCACCCTGCACGGCAGGCTGGCGGCGCAGCAGATCGCGCACACCGGCGACCTCGGCCGGGCTCACATCGAGCAGAAACAGGTTCGGCAGCTTGCTCAGCGTCGATGTGGCAAGGTCGCTGACCACGGCATGCTGCACCGTGTACACCGTCGCAATCTGCATCACGCCCAGCCCCAGGGCCGCCAGCAGCGCCGCCGAGGGATTGCCGGGCCGGTACAGGTTCGAAAGCCCATGGCGCAGGACGGACGGCAGCCGCATGCCGGCCCGCCGCAGCAGGGCACGCAGCAGTGCCAGCAAACCCGCCGCCAGCGCGAGCAGCACAAGCAACACAGCCGCCAGCCCCAGGCCAAAGATCGACCCGATTTGCCGGGAATCCGAAACCCGCATCGCCAGCAGCATCAAGCCGCCCAGAATAATCGCAAATGCCGCAATCTGCACCCACGAGCCGCGCACTTTGCCCACGGTCCGCCCAAAAAACGAACCTTCCGCCGGGTTCGCGCTTTCCACCGCCCGCCTCAGGATCAAAATGGGCCGCACATCTCGAATATCCAGCAGGGGCGGCAGACTGAACAGCAACGTGGTCAGCAGACCGGCGCCAAGCCCCAGCCCCAGCGCGCCGGGATCGAGATGAAACGCCGGCGCAAGGTGCAGCAGCCGCGCCAGAAACAGCGGCAGGGCCAGCTGCACACCAAAGCCGAGCAGGATGCCCAACCCCGCGCCGCACAGCCCCAGGATCAGCGTTTGCAGCACATAGATCCGAATAATGTGGCCCGAACCCGCACCCAGCGCCTTCATGATGGCAATCGAATCCAGCCGCTGCGCCAGGTGCGCGCGAATGGCCATCGCCACCCCGATCGCTCCCAGCACCAGTGCCACCAGCGACATCAGCGACATCAGACCGGTGGCCCCGTCCAGCGCCCGCGTCAGACCCTCGTTGGCGTCGCGGTAATCGGAAACCCCGGCTTCGGGCATGGCCTCCTGCAAGCCATCGCGCAGTTTCGCCACATTCGAGTCCGAGGCGGCTTTGCCCGGCGCCGCCCCGGGTAACAGCAGCAGCACACGGCGCGAAGCGCGCGATCCAAACCCCAGCAAACCGCTCGCGTCGAGCGCCTTCTGCGTCATCAACACCCGCGGCCCCGCGGCAAAGGCGCTGGACAACCGGTCCGGCTCCTCCCCCACCACCGCCGCAATGCGAAAAAGGCTGTTGTTCAGCCGAATGGAATCGCCCACCTTCAGGTGCAGCCGCAGCAGAAGATCGTCGCCCACCGCCACGCTGGTGTCCGTCAACGCCTGCGCCAGGGGCATCGCCGGCGAAAGCGTCACCTTGCCGTAAAACGGATAATGCGCCGGGTCCACCGCCTTGATCGACACCAGCAACGGGTCCAGCGACGCCGACGCCGACGCCATCGAAAGCATTTCCGTCACCGGCGTCTGTTGCGCCCGGCTGCCCGCGGCCAGGCTGTTCAGCTTGCCCTCTTCCCCCGGCGTCAGCGCCTGGTTGGTGTGCACGGAAAGGTCCGCGGCCATGATGGTGCGCGCCCGCAGCAGCAGCATCGATCGAAACGCTGCCGAAAACCCACGCACCCCCGTAAGCGCCGCCACCCCAATGGCCACCGAAAGCACAACAAACGCAAACTTTCCGCGCGAGGAGCGCAGCTCACGCGTGGCAATACGGGCGGTGGTCGCAAAGCTGAGAGCCGGCATGCGTTCAGACCCCGGCCGCCGCGGCTGGCTCGTCAGCCAACCCCATAGCCGAACGTTCATCCGCAATCACAACCCCATCCCGCAACACAATGCGCCGCCCCGCATGCGCCGCCAGCGCGGGATCATGGGTCACCAGCACCAGCGTTGTGCCCTCGGCCTGGTTCAGCCGCAGCAGCAACTCCAAAATATGTTGCCCATTCGCGGAATCGAGATTGCCCGTGGGTTCATCGGCCAGCACAATCGGCGGTCGCAGCACAAAGGCCCGCGCCAGCGCCACACGCTGCTGTTCGCCGCCGGAAAGCTGCACCGGGTAGTGATCCGCACGCGCGGCCAGGCCCACTGACGCCAGCAAATCGCGAGCCCGCTCCAGCCCCGCCCTGTGCTCCCGGGCCTCCTCGTTCAACTCAAACGGCAGAAGCACATTTTCCAGCGCCGTCAACGTCGGAATCAGCTGGTAACTCTGAAACACAAACCCCAGCGTGCGTCCGCGCAGCCGCGCCAGGGTATCCTCCGCCAGGTGGCCGATCGCCGTTCCATTCAGCGTCACAGTCCCCGAAGTCGGGTTGTCCAGCCCCGCCAGCAAACCCAGCAGCGTGGACTTGCCCGACCCGGACGCACCCATAATGGCCACAAACTCGCCGCGGTTCACCGTGAAATCGATCCCCTTCAGGATTTCCAGCGTCGTCGTTCCGGTGCGCAGCGATTTCCGCAGCCCCTCCACGGCAATCATCGGGGTTCCGGCCTCCCCTGTGCGGCCCCGCGCAGCCTCCCTGGAGAGGGGTGCGGCAGCCGTGCCCGAGTCCGTGCGGTCGTTTGCAGGCAAAAGTGGTGTCTCCCCGTTAAAATAGAAGCTGTGCCGTCCAGCAACGTCTTGTCCATTCTAGCGACTTTGGCCACCCTGCCGTTTGCTCTCGGCAACGGAACGGCCGCCTCCGCCTCCCCTCGTCACAACAACCCGCCCACCCACGTCTCCGGCGCCAGGGCAAGCGCTCCCAAAGCCAACCCCGCACCCGCCGGCAAATCCACCCGCCCCCTTCTGGTCTGTTTCGGCGACAGCCTTACTGCCGGCGCCGGCATCGATGCCGACCAGGCTTATCCCGCCGATCTGCAAAAGCTCCTCGATGAGCAGGGCTACAACTACCGCGTCGTGAACGCCGGCGTCAACGGCAACACCACCAAGGACGGTCTCGATCGCGTCGGCGATGTGCTGCGCCTCCATCCCCAGGTCGTGGTCGTCGAATTCGGCGGCAACGACGGCCTCCGCGGCCTGCCCGCCGCCCAGGCCCAGCGCAATCTCGACAGCATCGTGCGCCAAATCAAGGCCAGCGGCTCCAAAGTTGCCCTGGCCGGCATCACCCTGCCCGCCCAGTACGGCGGCCCCTATATCCAAAGCTTCAACGCCATGTTCCCCGCCGTCGCCGAGCGCAACCGCGTCCCTCTGCTGCCGTTCATCCTGCAGGACGTCTACGGGGTCCCCGGCTACATCCAGGACGACGGCGTCCATCCCACGGCCCGCGGCGCACAGCAGGTCGCGGTCAATGTCGACAAACTGGTCGCACCGCTGCTGAAAAAGTAGTCGATCTCGTCCTGGATGTGAAGTTTCAGGAGGTTGTCCATTCGATCTGAACGCGAGACGCTGGTTCTGCGACGAATCATGCTTACCGGTGAGACCGAATGGACTACCACCAGAATGCCCGACCGACGGTTCATCGTCGGGAGCAGCTTGCGAAAGGAGTTCTTGAGCAGCGCTTTACGTTGAAGCCGGCCGGGCCAGCTTCAACGTAAGCGCGAAGACAGCCGCCAAGGGGGTGGGGCGCTTCCGGGAACATGGCATCAGCCATGGCCGGCGCTGAGGTGAGGTATCCCGGAAGTATCGTCAATGTATCGCTTCGTGGGGTTGGCCTCCGGCGCGCACCAAACCACAATCCGAAACCAACCCCAAATAACAAATCGACTAACCTGTTTTCAACAACTTGCGGCTCTGTAAAGCTACCGACCAGGTTGCGCTGTCGGAATCCATGCGTATTCCGCATGCCGCATTCAGCAACGAAAGCTTGAAAGCCGCGTACTCATCTGAAATTTGGTAGCGATATCGGGGCTCGAACCCGAACTCTTCGCCTTGAGAGGGCGACGTGTTAACCAGTTACACCATATCGCCACAAAGCAAAACCGGGACGGTTCGCCGCGACTCCCCCATCATAGCAAAAGATCGCACCGGAAGACCAAGCCTCTTACCCTGCAAGCCACCAAGCCTGCAACCCTGCAAGACACCCAGCCTGCAACCCTTCACGCGACAAAGCGCTCAGGCCGGCCCATCACAGGCCCGCTCCGGCATCTCGCCTACAGACCCAGCTTTTTGACCTCGTCCGTGTAGTACTTCCGGTACAGGATGTCCCATTCCTGGGATCCTTCCAGAATGATCTTGCGCTGCGAACTGATCTTCAACCGTGCCGCCCCGTCGATCTTCAACTCTTCCATCAGCAGCTTCTCCAGGATCTTGCGAGCCTCCTGCCGAATCGTATTCCGATCTTCCAGGAACTCAACTTCATCGATCTCCGCCAGCGCGTCGGCCGCGGTGTGGGCGATTTTGTTCAGCTTGTCGCGGCTGATTCTCATAGCACCCCCTTGTATTTGCGCGTCAGCTCCATCTTCACTTTTTTAAACATCTCCGGGTAGCTCGCGCCGGTTTTCAGCATGTCCCCTTGGAAGGCGTCCAGGATGACGCGAACCTCGTCGTTGATGCGATCTTCAAGCGAAAGCTCGTCGATCAGGGCTGCGGTCACACGCTCGTCCACGAGCGCAGGTTTGTCGGTCCGGATCATCTTGGCCGCAACGAGGTGTTTTGTCGTCTGCCTGGCCAGATAGCCGATGTAGTCCTTGGAAAAGATCATGGGCAAATCAAGGTTAGCAGACTCGTTGCCTCGAAATGGCTCCCCACCCCCACCTCGGTTCTGCGAAGATGAAAGCGATGACTTTCGATGATCTGACCACGCTAAAGGACGACATGATCGCCTTTGTCGCCGGGCACGGGCTCCGCCGCATGAACGCCTTCGTTCCCGAAGACGTCCCCACCATTGCCTTTGAAGACGATGACGTCGACGGCTGGAAGGACTTTGTCGAGCACGCCAAGGCCGCCCAGGTGCCTTTCATCACCATGAGCGACGTCCTGCTCGAACCCGAAGACGTTTCCACCCTGATCGCCCGCCTGCGCGATTCGCACTTCCCCGATCCCGACGCCAGCGACCTCGAAGAAGCCCAGGCCCTGATGCGCCACGTCGGCAAAACCGGGTACCTGCAACTGGGCTTTGCGCACGGCGGTGTCATTTTCCTCTACGAAACCGCCACGGATTGGTACGATCGCTTCCAGAACCTTCTCGACACCGTGCAGGAGCTGGGCGGCATCATCGTCGACGATCACGACGACGAGTAAGGGCGGCCATGCGACTCGAAGCCGCCCCTGAAAACCCCCTCCGCGCGCCCGCCCCTTGGAACATCGCCGCCGAGAGCGTTTCCCCCGTCGCCGCCGCTCTTCTCGCCGCCCATCTGGACATCCCGCTGCCCCTGGCGACGCTTCTGCTTGGCCGCGGCCACGACACACCGGCGGCGGCGCGGCGCTTTCTCGAGCCCGCCGCCGACCACCTCCACGACCCGCACCTCATGCTCGGCCTGCCGGCGGCGGTCACTCGTCTGCAATCCGCGCTGGCCAACCGTGAACCCATCCTCATCTACGGCGATTACGATGTGGACGGAACCGTCGCTACGGTTTTGCTGAAAACGGCCCTGGAGCGCGCCGCCGTTTCACTTGGCGTCGTCGCCGACGTCCGCTACCACATCCCCCATCGCCTCCGCGAGGGCTACGGCATGCGCGAGGCCCGCATCGCCGATGCCGCCGCCGAAGGCGTTCGCCTGGTCGTTTCCGTCGA
Source organism: uncultured Acidobacteriaceae bacterium (assembly GCA_964242195.1). Classification (GTDB taxonomy): domain Bacteria; phylum Acidobacteriota; class Terriglobia; order Terriglobales; family Acidobacteriaceae; genus Granulicella. Next base: position 16,969 of record CAXTBI010000055.1, read on the forward strand.
TACCGGCATCCGCGCCTTTGCCGCCGCCGAGCAAGCCGCGCGCTCGGGCCTGGATCTCATCGTCACCGACCACCACCTGCCCGAGGGCAGCGGCGTTCCCGACGCCCTTGCCGTCCTCAACCCAAACCAGGGGGGCTGCCCCTACCCCTTCAAAGAACTTTGCGGCGCCGGCGTTGCCTTCAAACTCGCGCAGGCCATTCTTGAAGCCAGTGCCCGCGACGAGGTGGATCTTGCCCGGCTCCGCTTGAAGACGTTGCCCTCGTTTCTGAAGCTGCTCGCCATTGCCACCGTGGCCGACTCCGTCCCGCTCACCGGGGAGAACCGCGTGATTGCGTCGCTCGGCCTCCGCGCCCTGCGCCAACCCGCGCCCGGCGGCCTGCGCATCCTCATGGAACTGGCCGGGGTCGACCTCAACCGGCCCATCTCCGCAAGCGATGTCGGCTTCCGCATCGGCCCACGGATCAACGCGGCCGGGCGCATGGACATCGCCTCCGACGTGGTTGACATGTTCCTCACCCGCGACCCGGCCCACGCGCGGTCGCTGGCCGAAAAGCTGCATCGTCTCAACGACGATCGCCGCGCCACCGAGGCCCGCGCCGTCAAGGAAATCGAAGCTCAACTCCTCGAGCTCTCGTCCCAATCCGAGGGCCTGGCCGGCTGTCTCGTCCTGGACGACGCCCCGGGCAGCCCTTGGCACCGCGGCGTCGTCGGCATCCTCGCTTCCCGTGTCGTCGACCGCACCGGCCGGCCCGCGCTTGTGCTCACGCACGAGGAGGGAGAGGCCCACGGTTCCGGTCGATCCGTGCCCGGTTTCCATCTCCTGGACGCCTTGACCGCCGCCCATGGGCAAACCTCCACGCCCTTGTTCTCGCGGTTCGGCGGCCATGCCCACGCGGTGGGCTTTGCCCTGCCGTCGGCCCATGTTCCGGAGCTTCGTCTTCGCCTCGAAACCTTGGCTGCCCCACTCGCGGCCGCGCCCCCGGGCCCGGCCTTTGCCTGCGACGCCCGCCTCGGTCTCCGCGATCTCGACCAATCCTTTTTCCTCGCCTACGAGCGTCTCGAACCGTTCGGTCATGGCAACCCCGAACCTATTTTCCTGGCCTGCAATCTGCGGCTTTCTGCCCCGGTGCGCGTGTTCGCCGAACGTCACCTCGGTTTGCAGGTGGAGGATCCGGAAACGCTGCATCGGTTTCGCGCCACCGCCTGGACGCGCCGGGCCAACTGGGTCGAACGGGCACGGGCCGAGGGCTGGGGCCAGGGTACCCGCCTCGATCTGGCTTTCCGGCTCCGGCGCAACTGGCATCCCGATTTCAGCGGCTGGGAACTGGAAATTGTCGCGGCACAAAATGCGTCCTCCGCGCCCTCCCGCGAATCTTACCTCTGAAATAAGCGGGGTCTCGCCAACGGTACCCATCGGCAACCGGACGCACGGACGCCGTCCCTTCCACATTGCTTCGATATACTGAATGTCTTACCTATGGCCGAGCCCGGAAGCAATCGAAACCGCCGTTGGATCCTCATCGCGCTGGTTCTCCTGATCGCCGCCGGGGTCCTGTACCTCGTTCTCCCGGGCACCCGGGACCGCGTCACGGTTCGATCGGCCAAGGTCACGCGCACCTCGATTGTGAAAACCGTTCCGACCAACGGCAAGGTCGAACCGCTGAACGATTACCAGGCGCATGCCACGGCTCCCAGCACCATCGAAAACATCTTTGTCCACCTGGGCGATGCCGTGCACCCCGGGCAGCGGCTTCTTCTGCTGGATGCCAGCGACGCCCAGCTGCGTATCGCCAACGCCCGCAATCAGGTGCAGGTCGCCTCGCAGGATCTGCGCAACGTCGAAGCCGGCGGCACGCACGACGAGTTGCTGACCGAAAACTCCGATCTCCGCAACGCACAACGGTCCCTGGCCGACGCGCAAACCTCCCTGGCTACCATGACCGCGCTCCAGGCCAAAGGTGCGGCTTCGGCCAACGAAGTGGCCGCCGCCCAGGCGCGCGTCACCGAAGCGCAGGCACACCTGGGCGCAATCGAGGGCCGTCTCCGTGGCCGCTACGGCCCCGGCGATCTCGCCAACAACCACTCTCAGCTCGGGCGTGCCAGCCAGGAACTGGCCACCGCGAAAAGCGCACTCGGCGGCCTGGATATCCATTCCCCTATCGCCGGCACGGTCTATTCCCTTCCCATTGCCCGCTATGACTACGTGCAACCGGGACAGGCACTGCTCAGCGTCGCCAACCTCTACAAGCTCCAGGTGCGCGCCTTTTTCGACGAACCCGAAATTGGTGCCCTCCATGCCGGGCAGCCGGTCACCGTCACCTGGGACGCGAAACTGGGACGCGAATGGCATGGCCGCGTCACCCAGGCGCCCACCACCGTTGTCAATGTGGGCACACGCAACGTAGGCGAATGCCTGGTCAGCATCGATGACGCGGACGGTCAGCTTCTGCCCAACACCAACGTCACCGTAACCGTTACCACCCTGCAACTGATCAACGTTCTGAGCCTCCCGCGCGAGGCTCTGCACACGGAAGGGGCCAGCGACTTTGTTTTTCGCATCGTGAACGGCAAACTCGTGCGCACGCCCGTCCGTGTCGGAATCGTGACCCTCACCCGGTTCGAGGTGCAAAGTGGCTTGTCCGACGGCGACCTGGTAGCCCTCGGCGCCACCACCGACACGGACCTCCATGACGGTCTCGCCGTCCGGACACAGCCCTGATGACGGCAGACCCGACTGGCGCAACCCCCATGAACGCAGCCCCCATGAACGCAGCCCCCATGAACGCAGCCCCCCTGAACGCAAATCGGCTGCTTGCCCATCGGCAATCTCGTTCACTGGCCGGTTCGCCCGCCGCCCTTCTGTTCGGTTCCCTCGCCGTCGCTGTTCTCCCTGGCCTTCGCTCCCGCGCCGACGCCATGGACATCCCCGCCTCCCTGCAGCCGGCGAGGCAGGCCCTGCTCGAAGGCCGTGCCGACACCGCCGGCAACCTGCTGCGAAAAGCCATCGGCACCGGGCCCGGCAACGGCCCCGCGCACCTTTTACTGTGCCGCGTTCTGCTTTCCGAAGAGTTCGCCAAAGACGCTGCCATCGAGTGCAACGCCGCCCTGGGCAACGGTCTGGCCCGCGACAGCGAAGCGCAGGACTGGACCGGCCGCGCTCTCGGTGCGCAGGCCTCCCACGCCGGTGTGGTCTCCGGCATGCGGCTTGCCTTCGGCGTTCGCACCGCCTTTGAGACTGCCGTTGCCCTTGCGCCGAACAGCGAACCGGCCTGCGTCGATCTGGGTGAGTTTTATACCGCCGCCCCGGCCATTGTCGGCGGCGGCTCCGGGAAGGCCCTGGCGTTGGCCAGCCGCATCGAACGCACGCTGCCCGCGGTCGCCCACCGAATTCGCGCCATGGTTGCCGAAAAGAATGGCGATCTCGGCACCGCCGAACGCGAGTTTCAGGCCGAAGCCAACGTCGCCCACCATCCCGGTGCCCTCATCGACCTGGCCGCGTTCTACGGCCGCCATGGGCAGGCGTCCAAAGCCATTGCGACCGCCGAACAAACGCTCGCGGCGGACCGCGCCCTGGACGCCACGGTCGTCGAAGCCGCCGGTGTGCTCGCCGACGCGGGGCAGATCCCCCCTGCCGAAGCCGCCCTGCGCGCCTATCTCACGCACGGCGAACGCAGCGATCGCGCCCCGGCCTTCCGTGCCTACACCCAACTCGGCGCACTCCTGGCGAAGTCCGGCCAGCGCGACGCCGCCCGCGCCGAATACACGGCCGCGCTGAACCTCGCCACGGGCTACGCACCCGCGCGGAAAGGGCTGGCTTCCCTCTAAATGTCGCCCCTCTCCGTTCGTACCCGTACCGGCTCTGCCCCGCTGCTCCCGTTTCTGCTTGCCCTCCTGTTCACGGCTCGCTTCGTCTCCGCGCAAATCTCCCTGCCCACCGCCATCGATCTCGCTCTGCAAAACAATCCCAAGGTCAAACTCGCCGAAGCCGACCTCAGCCGCGCCAACGTCGCGCTGTCTGAAGCCCGCGACGTTTTCGTCCCTGCGGTCTCCGCTTCGGGCGGTGTCGGCAAAGCTACGGGCGCCCCGCTCTCCCCTCCCGTGGTCTTCAGCGTCGCCGCGCAGTCGCTGGTCTATAACTTTTCGCAGCCGGACTACATCCGCGCCGCGCACGCCGGTGTCAACTCCGCGCAAATGGCCCTCGGTGTCGCCCGTACCGACGTCGCCGAAGACGTCACCTCCACCTATGTTTCCCTGGACAACGCCCTCCAACGCCGGCTCGTCCTTGGGGAAACCTTCGACATCGCCAACCGGCTCGTCACCCTGGTCACCGACCGCTTCACCGCCGGGGTCGACCCGCATACGGAGGTCACCAGGGCCCATCGCACGGCCGCCGGCATCCACCTGCAACTGTTGCTGGGCGAAGACGAAGTTGCCGCCGATATCGATCATCTCGCCGCGCTCACCGGTCTGCCGCCCGCCGGCTGGACCACCGATCCCACCTCGATTCCACCCCTCGATCCCACCCCTGCCCTTGCCGCATTCACGCGCGCCGACGCCGTCACCCAGGCTCCAGGCATCTCGGCCGCCTTTGAAGCGGCCCGCGCCAAGCAACTCACCGCCCATGGCGAGTCGCGCTACCTGCTCCGTCCGCAGCTCAGCCTGTCTGCCCAGTACAGCAAGCTCTCGGATGCCTTCAGCAGCTACGATTTCTACTACCCGGGCTTTCGCGAGCGCATCACCTGCACTCCCCGCTGCTTCGATAGCGGAAAACAAAACAGCTTCAACTCCCTCAGCATCGGCGTCCAACTCACCCTCCCCTTGCTGGATATGGTGCACCGCGCCCGCGCTCACGAGGCTGCCATCGACGCGCAGCGCGCTTTTCTCGACGCCGAAGTTCAACAAATCGCCTTTCTGGAAGGCCGTCACAAGCTCGTGCACAGCACGCAGGAACTCGCCGCCCGCGCCGAACTCGCGTCCCTCGATCACGATCTCGCCCAGGATCAGCTCGAGGCCGTTGCCATTCGTCTCCGCGCCTCGGCCGGGGCCGTCCCCGGCGAGCAGATGACGCCCAAGGATGCCGAAAACGCCCGCCTCGCCGAACGCCAGCGGAAAGTAGACGCCCTTGACGCCGATCTGCAGCTCCGCCGCGCCGAAATCTCCCTCCTCCGCCAAAACGGCTCGCTGGCCCTCTGGCTGGCGGGGGCCATCCCAGCCGCGGCAAACCCCGGCCCCCCCCCCCCTGCCCGCCCCCCCCCCCACCCCCCCCCCCCCCCCCCCCCCCCGAGACCCCCCCCCCACCCCACCCCCCCCCACCCCCCACCCCCCCCTTCCCCCCCCCCCCCCCCCCCCCCCCCCCCCGCCCCCCCCCCCTCACCCCCC
>CAXTBI010000056.1:0-20911 GCA_964242195.1 uncultured Acidobacteriaceae bacterium
GTGCCAGCGCGGCCGCCTCCAACGCACTGCCCCCGCCCGTCGCACCGGCCGGTCCATTGCCCTCAAACTTCAGCCGGACCTTCATCTCCGGCCGTTCCATGTCGAACTGCGTCACACCGCTGGCTTTCAGGAACTCGACTAATTCGCGCAGTTCCTTCAAGCTACTCAGATCGTTCAGATCCCCATCAGCCATTACGTTTTCAGCTCCACCTAGATCTGCATCCACGTCTTGGGGCTGGCCGCTGTCAGCACCTCTGCCCCATCGTCGGTAACCAGCACCATATCTTCGATGCGCACACCCAACGCACCGGGCAGGTACGCGCCGGGCTCAACTGTAATCACCATGCCCGGCTCCAGTACATGCTCCACCCCCGCCGCCAATCGCGGCCCTTCGTGAATCTCCAACCCCACACCATGGCCCGTGGAATGCGAGAAATACTTCCCCAGCCCCGCCCGCTTCAGAACCGACCGCGCCGCCGTATCCACCGCCGCGCAGGTTACCCCCGGTGCCACGGCGGCCACCGCCGCCTGTTGCGCTTCCAGCACCGCATCATACACGGCGCGCGCCTCGCGGCTGGCCCGGCCCAAATGCACGGTGCGCGTCATGTCGGAGCAATACCCCTCCACCACCACACCGAAATCCACCGTCACAAACCCCCGCTTCGGCAAACGGGCCGCACTCGCCTTGCCGTGCGGCAGTGCACTGCGCACTCCGCTGGCCACGATGGTGTCAAAACTCATCGCCTCCGCACCACGCCTCCGCGCCGCCAATTCCAGCGTCAGCGCAATTTCCGCCTCGCTCACTCCCGGCACCATGCTCCCCGGCATCTCCGCAAACAGCTGGCAGCCCAGATCGGCCGCCCGCCGCAGAATGCCGATCTCCTCCTCGTTCTTGATCTCTCGCAGGCGTGCCACCAGGCTCTCGGTCGCCAGGAAAAACTTCTGTCGCCGCGCCCCCATCTCCTTCGGGAGCGCCTTTCGCATCGCCTCCAGCGACGCCACGGTCGTCTGCCGCGCCTCAAACGCGCATCGCGTCGCCCCCCGCGCCAGCAGCCAGTCGATCCCCAACTGCGTTGCCGGTTTCTTTCCCACCAGCACGCGCAAATCCGGCGCCTCGGCCCGGGCCTGCTCCGCGTACCGCCCATCGGTGCAAAGAACGGCCCTTCCGCCTGCGATTGCAACCGCCCCGTTCGACCCCGTAAATCCGCTCATCCAGCGCACGTCCGGCAAGTGCGTGATCAACATGGCATCGGCACCGGCTCCACGGGCCGCGGCCATGGCTTGGCGCCGTCGTCGTTTCAAGGGCATCTCTCGATTCTACCCGGTCGCGAACTCCGCTTCCGCCCGTACCCGCCTCTCCGGCTTCGGGATCTCCGATCCACGCCCTGAGGGGCTCCTGCCCCATTTGTGGAACGGACCCGGCCCCTTGTGAACCGTATACTGCACCTGATTGTGCAAGAAAAACACCCTATGCAGCACGCGGTCCTCGGGGAACGCGAAAACACCCCACCCGTGGGGGACCGATCCCGCCGGGCGTTTCTGCTCGGTGCCGGCAGCGCCGCGGTTGGGCTGGCCACCTATGCCGGAACCCACGCCCGGCATGAGCTTGAGATCACCCATCGCACGTTTCCCATCGTCAATCTGCCCGATTCGTTCGCCGGCATACGCTTCGTGCAAATCTCCGATCTCCACATGGAAGAATTCACCGAACCCTGGTTCCTGAAACAGGTTGTCGATGCCATCAACCGGCTCGCTCCGGAGATGGTCCTGATCACCGGCGACTTCGTCAGCCGCAGCCCCGGCCCGCGCCGCGTTGCCCTGCGCGCTGCCGGCGTTGCCGCCGAAGTTCTCTCCGAGATCAGGGCCGAGCGCGTCGCCATCCTCGGCAACCACGACGTCGGCGTCGGGGCGGACTGGGTCGTGCGCGAGCTCGAAACCCATGGCACCCCCGTTCTGATCGACAGCTACCTTCCCCTCGAACGGGGACGCGACCGGCTTTTCCTGTGTGGCTCCGACGACGCCGGCACCCGCACACCCGACCCCTTCCGCGCCATTCCCGCCGACCCTCGCGCTCCGGTCCTCTACCTTGTCCACGAACCGGATTACATCGAGATCTTCCAGGGCCATCCACGCTTCCCGCTGGTCGACCTCATGCTTTCCGGTCATTCTCACGGCGGCCAGGTCCGTCTCCCCCTGGTTGGCCCGCTCGTTCTCCCGCCCATGGGCAAGCTCTATCCCCAGGGCCACTATCGCTTCGGCAAAATGCAGCTCTACGTTAACCGCGGCATCGGCACCGTCGGTGTTCCGCTTCGCCTGAACTGCCCCGCCGAAATCACACACTTCACCCTGACGCGGGCATAAAGGGCCCTCTCAGCCAGCCTTCCGCACCGGCTTCCGCTGTCCCGCAGCCACATCCTCCGGCGTCGCAACCGCCGGCTTCACGCCGCTTTTCTCATCCATCCAGGCATCCAGAACGCTTTTGCGGAAGCGCCAGCGATTGCCCAGCTTGAACGCCGGCACAAAGCCCTCCGAGGCGTAGCGGTACAACGTGTCTCCACTGATGCCCAGATAGTCCGCCGCCTGGCGGATGTCCATGACTTCGCGAACCGCGATCTGTCCCTGCCCTGTTCCAGCCATGGTGCTCTCTCCGGTTTTTCCTGTGGATCTTCTGTGAATCTTATGGGACTTTGGGTGTAGCTCCCTTGTATCCCGGGCGCCTCTCCCAGGACAAGGGAAGGGGCGCACTTGTACCTGCAACGCCACGTACCCTCCCCGATTCACAAAACTCCGTACCCGGACTTCCCCAGAGTTACGGCTCTACCGATCCCCCTTCCACCATCCCGAATCGAGCGGTTCGTTCGCCCTTACCTCCGTCGGGCAGCCTGGCACCGGCAGCCAAAGCGGCCACCCCTCCGCTGCCGCCAAGGAGGTCATCCGCTCGATCGGTTCGCGCCATCCATGCAGCGCCAGGTTGAACAATCCCCAATGAATCGGGAATAGCAGTCCCGCTCGCTCCGGGCCGCCCATTTGCCGGTACGCCTCCGCCGCCCCATCCGGGCCCAGATGGATGTCCGCCCACAACGGATGAAACGCCCCAATCTCCAGCATGGTCACATCGAAATGCTCATACCTGGAAGCAACTTCACCAAAACCGTCCCAAAGACCGGAATCCGCTCCAAAATACACCCTGTGCCGGGGTCCCTCGAAAACAAACGAACTCCACAGCGTACGGAATCGGTCCCACGGCATCCTCCCCGAAAAATGCCGAGCCGGCCAGGCATCCACCCGCACCCTGCCGCTGGGCATCCTGCCCTCGGGCGCCGCCCCGCCGATCTCCACGCTTTGCGTCCAGTCCAGTTCCTCAATGCGGTCCCGGGGCACACCCCATACCCTAAGCCGCCGCCCGACGCCCAAAGACGTGACCCACTTGGCTCGCGCCGCCGCAGCCAGCCGCGCCAAACGCCGGACGGTGGTCGCCCCGAGATGGTCATAATGATCGTGCGAGATCAGCACCGCATCCAGCTCGGGAAGTTCCTCCAGGGGCATCGTCGGCGGGAAAAAGCGCTTCGGCCCCATCCGTTGCCAGGGACTCAACCGTTGCTCCCACACCGGATCGATCAGCACGCGAACCCCGTCCATTTCCAGCAGCATCCCCGAATGCCCAAACCAGGTAATCCGCAATCCGCTCGCCGGGGAGGTCGCGTATGCCGCCGCATGGGTCCGAAATGGACCAGGCGGCACCTTCGGCTCCGTTTCCGCGCGGTTGCTGAGGTACAGCGGAAGCACCTTGTACATCATCCTGGCCCCGCCAATGGTCGTCGGCACCGGATTCAGGAACCGATTGCCCCTCTTTTCAGCCCGTTTCAGCAACGACCGCGCCCCTTCACAACAACCGGCTTCACGTTTAGCCAGCGATAAGTTCAACGCCCAAGCAAAAAGGGGCCCCGCACGGGCGGGACCCTCCAAATCACTGATCGCTTTTCCTACTTGGTAAAAATCTGCGTACCGGGATTCTTCCCTTCATCCGCATGGATACGGTTTTGCGCCCGCTTCGCACTCTCCATGGCGCTATGGTCGGCGCGCTCAATGGGGGTGTCGGTGATGTCGGTGGCCTGCCCGCCTGTTTCCTCAATCGCCTCATGCGACGGACGTGCCGGTGTCTTCGTTGTGTCCAGTCCCTGTGCCATACTTCACCTCGCACACGGTGGGACGAGCGGCATCACCCTCGGGGTTGCTCCATCGATGCAACAGGGGTACCCGCACCCGCCGCAGCGCGGAAGCAAGCAGCCACCCATATCCTCCGACCAGTACGACCTGCAGCAGGAAAAACAAATAGGAACGTGCTTCCCCGGCAGCCAGGTACCCGTGCAGAGCAGGCCCCGTAATCTGCAGAAACTCGGTCGCCCACACGCTGTGCGCCAGGATGGCCACCCAGCTGAACCCCGCAAAGGCCAGGACACGCCCTCGACTTAAACCCCCGGCCGACACAATCATGCACACCGGAAAAAGCACCAGCATCAGGTAGGGCGGCCACGACTTCTTTGAAAGCAGCAACAGCGCCAGGATCATCCCCGCGCATCCGTACGTAGCGATCGCCATGCGCTCCCCCGCCTCCGCACCCTGCAGTGCGCTCCCCAGCGCCAGGGCAACCCCAAGCAGTACGAGCAGCAACAACAGGTCCGCCGCACGTCCCGGTACAACCCCGCCCAGGGCCGCTTCCAGCAGAAAAGGCAGGTCGCTGGCCGTCCTGGCCTGTCCCTCTGCCCGCAGGGGATACAGCAGCGGCAAGCGAAGAACCGCAAACGGCAGGTACCCCAACCCCAGAACCCCTCCGAAACCGGCCATCCAACGCGCCCGTTTCCGGCACACCAGCAGAAGCACCGGCGCAAACAGCAAGGGCAAAAACTTTACCGAAACAACAGCCAGGGCCAACGATGCACCGGATAGGTAATTCCGGTCACGGAACAGGAAAAGCATCGCCGCCGTGAGCAGAAGCGCCACGAGCACGTTGTCCTGCCCGTCGACCGCAACGAATTGCAGGCTGATCGGGCTGGCCAAATAGAGCAAGGCCCCCAGCCTGACTTCCCGTTCACGAAACCCGCACCGCGCCACCGCCAGAAATATCGGAAACGCGGCAGCCTCCACCAGAATGGCGAACATCGCAAAAGCCAGAGGCGAGTTCCACAACCGCAACACCGCCGCTCCCAAAAACGGGTGCAACGGCGCATAACTGCTGCCGAAATCGCGGTAGGGCAGCTTTCCCGCCAGGGCCGCCAACGCCTCCGGCCGGTAAAAAACGGGAATATCCCCACGTGGCGGGATGCGTAGCCCGAAAAAGATGAACCAGTACAAGCCAAGCCGGCTCGCAAGCAGCGCAAGCGTCGCCAAGAGGTCGAAACGGCGCTGGCCCAACTGCTGTCCCAGCCGCTCGTAACCGTGCGTGCAGCCCAGCGCGGCAGTGCACACGGCCGCGGCTCCGCCCAGCGCCGCCCGGGCCTCCAGTGCCTGCGTGCCGGTCATTCGGCCAACACACTCCGCAAAGGCCGCGTCCCAGGCACTCGCTGGATTTGTTGCACAATGATCAGCGCCGCCGCCACGGCCACGAACACCGAAATGTCCCCGTAGATTCTCGCTTCCAGAACCTGCCCAACCGAAAGCAGCAGCAACAGCCAGAATGGCAGCAGCAAAAGGCTGGCGTGCAGGGCGGGGTGGCTCACCTTGGCCCGATTGAGGTAAACATACGGCAGCAGGAACGCGGAAACACTGAGAATGTTCGGCCAAAGCGTAGGATTCAGCATCTGGTGCACATTGCCGCCGATGCGCGAACCGGCCTCACTCAGGTTGCGGGCGTAGTGATGGTGCTGCCAACCCGTAATGATCCCCCAGCAAACCAGCAAAACCCCCGCCTGCATCCAGTCTTTACGCCGGAGATTGCCAAGCGCCAGCGACCGTCCTCCCCTAGCCAGCGGCCGTCCTCCCAAAGTCAGCCGCGGTCCCGCCAGCGCCGGCCCTGATGACCCCATGGCCGCGGTCAGCAGCAGCACGCCGACCAAAAACAGCGTCGTCTCGCGGTTCCATGTCCCCAAAAGAAATACCGGCAGAAGCGCCCGGAAGCGCCGCTCCGCGATAAACACGATCCCCCACCCGAGAAATGCCGTAGCGGGCAGGTCATAGGGAAAGCTGAACGGAACGTCAAGCACAAAATCAAACAGGCAAACAACGATCAGCAACGCCGAGGGCAAAAGGGGCAAAGGCCCTTCCGGCAGCGCCAGCCTGTAAAGCCGCTCCGCCGCGCGAGTGGCCAGAAACAGGGCGATGGCCGCCGCAATCTCCATCACCAGGAACTCAGGCGAACGCAACACCGCCCGTTCCGCCGTGGCATGCTGCAGCCACGGGGCATGCGCAGCCGCCAGCATGGGCCAACGCATCAGGTCGCGGCCCTGAAACGGCATGCGCTCCAAACCCAGGGCATACCGTTGCAGGTCGATATACGGTGCCCGGATCGTGCAATATCCACGCGCAAACCACACGCACGCCACCGCCAGCGCCAACCGGCAATAGCGTGCACTGTTCCGTTCGGCAGCAACACTTTCGGGCACATCCTTGAGTCTAAGTTCCCAAAATGGGAGCGGAGACGGCGTTCGGCTATCGAAAGTAGCTACCCCTCTGCCACTTTTGCGCTATTTGTCCGCCAGGATCTCCATATGCTCGATGTGCAGGTCGTTGGTGAACAACTCCGACGCCTTCGCCATCAACGCCTTGGCAATTTCACCGCTCTCATGGGCATCCCGGCCCGCCTCGTCCTCGAACGTGTCGAACACGCCGTACACCCCGGGCCCCATCTTCACGCCGTACCAGGTCACCGTGCCGGCCTCGTCCGCTGCCATCTCCGCACCCTTGGCCAGAAACGCTTCGATCTCTGACTCTTTCCCCGGTTTCGCCTTCAACATCACCCACAACGCCTGCTTCGCCATCCATGGACTCCCTGCGCCGGACCTGCAAACGTTCAGTCCGGCACTTCCTGCTCCGGTTGGATGCAAAGCACGCGCACCGCTCTGCTGCCGGTCGCCCTTTGCTCCCCTACGCAGATAGCGCTAGCCTGAGGATGTGACGTTCTTCGGCCGCTTCCCCCTTTCCCTCCCCCTTCCGTTCCTGCTGGCGATGCCCAACGCCGGCGCGCAGACCGTCCCATCCACACCACCGCCCGCTTCGGCGCCAGCCCAGACCACCGCGCCAGCCCTCCCCGACGCACCCAGCGCGCAGGCGCATGAGGCTCCGCCCGCCACCCCCACCGGCCCCTTCGTGGTCCTGGACACCTCCATGGGCCGCTTGACGTGCCAGCTTTTCAGCAAGCAGGCACCCCTTACCTCGGCCAGCTTCATCGGTCTCGCGACTGGCACCAAGGCTTGGACCGATCCGGGAACGCAGGAAAAAATCGTCGGCAAACCCTTCTTCGACGGCACCCAGTTTCACCGAGTCATCCCCGGCTTCATGATCCAGGGCGGCGATCGCCTGGCCAACGGCACCGGCGACGCCGGCTTCTTTTTGCCCGACGAGATCTCCCCCGCCCTCCGCTTCGACGTCCCCGGCCGCCTCGCCATGGCCAACTCCGGCCCCAATACCGACGGTTCCCAGTTCTTCATCACCGAGGTGCCGTACCCGCAACTGAACGGGGCCTACACCATCTTCGGCCAGTGCGATCCGCACACCGTGGTCCTGGTCGAGGCCATCGCCCGGGTGGAGCGCGATCGCAACGATAAGCCGCTCACCCCGGTCCTGCTCACAAAGGTCACCGTCGTCCCCGTCGGCCAACCCGTCCCGCCCGCGCCAGCCTCGACGCCTGCAACCGCAAACCCGGTACTTCCGGCAATCCCAACCGCCCGCCCCCAGTTCTAAGCGCAGCCGCCGGGCACACAGGCCCGGTTCTGCATCCAAACCCGAGGTCACCTTTGTGCGTGTGCGCCCATCCCGAACGGATCGCCCGCATCGCCACAGGTCACCGCAGCCAAGTATCAGCCGCAAGTCACGAGCAAGGAGATGCAATGCCCACTACCGCCATTTTTAAAACCTCCGAAGGTACCTTCAAAGCAAAACTTTTCGACACCGAGGCCCCGGAGACGGTGGCCAACTTTATCGGTCTCGCCGAAGGCACCAAGGAGTGGAATTCTCGCTCCAAGAAGGGTGCCAAGCTCTACGACGGCTCCGTTTTTCACCGCGTCATCCCCAATTTCATGATCCAGGGCGGCGACCCCGAAGGCACCGGCATGGGCGGTCCCGGCTACAAGTTCGCCGACGAAACCAAGGGCAGCCCGCACACCTTCAAGCAGCCCGGCAAACTGGCCATGGCCAACTCCGGACCCAACACCAATGGCTCGCAATTCTTCGTCACCGTCACCGACACGGGCTGGCTCACCGGCAAGCACACCATCTTCGGTGAGGTCACCGAAGGCTATGAAGTCGTTGAAAAAATCAGCAAACTCCCCACAAGCGCCGGCGATCGCCCCAAGAAGGAAGTCGTCCTCGAATCCGTAACCATCGAAAAAAGCTAGTGCGCATGAATTAGAAGTCGCGTTCACTACCCATTTGTCATCCCGCAGCGCAGGGATCTGACTCCTGTAGCGGTCCCTACCCCGCTTCAGGAAAGCAGATCCATGCGCTGCGATCAAAACATGCTGCGATCAAAGCATGCCGCGATCAACCGTGCTGCGATCAAAACATGCTGCCATCGAACATGAAGTTCCTCGGGCCACTTCGGACTCAGCCGGTAACCGGCACCGCCGTCCGCCGCCTGCCTTTGAACCAGTTGTTGATCGGCCGCTCAATCCCCTCGTACGCCAGAACACCCGCCAGCGAAGACAAGGCAACGCTGATCGCAATCAGCATCGTCACTTCGTACCGCCAGGAGTGGCGCAGGTGTACGAGCAGCAGCCCCACCGCGGGTAAAACAAACGTATGCACAAGGTAAATGGAGTAGGAGGCGTCCCCGATCCTAAGGACCCAGCGGGGCATACGTCGTCCCCATCGCGCCTCCAGGCTGAGGGCTCCCCCCACGATGGCCATGGCGGGCACACCCCAAACCAGCCCACGCATCGATAAAATCGTGCCCTCGCGAAACACCCAAAGCCATCGCAACGCCACCAGCATCATGCCCAGCGCCGCCCACCACGGCACCTTGCGTAACTGCGGAAGAACGGTGGCCAGCAGCATGCCGCCTGCAAACTCCAGCAGCATAGATCGCCGGTAATAAAACACCCAGGGCTGGGTTGCCGGTGGCCCGAACAGATCCGCCATCGCCGCCACGACCAGCGGGAGGCCGACCACCCAGACCGGCGGTTTGCGCAGCAGCAAGGCCAGCGCAAACAGCAGGTAGAACGCCATCTCGAAATTCAAACTCCAACCCACCAGCAAAATCGGATCCTGCAAAACGTGCACACTGAGGCTGGGCAGAAACAGCAGCGAGGACACCACGTGCTGCCAGTCGCCAATATCGTTTTTTCCCGACTCCGGCCAAAGCAGCAACGTAGCCACCTTTGCCAGCGTGACAATCCAGTACATCGGCACGATCCGTTCCAGGCGTCTGGCCAGAAATGTGCGTGAGGGATGCGGCGCGCCGCGCAAGGGAAAGGACGAAATCGTCATCACAAACCCGCTGATGACGAAGAAAATATCCACCCCGCTTGCCCCATTCACCCAGTTATAGCCAAGGTGCAGGCGGTCCAGGACAAGCAGGGACGAGTGGTGCGCCACAACCATCAACGCCGCCAGCCCACGCAACACTTGGATCAGCAAAAAGACCGGTCGGGTCGCCGTTGGGCCCTCTTGCCCATGTTCGTCCTCGCTGGGGCTCACCGCGGGCTCTTCTTCACGCCATTTCCTGGCCGGAAAGTCCGTTTATTGCGCAAGGCCGAGCACCTCAGCCGCACGCGCCCGCGCCGAAGCCACGGCCTTCCCATCCGCCGATAGCCCCTCGCCGTACACCGGAATCAGCGCCCGCAGCTTCTCCCGCAGGCAAGGAATCGCCTCCGCGAAACTCGCTTCCAGCAGCCCGGTCATCACCGCCACGGCCACCGACGCCCCGGGCGAGGCGCCCAGCAGCGCCGCCAGGCTGTTATCCGCCGACCGGATCACCTCCGTGCCGAACTCCAGCTTGCCCCCCTTTTGGGCATCGCGCTTGATAATCTGCACCCGCTGCCCCGCGATCTCTAACCGCCAGTCCGCGTCCTTCGCCTCCGGCACAAACTCCCGCAATGCCTCCACACGCGCCCCTGGCGACTGCGTCACCTGCCCGATCAGGTACCGCGTCAAACCGACATTATCCAGCCCCGCCCGCACCATCGGATACAGGTTGCCCGGCTTCACCGACCCGGGCAGATCCAGAAATGATCCAGTCTTCAAAAACTTCGTGGAAAATCCGGCAAACGGCCCGAAAAGCAGCTCCCGCTGGCCGTCGATGATCCGCGTATCCAGGTGCGGGACAGACATTGGCGGCGCGCCCACGGCCGCCTTGCCGTACACCTTTGCGCTGTGCCGTCCAATCAGCTCGCGATTGGTACAGCGCAACCATTGCCCGCTCACCGGAAACCCGCCATAGCCTTTACCCTCGGCCACGCCGGAGGCCTGCAACAACGGCAAAACCCCGCCGCCCGCGCCCAAAAAAACAAACTTCGCCGCGACCGCCTGCTTGCCCTGCGTACCGGAAAGCTGCACCCTCCAACACCCATCCACCAACCGTCGAATGCCCGTTGCTCGGCACCCCGTGCGCAGCTCAAAGCCTTCGCGCGGCGCCAGCGACTGCACCAGCTTGCGCGTCAGACACCCAAAATCCACATCCGTCCCGAACTCCGCACGCGTCATCGCCACCGGCTCTGCCAGGTCGCGCCCCGCCATCATCAGCGGTGCCCACCCAGCTATCTGCGCACGGTCCTCGGTGTACACCATGCCTCGAAACAGCGGCTGCTCCCGCAGCGCCTCAAAGCGCGTCCGCAAAAACCGCACATCCTTGGCTCCGTGCACAAAACTCATATGCGGCACCGAGTTCAAGAACTCGCGCGTGCCCGCAATCCGCCCCCGCTCCACCAACGTGCTCCAGAACGCCAGCGACTGCTGAAACTGCGCGTTGATCGCCACCGCCTTATCCACCGCGACGGAACCGTCCGGAAGCTCCGGCGTATAGTTCAACTCACACAGCGCCGCGTGCCCCGTCCCGGCGTTGTTCCAGGCCTGGGAGCTCTCCGCCGCCAGCTCCCCCAACGCCTCAATCATCAACACACTGCGCCCCGGGTCCAGCTCCTTGAGCAACACCCCCAGCGTGGCACTCATAATCCCGCCACCCACCAGCAGCACATCGACTTCAGTCTGTTCGCAACTCATCTCTAGCTTCTATTCTGCGCTCAAACATCGCCTTCCGAGTACATCAACCCCATCAGAGGTGTCGGTGCCGCCGCCCCTGAAAAACGTTTCGAGCCTCGTCTCGGGACGCAACTGCCTCCAGCGTCACCAAACGGGAGAGTATGCCGCCATTGCCTCTTTCATGCTGTTGCGTAAGTTCTTCCAGAGACGCACCGGCCGCGAACGTCGAGAGCAGTTGGTGATCCTCAGCCTTGTTCCAGGGTGCTCCTGCACGCTGACCGTGCGTTTTTTCAGCGAACGCACCCTGATCTCGCTGCTCCAGAACCTCAAGCGCAAATACCAGCGAACGAAGCACACCGGCATCCGCAAGCACGTCGATGTCGGCAATCGGTTGCTGCGTTCGTGGATCCAGACCGTACACAAGGCTGCGAAGATGATCCTGAGCACGAACTGCGATATCCGACGCGGAAGCACTCAACATACAACACCTCAATAGAAAGCGCCCGGTTGACCGGACGCTCCCATCATCAACTCTTCCCTTTCCCTAGAACATGCTCCAAAGGAGCTGGTTGTACACATCATGGTGGTATTGAATCTCCGGCACCTTGATGATCGTGCCCAATAGCCGCGCACAGCGGTCCGCCGAACCCTGCTTTAAATCCGCATATCGCGCCTTCACATCCGCCCCCAGCAGCTCCGTCGTCCACTCCGCCTTCCGGAAATCCTCGATCGCCGTGTAGATGTTGTCCGGCAGGTAACGGTCCGCCTGGCGCAGGTTCGCGATGTCGGACTTCTTGCCGTCCAGCCCCGTCTTGAAAATCGAAAACAGTACCATATACGGGTTCGCATCCGGGCCCACCGACCGCACCTCCACACGCGCCGACTTCTCATTGCCGATCGGAATCCGCACCATCGATCCACGATCCGTCGCCGATGCCTTGATCTGGTTGGGCGCCTCAAAATGCGGGTCCAGCCGCCGATAGGCATTCACGCTGGCATTCAGCAGCAGGCAAAGATCGTTACCCGCGGTCAGGATCTTGTCGACAAAATCCCATCCCAGCGCCGAAATTTTCTCCTCGCCGTTCGGGTCCCACATCAGGTTCTTGCCGTCCTTGGTGATCGACACATTCGTGTGCATCCCCGATCCATTCACGCCCGTCACCGGCTTGGGCAAGAAACTCGCCGTCATGCCCATCTGTGTAGCCACCTGCCGGCAAATCAGCTTGTACAGCTGGATCTGGTCGGCCGCCGCCACCGCATCGCCATAGGTGTAGTTGATCTCAAACTGCGAGGGCGCCACCTCGGGATGGTCCTTCTCATTCTCAAAGCCCATCGCGCGCTGCACCTCGGCGCACACATCGATGAAATCCCGCAGCGGATCCCCGGGCAGCGAGTGGTAATACCCGCCGTGGTTGGTGTACTCGAACTTGCCGATTTCGTGGTACTTCCGCTCCGCGTCGAGGCCCTCAAACAAAAACCCCTCAATCTCATTCGCGGCGTTCAGCGTGTATCCGTTCTTTTTGAATTGCTCGTCCGCATACGTCTTCAGCAGGCCGCGCACATCGCCGCTGTAGGGCTTGCCGGTCTTGTCGATCACCTCGCCGAACACCAGCACCTTGCCCGCGCCAAAGATGTCCGCCGGCGCCCAGTAAAACGCACTCCAGTCCAACCCCAGCCGCAGGTCGCTTTCCCGCTGTGCCGTGAAGCCGCGAATCGACGAGCCGTCGAACGTCAAATTGTCGAAGCTCTTCACCAGAAATTTCTTGTCGTAATCCAGCATGTGCAGCCGGCCTTCAAGATCGGAAAACAACACCGTCACGGCCTTGATCCCGGGGTTGTCGTTCAGGTCCTTCAACCGCTCTTCCTGGAGCTTGGCCGGTTCCACCCGCTTCTTACGCTGCTCCTTCAGAGCCAGGTTGCGCTCCTCCAGCTCCTCATACGACAACTCCAGAAAATCGCGGTATTCGCTCGACATATACACTCCTGCTTCCGGCAGATCCCTCTGCCTGGTGGGAAATTGGGCCGTGCTGTCCATTGCCGCGGAACGCATCGCGCCCACAACCATGTCCTCTAAACGTTGAGTTCTGCTTAAAAATAGCAGAATACTTGCGCCGGCAACCGGCATCCCAAAGCCTTCCCGTTCCTGCCCTGAGAATCCTGGCAACATCGCAACTATTCCCAAAGTTCTGCTACACTAGTCATAATGAGGTGACCATATGCCGGCAGCGCAGACGAAACGGAAGCGCCCTGCGAAGGGATTGGCCATTCCGGGCGGGGCGCAGGCACGTACCCGGACCACTTCTGTCGCCGAGGCCAAGGCTGGCCTGTCTTCCCTTCTGCGCGAGGTGGAACAGCGGCGCACGGAAATTACGCTGGTTCGGCGCGGCGTTCCTGTCGCTCGCCTCGTTCCGATGGAGCAGCCCAAAGGCGTCGTCGGCTTCGGCTGGATGGCGGGAACGGTTACCGAGCTAGGCGATATCGTCGGACCCAGCGGCGAAGCTTGGGAGGTCGCCGATGAGGTGCGTGAGGGCGTAAGCGGGGTTGCAGGCGACAGGCACCATGCCTGAGCTTCTGCTCGACACCCACATCTGGGTGCGCTTTCTCCAGGGGGACCCTTCCTTATCCGCCGCCCTCGTCGCTGCCGTCGAGGCAGCCAGAGAAGGAGGAAGGGCCTTCGTTTCGGTCATCTCGGTGTGGGAAGTGGCCATGCTTGTACAAAAAGGGCGGCTTGCCTTGCCCCTTTCGGTCGACGCCTGGATCGAGCGCTCCCTGCAGCTCCCCGGCATCCAGCTCCTTCCTTTTTCGCCCGCCATCGCGCTTGAAACAGCACGCCTTCCCGAACCCATGCACAAGGATCCCGCCGATCGCATCCTTGTCGCCACCGCCCTTGTGGAAACGCTGCAACTCGTCACCCTGGACCGGGCGATTCTGCACTTCGCGCGCGCCACAAACCTGCAGCATCTCACCCCCTAGGAAACCCTTCGTGCCGAAACTCACCCGTGTCGCCCTGATCCAGATGTCCTGCGAGCCGGACCCGGCCGCCAATCTCGCGAAAGCCCTCGCCCGCGTCCGCGAAGCCGGGGAAAACGGCGCAACCCTTGTCTGCCTGCCCGAGCTTTTTCGCGCCCAGTACTTCTGCCAACGCGAAGACCACGCCCTCTTCGACCTCGCCGAGTCCATCCCCGGCCCCTCCACCCATGCGCTCTCCGCCGTGGTCGCCGAAATGAAGCTCGTCCTCATCGCCAGCCTTTTTGAGCGCCGCGCGCCCGGCCTCTACCACAACACCGCCGCCATCCTCGATTTCGCCAGCAACCGGCCCGATCGCATCGCCGGCCTCTACCGCAAAATGCACATTCCCGACGATCCCCTCTTCTACGAAAAGTTTTACTTCACCCCCGGCGACCTCGACTTCCAATCCCAAACCACCAGCGCCGGCCCAATCGGTACCCTCGTCTGCTGGGATCAGTGGTACCCCGAAGCCGCCCGCATCACGGCTCTCAAAGGCGCCGAAACTCTCTTCTTTCCCACCGCCATCGGCTGGCACCCGGCCGAAAAAGCCGAATTCGGCGAGCGCCAATACAGTGCCTGGCAGACCATACAGCGCGCCCATGCCATCGCCAACGGCGTTTTTGTCTGCGCCGTCAACCGCGTCGGTCATGAACTCGGCGACGTTCTCCTCCATGGAGAACTGAACCGCGTCCCGCCCACCGCCAACGAAGTCCTCGGCATGACGGGCGACTACACCGTCGGCCCCAACCCCGGTCTCGAGTTCTGGGGCGGCAGCTTCATTGCCGACCCCTTCGGCCGCATCCTCGCCCAGGCCTCCCACGACAAGGAAGAAATCCTCTACGCCGATCTCGATCCGGGGGAGGTCGAAATCACCCGCCAGCACTGGCCCTTCCTCCGCGACCGCCGCATCGACGCCTACGGCGGCATCACCAGCCGCTTCCTCGACTAGGGCAACGCCGCATCGGTCGCGAAGAACAACTTGGGGGCAGTTCGCCGGGCCCAAAAAAGCGTCATCTTGACCGAAGGCAAAGCCGAAGTGGAGAGAGCCCTGTATTTCGCCTGGCGCTGCACGAGACTTCGCCTCTCACAACCTCACCGTCTTCCCTGCACCCCGACTAACCCCTGAGCCCCGTCCCGCCGTCGTATCCACGAGGACTCACATGCCTTTCTCGCTGCTCGCTCTCGCGCTTCTTCCGTACCTGCAAATGCCCGCCAACCCGTCCCCGGGCGACCCCGCCCGCGACCGAACGCTTCCCCCGCCCGCGGCCCGGCAACTGACCCAGGTACAAGGCAAAGGCGTGCAGATCTATACCTGCGCGGCCCTGGGAAACGGGATGGCCTGGACCCCGCCATCGCCCGAAGCCGTGCTGCTCCGCACCGCCGATAGCGTACAGGTAGGCACCCACAGCGCCGGCCCGCGCTGGACCTGGAAAGACGGCAGCGCCATCGGCGGCAACGTCGTCGCCAGCCAACCCGCGCCACAGCCCGGCAATCTCCCTTCCGTGCTGGTGGAAACCTTCCCGTCCACGGTCATCAACGGGTTTCTCACCAACGTGATCTGGGTGCGCCGTTCCGAGGCAACCGGCGGCGTCCCACCCACATCCCCCTGCGACCCCGCCCGCGCAGGCACCGCCGTCCGTGTTCCCTACACGGCCACCTACACCTTCTACGCCGGTTCTCCGGTGCAGTAGATACCGAAGCCTGACAGCGTTTGCCCTCACACAGAAACACGTCATCTCGACCGAAGGCGGAGCCGAAGCGGAGAGCCCCCTGTACTCCGTCCGGTGCTGCACAGAATGTCGCGACACTACGGAAGCAAGGCAGGGGTCGGAGACTGAAAAAGTCAGGGCCTCAACGACGTCGCAAGTTCTTGGCGTCCCCGACGGGATTCGAACCCGTGTTACCGCCGTGAAAGGGCGGTGTCCTGGGCCACTGGACGACGGGGACGCACATCGCGAAAGCACCGCGGCAGCGGCGCTCTGCAATTCCTAGGCTACCAAGCCCGGTCGCCCGCGTCAAAGCCTGCATCCACCCGGTTTGCGTCCCCCGAAACAGCGGCCCACCACCACCGCGCGCTACGATGTAACTCGCAGCCGACCGGCCCCCGCGCGCACCTTGCGGCGCACATCCGCATACTGCATCAGAATGAAGTTGTCCGTCATGCCCGCAATGTAATCCGCGATCACCCGCGGCAAGCCCTCGGTCTCGATCTCCGCAAAATACGACTCCGGCAAATCCGCCGGTTCACCCATCCAAAACTCAAACAGCTCCGTCACTACGGACTCGGCCTTCTCATGCTCCCGTTCCAGCGCCGGGCAGGTATACAACGCGCGGTAGAGATATTCCTTCTCCTCGCGGCGCTCCGCTTCCACCGTCGGCGAAAACACCGCCGTTCGCTCCCGCAGGGCGCGTACCCCCGCCAGATCCTTTGCGCCGCTTCCCAGGATGTTCGTGCCCGTGGTCTCGATTAAATCGTTTACCAGGGCTTTTTGCATCAGCTGCAGCGCATCGTGAAAAACGTATTTTTCCTCCACGTCCGGATGGGCCCGACGCACGGTGTCGAAACTGCGCCGCAGAATCCCCACGTTGTCGCAAATGGATTTCACCTCCAGCAGCCCGGACTCCACCCCGTCATCGAGGTCCGCCGTCAGGTACGCGATCTCATCGGACAAGTCGATCAGCTGCGCCTCGAGCGGTGGACTCTGGTCCAGAAAATACGCCCCCAGCTCCGGGTGCGCCGCCGCCGTGTAATCCCGCGAGTGCTTCACAATGCCTTCACGCGTCCCCAACGTCAGGTTCAGCCCGCGATGCCCGGCATACCGCCGTTCAAACCGCTCCACAATCCGCAACGCATGCAGATTGTGATCGAAACGTAAACCGTATTGCTGCAGACACCGGTCCAGCGCCCGTTCCCCGGCATGCCCAAAGGGCGGATGCCCGATGTCATGCACCAGCGCCAGTGTTTCCGCCAAATCGGAATTCAACTGCAGCGCCGAAGCCACCTGGCGCGCCACCTGCGCTACCTCGATCGTATGCGTCAGCCGGCTGCGAAAATGATCCGACGCCCGGCTTGTGAACACCTGTGTTTTGCCGGCCAGCCGGCGGAAAGCGCGCGATTGCACAACCCGGTCGCGGTCGCGCTCAAACGGCGAGCGCCCATCACTGGACGGAGCCGGGAACGCCCGTGAAGCCAACGCTTCCTCGTTCGCTCCAAACACTCCAAAGTGCTTCAAATCGGCAGGCATCCGCTATCAGTCTAGCCGCTGGCGACAGCCTTGAAACCGGGAGGCAGCAAATCCAGTCCCCGCGCCCGCCCCACGTTATCGTCCAGGTCCGTTGCTCGCATGCGCCGAGCTCTTGCGCGCATTTTCCAGGTCGTGCTGCGTTTTGGCCACATCCGCGGGATCCACATCCGCCGGCAGCGAGGTTGCATATTGACTCAGGGAACGCTCCCACTCCGTAATCGCCAGCGAAAGCTTGCCGTCACGCGCGTAGATGGACCCCAGGTGCGAGAGCAGCGATGGATCGTTCGGCTGCCGCAATACCGCCTTGCGCTCCAGATCCTCGGCCATCGCATATTCGCCCTGCTTGTAATACGCCCAGGCCAGCGAGTCCAGATACGCTCCATTCTGCGGGTCGAACTGCACTGCCTTTTGCAGCATATTCGTGGCCTGGTCCAGCTTCAGGCCGCGCTGTGCCAGCATATAGCCGTAATCGTTTTCAATCGCGGCATAATTCGGATCGATCGCCAAACCCTTGCGAAACTGCTCATCCGCCGCGTCGAACAACTTCTCGCGCTCGGCAATCGACCCGCGAAAGTAGATCAGAAACAACTTTTCTTCCGGCTTGGTCGCAAACGGAGCGGCCTTGTCCAGGTCCTCGTCCGCCTGCTTCCATTGCTTTGCCCGCGCTTCCATGTCCGCCATCGTGATGTACACCTCCCGATCCTCGGGCGTACCCTTCAGCTGCGTCTCAGCCAGCTTGATTCCCCCATCCAACTTTCCGTTGTCACCCAACTGCCGTGCATAGGCCAGCTGCATTTCAAGATTTCCGGGTAGCGCCGCCGCTCCGGCCGCCGCCGTATTCAGCGCGTCGGTCCATCGATGTGCGTCCCGATACGCTTCAATTTCGCCCTCAATCCCGCGCGCCTGGAAGTCGCCGCCCAGCTCCGCCACCTGCTTGTACGTGGCAATCGCGTCGTCGTATTTGGCTGACTCGCGATCCACAATGGCCAACCGATCCAAAAACAGCGCCCGGTTGCTGCGGTCCGCGTCCTCATACTTGCCCGTGGCCGACCCACTGGCCGCCAGCATGGCTTTCAGCGTTTTGATGGCCTCGTCGAAGCGGCCCAGCGCGTCGTACACCAGCGCTTCGTTATAGCTCAACTCCAGGTTGTTTGAAACCAGCGCTTCGGCCTTTTTCAGGCTGGCCAACGCCTGCTCATAATGCCCCTGTTGCCGCTGAATGTCCGCCTCGCGAATCAGCGCCTGTGCATCCTGCGGGTCCGAGCCGACCAGCTGCCCATAAATCTTTGCCGCCGCTTCCATTTGCCCCGAAGCCTGCAACGCCGCGGCCAGGCCCCGCTTCGCATCCGTGTTATCCGGATCCTCATTTACCGCCGCCCCGTATGCCTCGGCCGCATCCTTGGGGCGCTTCATCTGGTCGTATATGCCGCCCAGCGCAAAATTCATGCGCGCCGATCGATGGGCCGCCGGCACGTCCGCAACCGTTGCAGCGGCCTTCGCCAGATCGCCTTGCTCGTCGTACAGCCGCGCCGTACTCAGCACAACCTCCTCCGAGCTCGGATCGATGGCCTGCGCCAACTTAAACTGCTGTTCCGCCTTGGCGCTGTCATGGTTCAGCCCGTACAGCTGCCCCAGCAACAAATGCGTCTCCAGATCCTTGGGCTTCAGCTGCGCGATCGTCTCGTATTCCTTGATCGCCGCCGCCAGCATCTCCCCCGACTGAGGCCCTTGTCCCTGCCGGTCATCCAACGACCGCAGATACACCCGCCCCAGCAGCGTGTGCGCTTCCACATCGTCCGGGTGCTTGCTAATCTGCTCCTGCGCCGCGCTCACCGCTTCCCGAATCCGGCCCAGCCGAAAGTAAAGGTTCGCCAGGCCGTCCTGCAGCATCGGCGACTCCGGATCGGCCCCCAGGGCCAGCTTGTACTGCTCAATGGCCTGGGTCGCCAGGTCCTGGCGCTGCGTCTGTGCCGCCTGCGCCTCATAGATCTTGGCCAGCCCGTAGTGGTAATACGCAGAAGCCCGGTCCGGCGTTCCCGGTGCACTCGTTGCCGGCGCCGTCCGGGTTTGTACGGTCCGGGTCTGCAGGCCTTTCGCCTGCGCCGACGCCTCGCACACGCACGCAGACGTCAAAACGCACGCAGAACTCAACAGGAAGAGACCGGAACGGAGGGCGGGCGTGGCGCGGAACGGAGGTGTCATAACGAGTCCTGAGACGAAAGCGGTTCGTGCTGCGGTGGTTACGGCAATCCTGTTTAGACGGTACTCTACACGCTTTGGATGCGATGCACCCTTCCCCTTCCGCGCTATCTGTGCCCTCCGGTTACCCATGCCGGAAATGCCGCACCCCCGTAAGCATCATGGCCAGGCCCAACCGGTTTGCCGCCGCAATCACTTCGGCGTCCCGCACCGATCCGCCCGGCTGGATCACTGCCGTCGCCCCGGCCTCGGCCACCACCTCCAACCCGTCCGGAAACGGGAAAAAGGCATCGCTCGCCGCAACACAGCCCGCCAGCGGCAGCACCGCCTTCATGGCCCCGAACCGCGCCGCATCCACCCGGCTCATCTGCCCCGCGCCCACACCCACCGTCTGCCCAAAGCCGCCGTCGGTCCGCGCATACACAACCGCATTCGACTTCACATGCTTGCTCACCACCCACGCAAAGCGCAGCGCCGCCCGCTCCGCTTCGGTCGGTTGCCGCTCCGTCGCTACCTGCAGCTTGTCCATCTCCGCCAAACCCGCGTCCTCGCTCTGCACGAGGTATCCGCCTGAGATCGACCGCAATCCATGGCCGGGGGATCCCGCTTGCATCTGCAATAGCCTCAGATTTTTCTTCGCGGCAAACATCTTCAACGCCTCGTCCGTAAAGCCCGGCGCGGCAATGGCCTCGACAAACAGCTTGACGATGTCCGCCGCCGCCGCCCCGTCCACCACGCGATTGCTCCCAATCACGCCCCCAAACGCCGACACCGG
Source organism: uncultured Acidobacteriaceae bacterium (assembly GCA_964242195.1). Taxonomy (GTDB): domain Bacteria; phylum Acidobacteriota; class Terriglobia; order Terriglobales; family Acidobacteriaceae; genus Granulicella. Next base: position 20,578 of record CAXTBI010000056.1, read on the forward strand.
ATCCGCCGCCAGTGCACGCGCGTACGCCCCCGCCACATCGGCGCCCGTGCCCACGCCGCATGGATTGGTGTGCTTGATAATCGCCACCGCCGCCTCGTCAAACTCGCTCGCCAGCGCCCAGCACGCATCCAGATCGACCAGGTTGTTGTAGCTGAGCTCCTTGCCCCCCATCTGCACCGCATTCGCGATGCCCAGCGCCGTTCCATCCGTATACAACGCCGCGCTTTGGTGCGGGTTTTCGCCATACCGCAGCGCGGTCTTCCGCCGGGCAACCACGCGCAGCGTTTCCGGCAGACTCCGCCCCGCCTCCGGGCTCGCCTCCGCCTCCGGGCCC
>CAXTBI010000057.1:0-20443 GCA_964242195.1 uncultured Acidobacteriaceae bacterium
GCAGGCGAGGGCGCCGAGGGTGGCGGCGGCGCGATGCCGGAGCTGGCGTTGTAGGAATTGACCACGGCTTGCGTTACATCCGTGGACGGCTGCGCCCAAAGGACGGGATCGAGCGCCTGTTGGCTGCCGCCACCCACGTTGAGCAGCAAGGTGAAGCCGCTGTCCTGCACGTACTTGACCGCGGTGACGCCGACCTTTTGTGCAACCTTGCCGTAGGCCTGTTGCAGTTCGCCCTGGTAGGCGTTGGAGGCATCTTCCTCATCGCGCTGCAGCGTTTTTTCCTTGGCATCGATGACGCGCTCGCGATTGGCGCGTTCCTCGTCGGAGGTGGTGGCGGGCAGGGCTTGCAGTTGCTGACGAAGGGAGTTTACCTCGGCTCCCTCACCCTCGATTTTGCTTTTCTGGGGCTCGTACTTCTTCTGCAGGTCGGCCAACGCACGCTGACCTTCGTTGGTCGCGACGACGGCCTGCTGGAAGGCGATGATGGCGATTTTCGCGGGCAGAGCCTGCGGAGCGACAGGGGCAGGGGCCGTCGCGGCGGCGGCGGGTGCGGCCGCTTGCGCAACGAGACCCGGTGTGACGATGGCCGCGGACAGTGCCATGGCAAAGGGCAGGAAACGATTCATGCGGTGTGTCGAACTCCTTACGACGTTTCAGGGGGTGGATGAGTGAGTGTGTGCGACGGGGCGCGAAGCGAGCTATTCTGTTGGCGCCGCCAGCCCATGCACAAGACGATGGACCGAATGGAATGCAACGATGTTTCAGTGCGGATCCACGCTTGGCCTACCAAATTATACAGAGCGCCGGGCGATAGAGGCCAACCGATTCCCGGGTTTCTGGAGACCGGTCTCCAGAAATTGGGAACCAGGGAGGCGGAACGCTGCGAGGATTAGGAATTTCGACAACTTTTGGCGTTGTTTTAAAAAAAAGGGCGGCCGATTGGGTTTGGTACGGCGCTTGCATGATCGAGGGTGCGTGAGCGCAGGTGCTCTGTTCTCAGTGCCTGGCAGGAACGAGATGCCCGCTACAGGGTACCCCCTGCCGGCGCGGTCTCCGGACGGAGATCGTACGCAAAGCCAGTGACTGGCCAGGGACAGTTTGGAGACCGTTCCTCGGGGAGGGGGAAGGGTCTCCGGCTCCCACTTCTTGGCCGATGAGTCGGTGACTTTTCTCGGGTTAGAAGCAAACCTGCACGGAGTTTGTTGCACCGAACGTCTTTGTCGTTTATGCTCGAGGGGTCACGGAAGGTCCAGGTGCTCGCAAGAGCATTGACGGACATTTGTTTCGGATCAGGTCTCGTCGTTGCTGGATTGAGCGATCCGCCGTTTGTTTTACTTTGGTCGCCTTGCTGTCATTCACCTTGGTCGACGTTGTACGTGGATGCGGGCCAGTAGGATGCTGAGGGGCGCGGGCAGGGCAATTCAGCGGCAGGGGATCGGTGTCGAAGGGCCGCGTTTTGCAATTCATGGGGCACAAAGGGCTTCCCAAGGCTGCGACGGCGCCCGGAACCCCTGGGCAGCGACGAGAGATGGGCAAAGGGCGCGGCTATTTTGCAAACGAAGCTGGTTACGGACGAAGCTGGTTGCGAATGAGACTGGTTGCGAGCGAAGCTGGTAACGGGCGAAGCTGGTAACGGGCGGAGTTGGGCGAGGAACGAGTACATAGGTGCTGGACCTCCAACGAGCGATGGATCGCTTTGAAAGTGTCTGAACTGGCGTCCCGTGGTGAGTTCTCACGGAGTTGCGCATTGGAGCCAGGGGCAAGGGGAAGACTAGAACAAATGTCAGAGCAGAATGTGATGGACTTCTCGCCGGAATACACGGGCGAGGCAGTGCAAGGCAAGGGCGGCGACGACTTCGACGGTGGTTCGGGCGATGGCGAGCCGGGCGACCAGCCTTCGCCGGGAACGGGCCAAAGTAAGAGCAGCAAGCGACGTCGCCGCAAGCGCAAAAAGCTGGCCGTGACGGGCGTGGCTGGCGCTGAGTCGTCTTCAGAGGGTGAAGGCGGCGGCTATGGCGCAGCTGGCGGAATACCCGAGAGCGGCGCGAACACAACAACCTATGTTCCGCTCATTCTGGAGGGCGAAAGCCTGTCCCTGGCTGCCAGTTCCGCGGCGCAACCTGCGGCCAACAGCCAGCGCCGGGGGCAGGGAGGCGGCGGGCAGCCGTCCCAGGCCAATGTTCAGGGTAGTTTTCAAGCGAATGGCCACGGGACTGCTTCGGCCAGAGTGTCAGAAAACCAATCGAACGGACCGAATTCGTTTCAAAATGGTGGCCCGGCGGCGAATGGACAAACCCAGGGTAAGCGCTGGAAAAAGAAGTTTCGCGATCGCGAACGGCGGCCCCAGGGCGAGCCCAATGCCGGGAGCAACGGGCTTGGCGGGGAGCGAGCGGCGGGCAGCGATCGCGTGTTCGAGCGTCCGCAACGGCGGGAAGGCGGCCGGCCTGACAATTTCGGCAACCTTGTAACCCATCAGCACAAGGCCAAACCAAGCGGAGGAAAAGACCGCGGCTTTGTCGGCCCCATGGACCACAGCTACCGTGAGGCCAATTCCCAGTTCGGTGAGGGGCCTCCCTCGACGATACAGTTGCGCGGGCGGCGTGGGCATCGGCAGCAGGGCGACGGGCAGCCGGTGGACCACAATGCGCCGCGCGCCCTGCCCATTGCAGAGGATGCGCAAACCCATATTTATTTGTTTGTGGAGGATCTTTTCGTGGCGGCCAAGGTGCAGGAGACCGCACGCAAGCTGGGCGTCAAGGTGGCCTTCATCAAGAATGACAAGGATGCCATTGCGGAACTGACCAGCGGTGAAGAGCCAAACCGGCCTACCTTGATTGTGTTCGACCTCAACAACGCCAATGCAAAGCCGCTGACGCTGATCCCCAAGCTGAAGGCGAAGCTTAAGCGTTCGGCTTCGATCGTCGGCTTTTTGTCGACGATTCAAGGCGACTTGAAGGCCAAGGCTGTGGAGGCGGGATGCGATAGCGTGATGCCGAAGGCGGCGTTTTCGCAAAACCTGCCGAACCTGTTGCGGCGCTACGGTACGGAAGAGGCTGAAGAGGTCAATTTCAACTATTGAGTGCGGCGTAACGGAAGATGAAGGCCTCGCGCATGCGGGGCCTTCGTCTTGTTCCGGGTTCCCGTGTGTTTCGCTCGTCGTGTCGCGATGTTTGTGCGGCATCAAGCAAGATACAGGGATCCTCGACGGGAATCACACGCCCACTGGATAGGGTTTTTCATGCAGGTCTTCGCCTTCCCGGGACGGCCGTTCGAAGAGGCCCTGAAACAGGCTAAGGAAGCCCGTGTACCAATAGCCGAGAACAAAGAGCAGCAGAAACGGAACGGTGAAGTAGTTTTCCGTGGAGAGTGCATACCAGACGGTGGCGGCGAAATAGCAGCCGATGGCGACTTCGATCCATGGGATGATGCCCAGGCGCTTGCGGTATTTCTTGGCGTTTGAGCGCTGGCCTTTTTTCTGCACGCTGTATTTGGGCGTACGCGCGAAGGCGCTTTTGATGCCGAACAAAGCCTCAAATACGGCCTTCGTATTGGTGATGGCGAGGCCTGTGCCCATGGCCATCAGAAATGGCAGATAGATCACCGCTTTATACCAGGTACGTGGGTGCAACTCCTTCTGGCTCACCATGTAGAAGGTTGACACGGACGCCGTCGAGGCTAAAAAGAGAGGTAAGTCGATCAGCAGCATCTGCACTGGACCCTGCCAGGAGCGGATGATCATGGCGGGCATAAGAAGGGTGCTGAGGACGATCATCAGCGGATAGCTGAAATTGGCGGTGAGGTGGTACCAGGTTTCGACCTTGACGTGAAATGGAACGTCGGCTCTCATCACGCGCGGAAGAATTTTAAGGCCAGTCTGGGTCAGACCCTTGGCCCAGCGCGCCTGCTGGGTTTTGAACGCGGTCATTTCGATGGGAAGCTCGGCCGGACATTCGACGTCCTGCAGGTATTTGAACTTCCAGCCTTTCAGTTGGGCGCGATAGCTAAGGTCGGTGTCTTCGGTAAGGGTGTCGTGCTGCCATCCCCCGGCATCTTCGATGGTGCGCCGGCGCCACATACCGGCGGTTCCGTTGAAGTTGAAGAAGACACCCGCGCGTGAGCGGCCGCCGTGTTCGAGCACAAAGTGCCCGTCCAGCAAGACGGCTTCAACCTGTGTAAGGAAGCTGTAGTTGCGATTCAGGTGCGTCCACCGCGTTTGCACCATGCCGACCCCGGGTTGCGCAAAGTGATGCACCACCTTCATCAGCCAATCCGGCGCGGGGACGAAATCGGCGTCGAAGATGGCGACGAGTTCGCCCCTGGCGGTCCGCAGGCCGGCTTCGAGAGCACCCGCTTTATAGCCATGCCGATTGGCGCGGTGGAGGTAGTGGATGGGTTGCGGCGGCAGGTTGCGCAGGCCGGCGGCATAGCGCGCCACGACGGCGGCCGCGACCTCCTGTGTTTCGTCGGTGGAGTCGTCGAGTACCTGGATTTCGAATCGATCCCGCGGGTACTCGATGCGGCAACAGGCGTCGATGAGGCGATCGACCACGAACTGCTCGTTATAGATGGGGAGCTGAATTGTGACGAAAGGAAGTTCGCCTTCGGGGAAGCGCGCAGGCGGAGCGTCGGAATGCGTGGCGTTGCGGCGATTGCGGAAGTACAGCCAGACGAGTTGGTAACGATGAATCCCGTAGGAAGCAAGGATAATCATGACGACGAAGTAGGGAACCAAAAGGGCGACATCGAAGCCATTCCAGCGATACGCCCCGCGAAAGGTGCGATCGGCATAGTGCGTTTTCCAATAATGGCCGAGCCCGTGCGTTGCGAAGTACAAAGCGAGCGCGTTGAATTGGCTGAGCAGGGAAGATCTCCGGGGTCCAAGGAGCGAACAGCTTTTATTGTAAAACCGGAACTCGCGGACCGGTTCGGAAAGGAGCCTCCCCGTGCTCCTTTCCCGAAGCCTCGAAGTGCATTCCGCTTCCGAAGGCCCTGGGGCTATAATTCTGACAACACCGCAGGAGAGTTGGCCGAGAGGCTGAAGGCGGCGGTTTGCTAAACCGTTATAGGACCAAAAGTTCTATCGGGGGTTCGAATCCCCCACTCTCCGCCAGTTCCCCTGAACCCTCCCGCAAGGGAGGGTTTTGTTTTGCGGAGTTCTCCATTGGGTTCGGCAAGGCCCCTTGTTGCGCAAATGGCCGCTTTATGATCGATACGGAACATGGTGCGTACACGTCACTTCGCTTTGGCGCTGTTGCTTTTGGCAGTTTCGCTGGTGTATGCCAATTCGTTGTCGAACAGTTTCCATTTCGACGATTTCCATACGGTGACGGACAATCCCGCGGTACGTTCGCTGGGGAACCTGCCACGGATTCTTACGGATGCGACCGCGTTCAGCGTGTTGCCGGCCAACCAGACGTACCGGCCGGTGGTGACCGCGTCATTGGCAGTTGATTATGCGCTGGGCCATGGGTACGTTCCGTTCTGGTTTCACCTCAGCAGCCTGTTGTGGTTCCTGGTTCTGGTGTCGCTGTTGTTCTTTTTCTTCGAGGTGTTGCTGAACCGGGTTGACCCCTCGCCGGCAAACAGGTGGCTGGCGCTCGGCATTGCGGGCTGGTTTGGGGTGCATCCGGCAATGGCGGAAACGGTTAACTACGTGATTCAGCGAGGGGATTTGTATTGCACCCTGGGCTGCGTCGGCGGCTTGTATGTGTATGCGCGCTGGCCGTCCTTGCGGCGCTATGGACTGTACCTCGTTCCGTTTGCCCTGGCGCTGCTCTCCAAGCCGCCCGCTGCCGTGTTTCCCGTGCTTCTGCTGTTATATTGCTTTTTCTTCGAGGGGAGCGAACAGCCGCTCGCCTCCCGTTGGCGCCGAAGTTTCGCCTCGGCGGTGCCGGCGTTGCTTGTGACCGCGCCGCTTTTACTGTTTGAGGCGAGGATGACGCCCAAGACGTTTTTGCCGTCGATCCTTTCTCCGGCGGCGTACCGATTGACGCAGGGATTTGTGTGGCTGCGCTATGCCGGCGCGCTGTTTTTGCCGCTGCACCTGAACGTCGATACGGATCTTCAGCCGCTGTCCACCTTCGATGGGCGGGCGGCGGCCGGTGTGGCGTTTGCCTTGGCGTTGGCCGCAGCTATCGTGTACAGCGTGCGCCGTCGCCGCCTGTATCCGATCGCGTATGGGTTGCTTTGGTTTGCGATTACGCAATTGCCGACGTCCATGTACCCGTTGAGCGAGGTGGAGAACGACCACCGGATGTTCTTTTCGTTTCCCGGCCTGATGCTGGCCGTTGCCTGGAGTTTGCATCTGGCGTATGGGGCTGTATCGCGCCGGGCGAGCGAGGGAGTTCGCCGCCGATGGTTGCCGCGAGTGGTGGTGGTCTGCGCAGCGCTTTCGCTGGGCGGCTATGCGTGGGGGGCGCACCTTCGCAACGCGGTGTGGCGTTCGGAAGACACGTTGTGGGCCGACGATGCGTTGAAGTCGCCCGGCAATGGCCGCGGGCTGATGATCTACGGCCTGACGCGCATGAATGCGGGCGACCTCCGCGGGGCACTTCGGCTCTATACGCAAGCGCTTGCGTACACGCCGAATTACCCGACGCTTGAGATCAATCTGGGGGTCGTGAATAGTCTGCTGGCCGCGAAAGGGGATCCGCAGCTGAACGTTGCCGCGGAGCAGCATTTTCAACGAGCGTTGGCGCTGGCCCCGGGCGAGGACACCCCGCATACGTATTACGGACGCTGGTTGCTGGGGCGGAATCGCCTTTCGGAAGCGACGGCGCAGCTCCAAACCGCCGTGGCGCTGAATGCGCAAAGACCGATGGGGCGCGATCTCCTGCTGCAGGCATACCAGCGTAGCGGCGACATGGTTGCCGCGCGTGCGCTTGCGCAAGGGACGCTGCGCCTGCTTCCCGAGGACCCGCGGGCGCTCCGTGTGATCCGGGATGGAGCGAAGGACTTTGCCGCGCGTTCGGCAGGGGATTGGATCGATGCTTCGCAGGCGGCGTACCGTGCGGGAGCCTTCCAAGAGGCCGTGGCGGATGCCCGGCAAGCGTTGGCTCTCGATCCGGGCTCCGCTGAGGGGTGGAACAATCTGGGGGCGGGCGATGGTGCGCTGCATCGATGGTCCGAGGCGATTGCGGAGGAGCAGCAGGCAGTCAGGCTGAATCCGAAGCTGGCGATTGCGCAAAACAATCTGCGCTGGTTTTTGCGTGAGTCGGCCGCAGCGCATAGCCCCCCTGCTTCCGGGGGGAAAGCTTCGCGGTTTGCAGGAGAGTATGTCGATTTGTCGCTCGCCCTCAACCGACAGGGACGCTACCAGGACAGCATCGCAGCGGCCAGACAGGCCCTGGAACTGGACCCAAACTCGGCGGAGGCGTGGAACAACATTGCCGCGAATGACGAGGCTCTTCATCGCTGGGATGAGGCGATTGCCGCGGCCGGAAAGGCGGTTGCGTTGAGGCCCGATTTTCAGTTGGCGAAAAATAATCTTGCCTGGGCTTTGCAGCAAAGGCAGCAGGAACCGCGTTGATGTTCTACGGGCGACGACGTGCAGAAAGTCGCAGCAGCGCGGCGTAAATCCGCATGGAATCCCACACGGGACGGAAGTGCGAGTGGCGGTTGTTGTCCAGATACACGGTACGGATCGGAATTTCGACAGGCGTGCGGCCAGTGCGGCAAAGGTGCGCCAGGGCAGTCATTTCGTACTCGTACCGATCGCCCGGAAGGGCAAGAAGTTCCGGCAGGGAGGCGAGTGGAAAGCCGCGCAGGCCGGTTTGCGTGTCGGAGAGTCGAACCCCGGTGAGGCGGCCGAATAGCCAGCGGGTCAACGTGTTGCCCAACCGGCTGCGCCAGGGAACGTTCTGCTCAAAACCGCGCGAACCGAGCACTGGGCGCGGAAGCGTGGATAGCAACGCACGCGCGACCTTTTCGATATCGTCGGGCATGTGCTGACCGTCGGCATCGGCGGTGATCACACCGAGCAGATCCGGTTGAGTGTTGAGCAAATGCTGAAAACCCGTCTTGAGGGCGCGGCCTTTGCCGAGGTTTGCGGCATGGCGCTGAACTTCCACCCCGGGCAGGTTTGCGATCTCGGCAAAAACGGTTTGGTGGACAGATGTGCTGCCGTCGTCGATGACAAGCAGCTTGCCGAAGCCGCGCCGGCTAAGGTGTGAAATCAAGGTCCCCAGCGTTGCGTTGGGCTGCCAGGCGGGGATGAGGACACAACAGGCGAGGAGCGAAGCGCTGGGGAGAACGATCGATTCCACTGCGGAATCCGGCCCATTCCCAACCCGTAGCGACATGCCGTTCAGCATAGCGCAGGCCACCCCGGAAGTCTCGGCCAACCGCACTCACACAGGGCAGAGTAGATTGAACAGACCACTACATTCGTGTTCCGAGGGTTCCTGTGCAAGCCATTTTGCGTCGTTTTGTCGTTTCCGCCGGTGTCGTTCTCAGCTCCACCCTGGCTTCCACCCTGGCGGTGGCGCAGAAAACGGTTCCGCCGGCATCGGTTCGGCACGATTTTGTGCTGCACGAGTTCAAAACGGAAAGCGGCGCCGTGATCCCTGAACTGCACGTCGTGTACGGCACTTATGGCAGCCTGGACGCTGCCAAGGACAATGCTGTTCTGCTGCCATCGCACTACATGGCGAAGTATCGCGGATACGAGTGGTTGATCGGGCCGCCGACGGGCTCGTCGCCGCGCGCGCTGGATCCCACGAAGCTGTTTCTGGTCAGCACGGAATTGTTCGGCAATGGCAGCTCGTCGTCGCCCTCGAACACGCCCGAGCCGTTCCATGGGCCGCGCTTCCCGGTGATGACGATTCGGGACAATGTGGAAGCCGTGCATCAGCTGTTGACGCGGGGGCTGGGCATCACGCACCTGCGGGCGGTGATCGGTTTTTCGATGGGTGCGCAGCAGGCATTTCAATGGGCTGTGAGCTACCCGGAGTATATGGATCGCATCGTGGCCACGAGCGGAACGGCGCGCACCTGGCCACAGGGGATTGTGCGCAATGAGGGCCAGATCGCGGCCATCACCGCGGACGCCGATTTCAACGGGGGCAACTACACCGTGGAACCGGAACGCGGCATCTCGGCGTTCGGGGTGGTGTGGGCGGGTTGGCTGTATTCGCAGCAATGGTGGCGGGAGGAGTTATGGAAGACCGAAGATCCTCACCAAACGTTGGAAGGGGAGCTGGAGCATTTTCGCCATGGATTTATCCCCGGTGCCGATGCTAACAACTTGATTCTGCAGATGCGGACCTGGGAGAAGAACGATGTCGGGACCACGCCGGGCTTTGGGGGCGATACGAGGAAGGCGCTCGGGTCCATCAAGGTTCCGGTGCTCTACATGCCGTCGGCGACCGATCTGTATTTCCCGGTGGGCGATGCTCGTTACGAGGCGCAGTTTATTCCGGAAGTTGTGTTGGAGCCGATCCCGTCGCTTTGGGGACACCCGGCCGGTGCCGGCGCGAGTCCTGCCGATCTGCGGTTTCTAAATACAAACATCGGGGCATTTCTGCGGGGCGAGCGCGTCGAGGGCGAAGCCGTTCCGCACGCCAAGCCGTAACCCGAGCCAGAAGGACGGCGGCGAAAGTACACTGAGAGGTGTGAAGCGCATTTTGGTGGTCGACGATGAGCTGCAGATCACGCGCATGCTGCGTGCGGCACTGCAAAGCAGCGGATATGAAGTCATGCTGGCCAAGGACGGTCTGGAGGGCTTCCGGCGATTTGAAGAGGATCATCCCGACCTGATCATTACCGATCTGGCCATGCCCGAGATGAACGGCGTGGAACTTACGCAGGCGGTGCGCCGCTCGTCCGAGACACCGGTGATTGTGTTGAGTGTGCGCGACAGCGAGATGATGAAGATTCGAGCGCTGGACGAAGGCGCCGACGATTATATGACCAAGCCCTTCAGCATGCCGGAGCTTCTGGCTCGTGTGCGTGCGCAGCTACGGCGCGTCCCTTCCGGTACACAGGAAACGCATCTGGAATCGGGCGATTTCACGATCGACACGGAGCTGCATGCGGTGGAGCTGCGGGGCGTACGTATGCGCCTCACACCCAAGGAATTCGATCTGCTTTTGCACTTTATGCGCAACCCCCACCGGGTGTTGACCCACAAGGTGCTGCTGCGGGCGGTGTGGGGTGTTGCCGGCGAGAACCAGCCGGAGTACCTGCGGGTTTTGATTGCGCAGTTGCGCAAAAAGATCGAGAACGCAGGGGATGCACGGTATATCCATAGCGAACCCTGGGTTGGGTATCGTTTTGAGCCTCAAGGAACGGCGGAGGATGGGTTGGCATTTACCATTTCCTGATGCCGTTCGAATGTTACTTTGAAACCTGGTATCACGTCATCAACTCGCGCTGGCACACGGGTCCGAGGCCTGGTACATGTACGAGCGCGACGTGCCCAGCATCTCTCCCGGTGTAGTCAACCCGGTACCGACGGAGGTGGGTGCGAATGGAGCGTTCTGCGCCTACGGCAAGCGTACCTGCTTTGCCCCGGAGGTGGCGATTGTAAGTTATGTAGAGGATAAGCTGTCGGTACCAAGTAAACCCAATTCGTCGCGGCGGGGGATGTCACCTTCCACTTTTAATCATTGCGACGAGCCAGGACAGTGTGCGGAATCGGGTCACCGGCAGAGGATACGTGACCCGTTTGTGTAACAAGGTCCTGTGTCCGCGGGAGGCTGGCTGCTTATAATGGGCAGAGTAGCGCGGACACAATGCCGACCGTTGACATCATTTTGCCGGCGTATAACGCGGCTCGCTTCCTCCCCATGGCACTGGATAGTGTTGTGGCGCAGACCTTCGTCGACTGGCGCATTCTGTTGGTCGACGATGGAAGTACGGACGAGACGGCTGCGATCGCACGGCGCTATGCGGACCGGCTCGGCCCCAAGCTGCGCTACATCTACCAGGAGAACCGAGGTTTGCCGGCGGCGCGGAACACGGCGATTCGGCATGCCGAGGCTGAGTTTTTGGCGCTGCTGGACGCGGACGATGTTTGGTTGCCGCATCGCTTGGAGGCCTCGCTGCAGCTGTTTGCGGGCCGGCCCGAGGTGGGCCTGGCCTACGGCCTGATCGAGGGCATTGATCCCTCGGGGGCGGTTGTGAGCCGATTTACGGATCGTAAGCAGCATCCCCAGGGTTGGATCGCCGCGCAGATCTATATGCGCACCATGGATCTACCATGCCCCACTGTGACTTTTCGGCGCACCTGTGTGGAACAGAGCGGTTTGTTCGATGAGAGCCTGCGCGCCACCGAGGATCGAGACCTTTGGGTGCGCATTGCGCAGCGATTCCAGGTTGCCTGTGTGCCGGAGGTGATTGCGCAATACCGGACCTCACCGCAGGCGATGACGACCGATCCGGAACGCATGTTGCGAGCGCAGTTGCAATTTGTGGAGAAGCATTTTCGGTCGCCGGGCTGTGGTGTGCATGCCCGGCGCGTGGCCCTGAGTTGGATCTACCGCCAGCGTGCGGAAGCCCTGGCCAGGCGTGGCCAGATGCGCGAGGCGGTGGGCAGTGCGCTACGAGCGTTTGCGTGGTATCCGATCGAGGCGCGCAACGCGAGAACCGCGGTGGGCGTGACGCGGCGATGGCTTCTGGGGAGGCAGGCGTGAGTGGGGCAGGAGTGCCGAACGAGCGGGGGAGCGATGTGATCGAAAATGGGCCGCAAAAGGGAAGCATCTCGGTTGCGATGTGCACCTACAACGGGTCCAAGTTCGTCCGTGAGCAACTGGACAGCATCGCGCAACAGACTCGCCCGCCGGCCGAGTTGATCGTGATCGACGATCGTTCCACGGATGCGACCGTGGAGATCGTTCGCGATTTCCGGCAGACCGCGCCGTTTCCCGTGCGGGTCCATGTCAACGATCAAAACGTGGGAGCTTCCTCGAAGGGCATTACGAAAAACTTTGAGGCCGCTGTAGCCCTGTGCCAGGGGGAATTCATCGTGCCTTGCGATCAGGACGATATATGGGTTCCGGAAAAGCTGGCCCGGATGGCCGGTGCCCTGGAGCAGACACCAGGTTTGGACGGCGCTTTTTCCGACGCGCAGCTGGTAACCGAGAGCGGCGTTCGTAAAGGCGTTCTGTTGACGCAAACGACAGGCCTGAATGCGGCGGAGCAGGCGCGGATAGCTCGAGGCGAGGCCCTTCCCCTGGTGCTCTCCATGACCAAGGTGTATGGCTCCTCCTTGATCTTTCATAGCCGGTTAAAACGAAATTTACCGGTGCCGCCGCATTGGTGGTTCGACGCGTGGATGGGCACCATGGCGGCGGTGCATGGCGGGCTTAAATTTCTGCCCGAAGAACTTTATCTATACCGCATTCATCCCAACCAAAGCGTGAGTGCATCGTTACAGACCGCCACCCAACGCATGCAGCGCTGGCGCAGTTCGGCCAGGGAATATTGGAGCGCGTCGGAACCGCAACTGCAGGAACTATACGATCGGCTTGCGAGCGAAGACAGCCCTGGGCTGCAACCGCATCTTGCCTACCTGCAAGGGCGCATGAGCCTGCTGCAGTTTCGGGCCGATCTGCCGGGTGATCGCCTGCAACGCATGGCTAGGATTTTGCCCCGGAGCCGGGAATACCATCGCTACTTCAACGGTTGGCGGAGTCTGGTGAAAGACCTTACCGCGTAGTCTGGCGATGGTTTAGGCTTCAGGTCTGAAAGCTGATGTCGTTTGAGGTGTATACCTATTTCGATGCGTTCCTGCCTGCTTCTGCCCGCCCTGCTTCTGTTGCTTCCGTTGCCGTTAAAGGCCGAAACCTGGTTTGTGCGGGCTGATGGTGGAACTCGCGCCTCCAGGGCATTCCCGGAAGGGCAATGCGACGGCAAAGCCGATGCGGCGTACCCGGGCAAAGGGGCAAATCGCCATTGTGCTTTCAATGACGCGCGCTGGCTGTGGGATGACCAGCATACGTACGGCGTGCTGAAGTGGGCTATCGCCGGTGGAGACACGGTGATTCTCGACAACACCAAGGCCTGGCGGGTCGGCTTCGACACCAACGGGCAGGGTGGTTCGGAGCACTGGTGTTCAGGCTGGAGCGGCAGCCGCTACGGCTGCTTCAATCCGCCGGTTCCGGCGGGAACGGCGGCCCGGCACACACGCATTCTTGGCCGCAATTACTCTGCCTGTCATGTCGGAGGGGAAGCCGATAAGGCGAAGATGTCGCAGCTGTTTGGAGGCAATGCGGTTGGGACCGTACTGAATCTGGGCGGTGCCGAGTTTGTGGATGTGGAATGCCTGGACATCACGCGGCACTCCCAATGCGCTTCGCATGGGGAACCGCGGCTGCCGAGCAACTGTAATGGCAACACGGCGCCGACCGACGACTTCGACAGTGACGGCATCAGCACGGATGTACACACGCGCGATCTGCTGCTGCAGGACCTGTGGATTCATGGCCACACGGATCGCGGCATTATCGGGCCGATCGGCGGAACCGTGGTCGCGAACCGCATCGATATTTCCACCAACGGCATGGCCGGCTGGGATTTCGATGACGGTCGTGGGACGCCCAGCGTGGATGCGGTGTTGCGGATGAATGACTCAATTGTCGAGTGGAACGGATGCAACCAGGAGTACCCCGCGAGAGATCCCTCGGCGGTGGCCACTTGCTATGGCCAAAGCAGCGGAGGGTACGGCGACGGAATCGGCACGCCTTCAAACGACGGCATGGATGTGTATATCGACCGTTCGATTTTCCGCTACAACACGCAGGACGGAGAGGATTTCGGCCATGTCGACATCGGTTCTCACAAGCTGAGCATTACGAACTCACAGTCGTACGGCAACAGCGGCGGCCAGTTTAAATGGGGGCCCGGGTTCACGAACGTGGTTTTCGCGAATAACGAGATCGTGGGCAATTGCGTACGGCTTTCACAGCCGATGCCGGGTACAGCGGCCGGGTACAACGCGCACCTGGCGGATTTTTGCCGCGCCCGCGACACCGTATCGTTCACGGTGAAGCAGGGAGCGACGATTTTCTTCGATAACAACAGCATAGTCAGCACATCGCCGACCACGCTGGACGTGAGTTGTATCGAGGGGAGTTGCTCCCGGACGACACTGCAGTTCCGGAACAATATTGTGCTGGGCTACGATGACCCTTCCACCTACAATCTGGGCGGAGAACGCGGCGGTGCCGGCGGATTTTATTTCGACAAGCCGCTGGGTCATTTTCTGCGGTCGAACAATGTGATTTACGGTTTGCGCAATGGCCATTGCTCGGGTACGGACATCTGCCAAGATCCACAATTTGTGGGGGAGCCGAGGTTCACGCGCGAGGGCGACCTGGACCGATTCAACTTTCATCTGTCTCCCCGAAGCCCAGCCAGGAACGCGGGGACGCGTATTCCGGATCTGCACACCGATTTTGAAGGGAAAGCACGACCGACTGCGGGCAAGTTCGCCATTGGCGCGCTGGAGCCGTAGGGATCCGTCTTTGATCGCGGTGTTTTCCTTCGAGCCGGCAGCAGGTCCTTCGCTTTGCTCACGATGACAAACCGAATTTTGCGATCGGGCGAGCGCTGGGTGGGAGCCCTTTTGCGCATCAATGACGCGACCCGGGTAGCATCGCAATTGTAGACCCGGGCTGAGCAAGCCAGGACCCTCTGCGTGCTCGCAAGAGCAGGCGTTGGTCGCAGGTTTGGGGCTCTCGCTACAGCAAACAACAGTCCAAATTCCGCCGGCACCCTGACCCATAGGTGTGGGTAACGTGTTAGGTGCGGAGTAATGGATGCGTGCATCGTTCGCCGGAGTTGCCTGCGGCTGTGGGACTTTTCCGCGCTTGTTTGGGATGCCCATGCGCTTCGCGCCGGCGCGAGGATGCTTTTACAGATTGCGGCGGCTTTCCTCCAGCGCCTGCTCACAACTCTTCCTTACGAGAGATCCTATGAAGCGCGTTGCCACACCGTTCCTTTTTATCCTCGCCTTGTTGACCTTCTGTCAGACGTCGTTCGCGACGACATGGTATGTCCGTGCCGATGGCGGCACACGGTATTCCGCGAGCCGGGTTGCCAATGGGCTTTCAGCGCAGTGCAACGGCAAGTACGATGCCCCCTACTCCGGCGACGGTGGAAAGAACGAGAACTGCGCGTTCAACGACTACCGTTCGCTCTTTGACGACCAGGCCACGTACGGCGTTCTGCAATGGGTGATTGCCGGCGGCGATACGGTTATCATCGACAACACGAAGCAGTGGCGGGTGGGCTGGGACGGCGATACAGCGCGGACCTCCGGCTGGTGTTCGGGCAATAGCAGCGGACCGTATGGATGCTTCAATCCCACGATCCCGGCGGGCACGGTGGCCCAGCCGACGCGGATTCTGGGGCGGAACTATGCTTCCTGCAACGTGGGTAACGCGGCGGACCGCACCAAGATGACGCAGTTGTTCGGCGGTCACGGAGCCTATGCGGTGTTGAACCTGGACGGCACGCAGAATGTGCAGGTCGAGTGCCTGGAACTGACACGGCATTCGAATTGTGCCGTGCACGGATCGCCGATTTACCCGGTCGATTG
This sequence comes from uncultured Acidobacteriaceae bacterium, assembly GCA_964242195.1. Taxonomy (GTDB): domain Bacteria; phylum Acidobacteriota; class Terriglobia; order Terriglobales; family Acidobacteriaceae; genus Granulicella. The sequence goes on from CAXTBI010000057.1 coordinate 15,542, forward strand.
CCATGTACCCACGGCGGATGGCGGTCTTCAGGACTACGACAGCGATGGCATCATTACCAACCAACAGACCTCGAACATCCTGCTGCAGGACATCTGGGATCACGGTCATACCGACCGCGGGATCATTGGGCCGATCGGTGGCTTGATCACCGCGAATCGCATCGACATCGATACCAATGGAGAAGCGGGTTGGGACTTCGATGACGGAAGCTCGACACCGAGCCTGAACGCGACGCTGAAAATGACCTACTCGATTATTGAGTGGAATGGATGCAATCAGGAGTATCCGGCGGTGCATGCGATTCCGGTAGCTTCCTGCTACGACCAGAACAGCGGTGGGTACGGCGACGGGATCGGATCGCCGGCAGGTACAGGGCTGAATGTTCTGATGGATCACGACATTTTCCGGTACAACACACAGGATGGCGAAGATTTCGGGCACGTGGACAATGGGAACTTCACTCTGTCGATCACCAACTCGGCAAGTTATGGCAACATGGGCGGCCAGTTTAAGTGGGGCCCGGCTTTCAGCAGCGTGACGGTTGAAAACAACATCGCCCTGGCAAACTGCTTCCGCATGCAGGCGCCGATGACGGGTTTGCCTTCCACCTACAACCAGCACCTTTCGACTTTTTGCCGGGCGGGGGACGGCATCAGTTTCGAGGCTTACAACGGCAATACAACGACATTCGCCAACAATACCGTGGTTACGTATAGCCCGACCACGGTCGACTTTCAATGCGCCACTCAGAATGGTGTGCAGAATTGCTCGGGCACTACCTTTAATTTTACCAACAACATCTTCCGAGGCTATGACAATCCGACCACCTACTCCTATGGTGGGCAGGGCGGCGGGCCGGGCCTGTACTGCGGGGCGTACTGCAACAGCTCGACGGCTCCGATCGGGACGATGAACCGGTTGAACAACAGCTATTACGGCTTCCGTGGATCCTGCCAGGCCAACCAGTTGCCCTATGCGACCAAGGGAACGGCAGCGCAGGAAGCCTGCACGGAACCCGGCTTTCAAGGCGAGCTTCCCTCCTTTACCACCGAGGCGGCCCTGGACAACTATAACTTTGCCTTATCTTCGGGCAGCCCACTGACGTCTGCGGGTGTGCCGGTGAGCGGACTGACGACGGATTTCGATGGCAATCCGTGGAAGAGTTCTCCCAGCGTCGGTGCGTTGCAGGCCGGTTCGCAGGCGTCCTTGACCAACGTCAGCCTTAACTGGCCTGCGCCCAAGCCGGTCGCCACGTTTACGGGACCGATACCTACCACAACAGCGGCCTCGGGACAGAGCTACTCGAAGCTGAACCAAACGGTGCAGGTCACGGCAACAGTGAAGGATGCTTCCGGTAACGCGGTACCGAGCGGAATCGTCGTTCTGAAACTGCTTGGGATCAAGACGATCTCTGCCAGGCTGATCAACGGCATCGCTGTATGGACGTTGCCGGCCTCGGTGCAAGCGTACGGTTTCAGCGCTACATTCGCGGGCACAGCAGCGTATGCGGCTTCGGCTTCGAATGTTGTGACGGTTCTTGCAAGCAAGTAAGAATCCTGTACCTACAACGGTGTAACTGGCACTCTCCCCGGCCCACATGCGGCTGGGGAGAGTTTTTTTTTGAGGCGGCAAGGTACATGTTCCTTTCGCGGAAGGCTCTACGCTCGCTGCTACGTTGCTTTACATCGCCCTGGACAACTCCAGTTCCGCTCGCAGCGCCGGGTCGAGATTGCCGCCGGAGATGACGACGACGATGCGGGCGGCACGGGGGAGTTCCGCCCGATGGAAGAGGGCCGCCGCGAGCGAAACGGCGCCGGAGGGTTCGGCGATCAGATCGGTTGCGAACAGAATCAGTTGAGTCGCCAGCCGGATTTCGGCCTCGGTGACGGTGAGGATGCCGTCTACGTACGCCAGCACGTGGTGGAAGTTTCGATCGCCGAGGGATTGGGTGCGCAGGCCATCGGCAAGGGTGCGCACGGTTTGCTCCGCGGGCCACCCCACAAGGGTTTTGGTGTAGAAGCTCTCGTGCGCGTCGGCGGCTAGTTCCGGTTCGCAGCCCCAAACCAGCGGCACCGGCTGCCCCGCGGCCGCGCTGGCGAGTTTCGCTCCAGCCGCGACGCCCGAAAGCAGACCACCGCCGGAAACGGGGCAGAGCACCAAGGTGTGCGTTAGCGCCGGCGGGGATGAAGAGAGGTCGAAGCCGTGGGGGAGGGGAAGCGCAGGAGTGGCGCTTGTCGTTCTTTCGGCGGGGAGTTGTGCGAGTTGCTCGGCGATTTCGAGCCCGCAGGTAGCCTGGCCCGCGATGATGAAGGGATCGTCATAGGGGGGAACCATGGTGTAGCCGTGCATGGCCAGAAGTTCCTCGGCCCGGCGTTTGCGCTCGCTTGAAGCCGGGCCGACCGTGACGATCTCGGCACCGAGTGCGGCGGTGGCGTCCCGTTTTACCCGCGGCGCGTTTTCGGGCATGACGATGACGGCTTTGGTTCCCAACGCGCGCGCGGCATAGGCCACGCCCTGCGCATGGTTTCCGGAGGAGAACGTGATCACACCGCGAGCCAGGGCTTCCGGGTCGCGCTCGGCCAAAGCGGCAACGTGGTTATAGGCGCCTCGTAATTTGAAGGAGCCGATGGGCTGGGCAGCTTCGTTTTTTAGATAGATGGCCGGCAGGGTGTCGTCCAGTGTTAGTTGCAGGTCTTTGGCTGCTGGCCGCAGCCTCCTAGGGTCCAGCGCGACCAGAGGTGTGCGCACGGCGATGCCGGCGATGCGATCGCGGGCGGCGAGAATGTCAGGAAGGGCGATCAGATCGGCCATGAGCTTAACTTACAGCTTTGGAGTGAAGGAAGAGAGCAAAGCTTGATGCGGATTTAGGGTGAGCTTGTCGATCGTGCACATGCGGGCGACGGTGAAACAAACGCAGATTCCCTTCGGGAATGACAACTAAGAAAAGCAGATTCCCTCGCTGCGCTACGGAAGGACAACTAAGAAAGCAGATTCCTTCGCTGCGCTACGGAATGACAACCAGGAAGAGCAGGTTCTCCGCTGCGCTTGCGTACATTTGCGGGAGTGCAGCTCAGGGCCTGGACGCGGGAGCTTCTGCGGCGCGCAGGATCAGCGCAAAAAAGTGTACAAGCCGAAGGTTGTCCGTTACGCCTGGACCGGCGCCATCGAGATCCAGGTGGGACAGGACAGGGGAAATCAGTGCGGCTTTCAGGGTGGCGCTGGGCAACTCCGCTTCCATCCACAGCGTTTCCGCGGCCGGAATGATGTTGTCGCCCGCGCCGTGCAGCAGGTAGACCGGCGTGGTGAGCTGGCCGAGGTGCCCGTGGGGGCTGACCTGCGCCATGTCCATGACGTGGTTGGCCTCGGTTTTGGCCAGCATGGCGCGTGTTGTCGGCAGGTCGGTGGCCATCAAGGCTCGCGCTTCGCCGGCCTGGCGCTCGTTCAGGCGGGCAAGCGCCGCCTTTTCTCCGGGCACATCCTCATACAGGTGAGCGCGCAGAACGGATCGAAGCGGGGGAATGTCGGCAAGCGGAACGAAATCCTCCAGATGCTCATATTCGAGCACCAGTGGACCGTACTCATGGGGAGGCAGCAGTTCCTCCGTGCCGTTGGGGAGTTGGTCTTCTCCGGTTCGATAATAGGCGGACACGCGCTGCATCTGGTCCTGCGAGCCTACAGCCACAACGAACTTGATACCTGGCCGAAATTGCGGGTCGGCGGCGGCCAGCAGCGCGAGTCCACCGGAAAAGCTGAGGCCCAGGATGCCCACCGGTTCGCCGCCGCTGCGACCGGCGAGCCACGCGGTGGAGTCGCCGATGGTGAGAATGGAATTGGGGCCGATATGGTAATCGCGGATGTCCGGCAGTTCGGGCGTGAGCACACGCAGGCCGCAGGCGCTCATCGCCGTGGCAAAAGCGATCAGGCGCGGCTCATCGATTCCAAGGTGATGTACACCGTGCAGAACGATCAGAGCGGGGGCATTGGGGTGGGCGACGGGGGTGTACATGCGCCCACGCACCGGTCCTGCCCTGGTCGGAACGGTCAAATCTTCCACTGCAACCCGGTCCTGTACCGTCCAGCGGAGATACTCCGGCACGGGTTGGTTGGCCACCAATTTCAGAACGGCGGCGGCCTGAATGTCGGCCCGGATGGAGGGCCAGCTGAGCCATAAAGCAAGCAGAACCAAGCCCAACAGCGCAGTTGTCCAAGGGGACGGTGCGGATCGCCGTCGTGGCCGTGAGGGAGGTTGCGAATTCTGCGCGGCACGTTGCTGGGCCAGCGTTTGGGCCAGTTTGCGGAGGCCGCCACGGTGATCTAGCGTGGTGTGAAGGGGCTTGGGGGGCTGCTGATTCACGGAGATGTCTAGTGCCCGCGCACAAGCAGCAGGAGCACCGCAGCGAGCAGGATCAGGTTGGTAAGCACGAGCAGAAGAACGACGGGCGCGAGCCGGACGCGTTCGCCCACACGCCGAAGCTGCGCCTCGATCCCGCCCAGGTGATCTTCAATTCCGCCGATGCGCCCTTCGATGGTGGACAGACGCGTTTCGAAGCTGGTCGAGCGGTTCTCGGATGCGGCGAAGCGTGCTTCGGCGGACTCCAAGGCCGTTTTGACGCCGCGCGTCTCGCTTCCCAGGTCGGCGACCTTCTCACCCAAGCTGTTGATTTGGGTGGAGATGCCGGCCTGAGCCAAGGCGATGCGTCCAAGCTCGGCACCCAGGCCAGCGGTCGCGGTGTCGGGGGCTCGGCGGCCGGCGTCGTCGGTGGCGGCCTTGCTTTGCAGAAAGCGATCGGCCATGGGCAGAAGGCGGGAGATGTGCGGAGCGAGTTCGATGAATTGAGCAAAGGCCTTGGGCCACATGCCGTCCATTGTATGGCTCGGCCGGGCCGGTGCGGTCGGTGCGC
>CAXTBI010000058.1:0-19530 GCA_964242195.1 uncultured Acidobacteriaceae bacterium
CCCCCAAAAAGCGCGAAGCCGCGGGCGAAGCCGCCCACGCCGACGTCGTGAAAGCGCAACTGGGACAGCAGGAAGGGGGGCGGGCATTGGCGGAAGCGAAGCTCGCGGCCGCCAACGCGGGGTTGGAGCTGGGCGTTCTGTGGTTTCCGGCCCCCTCCGTCGATTACGGGCTGGCCCCTCCCGCCGCCCCGCCGTTGCTGCCGGAGCGCGCCGGCGTGGAGGCTGCGGCAAGGGCGAACAACCCCGAATTGCGGAGCGCGCTCGCCAGCCTGGGGGCCAGCCGGGCCGAGACCCTGACCGCGCAGGCCGCGTTGCTACCCGACCTGGGGCTGAACTTCACGTACGGCATTGATGCGCCGCAACTGGCGCGCCGCGGGCCCGATGGTGCGCGCAACCTGGGCTATTCGGCAAGCGCGACGCTGGACATTCCGCTTTGGGACTGGTTGACCACCGAACGCAAGGTGAAGGAAGCGCGCATCCGCTCCGATGCCGTGAAGGTAGCGGTAACAGCGGCGGGGCGCAGGTCCGTTGCCGACCTGAACGAGTTCTATGCCGAGGCCGATTTGGCCCGTCAGCAGCTGGCTTCCCTGGAAGGCAGTGTGCTGACCGCGCGCGAAAGTCTGCGCTTGACCAACCTGCGTTATGCCGACGGCGAGGCGACGGTACTGGATGTGGTCGACGCGCAAAACACGCTCATCACTCAGGAGAACGCACGCATCGATGGCGCCGTTCGCTACCAGCTCGCATTTGCGCAACTCCAGACGTTGACAGGAAGGCTCTAGGCGATGCAACTCGGTTTCCCCTCACGATCCCGGACGGTACGGTCGACCCTTCTGCTGCTGTGCGCGTTGGCTCCAATGGGGTACACGGTGGGGTGCAAATCCAAGCCTGCCCCGGCCGCCGACGCCGAAGATACCGCGGTCGCGGTGGTGACCGCGCATCCATCGGTGGGCCCCATCGCGGAGGAAATCTCCGCCGATGCCATTCTCGCGCCCCTGTCGCAGGCCGCCCTCGCCGCCCGCCTCAGTGCACCGATTCGTGCCGAGTATGTGCAACGAGGAGCGCATGTGCGCAAGGGCCAGCTGCTGCTGACGTTGGAGGACCGCGATCTGCAAGGGACCGCGCTTGAAAGCAAGGGAGGCCTGGCGCAGGCACAGGCGGCGTACACCACCGCCACACGCGCCACGGTTCCGGAAGACCTGCAAAAAGCCCAGCTGGATGTGACCCAGGCCCGCGCCAACCTCGATCTCGCCAACCGCACCGCGGAAGAACGCAAGCGCCTGCTGCGGGAAGGCGCAATCGCGGGCCGCGACACCGATTCAGCGATAGCCGCCGCGGTGGGAGCGCAGGTGACCTTCGACACCGCGGTAAAACATCTGGCCGCCACGCGCGACACCACCGGCCGGACCGCCACGGAATCGGCCGGGGGGCAACTCACGGCGGCGCGCGGACGCCTGCTCAGCGCGGAGGCCCAAACCGGGTATGCAAGTCTTCGCAGCCCCATCAATGGCGTGGTCACCGAACGACCGTATTTTTCAGGGGAGACGGCCACGGCCGGAACGCCGATCATCACCGTGATGGATACGTCTTCCCTGCTGGCCAAGCTGCATGTGGGCCAGGCCACGGCGCAGATGCTGCGGGTCGGCGGATCGGCGGAGCTGCATGTTCCCGGGGTCATCGAAGCGCAACCGGCAACCGTCAGCTTTATCAGCCCGACGCTGGACCCGGGATCCACCACCGTGGAGATCTGGTTGAAACTCCCGAACGCAAATGGCGCCTTCAAGGTCGGAACCCCGGTGCATGCGGTGATCCGCGGGTTCACCGTGCCGGAGGCAGTGCAGGTGCCCGCCTCCGCGATTCTGCCCGCCGAGGACGGCAGCACGGATGTTCTGGTGGTCGCTCCCGACGGCACCGCACATAAGCGCGCTGTGAAGGTCGGCCTGCGCAACAAGGAAAGTGTGCAGATCGTCAGCGGCGTCACATCTGCCGATACCGTGGTCGTCGAAGGCGGCTATGGGCTGGACGACGGAACCAAGGTGAAGACCGCGGCCGGAGACGATGATGGGAGTCCTGCTGCCAAATCCGGAAGTAAAACGGACGGGAGCAAACAAGCTGGGAGCGACGACTGATGGCCGCCCTCACGCCGCGCGACCCAACGGAGGCCGCCGCGAACATCCCCACAGAGGAAACATTCTGGCTGCCACGCTGGGTCAGAACGATCTTCTTTGCGGTCCTGGCCCTCACCGCGGCCGGTGTGTACGCTTTCTACAAGACGCCCATCGCGGTCTTCCCCGACACAAACTTCCCGCGCGTCGTCATCGGTGTCGACAACGGCGTGATGCCGGTCGAACAGATGCAGGTCACCGTCACCAAGCCGATCGAGGATGCCGTCAACAGCGTTCCCGGACTGCAAACGGTGCGCTCCACCACCAGCCGCGGATCGGCCGAGGTCAGCCTTTTCTTCGATTGGTCGGTCGACATGTTCCGCACCCTGGAGCTGGTCAACGCCGCCCTCGGCCGCGTGCAGTCGACGCTTCCCCCCACGGCGAAAATTACAAGCAATCGCCTTACATTCGCGACATTCCCGATCCTGGGCTACAGCCTTACCTCGAAGACCGTTTCGCAAAGTGATCTGTGGGAGCTCGCGACTTACACGTTGAAGCCGCCGCTGAATCGCGTGAACGGCGTCAGCACGGTGACGGTCCAGGGCGGCCAGATCCCCGAGTTTCACGTTGTGCCGAACGCCGCCAAACTGCAAACCTCCGGCGTGACGGTGATGGATCTGGCCAACGCCATCGGCAACAGCAACATCATCGATTCGCCCGGCCTGTATCAGCAGGATCACCAACTCGTGCTGGCCCTGGTGGGTGCACAGGCACACGACATCGAGGGCCTCCGCCAGCTTTCCGTGAAGACCACCGGCAGTGGCGCGCCGGTACGCGTGGGCGATGTGGCGACGGTGATCCGTGCACCCATGCCGGTCTACACCGCGGTCTCGGCGAACGGCCAGCCGGCGGTGCTGCTGAACATCGCGCGTCAGCCATCCAGCAACACCGTGGCCGTGGCCGATGGGGTCGATGCGCAGATTGCGCAACTGCGTGCCAAGCTCCCCGCCGGCGTCGTCCTCCAGCCCTTCTACGACCAGTCGCTGCTGGTGCGCGAAAGCATTCGCAGTGTGCGCGATGCCATTCTCATCGGGGTCGCGCTCGCCTGCATCATCCTGTTTCTTTTTCTGCGCGACTGGCGCTCCTCGCTCATCGCCGGCCTGGTCATTCCGGTCACCGTGGCAGTCACGGTGCTGGCGCTTTGGCTCATGGGCGAAAGCTTCAACCTGATGACCCTGGGCGGCCTTGCCGCGGCAATCGGGCTGGTCATCGACGATGCCATCGTGGTCGTCGAAAACATCGTTTTGCATCGCGATGCCGGCGAGGGTCGCGTCGAAGCCGTGAGCAAGGCCCTGCACGAGATCGCGCGTCCATTGATCGGATCGACGATTACGCCCGTGGTGGTGTTTCTTCCGCTGATCGCGGTCACCGGCGTTACCGGCAGCTTTTTCCGCGCGCTCGCCATCACCATGGCCGTTTCCCTGCTGACCTCGCTTCTGCTCGCTGTCAGCTGGACGCCCGGTCTTGCCATGCTGCTGCTGCAACCGCATACGAACGCCGCGAATGCAGCCGCCGGCAACAGCCCCGCACCACCATCCGCCAAAGTCGCACACCCCGCGCCCGGCCGCTTCCTCGGACGCATCATGCAGTGGCACAAACGCGCTTTGGTGTGGTCCCTTGCCCGGCCAATTTGGCTCGGTGTGTTCTGCGTCTTGCTGGTGTTCGGCACCTACATGGCCTACCGCGGGCTCGGCTCCGATCTTCTGCCCTCCATGGACGAGGGCGCCTTCATCATCGACTACATCATGCCCCCGGGCAGCTCGCTCGCCGCCACGGGGAAGGTGCTCGATCGCGTCGAACGTATCCTGAGAGGGACGCCCGAGGTCCAAAGCGTAAGCCGCCGCACAGGTATGCAGTTGGGCCTGGCCGCCGTCACCGAAGCCAATACCGGCGACATGAGCGTCCTGCTGAAAAGCAAGCGCAGCCGCGGCATCGACGAGATCATGGCCGACGTCCGGCAGCAGATCAAAACGCAGGAACCGGTGCTGGACGTCGAGTTCACCCAGGTGCTCCAGGACATGATCGGCGACCTGTCCAACGCGCCCGAACCGATTCAAATTAAGCTATTCGCCGCCGATCCGCTGCTGCTGAACCGCATCGGTCCGCGCGTGGCCAACGAAATCAAGAAGGTGAACGGCGTCGTCGATGTGCAAAACGGCGTGGACAACACCCTGAGCGGGCCTGCCACCAATTTCGCCGTGAACCCCCAACTCGCCGCGCGGCTCGGCTTCACCCCGCAAGAGGTCGCCGAGGACGCCACCGCCATTCTCGACGGCCTCGAGGTCGCCAATCCCGTCATCGGCAACGGCCGGCCCTACACCGTGCGCGTTCGGCTCGGGGACGAAACGCGGCAGTCGCTCGATGCCATCCGCGACACGGTGTTCAACTCGAGCTCCGGGCACCTGGCGTCGCTTGGATCCATGACGGACATCACCGAACTCCCGCCGCAAAATGAAATTCGCCGCGAAAACCTGCAGCGGCTCGTGGTCGCCACGGGTCGCCTTGAAGGCACCGACCTCGGCACCGCGGTCAAGCTCGTCCAGGCGCGCGTTGCGGCCATGCACCTACCGCCGACCGTTCGCGTGGAGTACGGCGGGACCTACCAGGAGCAGCAAAAATCCTTCGCCGATCTCGCCCGCGTGCTCTTGATGGCGCTTGTGCTGGTTTTCGGTGTCCTGCTCACGGAGTTCCGCAACTTCGCCGCACCGGCCGCCATCCTTACCTCCTCGGTGCTGTCCATCTCCGGCGTCGTCGGCGCACTTCTGATCACCGGCACCAGCTTCAACGTGGCCAGCTTCATGGGCCTCATCATGGTGATCGGCATCGTCGCCAAAAACGGCATCCTCCTGCTCGACGCCGACGAGCGCTTTCGCGCCGAGGGCCTCGACGCCCGCGAAGCCATGCTGATGGCTGCACAACGCCGCCTGCGCCCCATCCTCATGACCGCGCTCGCCGCCGTCACCGGCATGTTTCCGCTCGCGCTTGCCCTCGGCGCAGGCTCACAAATGCTGCAGCCGCTGGCAATCGCCGTCATCGGCGGCATCGCGGTTTCGATGCTGCTCAGCTTGATCGTCACACCGGTGGTCTATTTCCTTTTCACCCGCCACCACGCCCCCGAACAAGCGGCTGGCTGATCGCCGATTGCCTGGAGTTGTCATCCTGAGCAACGCGAAGGATCTGCTTTCTGCCCAGGATGCCGTGGCACCCGAGGCGAAAAGCAGGTCCTCCACTACGTTCAGGATGACAAATCCAAGGCAAACCCTACATGTCCAAGGGAACACCTACATGCGTCTCGCTCGCGAAGCGAAAAGCTCAGCGCCCGATCACGATGACCTGGAACGAATTCGGCAGAACCGCCGGTCGCGGTCGCGGGTTTTCCGTCGTCGGCTCGGGCCGCGCCCCAAAGTCCGCCGTCACCACATACACCTTGTCGGTCGCCGCGTCATACGTCATGGTGCGTGCACCTTTCTGCGTGGGCAGGTCTTCGATCGTTCTAAATCCATGCGCCGCATCCACCACGCTCAGCGTCCCGCTCTGACCATTGGAGCTGAACGCCAACTGGGCCTTCGCATCGTAGCCTGCCGCATCCGGTCCATCGCCGATGCTTGCCGTGCCGATTTGCTTGCCCGAATCCGTATCCACAACCGCCATCTTTTTCCCATCGCACACGGAAAAAAGCCGATGGTGCGCCGGATCGATCGCCATGCCCGAGGGCGAGTCGCAACCCGTCAAAGGCCATGTGCCCGTAAGCGTCTTGCTCCTCGCATCCAGCGCCACAACCACGTTCTTGTCCTCGATATTGTCGAAGACATGGCCCTTGCCGTCGGGCTGTGGAAACTCCGGCTTGCCGGGAAGCGCGATGGTTGCCACAACGCTGCGCGAAGCCGTATCGATCACCGTTACATTCTGGCTGCGGCCGTTGAAGGCCCAAACCGTTTTCGTCACCGGCTCATAGGTGATGCCGTCCGGATTGATGCCCGCGGGAATGCTGGTCACCTTGGCCAGGGTCTTGCGGTCGAAAACGACAACCGCATTCGCGCGCCCATCGGAGATGTACCCGAACCGACCATCGGCGTCCAGCGCAATGCCGTGCGTTCCGCCCAGGCCTGCGATCGAGCCGACGACTTTGCCCGTCCCGGTGTCCAGAACCTCCACAGTTGCACCATGGGTGACATACAACCGATGCGCGTCCGGGTCGGCCAGCAGGTAGTCCCAACCGCCGGTGCCGCCGATTTTCCAGTGGTCCAGCACATGGTACGGCTCCTGCGCGAAAGCTGTGCTCGCCGGGATGGCCACCAGGGCCAATCCAAAGGCAGCTGCAATGAAATGTCGATGCATACAAAAATCTCCAGGCCAGCGCCGGGCCGGCTCGCTTTCTACTTTCCGCGAATCACGTTAAGCCAGCCTGAAGACGGCACGCACGGTGGTTCCCTGCCCCTGAACGCTGCGCAGATCGATTGTGCCCGCGGCAGCGTCGGCAATGCTTTTGCAAATCGCCAAACCTAGCCCCGCACCGCCCGTTTCTCGCGAACGCGAGGTGTCTTCACGGTAAAAGCGTTCAAAGACATGCGGCAGACTTGCCTCGGCAATCCCATGCCCACGGTCTTCGACCTCGATCACGGCCAGCCTTGCCGAACCCCCCGCGGGCTGCGCGCGCACGGAGACGGAGGCACCACGCGGGCTGTGCTGGATGGCGTTTACCAGCAGATTCGAGATCAGCGTTCCCATCGCTTCCGCTGAAACGTTCACACGCAAACCATCGCAGAGCGACGTTTCCACGCAAACTTCATGCGCCAGCGCAAACGTGTTCAGCGAGGCCACAATCCCTTGTATCGCCTGTGCCAGAGCCAGGGGCGCAGGAAACGATTCGGGGCGCTCCTCAAATTGCGCCAGGGAAAGCATGCGCGAAACCAGCGCTTCCACACGCTCCGTATCCGCCAGGGCCAGATCGAGCCCGCGACGATACTCCTCTGCCGAGCGGGGCCGCAGGGCCAGGACTTGAATGCCCGACCGCACCACGGCGACGGCGGTTTTCAGCTCATGCGCCGCATCGCCGACAAAACGATGTTCCTTCGCAAAGGCCTCGCGCAGCCGTGTCATCAGGGCCGAAAGTGCGTCCCCCAGCGGGCGCAGCTCACGGGTGCGAAGCGTTGCCGAAGGTGGCGTGAAGGAAAGGGTTGCGACCGAGATGGCGCCCGCCGCCGCCGCGAGCTGCTCGATCGGCTGCAGGGAGCGCCGGATCGAAAGAACAAGCAGAACCGCCGTGCTACCCACCAGCAGGAGGCTCACAAGGGCGTAAAAACCCGCCGCCTGCCACACCTGCTGCCAGACGTGTGCGGTCGGCGCGGCGTAGACGATGGTCACAGGCCGCCGCAAGCCCACACCGCCATTTTCCTCGCGGTCGATGATGCGCAGCGCTTCCCGCTCAAGCACACGGTAGTCGCGCCCGTTCAGCCGGGCAAACCGGATCCCGTCGCCGCCGCGCCCGGTGATCGGCAGAAGGGTATTCGGGGAGCCACCCAGAAAGCGTCCACCCTGGTTGTACACAGCGTAAACGTCCTCTTTTGGCAAGCGTAGCTCGGTTGGGTCCACGGCCACGTTGTCGTTCGGATCGTTGGCATCCTGCACCGCGCCGAGCAACGAATCCGAGCGGCCCTGCAACATGGCGTCAAACGCATGCAGCCGGCTCCGTCGCTCATGCCACAGCGCGGTGCTTGAGAACGCTGCCGCGCACAGCAACTCCAACCCAAGCACGGCGGCCACGATGCGGCGGACAAGGGACTGGGTGGACTGCTTCGACCGTTCGGAAACGTTTGCTTCACTCCTCATCCGTGCTCCCCAGCGCAGTCAGGCGATACCCTCTTCCGCGCAGCGTTCCCAAATGCAGGCAGGGCGAGGCGGTTCGAAGCTTGCGCCGCAGGTTCGATACATGCGCTTCAACCACGTTCGAGTGATGCTCCCAGGTGAAATCGTAGAGGTGCTCCAGGAGTTCGCGCTTGGACACGATCAGCCGCGAGCGATGCATCAGGTATTCAAGAATGCGGTACTCGGTCGGCGAAAGATCCACCGCCGCACCCTCCACCGTCACCGTTTGCCGGGTGGCGTCGAGGGCCAGAACGCCCATGGTCAGAACGGTGCTTTTTACGCCTTTTCCGCGTCGCACCAGCGCCCGTGCACGCGCGATCAGCTCACCCAGGTCGAACGGCTTGGTCATGTAATCGTCGGCACCCTTGTTCAGCAGATCGATCGTTTTTTGCGTTCCGGTCATCGCCGTGAGCACAAGCACGGGTGTGACATCGTCGCGGGCACGCAACCGGCTCAGGACCGCCTCGCCGCTGTATTTCGGCAGCATCAGGTCCAGCAGAACAAGGTCGTAGTCCACGCTTTCAAGCAGACGGATCGCCGCCTCTCCATCGTGGGCCACGTCCACGGCATAGCCGGCACCCTCGCGCATGGCTGCGGTTACGTTTTCCGCGAGCCGGGGTTCGTCTTCCACCACAAGCACACGCATGGGGCACCCCTTCCCCCATCGTACCCGCCAGCGCACTCAGAAGTGTCCGATCGGGTGTGCTCGCGCCCGAAAGTGTTGCTCTTTTGTTGGAATCGAGGGCTGCAACCGAGGGTCATCACAGCCTCCAGGCAGCCCCTCAAGTGGATCTGCCATGATGAAGAAGTGAATTGGCTGCTTTGGTCCCTGCTTTCTGCGGTCTTCGCCGCGCTCACCGCGATTTTGGCGAAGCTGGGCGTCTCCCACGTCGATCCAAACCTGGCCACGGCCATTCGCACCACGGTGGTAATCGTTTTCGCCTGGAGTATCGCACTCAGCCTGGGCAGCCACAACGGTCTGGGCGCGATCGACCGCCGCTCCTGGCTTCTGCTCGGAGCCTCCGGTCTGGCCACGGGACTCTCCTGGATCTGCTACTTTCGCGCACTTTCGCTTGGTCAGGCCTCGAAGGTCGCCCCCATCGACAAGCTCAGTGTCGTCCTTGTGATCCTTTTGGCCTGGCCACTGCTCGGCGAGGCCCTTACCGTGCGCAAGCTGGTGGGCGGTCTCATGATTGCGGGCGGGGCGATCGTTCTTGCCTTCTAGACTAGAAACGTCCGAGCGATGTCTGCCAGCGGTACGGCACCCGAGGAGATCGCGGATTCCCTACGGGAAGCACAACAAAAGAAGGTAGGGCCAGCCGGCGCGGAGCGACTTCTCCCCCGTTTGAGGGAGTTTGGGAGCCGTTACCCTTGCCGGGAGTCAACGTCTATACTTCGAGTGGCGCTGCCGATGCGCCGTCGCTACCGCTGCACGATTCCCTGTATCGGCCAAAGGCGCAGGGTTTCCCCGAGGACTCCACGTATGTCGACCGAATTCGCCGATGCCGGCGCCCCTCCCCGGCGTCCGGAACCCGAGGCCGGCTTCTCGCTGGTCGAGCTGTTGATCGTGATGTCGATCATCCTGATCCTTATCACCCTTGCCATTCCCGGCTATGAACATGTACACATCAAGGCCGATCAAACCTCGGCCATCGCCTCCGTGCGCATGTTGAATTCAATGGAAGCGGAGTACAACTCCAACTACCCGAGTCACGGGTATGCCTGCTCGCTGGGGTCGCTGGGCGGCAAAACCGGTGCCGGTACACCCACGCCGGAAGCCGCGCAGCTGATCCCGGACGATCTCGCCACCGGCTCCAAATCCGGCTATAACTTCGTGATTTCAAACTGCTCCAAGAACACGGTGAACAACCAGGATCAGTACAACTCCTACCAGGTGACGGCGACGCCGGTCTCGGTCGGCCGCAGCGGCAACCTGGGCTACTGCTCGGACGAAAGCGGAACCATTCGCTTCGATCCCAAAGGCGGTTCTAACTGCACCGACATTCTGCAGTAAGCGCGATTTGAGGGGAGGGAGGCGTGACAGATGGTTTCAAGAACGCCCTCCTTTGTTGTCCTTCCCGATGGGAATGTGCGTTTGTCCTACGGTTTGAGCGCGATCGAGCCGCTGCGAAATGCCTCCTGGCTTTCGCGACGACCTTGCTGTGTACAGGGGCAGTCCTCGCGCAAACGACGCAGGTCCCCACAGCCGGACAGCTGGCGGCGCGGGTAGACCGGCACTACGACCGCCTGCGCTCCCTGGAAGCTCGATACACCGAACGCTATCGCGGCATGGGCATAGACCGCACCGAAACCGGCACGCTGCTGCTTCGCAAACCCGGGCGCATGCGCTGGTCCTATGACGCTCCGGCCGGCAAGGTCTTCGTGCTCGACGGGAGGGATGCCATCAGCTATACCCCCGGCGACGCCCAGGCCAATCGCCTGCCGGCCAGGCAGTTGAACGACCTGCAATCCCCACTGCGCTTTCTGCTCGGGCACACCGCGCTCAGCCGCGAGCTTGACAACCTGTCCCTCGCCCTTGCCGACGGAGGCTACACCCTGTCCGGTGTGCCCCGGGGCATGGCGGGGCGCATCCGGTCCGTGTTCTTCACCCTCGATGGCGAGGGAATCATCCACGGGCTGCAGATCGATGAAACCAACGGCTCAATCACCAGTTTCGCCTTCACGGACATGCACGAAAACGTCCCCGCCCCGGACAGCAACTTCGTTTTCACGCCGCCCCCGGGTGTCACCGTGGTGAACGCTTCGGCACCGCTTTAGAACCGAAACGGCAGCCCAGACCCGACCTGGGCCGCCCCATCCTTTTTGGTTTGTCATTCCGTAGCGCAGCTGTGGTTTGTCATTCCGTAGCGCAGCTTTGGTTTCTCATTCCGTTGCGCAGCGAAGGAATCTGCTATTCTTGCAACGCGACCATGGCGCTTTGTCAGGAAAGCAGATCCCTCCGCTACGCTACGGGATGACAAACAGCTGCCACGGGATCGCAATCGAGAAAATCGCAACCGAGAAAACTGGCCACCAAAGCCAATCACACCGTGACGTGGCCGGCTTCGCTCACCGGCACCGATCCGCCCGTTGCGGCCGCAAGCGCGATCTTTGTGTAGCGCACAAGTTTGCTGCTGTCCGCGGCCCAATAATCTCCGCTTTCTATCTCCACGCGCAGCACGGCAATTTCGGGATCGCTTTCGCCCCTGGGAAACCAGGCCTTGTACAGGTCGTTCCAAATCTCGTGGATCTTGCCGCGGTCCTGGCTGGCGTAGGTTTTGCCTTTCAGCGTGACGTATTTGCCATCGGAAGGCGAGGCAAAGGTCAGCGTCGTGTGCCCATCCTTGCGCACCTCATCGACCTTGCCGGAAGTTGAACGCGTCAAAAACCACATCGTTCCCTCAAAAGGCGTGTTCTGCAACGCCATGGGGCGCGCGTCGATCGATCCATCCTCGGCCAGGGTCGTCATCATGCAGATGCGGATGCCCTTGACCAGCCCGGCAATCTTTTCGCGGGCCTCGCTTCCACTCAATTCCGTGTGTTCCTTTGCGTGCCCCTCATTCGCTTCGCTCATTGTTTCCCTCGCCAGGTGAGATGCGCCGAGTCCTTTCAGGATTGCATGCGCGATTCCCCCCAGCGTTCCCGGGGGATTTGCCCTGGGACGACGCACCCCGCGCCGTGTACCGTAGGGGCATGCCGTTTCGCGTACGCCTGGCCGCTCCCCTGTTGCTTGCCGCCGCTTCTGCCTCCGCGCAGATTCACCTGATCCCCATCCCTCGGGAGGTCACCCAAAAGGGCGATCAGCCCATCAGCGGCATCCAGGTGCTGTGTGAGAGCGGCGATGCCGAAGATAATTTCGCCGCCAACGATCTGCGCCAGACCCTGGCCGACCGGGGTCTCCCCACCGACGGCGGAACCGGCCTGCGCATCACGCTGAAGCGTTCCGGTGCAGGCTTTCCCGTTCCCATGCAGGCCGAAGGCTACACCGTCATCTCCGGCCCCGGCACCCTCACCCTCACCGGTGCCACCGCCGCCGGCGTCTTCTACGCCGCGCAGACCGCCAAACAGCTGATTACGCTCGACGCGAGCGGCCACCCCGTGCTCCATGCCGCCGACATCCGCGACTGGCCGGCCCTGCGCTACCGCGGCCTCAGCGACGACCTTTCCCGCGGCCCGGTGGATACCTTTGAGTTCCAGAAAAAGCTCATCCGCACCCTTGCCGCCTACAAAGCCAACATCTACTCGCCGTACTTCGAGCACACGCAGCAATACCTTTCCAACCCGCTGCCCGCGCCCCCGGGCGGGTCCATCTCGCCCCAGGAAGCGCGCGAACTCACCGCTTATGCGCGCCAGTTCCACATCACGGTCATCCCGGAGCAGGAAGCTTTCGGCCATCTGCACCACAACCTGTTGAGCGAGCAATATGCCGATGTGGCCGAAACCCCGCACGGCGATGTGCTTGCGCCCGGCCAGCCCCGCTCCCTGGACGTGATCACACAGATGTTCGGCGAACTGGCAGCCGATTACCCCGGCCCCTTTCTCCACATCGGTGCCGACGAAACCGTCGATCTGGGCCTGGGGCGCACAAAGGCCGAGGTCGATAGCCGGGGCCTTGCCCCCGTTTATCTGGACTTCCTGCAACGCATCGAGACCGCACTCGCACCGCTCCATCGCAAGCTGCTTTTCTGGGGCGATATCGCGCAGGATTCCCCCGGCCTGCTCAAGGCCATGCCGGCCAGCTTCAAGGCCAATACGATCGCCGTCACCTGGTGGTACAACCCGCGCCCGGCCGGCTTTGCCAAATACATCCAGCCCTTCACCGAGGCCGGTTTCGAGACCTGGGTCTCCCCCGGCATCAACAACTGGTCGCGCGTTTACCCCAACTACAACACCGGGCTGACGAACATCCAGCAGTTCACCCGCGACGGGCAGGCCATGGGCGCCGTGGGCCAGTTGAACACCATCTGGTACGACGATGGAGAATCGCTGGCCGCCAACAATTGGTACGGCATCCTGTTCGGTGCCGCCGCCGCCTGGCAGCCCGGGACCAGCTCCATCCCCGCCTTCCAGGCCAGCTACGGTCCTGTGTTTCACGGCGATCGCACCGGCAAGCTCAATCAGGCGCAGGCCGAAATCATGGCCGCGCACGACGTGCTGAAGCTCCAGGCAAAGGTCGGCGACGGCTCGAACGGCCTTTTCTGGCTCGATCCGTGGTCCAAGGACGGCCTGAACTACGCCGCCAAGCTGCGTCCCTACAACCGTGACTTACGCCTGCATGCGGAAAAGGCAATGCAGCTGATCGCCGAAGCGCGCGCAGCGTACCCATGCACTACTCTCTACGAACAAATGAGCAGTGCAAAGCAGACGGCTACATACTGTAGCGGAGAAACACACGTTGATTCGGGGTTGAAGGAGGGTGCAACTCCCACTTCCGCCTGGAACCCCACCAACCTCCGCGAGCCGGACGCCATCGACGCGCTCGAGCTCGGCGCGCGCCGCCTCGACTTCATCGGCCTCAAGTTTCAACTCGCCGACGAAATGTCAGCCGCCTACGCCCGTGCGCAAACTGAAGCCACCTCGCCCGACAAGAAAACCCGCGCCCTGGTCACCCGCGACCTCAACGAGATTCGCGCCGTGAACGGAAAGCTGGAAGACATCGTCGATGGATACTCCCTGATCCGCGATCTCTACAGCCAGTTGTGGCTGCGCACCAATCGGCCCTATGCCCTGCGCCCCGTGCAGGAGCACTACGACTACACCGTCGGCATCTGGTACGGCCGCATCGACAAAGTGCGCAGCGCGCAACGCCAATGGGATGACACCAAGTCCCTGCCTACGGCCGCGCAGCTGGGCATCCCGGCGCCCTCCACCGCGGTCGCACCGCCCACCCCGACCCCGGCGAGTCTCGAATGATCGCTGTTTCCGCCCTCCTTTCGCTCGGTCCCGGCCACCTCCGAACGCCGGACCTGGTCGTTATCTGCGTCTATCTGCTCGGCATCACGCTGTTCGGCCTCAGCTTTCGCAAAAAGGGCAAAGGCGGCGAAGCCGACCGCTCGCTGAAAAGCTATTTCCTCGCCGGCAACACCATCCCCTGGTGGGCCATCGGCCTGTCGGTGGTTTCGGCCGAAACCTCCACGCTCACCGTGGTCTCCATCCCGGGCGTGGCGTTCGCCGGCAATTTCGGTTTTATGCAGGTGGTGCTCGGCTACCTCCTCGGCCGGATCGTGGTGGCCCTGCTCTTTCTGCCGCGCTACTTCGCCGGCGAAATGCTCACCGCCTACCAACTCATCGACCGCCGCTTCGGCGCGCTTCTGCACAAGGTCACCGCCGGCCTGTTTCTGCTCACCCGCGCCGCCGCGGAAGGCATCCGCGTCTTTGCCGTGTCTATCGTGGTCGGCATCGCGGTCGGAACGGGAGACATCGCCTCCATCGCGCTGATTTCGGCGCTCACGCTGCTCTATACCTTTGAAGGCGGCATGGCAGCCGTCATCTGGACCGACGTTGTGCAAATGGCCATCTACGTCGGCGGCACGCTGATCGCGCTGTTTACGCTCGGCCGCCACGTCCCCGGCGGTTGGTCGACGATCGCGCATACAGCCTCGGTTGCGAGTAAGTTCAACATGTTCAACTTCGCGCTGAACCTCACGCAAAGCTACACGTTCTGGGCCGGCCTGCTGGGCGGAACGTTCCTCACCATGGCCTCGCACGGCACCGATCAGCTCATGGTGCAGCGCCTGCTCGCCGCCCGCAACCTTCGGGAATCGCAATGGGCGCTGCTGGGCTCGGGCGTCGTCATCTTTGCGCAATTCGCGTTTTTTCTGCTGATCGGGGCGGGACTTTGGGTCTTCTACGGCCAGCGGCTCGGCCCCCACGCCGCCGCGGCTTTCCGCTCCACGGACTACATTTTTCCCACGTTCATCGTCCGCGAAATGCCCGTCGGAGTCGCCGGCCTGCTCGTCGCCGCGATCCTGGCCGCCGCCATGTCGAACCTTTCCGCCGCCCTCAATTCCTTGTCTTCTACCACGGTGGTCGACTTCTACATGGGCGCCCGTCCCAACGCGACCGGTCGCGAACGCATGCTGCTGTCGAAATCCTCCACCGCCTTTTGGGCCGTCGTCCTGTTCGCCGTGGCCGTGTATTCCGTGCGCGTCGGCGGCAAAGGCCATGTCGTCGAAATCGGCCTTTCGATTGCCGCCGTGGCGTACGGCTGCCTGCTCGGCGTTTTCTTGCTGGGAACATTGACAAAATTCGCCACCGAAAGCGGCGCGGCCCTAGGCATGCTCTGCGGCTTTGTGCTGAATGTATGGCTGTGGCAAGGCACGTTCCCCGTGCACCTCGGCCCGGTCACAATCCCGAAAATCGCCTTCACCTGGTTCGTCCTGATCGGCGCCGCCGCGACGTTCGCCATCGGCTCGCTCGCCAGCCTCGTGCTTCGCCGGTCGCCGCGAAAACATCCGGTTCCCCTCACCGCCGCACTCCTGCTTTTCTTGTTGTCATTCCCAAAGGGAATCTGCGTTCAGTCCGCGGAGGCACAAACGCCCAACTCGTCCAACCCCAACTTCACCCTCGTCTCTCAACTCATCAACGACGCCATCGCGCAGGGCAAGCTCCCCGGCGCTGTCGTCCAGATCGGCCACGGCGGCCAGGTCGTCTTCCAACAGGCCTACGGCAACCGCAAGCTCGCCAATGAACCCGGCCTGAACGACGAGCCTTCTCCCGCCGAGCGCATGACCGAAGACACGATCTTCGACATGGCCTCGCTGACCAAATGCATCGTCACCGCCACCGCCATCGGCCAGCTTTATGAGTCCGGTAAACTCGATTTCGACGCTCCCCTCGAACGCTACCTCTCCGCCTTCAACCCGAAGCACGATCCTCAGCGCTCGCTCGTCACCGTCCGTCTGCTGCTGACCCACTTCTCCGGCGAAGCCCCCGACATCGACCTGAAAGACCCATGGGGCCTCGCCGCGCCCGACAAGGCCGAAGGCCTCCGCCGCGCCCTTGCGACGCCGCTCGCCTCCACGCCGGGTACAAAATTCGTCTACTCCGACATCAACTTCATCCTGCTCGGTTTCATTGTTGAAACGCTTAGCAATCAGCGTCTTGAGGACTACGCCCGTAAGCATATTTTTCAGCCTCTCGGCATGGTGAATTCGGCGTACCACGCCTTTGACCGCGCATGTGGGTCAAAGCTGACGTTCGGAACGGCTCTTGCTCTCCCTCCCCAGAATGGTCCGGTTTACGGCTACCCCACTTCCTGCCACACGGAGGAAGGCTGGGAAATGACTTCGATCGTGGACATCGCCCCCACCGCGCACGACGACGAAGGCACCCCCGCCACCAACCCCGATTTCGGCCATCTCCTGCGCGGCACCGTCCACGACCCCACAACGCGTCGCATGGGCGGAGTCGCGGGCCATGCCGGTGTGTTTTCCACAACCCACGACATGGGCCTCTTCGCGCAGGCCCTGCTCGACCGCCTCGCCGACCGCCCCAGCCGCTTTCCCCTGAAGGGCTCCACCCTGCTTCTGCTGAGCACACCCGAGCAGCCCGGTCACAACCCCGGCCAGCTCGCCGCCGCCAACGCCGCGGAACGGGCCTCGCTCGCGGGTGCCCCATTCTTCGCGCCTTCTGCGAAGGGTGGGGTCTCGGGCGAAGCCCGACCTGACGGCGGCCCAAACCCCAAAGGAACCCCCGACCGCCTCCTGCTCGCGCCCAACTACCCCGCCGTCAAGGGCCAGACCCTGCGCGGCTTCGGTTGGGATATCGACTCCGGCTACAGCAAACCGCGCGGCCGCGTATTTCCCATCGGCAGCTTCGGCCACACCGGCTTCACGGGCACTTCGCTTTGGCTGGATCCCGGCTCCAATACCTACGTCCTTTTGCTCGCCAACGCCATCCACCCGCACGCCGGCGCCGCGATTTCCAACCTTCGCGGCGAGGTGGCCACCGCCGCAGCCCAGGCATTGGATCTCTACCCCGATCCCGCCTCCACAGCCGTCCCCGAGAACCCCTACGAAGCGGGTGCCCCATCTTCGCGTCCAGCTCCTCCGGACGCTAAGGTGGGTGCCCCTGCCCAGGCTCACGAAGCTCCAGTCGTCCTTACTGGCATCGACGTCCTCGAAGCCACCCACTTCGCCGCCCTTACAAAAATCATCCAGGCCCACCATGGAGATTTTCGCGTAGGTCTGCTCACCAACCAGACCGGCGTCGACCACAACGGAAATCGAGTCATCGACATCCTCAACAGCACCCGTTTTCGCGAAGACGGTCTCAAACTCACCACCCTGTTCAGCCCCGAGCACGGCATCGTTGGCCGGCAGGACACCGAACACATGAACGCCGAAACCGATCCGGCAACCGGCCTCCATGTCACTTCCCTGTACGGCCCGCACGAAAGCGACAAGCGCCCCTCGCATGCTCAGCTCAAGGACCTCGACGCGGTCGTCATCGATCTACAAAACGTAGGAGTCCGCTTCTACACCTACGACACGGTGGTCGGGTACTTTCTCGAAGCTGCCGCAGCCGAAAAGCGGACCTACGGCCACGATCTCAAAATGGTCGTCCTCGACCGCCCCGACCCCCTCGGCGGCCTTGCCGTGCAGGGGCCCGTTTCCGATGCCGGCCTCGAGTCCTACACGGACTACATGCCGCTCCCCATCCGCTACGGCATGACGATCGGCGAACTCGCCCGCTACATCAATGGCGTGCAAAATTTAAATGCCGCGCTCACCGTCGTCCCCATGCAAAGCTGGAAGCGCGACGAGTTCTTCGACGAAACCGGCCTGCCCTGGGTCGATCCCAGCCCCAATCTCCGCTCCCTTGCCGCCGCCATTTTGTACCCCGGCGTCGCCCTGCTGGAAATGACGAACGTCTCGGTCGGCCGCGGCACGGAGACGCCTTTCGAGGTTTTCGGGGCCGGCCAGACCCCCACCGCGCCAGCCTGGTTCCACGCCGCCGAGGTCGCCGCAACCCTCAATGCGCGCAGCATCCCCGGCGTCCGCTTCGAACCCATCCACGTCACGATCGCCGATGACGCCAATCATTACCCATTTCACGGCCAGACCATCGAGGCCGTGCACGTCATCACCACGGATCGCGCTCTCCTGGACTCACCGGAGCTCGGGATCGAACTGCTGAGCACACTTCACCGGCTGTACCCGGCGCAGTTTCAACTCGCCAAAGCCATGCGCCTGGTCGCCAACGGGGCCACCCTGGACGCCCTCGCCAGCGGCGACGATCCACGCACGATCGCCTCTGGCTGGAAGCCCGCGCTGGAAGAGTTTAAGCGCAGGCGGCAGCCGTTTCTGCTCTATCCAGCCCGCTGAAGCGGCGCCGCTCGCCCTCCCAGTCCAAGCATTTCTCTCGCCGATTGAATCCTTCCTTCTGTCATTCCCGAAGGGAATGTGCGTTCTATTCGGGTGCCAAACTCTTGGCAGGACGGAATCAGACCTCCTTAGAGCAACCGCAACCGCAGATTCCCTTTGGGAGTGACAACAAGAGGGACAAAGCTCTCGAGAGCAACGAATCAACGACTACGTAACTTCTAGCTTCGCCACACAAGCGCGTCCGAGGTCAGCACCGTGGCCAGGGGTCCGCCCGTCGCCATACCCGCCGCCATCCGCTTCAGAAACGCAGTCGGCAACACCCGCCGCGCAAACAGCAGATCGTGGCTGCGCTCGCGGATAAAGGCCCTTTGCAAAGGGTGCGTGGTTCCGCTTTCGAAACGCAACCAACGCGTTCCCAAGCCGATTTCCGACTGGATCAGAAAACCGCGCATCGCCGTCGCCAGCGAGATCGCCCCGACCCCCGAGCGGTTCAGCTGCCAATCCAGGCACAGCGCATCGTGCTCCCGATGCGCACCTACCACCGACAGCCATCGCCCATCCGCCCCGCGCAATCCCGCAAGCACACCCCCGGGCAGCTCACGGACGGCACGGAATCGTTCTTGCACCGCCCAGTCCGGCGGCCCGTAGGCGCTCTCGCTCGCCAGCTCCTGCAGGGCAGGCAGGTCGAGCTCGGCCCGCTCGCAAAATTCCGCACGGAGATCACGGCTGGCTCCGTGCATGGATCGCCGAAGGTTATGCCGTGTGTTCCGGCTCATGCCTGCCAGCGTCTCTTCAAACGTGTCCGCCAACGGCAGCTTTCGACCCAACTCGCGCACCTGGTGAGCCAGCAAACGCCCTTCGACGGGCCGTTCCGTCCGCGGGGACGGCCCAGAGTACGGTGTGCCCACATCCGAAATCCTCATTTTGCCGTCGTCCACCGGTTCCATATAGGAGAGCAGCAGCAGCAATGCCCCGCGCTTCAGCAGAAACTCGCCCGCCTCGGCGGCTACGTTCTCCCGGCTTTCGGCGGGCGCGATCACGGTGCGGTAACCGTCGCTGTCGGCCGGGATAAAACATCCAGTCGGGATCCCATGCAGGCTGTACTCGAAAACAAAGACAGCCGCGTCTACATCGGTGCCCCTCCGGCGCAACAGCACGCGCGGCAGCTTGGC
>CAXTBI010000059.1:0-19142 GCA_964242195.1 uncultured Acidobacteriaceae bacterium
GACGACTTTGCCTAGGACGACGGTACACCTGCTGGACGTCAATATTGTGCTGGCCTCTTTTATGTGCTGGCCTTTTTGGATGAGCGCCATGCTCATCATGCAGCAGCGGAAGTCTGGTTTGATTCGTCCGAATTGCGGCGGTTGTTATGCGCCTTTACGGAAGCGGGGTGTTGCGATTCTTCACGCGCCCGAAAACGGGCGGTCTAACCATGGAACGGGCGACAGCCATGCTGGAGAGACTTAAGCGAAGGCCGGGGTACGGCTTTCAGCCGATTTCCGCGGAGTGGGGCGCGCTAACGGCATCGTTTTCGAGACGTATCCACGGCCATAATCAGGTGATCGATGCTTATCTGCTTGGCCTTGCCGTGCAGGAAGGTTTGGTATTGACTACGTTCGACAAGGCGCTGCTGCACCTGGTTGGAGAGCACAAGAGACACGTCCTTGTTCTAGAAGCACCCTAACCAGCGGCAAGGACTGGCCCCGTCCACATTAAGGTAGGCTCAAACCTCTGCCGCGAGAGTCGATCCGCGCCTGACCGGCCTTGGGTGTTTAATGTTCCGTCCGGCGCGGGGGAATGGTCTCGTCCGTTGCGACTAGGGTACTCAGGCCCTCTGCCGTTGTCCTGTCTCATAGTGCCTCAAGCGCGTGAAAAGTTCATGGAGGACCACAAATTGGCGTTGGAGCAGTTCGGTCGCAAGCCCACTTCCATCCCAAATTGAAATCGATGCTGAGAGCTGGCTCTGAGTCGACTGTGTCGATGACGCCTTAGACTTGCACGACAGATGGAAGATAATTTCTCACTCGTGGTGCTTCCGCTACTTCTTGAGCTGATACCGGTTGTCCTAACTGTAGCGGCATGGGCAATCGAACGCGGGTCACAAACTCCGCTGTCGACGCTTCGTCGCGCCTCGTTTCGGAGCGGTCTACTTTTCAGCGCCGTCAGCTTGCTCGTCGTAGCGAGTTGCTGGCTAAATCTGTATCCGCTCACTCGCTCCCCGGGCGGAGGAGCCTCAATGAGTTGGCTTGGTCGCGCTTGGATCACGGCATTTGCGACGTCCTTCTTCAGCATGATTCTTGCGCTGTTCGGAAGGGGACTGCCGAGGTTCTTACTAGCGATCAGCAGCGCTCTTTCCGTAGTTCTTGCTTACGGACCCCTCCTGCAGAACGGAGTTTAAGAAGTTTTGCTGCAACAAGTTGACCGGCTTCAACCAACACCAAGATCTTCGACAAAACGGGCATGAGACACAATCCTCTCCGGCTTAAGACCTTGCTGATCGACGAGAAGGGCAACTAGGCAATCCCAAACGCTTTGGGATGACCACGGGAGAACCTCAGGCGGCGCTGGCAGTGGCTTGTGCTTATAGAAGATAAGCTTCTTCTCTTTCTCTGTGACAGTGGGTAACTTCGCGGAGGATATCGGGACTACAAGTGGAGACAAACTCAGCTTAGTGCAGACGAGAGTGTAAAGGTCTCCAACGGTTCGGACAGCGGCAGCTTCACTGTCTTCAATGATGATGACGAAAAACTCTTCTGTCCGGAGGACGATCTCTACGGCATCAAGTCCCATAACTGTCCCACCTCCGAGCTTGCCTAATTCACAAACCGCCGCATCCGAATATTCATCACCATCCCCAGCGCCAGAAACGTGAACAGCACCGACGATCCGCCGTAGCTCATTAACGGTAGCGGAATGCCCGTCACCGGCATCAGCCCGACGCACATGCCCACGTTGACCGCCACCTGAAACAGCAGGATAGAGGCGATTCCCGTGATAATCAGCGTTCCGGGCGGATCGGGTGCGGTTTGCGCGTTTTCTATCAGGCGGACCAGAATGAGAAAGTACAGCAGCAAAACACCCAGCGCGCCGACAAACCCATGCTCTTCGCAGAATGCGGCGAAGATGAAGTCCGTGTAGGGGATGGGCAGAAAGTCGCCCTGGGTCTGCGTTCCCTTGTTGGCTCCCTTGCCCCAGAGGCCGCCCGAGCCGACCGCGATAAGGCTTTGCCGAATCTGGTACCCGCTGCCCTTGGGGTCGGTTTCGGGGTTGGTGAAGGCCGTTAGCCGGGCCTTTTGGTACGGCTTGAGGATTTTTCCGCTCTTCCAAACGCCCCCCAGCAGAAGGGCGAAGCTGAGCGCGAGGAGAGCGGCCTGCCGCGGCCGGATCCCCCCCAGAAACAGCCCCACCAACAGCACGGGAGAGTACGTCAGCGCCGTTCCCAGGTCGGGCTGGGTGAGCACAAGAAGCATCGGCACCCCCACCAGCGCGAAAGCCTTGGCGATGTCGGGCCAGCGCAACTCACGTGTGTTGGCGATGAAGCTCCAAAAAAAGCGCGCGGCCGCGACAATCAGGATCAGCTTGACCCATTCCGACGGCTGAAAATGCACACCCCCGCCCAGATTGATCCACCGGCGTGCGCCCAGAACGCGTTGCCCTACCACCTTCACCACCAGCAGGCTGGCCACGCCCACGCCGTAGGCCCAGGGCGCGATGTCCAGCAGCAGGTGGTAATCCACCAGCGACATAAGAAACATCAGCCCCAGGCCGATGGCGAGAAAGCCCATCTGCTTCACCTGGAAGCCGTGGAACTTGGTCATGGCCGTAGCGGATCGGATTTCAACCACGCTCAGGACGCTGAGGACGAGCACAAAGCCCAGCAGCGTCCAATCGAAATCACGAAAGCGCGAGTTCATGGCTGATTCAGTGTACCGACACGGCATGGGTCAAGGGTTAGGCATTCCGTGGATGATGTTTAGGAATGCAACGCCCGGCGTGGGTTCCGGGGTTCGTTCAGTAAGGAATCGACTCGCTTGCCGCTTCGGTATTTGTTCAAGGCCTCGATCAGGTAGACGGACGTTCCTTCCAGGCTGTGATCGGTGAAGCCGGCAATGTGCGGCGTGACGAAGATCTGCGGGCTTTTCAGCAGTGGATTGTCCGGGCCGATGGGTTCCGCTTGCACCACATCCAGCCCGGCGGCCCAAAGGCGGCCCTCCGCGACGGCTTCGGCCAGGGCCTCCTCATCCACCAGCGAACCGCGCGCGATGTTCACGAGCACCGCACCCTTTTTTGCCGCCTGGAGCACATCGGCACTGATCATGCCCTCGGTTTCCTTGCTCGCGCGCACGGCCAGGACGATCGCATCGGCTTCCCCGACCGCCTGTTTCAGCTGATCGGCGGTGTACCCTTTCACGTGCTGCGGAAGGGAGTCGAGACGGCGGTTCACCGCGGCCAGTTTCACGCCGAACGGGCGCAGACGGTCGGCGATCTTTCCCCCGATGTCGCCGTATCCGACGATCAACACCGTTTTTCCGGTGAGCGTCTTGTTGAGCAGGGGGCGCGTTTTCCCGTGGTCCCCAATGTAGGCGAGCGCCTCGCCCAAGCGCCGGCAGGCCGCAATCAGGAGCATCACCGCATACTCGGCCACGGAGTCCGCATTGCCGCTCGCGTCGCCCGGCGCGTAGGAGACCCAGATGCCCATCTCCGTCGCTGCCTCGATATCGACAGTTTCGTAGCCGTCGCTGGCCGTCTGGACCAGGCCGAGCCCGGGCTGCGCTTCCATGTCCTGCCGGGTCACGGGACCAAGGGCAATGACGACCTCAAAATCCTTCGCGGGCGCGTCCGTTTTCGGGGGCCAGGGGACAATCTCGTCCCCGGGAAGGTCTCGCTGCAGCGTCTTCAGCAGGGCATCCGCAAACTCGTTCCTGGGAGCGTCGAAGGCGATTTTCATGGAAGGATCCTTTCGAGCCGCGGTTCCCGCTGCTCGCTTCGGTGAGATGCAGAGGTTGGCGGCGAACGGCACTCAGGGGTCTCTCCACTGCGCAAACGATACGACTGTTTTGCTCCGGTCGAGATGACAGGTCTTGAGGGACAGACATTGCTCTAACGCCCGCCGTCGAGAGCGCGGGCCACGGTGGTGGGCTCAGCCGCCGCAGACCCGGCCGCAACCAGGCTGGGCTTCGCGCCAGGAGCCGCGGGCACAGCGGGGGAGGCAGCCGCAACCTTTACGAGATTGCCGCTGCGGGCCCGCTGCTTATCCACATAGGCGCTGATGACCTGCGCGGCCAGCTTGGCGGAGTTGTTGCCCCAGTTGCCGTGTTCCCAAAGCACGGCGACGACGATGTCCGGATTGCGGCGCGGCGCCACCCCCACAAACCAGGCGTTCGGTTCCGTATTGTGGCCCTTGCCGGTCTTTGAAAGCGCCGTGTGGCTCATCACCTGCGCCGTCCCGGTTTTGCCTGCGAAATCGACACCTTCGAGGCGCGCGGCATAGGCCGTTCCGATGGGGCTGGACGTGACGTTGGCCATGGCATCGGTGAGGATCTGCCAGTTTTCGGGCGAAATCGGGATGGTGCGGTCGCCCGAGCCGGGAAAGCTTTCGAGCTCCGCCTCATGCTCCCGCGCGGTCAGTTCCGAGGGAAAGACCACATGAGGCCGGCGCAGCACGCCCCCCGAGGCGATGCCGCCGATGGCCCGTGCCAGTTGCAACGGGGTCGCTTGAATGGCGCCCTGGCCAATGCCGACCGAGATCGTTTCGCCCGCATACCATTTGTCGTGCTGGGCCTTCATTTTCCATTGCTCGGAGGGCATGAGGCCGGCGGCCTCTTCGGGAAGATCGATCCCAGTTTTCTGCCCGAGACCGACTTCGGCCGCATAGCGATCGATGGTGCCGATGCCCAGGCGGTTGGCGAGTGTGTAGAAAAATGTGTCGCAGGAATACGGTATGGCGTTGAGCATCGAAACCGCGCCGTGGTGCCGGTCGCAGGCAAAGAAGTGCCCGTAAAAGCTTGCTCCCCCATTGCAGGAAACGTGCAGATCCTGGGCCACCCCTTGCTGCAAACCGGCCAGCGACATGATGATCTTGAAGGTGGAACCCGGCGCCAGTTGCGCCTGAATCGCCTTGTTCAGCAACGGGTGATCGCCGTTCTCGAGAATGGTTTGCCAATAGGCCTTGCTCAGGCGCACGGAAAACTGGTTGGGATCGAAGGTCGGCCGGGAAGCCATGGCAAGGATCTCGCCGGTGTGCGGATCCATGGCGACAATGGCGCCGATTTTGCCTTCGATCGCCTTTTCCGCCGCTTTCTGCACATCCAGATCGACGGTGAGGCGCAGGTCCTGGCCGGGTTTGGCGTACTCCTCGCCGGCCACACTGACCTCGCGTCCATGGGAGTTGACGACCGTGTCGCGTGACCCGTCGGTGCCCCGGAGTTCCTCGTCGTAGGCCTGCTCCACGCCCGATTTGCCGACGACGTCGCCGGGTTCGTAGAAGGCGTATCGGGAGTTGTTCAGATCGGCTTCCGAAACCTCGCCGACATAACCGATCAGGTGCGCCATGAAGCCGTCCCGCGGGTACAACCGGCGCTGCTCATCGAGCGTGTCCAGTTCCGGCAGCGCATCCCGGTGGGCGGCGATAAAGGCCTGCTCGTCGGGGGTGATGTCGGCCTTGAGCGGGATGGGCTGGTACTTGGGAGCGAACTGGAAATGCTTGACGATGGCCAGGATGGCCGCGGGTTCCATGTGCAGGCCCGCGGCGATGGTGGGCAGATCGTGCTCAAGCGAGGGCAGTTGTTCGCGCAGAAGGTAGCAGGTGACGGAGGGGTAGTTATCGACGATGAGCCGGCCTTCGCGGTCCAGGATGCGGCCGCGCGGCGCCAGCACCGGGATTTTGCGGATGCGGTTCTGCTCGGCGAGCACACGGTAGTTTTCAGCGCCGAGCACCTGCAGCCGCCACAACCCGATGCCGAGGATGGCCAGGATGCACACAACAAGGTATTGCAAAGCGGTGAGCTTGGCCGGGGAAACCCGCTCCTTGCGCTCGTTCAGCTCAGGGGATGGGTCGGGGATGAGTTCGGGAAGTTCCGGTATCACGTGGGCCCGCGTTCCGCGGCGTGCGGCCCGCTGCTTCGAGTCTAAAGCCTGCCGTGAACTTCATGGAAGAGGGGGGGGCGGTCTACTCGTCCCGCACCTTGAACCGGTCCAGCAGGAAGAACACCGGAACCGCCACGGCCGTGTTCACCGCCGCGCGGAGCAGGTCGTAGCCGGGTTCGAGGTGCTCGGTGCCGATGCCCAGCATGTGGCGGCGAATCAGAAACAACATGCCGCTTTGCAGCAGACTGGCCACGAAGTTGAACAGCAACCGGTTCAGGATGTTTTCCACATCGACGTTGAAACCGACGCTCGCACCGATGTAGCCGATGATGGTTTTGGCAATGCCGAACACCCCGAACGGCTGGGCGGTGAGCGCGTCCTGCAAGAGCCCGATGAGGGTTCCCGTGATTGCGCCGGCGACGGGGTTGCGCCGGGAAACGGCGAAAAAGACGGTGGCGATCAAGGGCAGCTCAAGGATGTCCAGCCGCGTCCAGAACCGTGGCAAGGTGGCCCCGAGCAGAATGCAAAGGAGCGGTGCAAGCACGGTGACGGCGGGATGAAAGTGGTATTGTTCCAGCTCGCGTCGTGAGACGTAACTATGCTCAGGCATGGGGATGAGGTTCCCTTGAGCATACCGCGCGAGAGGGTTTCGCAAGGTGCAGCTTGCGAGCAGGCGCGCGCGGGTGCACTATGCTGTCATGCCGACGCCCTTTGAGAGCGCCCAACTCAATCTGAAGCTGTTCGAGATGCGTCGCGAAGCCGTGCTTCGTGAATCCCGGACCTGGTTCCTTCAGGATTTCAATCCGCTCACCTTCGCGGAGTTGACGGAGCTTGCCGGCGGTGCCCGCAATGTAAACTTTCGCACCGTGCTGAGCTACTGGGAGATGGCCTGTTCGCTCGTCACTACTGGGGCCATCGACGCGACAGCTTTTCTGGCCGCTCACAACGAGATTGTCGCCACCTTCAGCAAGGTGCATCCCTTTCTTGCGGAAATACGGACTGCCAGTGAGGAACCTCTCTTTTGCAAGCACATGGAGCAGGTAGTGATGTCCATGCCCGATGCGGAGGCCGTCATGCACCGTCGCCGCGAACGCATACGTTCGGCTGCCCGCGCCCGAACCAGCTAGGGACGCGGCACCGACGGCGCGCCCGGCGTGAGATCGCCGGCCGCCGGGGCCGCGCCGGGCGAGTAGCGGTCCGGGTGCAGCACCGGTTTGGGCGGGGGCATGCCCGAATTGGGCACACCGGGCACACCGCCCGCTCCTTTGGCCGCTGCGGCGACCGCGGCGGGTGTTCCGGGCGCGGCGGGCGTTCCGGGCGCGGCCTTGGCGCCGTCCGCTTGCCCGCCGGCGGGTTCGTCGTGGACGCTTGGCAGGCGCTCGGCCACAAGATCGGCGGCGCGCTTGTTTTCTTCGGCGATGCCTTCCGCCACGGCAGCGTCGGCTTGCGCCGCGGGCGGCAGATCCGCCACCGTGCCCGTGATCACCAACACCTCCTCGAGTTGATGCAGGTTGGCCGCCGGCTTGATGTGAATCAGCGTGTAGGGCGGATGCTCCGGGTCGGGTGCCACCTCCGTGATGACGCCGACCGGCAGGCCGCGCGGAAACACCTGGTCGCCACCCGAGGTAATCACCTTTTCGCCTGCCTTGATGCGGTCGTCGGCGGTGAGATTGCCGATCACGACCTCTCCCGTGGCGGTGCCGCGGAGGATGCCGCGCAGCCGGGTGGAGGCCAGAAACACCCCCGCCCCGGAGTTTGCGTCGTTCAACAGCAGCAGCTGCGACGTGTGTGCCATCACCTCGCGCAGCTTGCCGACAGCACCGTCGGGCGTGATCACCGGCTGCTCGGCCCGCAAGCCGTCGGCAGAGCCCTTGTCGATCCAAAGCACGTGCGAGTGGTCCGAACCGCTGGTGCCGATCACCTGCGCGGCCACGGTCGTGGCCAGGTATTGCTGCTTGAAGCCCAGCAGCCGTTGCAGGCGACGGCCCTGGGCGGCATCCTCGGCGAAATTGGCCTGCTCCTGCCGCAGGCGCGCGACCTCATCCCGCAACTGCGCATCCTGCTGGCGCGTGTGGCGAAGATCGACGTAGTTGGACCAAAGCCGCCGCGTACCCGACCCGGTGACCTGCGCGGCCCGCTCCACCGGACCGAACAGCGCCATGGTCCAGGTGCGCAAAAGGCTGACTTTTTGGCTATCGGGCGATGAGCCGGACGAACCGAACGTCCCGGACGGCCCGGCCAGGGCCAACCCGGACGGGATGCCGGAGACCATGCCCGGCGGCGCGGGCCGATGCACCTGCACGGCCAGCCAAAGCGTCTGCGCCAGCACCAGCGCCAGCAGCACAAGCGGATTCTTCAGGCGGGCAAGGGATTCCATGGCGGCACGAACGACGCACCTCTATTATCCACTTCCCTGACCTGCTTCCCTGACCTGCCGCTTTCCTGACCTGCCGCTTTCCTGATCTGCCGCTTTCCTGACCTGCCGCTTTCCTGATCTGCCGCTTTCCTTGCCGGCCGCGGCGAAGCATCCGTGGCCAACGCTGAACCGTTAGCATGGAACCTGTGCACCTCACGCTGCAGACACCGGTGAAATACCTGAAGAAGGTGGGCGAACGAATCGCCGAAAGCCTGGCCGAGCGCGGCGTGGAAACCGTGGAAGACCTGCTCTACCACCTGCCCTTCCGGTACGAGGACCGTGCCCACCCCAAGCCGCTTTCCAGCTACCAGCCCGGCGACATGGCCTCGGTGATCGGCGAGGTGCGCGGTTCCGTTCTTCTGCGCACACGGGCCAAACCGATTTTTGAGATGACGGTCGGCGTCCGTCCGGCACAAGGCTCGGCGGACCCGCCCGCCGCTGCAAACGGCGTCCTCCCGCAGCCGCCGGTGCTTGAAACCATCAAGTGTCTCTGGTTCAACGGAACCTACCTGCGCGACCGTTTTCAACCCGGCCAGGGGGTGGCCCTTTACGGCAAGCTGGAGGGTTCGCGTTCCGGGGACGCACCCGGTGCGGCCCCGGGGGGCACGCGCTGGAAAATGATTCAGCCCACCTTTGAGATCCTGCCCGGCCCGGACGCGACGGGCGAGGACGCCGAGTTCACGATGCTCGAGATGGGTCGCCTGGTTCCCGTCTACGAATCCCTGGGCGGCACCACGGCATGGGGCGCAAAGCTCGGCTCGCGCTGGCTGCGCCGTGTGCTTTGGTCGCTGTTTCGCGAGCTGGAGGAAAGCGGTGTGCAGGCCGAGGAGACGCTTCCCCGCTCGCTGATGGAACGGCTCGGCCTGCCGGGACGCACGGAGGCCCTGCGCGACCTGCACTTCCCTTCTGCGGATACGGCGCTGGCCGACCTGCAGGCTGCCCGCACACTCGCGCATCGGCGGCTGATCTTTGAAGAGTTCTGGTACCTGGAGCTTGGGCTGGAGCTGAAGCGGCGGCGTTTGCGCGAGCGCCAAGGCACGGCGTTTGCCACCGACGACAATGTGCGGCAGTCGCTGAAGGCGATCCTGCCCTTTAAGCCCACCTCTGCGCAGAAACGCGTTCTGGGGGAGATCGTCGGCGACATGCGCCAGCCGCGGCCCATGCGCCGATTATTGCAGGGCGACGTGGGCTCGGGCAAAACCATCGTCGCCTTCCAGGCCGCGCTGGTGGCAATTGAAAACGGCTTCCAGGTCGCCCTGATGGCGCCGACCGAAATCCTTGCCACGCAACATTATTTCTCCGCCCGTAAACTTTTGTCCGGTGCCGTATCCCCTTCGAAGGGAAGGCTGTACCGCGTGGGCCTGCTTACCGGCTCGATCGACGAACGAACCAAGCGCGAGGCCCGCGGCCGCATCTTTCGCGGGGAAACCGATCTCGCCATCGGCACCCATGCCCTGGTCGAGGAAAAGGTCGACTTTGAAAATCTCGGGCTGGTCATCATGGATGAGCAGCATCGTTTCGGTGTGCAGCAACGTTACAAGCTGATGCGCAAACCGGGTCCGAACGGCGTCGTCACGGAACCCGATGTGCTGGTGATGACCGCCACGCCCATACCCCGCACGCTGGCGCTTACGGTGTACGGCGACCTGGACGTGAGCGTTCTGGATGAGCTTCCACCTGGCCGCACACCGATTACCACCCGCCGCATGCCGGCCGAACGCGCCGCGGAAGTCTGGGCCTTTCTGCGCAAACAGGTCGAGGCCGGGCGCCAGGCGTATATCGTCTGTCCACTCATTGAGGGGGAGAAGGAGGGGGAGAAGGAGGGGGAGAAGGACGACCAGCCCGATCTGGACTTCGCGCATGAGGTCGCTCGGCAAGCGGCTCCGAAGCGCAAAGCCAACCGCGCCAAACTGCGCTCGGCGGTAGAGGTGTACGAGGAGCTGAGCGCCGGTCCGCTGGCCGGGCTCAAACTGGGTCTGCTGCATGGCCGCATGCCTGCCGACGACAAGGAGGTCACGATGGCGCGCTTCAAACGCGGCGAGTTGCAGGTCCTGGTGTCGACCACGGTGATCGAGGTCGGGGTGGATGTGCCCAATGCGACGGTCATGGTCATCGAACATGCCGAGCGGTTCGGTTTGGCGCAGACCCACCAGTTGCGCGGCCGGGTGGGTCGCGGAAAGGCCAAAAGCTTTTGCGTTCTGCTTACCGGGGAACGCCTTTCGCCCGAGGCCGAAGCGCGCCTCGATACCCTGGTGCGCACGGAGGACGGCTTTGAGCTGGCCGAGTTCGATCTTGCGCAGCGCGGTCCGGGGGAGTTCTTCGGCACCCGCCAGGCCGGGATGCCGGATCTCCGCGTGGCCGATCTGCTGCGCGACCGCAAGCTTTTGGAATGGGCCAAGATGGAAGCCGCTCGCTTCGCGGAAACGCCCGATCCGGCCATGCCCGCGGAGGAACGTGCGGCGGTGTGGGCCCGCCTGAAGCAGCAATGGCAAAGGCGCTATGGTCTGGTGGAAGCCTAACGGGTGGAAGCTTAAACCGCCACGGCCATGTGCAACGGTTGCGTCGGTTGCGGCACCCCAGCCTTTTTAGGGCCGCGTTTGCGCGCTACCAGCAGCCGAATGCGGTCCAGCATTTCCGCCGGTGTGCAGGCGCCCTTGGGCAGAAACGCATCGGCAGCGCCGGCGCGGTCGAAATTGGTGACCATGTTCGAAACCAGCATCGCGGGCAGAGCCGGGTGCAGCGCCTTGCCCCGGCGCACCAATTCATTGCCGTCCATGCCGGGCAGCAGCAGATCCGCAAGCAGAAGGTCCACGCTGCCCGGGCAGGCATCCTGCAGATGCTCCAGGGCGGCAGCCGCGGTGGTCACCGGCACCACCCGGTAGCCTCGGGTTTCCAGCATGAATTTCCGGACTGAAAGAATCTGCTCGTTGCTGTCGACACAAAGGATGGTTTTCCGAGGGCGCATAGTTTCGGTGGTTCTCCTGCCGTTTTTGCGGCGTGCTGGGGCGTTCCCCACGCGGTACACGAACGGTGCGCGGGGGAAATCGAGACTCGTTGAGCGGCCGAGCGCGGGCCGCTGTCTCCCGAAGCGAGACAGTTGGGTCAGCGCGGCTGCCGGTGGTTGCGGGCAGGTTTCTGCAAGCTCATCAGGCGCGACGCTACGGTCGCGCAAGAGGGCTATGCCCGGTGCACGGTGAGCGGTCTTCCGCTAGCGTCACGGCGCCGTTCCGAAGGGTGGGCGCACGGGATCGTGGCGGGCTGGAGTCCGCTTTTACATCAAAATCGGCAACATGGTCGATGTGAGGTTTCTGTCAAGAGCGATGTTCCTTGCTTGGTTCGCCCCTGACCTGATTGCCTGAGCATACGGAGCCGGGAGGCTCGCGGCAACCCCGAAAATTTCGCAACATTTCACCTAAGCGGTATCGTCCAATCCACCGAATTCTCTCAACCGTTGGAGCTATTGACTTTGCGGGTTCCCCCGCCTGTGCATAACGTCCTCAGTCCAAAAGGGAAAACCGTCCGGTTGCCACAGGGACTGTGCGTCCTCCCACAAAAGTGTTAGTGACCCCCGTGCCCGAAGTCGTAGCCCGCACGGTGAGCCGGCTGGGGCGCAGTATTTCCACCCCCTGCCGCACCACCGTCGGGGTCGCCGAAGCGGCCAGGCCCACACGTACCAGCCAGGCGATGCAGGGACCGGCGGCAGATCCGGTGGCGGGGTCTTCGCCGCCGTTCCACTGCATGCGAGCCCGCCATACGGCCGGTTCCGTCGCTGTTCCCGTGCCCGTGCCGGGATGTTCCGGGGCGATGCAGTAGAACCACCGGATGCCCCGTGTGCGCAGCCAAGCGGAGGCCTCGCGCTGCGGGATGGCCAGCCTGCCCAGAGCTTCCACCGAACGCAGGGGGACGATGCAGAACGCATTGCCGGTGGACACGGCCTGGGGCCGGTAGCCGGGCAGCAAGTCCGGGAGGGGTACACCGAGCAGGCGGGCGATCTCGGGCGGATCGTATTCGGGGCCGAACTCCGGGTCGCGTTGGCGCATCTCGCCGTACAGGCCGGCGCGGTCGGCCCGTTGCTGCGCGGGGAAGCGGACCGGGATGGGACCCACG
This sequence comes from uncultured Acidobacteriaceae bacterium, assembly GCA_964242195.1. Lineage (GTDB taxonomy): Bacteria > Acidobacteriota > Terriglobia > Terriglobales > Acidobacteriaceae > Granulicella. Next base: position 12,387 of record CAXTBI010000059.1, read on the forward strand.
TTCAGCCGCAGGGTCACGGTTTCGGCGCCCTGTGTGGGCGGGTGGTGCAGGTGCAGCCAGGCTGCCGTGCCCAGCGTGGGGTGGCCGGCAAAGGGCAGTTCCTCCTCGGTGGTGAAGATGCGCACCCGTACGCCGTCGCGGCGATCCTCGTCCGGATCCTCGGAAGGCAGCACAAAGCTCGTTTCGGACAGGTTGGTTTCCCGTGCCAGGGCCTGCATACGCTCGGCGCTCAGGCCGCGGCCGTCGTGGAACACCGCCAACGGATTGCCCTCAAGGGGCCGTTCCGCAAACACATCCAAGACCGAATATGGGAGTTCTCTCATGGTTTCCAAGTCTAGGGGAGCGGTCGGGCGGTCGCGGCTTCGCCTGGGTGCCGGTTTCGGCGCTGGAAAGGGAAATCGGGCGCGCGGGAGTTGACAGAGGGGCACAGCTTCCGTAACTATAGGATTCACCGCAGCGGGGATAACCTGCCCCGCGCCATGCCTTGCATCGGCGGCGGTACAAGTTTCCAGGCACCTGCCCATGACCCTTCCTTCCGCCATCCCGCCTTGCTGCTGTTGCCGTCCGTCGACCGGGGTGTGCGGATGAGCGTGGCGCGGTAGAAAAGGTCACAAGTCATCGAGCCCACTCAGGCGATTGCCGGGTGGGTTTTTCTGTGCCGTCCGTTGTACGGCGGCGACCGGCAGAAATTCTAAAATTCAACCTCCTACAAGTTCAGACACGGGCAGCGCCATTGGCCCAAACACAGCGGAAAGGCTACTCGATGTCAGTGCGCATCAACGATATTGCTCCGGACTTCACTGCCGAAACCACTCACGGCACCCTCCATTTCCATGAGTGGATCGGCGATGGATGGGCCGTGTTGTTTTCCCACCCAAAGGATTTCACCCCGGTTTGCACCACGGAGCTGGGCGCCATGGCGGGTCTGGAGCAGCAGTTCGCCGCGCGTGGTGCCAAGATCATCGGGCTTTCGCTCGATCCCGTGGAGAGCCATTCGAAATGGGCGCAGGATATCGAGGATGTCAGCGGGTTTCCGGTGAAATATCCCATGATCGGCGACCCCGACCTGACGGTTGCCAAGCTGTATGACATGCTGCCGGGCGATGCGGGCGAGGTCGACGGGGGGCGAACGGCGATGCACAATGCGCCGGTGCGTACGGTGTTTGTCATCGGCCCGGATAAGCGCATCAAGCTGCATCTTGCCTACCCCATGACGACGGGGCGCAACTTCAACGAGGTGCTGCGCGTGCTGGACTCCATGCAGCTGACCGCCAGGCACAAGGTGGCGACGCCGGCGAACTGGAAGCAGGGCGAGGATGTCATCATCACCGGTGCGGTTTCAAACGAAGAAGCCGCGGTGAAGTTTCCCGGTTACAAGACGGTAAAACCGTACCTGCGCACAACGGCGCAACCGCAGTAAGTGTGCCGCCGGCAGGGATTGTTTTCTTGCCGGCTGCAGAACGGGCACCGGTGGCGAAGTGGCTAACGCGCTGGTCTGCAAAACCAGTATTCGTCGGTTCGATCCCGACCCGGTGCTCCAAAAATCTTCAATTCTGCAGAAAGAATTCGCAGAAGAATCGGTGTCAATCTTACCTTTTGGCTACCGATCTCACCTCCTGGTTGTCATCCCGTAGCGCAGCAAAAGGGATCCCCTTTTCTCCAAATGCTCCATGCTCTTGCCGAAAACAGCAGATTCCTCCGCTGTGCTGCGGAATGACAAGGGAGGGGTGATCGTGGGGAGTAAAAGGGGTCATGGCATGCTCCAGACAAGGCACAAAGCCCGACAGGCATAAAGCTGGACAAGGCATAAAGCTTAGACAAAGCGTAAGGCTGGACAAGGCCTGCCTGCAGTTACCGCCGTTTCGCAGCGGCCACCATGCTCACCAGCGCGGCCCTGGTTTCGCCGGAAGTGCGGACTTCGTCCGGGAAGTTGATGCGGGTGCCCTTCATGCCCTCGGCGGTGGTCAGGCGCAGGGTGAAGCCGAAGCGGTCGACCGAGGTCATGGCCGCTTCCGTGGCGTCCAGACCCGAGTGCGCTTCGGCCAGCAGCAGCATCGCATTCATGTGGTCGGCGTTCATGTGGGCGAGGATACCGGCGGCGGCCTCGGCGAGCGGGTCGGGTGCGGCGTTGCGATACGCCTCGGCCGTGACCCATCCCATCACGCCGAAACCGCCGACATAGTACACCTCCAGCGGCTGCAGCCGGAAAAAGCCGAAATCCGAAAAGTCCACCCAATAGCGGCTATTGTCATGGCGGGCGAGATACCGTTCGCGGGCTTCGGCGAGATCCTCGTCCGGCAGGGACGCGACCGAGCCGACGAGGGTGGCGCGGGCGGCGCCAAGCGGGTCGCCGTCCACACTTTGCGAAACGAACAGGCTGGCGCGGGGATCGGCCGTGAGGTTGGCGGTGTGCATGGCCATGTTGCTGATCAGGAACAGGGGCCGCCCCAGCGCATCGAGAGCGTAGGGCATGAGTGAGCCGAAAGGAAAGCCGGGCTGCTTGCGCGACATGGTGGAGAGCATGCCCGTTGCATTGAGAAAAAGCAGGGTGCGAACCCGCTCCGCATACTCCGGCTCCGGCGGCTGGGGGAGGGCGGGACCGGTATAAGCGTGCTGACGGGGGGCGGCGGCGGTGTCCTGGGCCATGCGTGCTTCCTCTTTCAATGCTGCTTGCTGTTTCAATGCTGCTTGCTGTTTCAATGCTGCCTTGCTGTTTCAATGCTGTGGGTAGGACGCTTGCGGGGTGCGGCCGGGAGGTTTGCGCAGCACCCATGTGGTCATACAGCGATGGCCCTGGACCACGGTGGTCTTGAGCGGGTCCACCAGGGTACCGCCGAGGGCAGCCGTACGTTCCAGCAAGAGGGGTTCGTCGACAAGGAACCAAACGGCGCCGTCGCCAAGACGATAGAGCCCCCCGCCGACGGGTTCAAAGTTCATGCCGATGCTTGAACCGAGGCGGCAGAAGAGCAGGCCGCCGGGAGCAAGCACACGCCAGAGTTCGGCCAGCATGGCGCGGAAATGGGCGGCGTCGCGGGCAAAGTGGAGCACGGAGTTGCACAGGACGACCTCGGCGAAAGCGTCCGGAAACGGCATGCGTTCGATTCTGCCGGTCTGGATGTTGGCCGCGGGCAGAGCCGGTTGCAAAGCGGCGGCAAGGGCGCGCACGTAGTCCACGGCTTCGGGTTGGGCGTCGAGCGCGAATACTTCGCAGCCTTCACGCAGCAGGTAGACGAGGTTGCGCCCGGAGCCGCAACCGGCGTCGAGCACACGCATGCGCGGTGTGATGTTGCCGCGCAGAATTTGGTCGAAAACGTAGATATCGATGTGGCCGAACTGGGCCTGAAGATCGGTCGTCACAGCTGTTCCCCCACTTCCGCACCGCTCCAGAGTAAAGAACGTTCAGACAGGATGGGGAGGCTGCGGCTAGAATCGGTCTTGTATGCTGTTATTGAAAATTCTCATTCTGGCCATTGTGCAGGGCCTTGCTGAATTGCTGCCGGTTTCGAGTTCCGCCCATGTGGTGGTAGCAGAAAAGCTGATGAGGCTGAACCCCTCCTCGCCGGACATGACGCTGATCCTGGTTATGCTGCACACCGGGACCATGTTTGCGGTGATTTACTACTTCTGGTCGCAATGGAAGCGGTCGTATTTTTCCTCCCGCGACGCGTTTCAGCGGTTTGCCGTGCGCGCCATCTGGGCCACGGTGCTGACGGCGGTCATCGGCTTTCCGATCATCAAGATCATCGAAAAGACGGCGTTCAAAGGGGCTCCCAAGGCGGAAATCGAACTGCTGTTCGCGCGGCTGGATCTTGTGGGCTATGCGTTGCTGGCGGCCGGTGTGCTGATCTTATTTTCCGGCCTGCGGGAGCGGCGGCGGGAGGCGGCCGTGGCCCGGGGCAGCAGTTTTGAGCGCAGCGCACCGCGATCGGGGGAGAATGTCACCTTTGGGCAGGCAGGCTGGATGGGCGCAATCCAGGGTCTGGCCCTGCCGTTTCGTGGCTTCTCACGCTCCGGTTCGACCATCTCCACGGGGCTGCTGGCGGGTGCCAACCAGGAACGGGCCGAACGCTTTTCCTTCGCGCTGGCGGTAATTCTGACGCCGGCTGTGATCGGGCGCGAGGCCGAGCGGCTCTTGAAGGCCTCCCATGCCGCCGCGGCGACCGGAGTCCCGGTGAACCTCCACGACAGCGTGGCCTATGCGCTGATCGGGATGTGCGCCAGCTTTTTCGCGGGCCTGGCGGCGCTCCGGTGGCTTAGTTCGTGGCTGGAAAACGGACGCTGGTACCTGTTCGGGATCTATTGCATTCTGGCCAGCCTGGTCGTTCTGTTTCTGTACAGCCTGGGGTACTAGGCGATCGTTCTACACCCCGCTCGATACGGTCTGCCTGGATCGTTCCGTTCCGTCGGTGGCGTCGCCGCTAGCGTCGGTCGGAGGGTCGGGTATAGAGCCAGGCCCAGGCGATCAGGGGAATTTGCAGCGGAAGGCGCATCCAAAGGCTCCAGGCCGGGAGCGAAGGGAAACGGGCCGCATGCCGGGCCATCCAGAGATTGGCCGGAAAGACGGCAACCAAGAGAGCCACCAGGCCCCAGGCCGCGGGTCGGCGGGTGGCCGGAAGAAGAACGCCGAAGCCGCCGGCGAGTTCGGCAATGCCTGAGAACCGAACCAGGGCACGGTGGGCGGGCAGGTAGTCGGGAACGATCGCGAGAAACGGTCCCGGCAACAAAAGGTGAGTTGCGCCGGCACCGATGAAAACGAGGACCAGGGCCAGTCTGCCGAACTTCATGGCGCATCCTGTTTCATGGGGCACACCCATATCGCGGCTTGCGTTTTGAAGCGTGAAACCGAAAAGCGGAAACAAAGGGAGGGGTAGCCGGAAGCCACCCCTCCGCTCGCATTCACCTGCCTCGATCGAGTGAGCTATTTGCCACCGAGCGCATCGCGCTGGTTGCGCACATAGTCGTGCGAAGCGAGGATGTGTACCTGCTGCGTGGTCAGAAGCTCCCGGATGGGAAGGGGTAAATCCTTTTCGAGGGCCTCCTTGTACGCCTTTTTGGCCACATCTTCGCCCTGTTCGGCGGTGACGAGGAGTTGGTGGTCATTGCCGACGCCGAGGTGAGCTTTAAGGTCGCCCCAAACACGATGGACGGCGCCGCTGGCTGTGCCGGTCTGCTTGACATCGGCCACACCGGCGCGATGCAGTTCGTTTTCGAGTTCGGCGCGGAAGTTGGCCCGTTTGAGGCTTTCAGCCAGAAAGTACCGCTTCAGCGTCTCGTCTTTGAGGTGCTCCCCGATGTCGGCGAACCCTTTTTGTCCATCGATCAGGATTTTGATTACGTCGAGAAGTACACGCTCAGCTTCTTTGTTCCTGTCCGACCCGTCCAGTTCATTCGCCATGATTCTCTCCAAAACTTCGTAATGTTGCCGAGCGGAACACGGAAAAAAGGATGTTGCCCCTTCCCTTCAGCGCCCGCGAGGGAAAAGGGCAAGTGGGAACCCCCGGCTCCATCCCCGCAACCCAACCTTTGCGTCCATGCAAAGGCTTGCATTCCTAGGGATGCGCTCCGCCCGTCGACGTTTGCCTGCAAGTTTCGGGAGCGGTGCCGAAGTGCGGCGTCAATGACCGTTGCTGAGCCGGGAACGCCCCGATCGGGTAGCGGGCCGGCAGGCTATGCATCGGGGGATGTGGCACAATCGAGATGCTCTGGTGTTGCGATTGCCTCGCCCCTGGCTCCCGTGCGGAGCCGGATGACCCCGCGCACCCTTACTTATGAAGTCGCAACGACTCGCTTACGCGCCCACACGCAGCCGCCGTTTGAATGAGGTTCTCGGGTTGGCTGCCGTTGCCGCTGCCGGCATCCTGCTCCTTTCCCTGCTGACGTACAACGCCTCCGATCCCTCACTGAACACGGCCGCGGGCGGTGTGAACCCGGCGCATCCGGCACGCAACTGGACCGGTTTGCTGGGGGCCTATTTTGCGGATTTCACGCTGCAAGCGGTCGGCGTCGCGGCCCTGCTTCTTCCTTTGGTGGTCGCGCGGGTCGGCGTTTCGTGGATGCGCTCGCGGAAGGTCGGCGCGGGCTGGATCAAAATGGCGGGCGTTCTTCTTTGGCTGGTGTTTGCTCCCGCGGGTGTGGCCCTGGTGGCACAGCACGCCTTGTGGAAGGGCGCGCTGCCGTTGGCCGGTGCCGAAGGTCCCGTGGTGGCGGGGGCGCTGGTGCAACTGCTGAATGCGCCCGGCGCCGCGATCCTGACTGCCTTGATGATCGCGTTTTCACTTTACCTAGCCACCAGCTTTGCCCTGAATACGGCGCCGCAGTGGTTTACCGGCCAGTTTGCCTCGTTGCGCAGCGGACGGGAGAGCGTGACGCATTGGCGGCAGCGGCGGTCGGAGCGAGAAGGGACCGGGGTGGAGAGTTTGTCGTCGCGTGGGGACGCAACGACGCAAGGGGCTGAATCGGACGCGACCGAGGGGCACCATCCAAATTCCCTGCTGGCCGGATTCCTGCAGCTGTTGGGCCGTAAAAAGGCGGAGGTGGCGGCGCTGATCGCGGAACCCGAGGCGGAGGGGATGGGTGAACCCCTTTCGGTGTGGGGAAATATGCCCCGAACCAACGTGGATACACCCTCGCTGGAGGGGCTGGCGGCAGCCAGTGCCGCGGCCGCGCCGTTTGCGGCCCAGATGGCCGCACAGCTGGCAGCGGCCTCCGCGCCGATCCGGCGGAGCGGGCCGGAAGCCGGGCACACCGGGGAGGGTG
>CAXTBI010000060.1:0-18746 GCA_964242195.1 uncultured Acidobacteriaceae bacterium
GGTGCGCCGCGCCGCCGCCGCCTGTTCCGGGTGCCCCGGGGCCAGCGCCAGCCGTCCTCGCCGGGACCAGCGAACCCCCAGTTCCGCCCGGCGCGCCTCAAACGATCGAAAAAGAAAAAGCGTAACCCCAAACAGAACGATCGTAATCAGGCTCAGGGCAAGCAGCACGGCACCGTCCCGCAGGTAGATTTGCCGGCGTGTGGTGCCCGGCCTTTGTCCCCCCGCGGCAACCCCCGCCGCAACTTCTGCGGCGACCTTCGCTGCCCCCGTTGCTGCCCCCGCCACATTGTCGTCTTGCACACTCGTCATATCGCGGGCCACCGGTGCGTTGTAGTCGCAGACCGATTCCCCAGCTTACATCCACCGCCGACCCCGATGACTCACCTCCCGGCCCACCCTCCCGCCCGTCAGGCAATCAGTCCTTGACATCGGAAACCGAGTCGGCGAGGCTGGTAGTACCTTTTCTGAACCAAACTTTCGTCCCCGGGGCCTCATGCGAGCCCCATGTGGTCTCAACCGCACCGTACGCGCCCAGGTGTCCACCACCGTTCGGGATCGCCCTTTCCGCCGGCTTATCCACACAGGAGTTTTGTGCAAAATCGATCGAACCGTTTGACTCGTCTCCACCTGCTGGGCACAGCGCTCCTGCTCGCAGCTCCCGCCTCCACCCTTTCCCGTCCCTTGCTGGCGCAGACCGCCGGCCTGGGTTCCATCGCGGGCGTGGTGCGGGATGCGGGCGGGGCCAACGTCCCAGGCGCGACCGTGGCCGTGACCAACCTCGGCACGGGCGCCAGGCGGGACCTCGTCACCGATGCCGAAGGCCACTACGAGGCCACCTTTCTGCAGCCCGGCCGCTATGAGGTGCTGCTGGCCGGCGGCACCGGCTTCGGCACCATCGACAACAAAAGCATCACGGTCACCGTCGGCGCGGTCACCACCCTCAACGCCACCCTGCCCGCCGCGACCGTCAACACCGAAGTCCAGGTCACCGCCGATCAGCCGCTGCTCGATACCGAAAAAGTGGAGCAGTCCCAGGTCATCGGCCAGGAACTGGTCTCCAACGTTCCGGTCAACAGCCGCCGCTTTGAAAGCTTCGTTCTGCTCACGCCCAACGTCGTTCCCGACGGCAACACCGGCCTGATCGCCTATCGCGGCATCTCCGGCGTCTACAACACCAACATCGTCGACGGCGCGGACAACAACCAGCAGTTCTTTTCCGAGGCGCGCGGACGTTCCATCGGCGCGCCCTATGTCTTCCCGGTCGACGCCATCCAGGAGTTCGAGTCCTCCGCCACCGGCTACTCGGCCGAACTCGGCGGCGCCGCCGGCGGCATCATCAACGCCATCACCAAAAGCGGCACCAACAAATGGCACGGCGACCTCTACGAGTACTACCGCACACCCGGCTGGAACGCCCTCGATCCGTATAACAAATCCCAGGCCTTCAGCACGCACAACCCCGTCTTCCTTTCACAGCCGGTCAAGGTGCAGAACGAGTTCGGCATTTCAGTCGGCGGTCCGATCAAGAGCGACAAGCTGTTCTTCCACTTCACCTACGATGGCTTCCGCAAAATCACGCCCATCGTCTACACCTCCACGTTCAACAACACAAACAACATCGCCAACCTGGGGCACCTGTGCGACGGCGGCACCACACCCTTCGTGGACACGATCGGCAAGGCGCAGGTTACATTTCCCACAACCATCCCCGGCATCTCGCCCACCGCCTGCGCAGGTGTGGTGGCGGCGATCCAGGGCCAGCTCGGCGCCTTTCCGCGCAACGTAAAGCAGGACATCTTCTTCCCGCGGCTGGACTACCAGCTGAACCCCAAAACGCACCTCTCCGCCGAGTTCCTCTGGCAGGACTTCCACCAGCCCAACGGCTACAACACGAACGTCACGGTAGCCAACGGCGGCATCGGCAACAACGGCACGGCCGACTTCCATGAGCGCATCCTGATCGCCAACGCCGAGACGCTGCTCACCTCGAACGCCACCAACGTCGTGCATTTTCAATGGGGCCGCGATCTTGAAACCGACAGCACAAACACCGGCGGCCCGTTCAACAGCCTCACCGGCCTGGTCAGCTTCGGCGAAACCTCGGCCCTGCCGCGCGGCAAGTTCCCCGATGAACACCGCTGGCAGGCTACGGAAATCTACTCACTGGTAAAAGGCCAGAACACGATCAAGGCCGGCTTCGATCTAAACTTTGTGCACGAGCAGATCGCCAATCTTTTCGGCGGCGACGGCAGCTTGAGCTACAACAACGGTACGCCCGAGTACAATTTCGCCAATTTCGCACAGGACGCCCTCGGCGTGAATCCCACGGCCACCACCGGCAGCACGGCCAGGTCCGTTCGCCACTACAACTTATTCAGTCAGACCGTGGATCAACTCACCGGTGTGGGTGCGGACGATTTCTGGAACCAGAACATCGACGGCTTCGTTGAAGATCAGTGGAAAACCACATCGCGCCTCCTGCTCTCGGCCGGTGTCCGGTACGACGTTCAGCTCGTCCCCAGCCCGGACCTCCCGTACCCCAACACCGCCGCCCTCGCCGCCACCTACCCGGCCGGCGCGCTGCCGCTGAATCCCAGCCCGGTGGCCTACAACGCGACCTCGCAGATCAACCCCGATCTGCACATGGTCCAGCCGCGCCTCGGGTTCAACTGGAATCCGCAGACCGGAACGGTGATCCGTGGCGGCGGCGGCATGTTCTACGGCCAGATTTCCAACTCCACGTACTACACAGAACGGCGCGAAAACGGCGTGTACCAGAAGCAATACACCGTGAACACAGGCGGCAACGTCCCCTACACCAGCTGTCCAACGACTTCCACTGCCTGCTCTGTGACCTACCAGAACCCCGGAACCTATGTCGCCTATGCACCGGCGGGCGGTGTGCCGATCTACCCTCCGCCCGGCCCGGCACCGGTCAACCCCGTAACCGGCGCAGCCATCACCCCGACGGGCTTGGCGGCCGTCCCCGGCAGCACCATCACCATCCGCGGGCTCGATCCGAGCTTCAAAAACCCCTTGTCCTACTCCTGGGATGTCACCGTTGAGCAGGTCCTTCCGCTGCGCTCCACCCTCACGATCGGTTACGTCGGCAACCGTGCCGTGCGCCTGCCCGTCTTCGTCGATGCCAACGTCGATCCCAACTCGCTGCTCACCAACAAGACCTACCAGTACACCAATCCGTTAACCGGCCAAATCACACAGCAACAGCAGGACATCTACGTCAACCGCATCGATGGAACGGTCGGCACGGTGGCGACGGGATTTTCCGACGTCAACTCCAACTACCACTCAATGGTCACCACAATCCATAAGCCGCTGGCGCGCGGTGTCGAAATCCTGGCCAACTACACCTGGGCCAGGGCCATGGATGGCGGCCAAACCTACGGGGGCAACGGCACCTTTAACGGCACCGACGCTCCGCTCTCGCCCTTTGCCCAGGGCCATCGCGCGGGCCGCAGCGCGGAATACGCACGCTCCGATCTGGACATCCGCAGCCGCTTCGTCGGTACCCTCGTGGGCCGCACGCAGCTGCCCATCGGCAACCGTTTTGCGGCGTATGCGGTCAATGGCTGGCAGCTTTCCGGCACCTACACCGCGCAAAGCGGCGAACCCGTGACCGCAACCGTCAGCGGCAGTATCAGCTATCTCACCAGCGGTGTTCTGGGCACGCCTGGCCGCGCACTCACCACCGACGCCGGCGTCAGCAATGCGGCCTTTACGTCCGGTCCCAGCGCCCGTGTCCCCAACTTCATCGCCGGTCGCAACAGCTTCAAAGGCCCCGGCGTCCACAACCTCGATGCCCGCGTTTCGCGCGAGTTTCCGCTGTTCAAGGACCGTTACCACTTCGAACTGGCCGCTGAAGCCTTCAACCTTGCCAACCACCGCAACATCCTTTCCGTAAACACGGCCATCGTTGCTTACCTGGCTCCGGGCAGCGGCGGTTGCCCCGCGGCCACCACCGGCAACGTCGGCTGCCTTGGACGGTTGTCCGCGTCCACGGCACCCTTCATGACCCCGGCCACGACCAGCAACGTCATCTACGGTGCACGCCAGCTCCAACTGCTCGGCCGCTTCATCTTCTAGCTGGGTTGCTGGCTACATTTGCTTCACCGTTTGATTTGCCATCCCGTAACGAAGTGCAGGGATCTGCTTTTGCTTCGCCGGCACCCGCACGCTGACGGGTAAATCGCTCGTCAGCGTCTCGTGCAATCCCATATTGCGTCCCGCACCGTGCCTTGGTAGAGCTCGCAAACGGATCTGCGTTGAATCGTGCAACGCCGCCCATCTGCGAAACTGAGTCGTACCGAGGAGACCACCATGGCTTCTAAGTTTGGCGCAACATCGGCAGCGGACGAGGTGCTTGCCGGCATCGATCTCCGCGGCCGGCGCGTCCTGGTGACCGGCGTCTCGGCCGGAATTGGGGTCGAGACCGCCCGAGCCCTCCTTGCGCGCGGCGCGACGGTTGTCGGTACCGTACGCAACCTGGAAAAGGCGCAAGCCATCGCCGAGCAAACCCGCGCTGGGGCTGCCTCCGGAGCAGAATTGGAGTTGGTTGCGTTGGATCTGGCTTCACTCGTCAGTGTCCGCACCTGCGCCGACTCACTGCTCACCGCCGGTAAGCCTCTCGACGGAATCGTAGCGAATGCCGGCCTCATGGCAGGTCCAAAGGCGCAAACCGCGGATGGTTTCGAAGCCCAGTTCGGGACGAATTACCTCGGACACTTCGTCTTGATCAATCGTCTTGCCGGGCTGTTGAATCCAGCGTATGCACTGAATTCAGCGAATACAGGTAGCCGCGTGGTCATGGTCTCATCCGCGGGCCACCGGCGCGCCGACGTCGATCTGGACGATCCCGACTTTGAGCGGACCCCTTACAACGAGTATCTTGCGTATGGACGTTCGAAAACGGCGACCGTCCTGTTCGCCGTCGAGTTCGATCGACGTCATCGGTCCAGGGGCATTCGGGCTACGGCTGTTCATCCGGGCGCGATCCAGACTGAGACGGTTCAAAAGCTCATCGAGGCATTGGGCACGGGCAAGGATGCGGCCGTTGCCGCTTTCGATTGGAAGACCGTGTCGCAAGGAGCGGCAACCACGGTGTGGGCGGGATTTGTCGCGCTCCCGGACGAGGTCGGCGGGCAGTATTGCGAAGATTGCCACGTTGCCGATGTGACCGATGACCCCGCCGCGAAAATCGGTGTTCGCTCCTACGCGCTGGATCCCGACCGTGCGAAGGCACTATGGGCGAAGGGAGAAGAGATGGCAGGTGAGCACTTCGCACAGAGCGCAGCCGGACAGTAACTGGCTCGGAATGGTAGCTGATCTCTGCGAAACTGGGTGGGTGCCGATTTCGCCCTCACACGCCGACGTCATCATCCTCGGCGCGGGGGCGGCGGGCTTGTTTTGCGCCTTTGAAGCGGGACGGCGCGGGCGCGAGGTTCTTCTGCTCGATGGCGGGGAGAGGCCAGGCCGCAAAATCCTGATCTCCGGCGGCGGGCGCTGCAATTTCACCAACACCGGTACGCGGGCGGAGAACTTTCTTGGCGAAAACCCCCATTTCGCCCGTTCCGCGCTGGCCCGCTTCACACCCGCGGATTTTGTGGCGCTGGTCGAAAAACATGGCGTTCGCTACCACGAAAAGACGTTGGGACAACTCTTTTGCGACGATTCCGCACAGCGCATTGTCGCCCTGCTGGAGCGTGAGTGCGGTGATGCCGGAGTCGCGATTCGCTGCGGAGTACGCATCGGCGAGGTCCGCGCGCAAGCTTCGGATACAAACGCTGCCGTTGGGAAGGCCGCCGTGCGTTTTCACCTGGAAACCAGCCATGGGCCGCTCACCTGCAATTCGCTGGTCATCGCCACCGGCGGGCTTTCTATCCCAAAGATAGGGGCCACCGGTTTCGGATACGACCTCGCCCGTCAGTTTGGCCACCGGATTGTTGAGCCGCGGCCCGCGCTTGTGCCATTTACCTTCACGCCCCGCGATCTGGCCGACTGGAGCGATCTTGCGGGCGTTTCGCTGGAGGTGCTTGCGCACACTTCCTCTGCCGCGGCCAAAAAGGAGCGCGGCCGCAAAGCCGAAATAGCCCCGTTTCGCGAAAAGTTGCTGTTCACGCATCGCGGGGTCAGCGGGCCGGCGGCCCTGCAGGTGTCGTCCTATTGGCAGCCGGGTACACCGGTGCAATTTGATTTAGCACCGGGCCGGACCCTGTTTTCAGATCTTAAATCGCGAAGTGCCGGACGCGAACGCGGTGCCCTGCTCAAGGCCCTGAGCGGCGTGCTTCCCTCCCGGCTTGCGGAGCGCTGGGTCGACCTGCATCTGCGGGAGAAGCCGGACTGGAGCAACGCGGGGCTGGATCGTGCCGAGGCCGCCCTGCACCAGTGGACCGTCGAGCCCGCCGGGACCGAGGGTTTCGCGAAAGCAGAGGTCACCGCCGGCGGCCTCGACACCCGCGAACTGGATGCCCGGTCCATGGAAAGCCTGCGCACGCCCGGGCTGTACTTTATCGGCGAAGTCGTCGACGTAACCGGCTGGCTGGGCGGCTATAACTTCCAATGGGCCTGGGCCAGCGCTGCGGCCTGTGGCCGAAACCTCTAGCCTGCAGTCGAAGCCTTTAGCGGGCAGTCGAAGCCTTTAGCCTGCGGCCGAAGCCTTTAGCCTGCAGTCGAAGCCCGTAGCCTGGCCAGGGTACTTCGCTCCAGGGCCCCCCTCGCGCACGGACAAGCACCCACGCCATGGCGGCGAAGCCCAGGCACCAGGAAACGAGGACGACGCCGAAAACGGAGGCTGCGGAAGGATGACGTAAACAGTCAAGAAACCATAGCAGGGCACGGAAGACACCACCGTAGGTCAACGTGGAAGCCAGCACACGAAAGTGCTGGGCCCCGGAGCCCTTCGTCAACCCTGTCTGGCCTAGGAAGCCGGCCCGCATTCGCCGGCCACGCTGCCGACCGGCAGCAGGCATCACTGAATCGTGAGATTGAGCGCCACCGCGTGCGTGACACCCGCCACCGTTCCGTTCACGGTGATGTTGTAGGTGCCGGAAGGTGTCGGCGTGCCTGGGGCACCCGTCCCGCCGCCCGCGCCCCCTCCCGTTCCACCACCTGTTCCACCACTCAGGGGAATCGCTCTTCCCGCACCGCAGCCGCTCAGTCCGGCCAAACCGAGCATGCCCGCCAGACAAAGCGCGCCTGTGGCCAACAGCATGCCGAAACCGCCATACGGACCGCTGCGGTAACGGTTCGCTCGTTTCCGCTTCCTGCGCCGCAGCCGGAGGCAGGCCGGCGACACCACCGCCAGCACAAGTCCGCCGTAATCGCCCTCCCGCGGAAGGTTCCCGGGCCGGAGCCCCGCGGTGGCCATGCCTGTCTGCACGACGACCGACACCTGGACACCCCCGCCCAGCGCCGCAATCCCCGGGCTGACTGTGCACACGCTGTGGGCCGGGGCGCCCGTGCAGCTCAAGGCCACATTGCCGCGGAGTCCGCTCAGTTCACTCGCGGAGCTCAGCAGCAGCGGAAACGTCGCGGAACCGCCGCTGCTGATTGTCGCTGCCGTGGCTCCGTTCGGCACCAGCGAGAAATCGATGCCGGTTCCGCTCAGGCTGACGCTTTGCGTTCCCCGGGCCGCGTTGTCGATCAGCGTCAATACACCGGTGCGCGCACCCGCCGCGGAGGGTGCAAAACGCATCAGGAGGTTGCATGCATCCCCGGCCGCCAGCGTGCTGCCGCAGGTTGTCGACGCAATGGCGAAATCGCCAGTAACGGCCATCGATGTGATCGTCAACGGCAAACCACCGTTGTTGGTCAGCGTCACCGTTTGCACAGGGGCATCCAACCCCACGCCCCACGCCCCGAAGCTCACGTTCAGAGGCGAAAGCGAGACGCCCGGCGGCGCAACACCGGTTCCGTTCAACCCAACCGTCTGCGAATGGACCTGGTCGGAGATGCTGAGGGTTCCCGTGCGCGCGCCCGAAGCTGTCGGCACAAAATTCACGTTGATGGCACATGTGCTGCCCGGCGCCAGGGAGCTGCCACAGGAGTTCGTAGCCGTGAAATCTCCGCTGGTGATCGAAGCCGCAATCAGCAGCAGGGGGACATCGCCTGCATTGGTCAACGTGACCTGTTGTGGAGCGCTTGCCGACCCGATCTGCTGTGTGCCAAAGGTGAGCGAAAGCGGACTCAAGGTGTCCGTGGCCGGACTTTGGCCGATTCCGCTGAGCTGCGCCGTTTGCGTACCGGCACTGTCCACCACCGTCAGAACACCCGTGCGGGTCCCGCTGGCCGTGGGCGTGAATGAAACAACCACGGAACATCCTGTTTGCGCCGGTAGCGACGTTCCGCAGGTGCTTTGTTTCACGCTGAAATCGCCGCTGATCGTGGGCGCTTGCAGCGTAGCCGCGGTGCCTCCGGTATTGGAAATTGTGATGATCTGTGTCGCGGCCGTTTGATTCACGATCGTACTCGGAAACGAAAGCACGATCGGCGTCAGCACCACAGCCGCGGGTGCCGACGCTGTTCCCGCTAACGAAACCGTGACTTGTCCCCCGGCAATGTTCGCATACACCGTCAACAGGCCTGTCCGTGCCCCGGTCGCCGCCGGTGCGAAGCTGACCGAAACGGTACAGGTGGAACCCACCGGCAGCGTCTGGCCGCTGCAGGTGTCGGTTTCGACGAAATCTCCGGCAACCGCAAGCGTGGAAATCGTTACCGGTGAATTTCCGCTACTGGTGAGCGTCACGGCTTGCGCAGCGCTTTGCGTGCCCTGTTGCTGCGGCCCGAAGGAGAGGCTGGACACCGTGGCGTGCAGCCCCGGCGTGAGCACCGGAACCGCGCTCAGCAGCGGCGTTTGCCAAAGGCCGCGGCCATAGGTGCCCGCGCGCAGCATGCCCATGCGGCCATCCCCTGTGCTCAGTTGCGCCCCGGCCTGCAGCTGCGTCACGGGCGCATTGGGCAGGCCCGTGCCCAGCGGACTCCAGCAATTGGCCGTCCCGCAGGTAGACACCGCCTGGGTTACATACACCCCCGTGTCCAACCCGACATACAGGGTATTCGCGTCGTAGGGGTCGACCACCAATGCGTTGGCGGGAGCATTCGGCAGGTTAGCCGTGATGTCGGTCCAGTGCCCGCCGAAATCAGCGGACCGATAGACATGGGGTGTATTGACCGCCAACTCGCCGAACCCCATGACGGTCGCATATACCGTGGCTCCCGTAGGGTCGTGCGGGTCTGGCACCACCGCCGACACATCCGCCCCGGTTGCGTTGAAGCTCGCATAGCCGTTCAACACCGCACCCCTGGCTGTGTCCGTCCAGGCAGTATGCGCATTTGCGGTGTTTGCGGCTTCAGTCACAAATATGTGGCCGCCGAGCGATCCTCCACCGTCGTGCACACCCGCCATGCCGGCGTACAAGACCTGCGAACCCGATTGCGCGGCGGAAGCGGCCGTGACCGTGGGCCCGCCCGCACCGACCGAGCGGATAAACGCGCTTGTAAGCGTGCATGGAGTCGCGCCTCCATCCATCGCCGGGCTGAGCGCGTTCGCCGCGCTCCATCCCGTGCTCGCCCCCGCAGGCCCACGCCAGACGCGGCAGGTGCCGACCACCAAATTGGCCGTATCCTGGAAATCCAGCAGCTTAGGTGCGTCCAGCAAGGCTGCATCGTTGGCGACCTGCGCTTCCCCTACCGTCGCAGGCGGAAGGAAGTCCGCGACGCTGCATCCGCTGCCCGCAGGACACAGTTGGAGATTCACACCTACGCCGACAGCCAGAAACCAGTTGGAGGGATTCGCCGGATCCAGCTGCGGATACCCTCCCTCGCCCGCTGAAAATTGTGCCCACGCCGTCGCATTCGCGGCGGAGGCCACCGCGGTTGTCGTCGCCACCGATCCATTCTCGCCCAACCCGGCCAGCAGCGTTCCCGTCCGTTGCGGATCCTGGGCAAAGCCAACCACCTCGGCAAGCGATCCACCCTTGGCGACCGCACCATTCAGGTTGTCGAAATGGTTGGCATCGGTGGCGGCACAGGCGGCGCCGGTCTGCGCGACGCCATCCAGCGATCGCCACACGCCCCCATCGTTGCCGAGAAACAGCAGCGGTTGTCCGCTCGCTTGCGAAATGGCCGCCAACGCATGTTGTGCAGGCGCCACGTTGGCCGGTGCGTTGCACGCGTTCCCCGCATTCGTCGTGTTGCGCCAGGCGCATGTGCTCGCTCCGGCGGCCAGCGAACAGCGGTAGAGATCGACAGTCCCGGCAAACAACACCGTTCCGTTGCCCGAGGCCGGAGCCGCTGCCAACGCAAGGTCGTAGCTCCCTTGCACGATCGCGGGGGAGCCCCCGGCTTTCCCCTGCCCAACTTCCAGTGCGCCCTTGTCCATGCGCGTTGAGAACACCGGGGCCGGCGTCGCACACGTGCCGCTCGTACCGGCGTTGCATTGGTCCTGCCACAACCCCTGGTCGTTCTCGTTCGCGTCCACCGTCAGGGCATATAGATCGCCGGTGGCGGCCTGCACGGCCAGCGCCCCGCGGGAAATCGGGCAACTCCCACTGCCCACGCCGTTTACGCCGACAGGGCAGTTGGCCGCGGTCAGTCCGGTCCCCGGTTGGTTCGCCAATCGCTTCCAGGTTTGCCCATCGGCTGAACTGTAATAGCCATGGGACGCCAGCGCGGCGAAAAAGAGGGCTCGCTGCGCGTCCCACACGACAGCCGTGGCGCGCGCAGCCGGTTGCGCCACGCCGGCGGCTGCGGGCGCCTGCACCACACGACTCCCGTCGTATACCGTCGCCATGTGCCAGGTCGCGCCCGCATCGGGGCTGTAATAGAGGCCGGGAACCGAGGAGCCATTGGTTGCCCCCACCACCAGACCATCGAGCGAGACCGTCATCGCCGCGACCGCCAGCGTGGGCGTGGTGCTGCTCCACGCAATTCCCGCGGTCGCCAGCCCCGCAAACGAGTGGTTCCCGTTGGCGCCATCCTTGGAGCCGATGGCCAGGGTCCAGGTTTGGCCGCCGTCGGCCGAGCGCAGCAGACCCTCGCCATAGTAGGAATCCGTGGCGTCGTTCGGATCGCCCGTGCCCGCCAACACAATCCCCGTCAGGCTCGGTTGCACGGCCACCGCTCCAATCGACATCGAAGCGATGGTGGTTGCGCCCTCATTCGCCGCGAAGACAGGCAGCGTGTCCGTCAATGGGGCGAAGCTGACATTGGGCAACGGGCCGGCGGCACTCGTGCTTTTCCAGACACCGCCGCCTGTCGTTCCCAGGTAAACCGTATTGCCTGTGCTGTCGTTGGGGTCGAGTGCAACCGCCGTGATCCGCCCGGAAATCCCCCCGTAGAGAACCGAGTTCACAGACATCGGCCCGAGCGCCTGCCAGACCGCGGACAGATTCGCCGGCGTTCCGCCAGGAATCGCCTGCGCACGCGGCCCTGCCCGGGCAACGGCTGCATGCGCTCCCTGCGTGCTTGCCATGCGCAGGGCTTCGGCCGCGGAAACCCGGCTTTGGCCTGCTGAGGCAGGAAAAACGGTACGCCCTGCCAGAAATCTTGTCGCGCGTGCGTGGGCTGCCTCCGCGCTGCCCAGCGGACCTGGCGCCGCTCCACCGCCCGGGAAAGACTGTGCCCCGGCAAAGCTGCCCAGCATCCATCCCAGCGCCCAGGCAACCAGAACGCGAGGCAACCGGCGGGCCCGCACAGAAACGCAAGGGGATGCATTCTGTGCGGGCCTTTTATGCCGGCCGAGGCTGAAGCTTGCGATAGGACTCAGCAGCAAGCGCAATCCTGTGAAAGGGTGACGAGGAGAAGGAAAGACCGAATACAGGACCCGGCCAGGAAGGGGCGAATCTCGAAGGCAACTCTGCCGCTTCCGGCCTTTGCTGCGTCCCAAGACTGCCCAAAGCCTAGCTGTCGCACCCCGGGGCGTCACTCCCCTGCCTGCGTCATCGCTTCCCTGATCGTGGCATTACCTCCGTGTCGGCATCCCCGCCGCAGCGGCGGCCGCCTAGCTGTGGCCCAGCACCGGGTGAGGCTCGTACGGCTCCTTCAGCCGCTCGATCTCCCCATCGCCGAGCTTCAGGTCCAGAGCCCCCAAAGCCTCGTCCATCTGGTACATCTTGCTGGCCCCGAGGATCGGCGCACTCACGCCCGGCTGCGCCATCACCCAGGCCAGGGCCACCTGCGCAGGCTTCACGCCACGCTCTCGGGCGACCTCCGCCACCCGTTCGGCAACCGTCCAATCTGTCTCACGGTAGTACAGTGAATGTCCGAATTCGTCCGTGCGCGCGCGGTTCGTTTCGCTCTTTCCATCCCCTCGCTTGCGCGTTCCGGTCAAAAATCCGCGCGCCAGCGGACTCCACGGAATGCACCCAACGCCCTGATCCAGGCAAAGCGGAATCATTTCGCGCTCCTCCTCGCGATACACCAGGTTGTAGTGGTTCTGCATCGTCTCAAAACGAGCCAGACCGTTCGCCTTTTGGAAGTTCAGCATCTTCAGAAATTGCCACGCATACATGCTTGAAGCGCCCAGGTACCGCGCTTTCCCGGCCTTCACCACATCGTGCAGGGCCTCGCATGTTTCTTCTATCGGCGTGTTTTTGTCGAAGCGATGAATCTGGTACAGGTCCACGTACTCCAGCCCCATCCGCTGCAAACTTTTATCGATCGAGGCCAGGATGTGCTTGCGCGAAAGTCCACGGTCGTTGGGTGCGTCGCTCATGGGCTGGTACACCTTGGTCGCAATCACCAGATCGTCGCGGTTCGGCTGAAACTCGCGCAGCAGCTTGCCGGTCACAACCTCGCTTTCGCCCAGGGAGTAAACATCCGCGGTGTCGAAAAAGTTGATCCCCGCCTCGATCGCGCGCTTCGCAAACGGTCTCGTGTCCTCCTCCTCCAGCACCCACTCACGCCATTTCTTCGACCCATACGTCATCATGCCCAGGCAGATCGGCGACACCTGCACACCCGTGGTCCCCAGCGGAACGTAGTTCATCGGTTTCATTCCTCCCCCGCATAGGACGCCCCTGTCCCGATTCGCGACACATCGGTCAACCCTTTGCCACGATCCTTCGCAAATCGCCCGTCCGCAAATTTGCCGTTCGTGGAAACCTCTCGCGCGGAAAGAGAAGCATCCAATCGCGTTGTGTGCCCTCGGCATGCGACCGAAGGACGATAGGCCAACGTACGAAATCGCCCTCGGTGAAAGGATGAATATGCTTCAGCGCACGAGACGATTGCTGAGTTGTTCACTGGCCGCCATTTCCATGCTGCTGCTTTTCCTGAGCCCTGGACCGGCAGTCCACGCACAATACAACCGGGGCAACTTCTATAATGGTGCCCGCGACGGCGGACGCGGCGGATACTACGACCACTCCGGCTACCGCGACGGCCGCTACAACCGCGACTACGGGTACAACAACAACAACGACGGCCGCTACCACGGCCATGGCATAGGCACCGGGCGCGGTGCGCTGATCGGCGGCGGCATCGGCGCGGTGGCGGGTGCCGCTTTCGGCGGAGGCGCGAAAGGTGCTCTCATCGCAGGCGGTCTGGGCGCCGGTATCGGTGCTTTCGCCGGGCATGAACACCAGAAATCCATGCGGCGACGCCATTACGAGCGCCAGGACGGCTATTACCGCTAGGTCTTCCCCCGTACGTCAGGTACCCGTCCCCTTGGCGCTGCCCCGGATCGCTGCTCTATCGCACGCCCTCCGCGGTTCCGAAAAACGTGTTCTTTTTCAGCCCGCTTCAGCAAGGAACGATCCCATGCACAAGCCGTTTACACCTCTCGCCCTGGCCGCCTCGCTCCTCTTGTTCTCCCCCTTGTTCTTCCCTTCGCTGCTCCCGGCGCAGGTTGCGCAAAGCGCTTCCGCCTCCACCGGCCAGGCACCTTCCACCACCGGCCAGCCGGTTCCCGGCGAAACCTGGAACACGGACCAACTGCTGACTTCGACCGTGCACCAGGCTTGGCTGCTCAGCGGCAAGAGCGAGTCCGCCTTTTTCGACATGGTCATTCAACTTGCCCAGATCTCTGCGAAAAATCGCAACCTGCAGCTGCCGGATTCAGCCGCCGCCGGTCGCCGCCTGGGAACGCAAATCAAACTGGCCGCCAAGGCCGACAACGGTCAGCTGCTCTATGCCGTGGTCGATGCCGCTGTGCGCAAAATCGGGACGCCCCTGCCGTCCTCGGGTCAATGAATGCTCCGTTGGCGCAACTAAATACCCGCTGAAGCAGCAGAACGTCTATCCTTCGTCGACATGGAGTTCTGCATGAAAGCCGTTTCCCGCGGATGGCAGGTCGCCGCCCGGTGTTCTCTCGCCGCGGCCTGCCTGACGGCATCCTCCTGGCTCTCACCGACGTCCTTCGCCCAGGTTCCGCAGTCTCTGCGCAGCCGAATCTACCTCTACGATCTGCACGACGGCTCCACCCATCTCGTCTACACCGCGGATTCGGTTTGGGAAGCGCCAAACTGGTCGCCCGACGGCAAATACCTGATCTCCAATCATGAGGGTGGCCTCTATCGGTTCACACTTCAGCCGAACGGCACGGCCGAGCCGGAGCGCCTGGCGATTCCGGCAACCTACTTCTGCAACAACGACAAGGCTCTTTCGCCGGATGGAACCCAGCTGGCGTTTTCGGCGACACCGCCCGGCGATACCGGTTCCGAGGTCTTTCTCTCCGATACAAACGGACGTACCATTCGGCAGATTACCTACGAAAATCCCAGCTATTTCCACGGATGGTCGCCCAATAACAAAACGCTCGCCTTTGTAGCGCAACGCCACGGCGGGGGTCAGTTCGATATCTACAGCATCCCGGCAGCAGGTGGTCCGGAACAGCGGCTCACCCAGAATGTGCATCACGATGACGGTCCAGACTACTCCCCCGATGGCAAATGGATCTACATCAACTCCGACCGCTCCGGCAAGGAGGCCATCTGGCGTTTTCCCGCCGACGGTGCAGGCCCCGCCGATGCGAAAGCGCAACAGGTCGTCAGCGACGCGCTCGAAGACTGGTTCCCGCACATCTCCCCCGATGGCACCAAACTGGTCTACATCGGCTATCCCGCCGGAACCCCGACACACAACCCACGCGATGTCGCCATCCAGTTAAAACTTGTGCCGATTCATCACGACCATGTTGGGACGTCGGGCAAAATCCTGGTCCGAGCGACAGGTGGCCAGGGCACGATGAACGTCAACTCCTGGGCCCCGGACTCCATGCGTTTCGCCTACATCACCTATGAGGTCCTGCCCTGAAGGTACCCAGGGCTCGTCTCAATAGACGAGCCCACGGCATCGGCGAAACCGCTCCAAGCTGTTTACGCCAAAGTGGGGATATGCGCCGTCAGCCTGAGCGAAGCGAAGGCTGAGCGAAGCGACGGATCTCTGCGTTCCGCTCGCCGCTTCGGTACACTTTGGAGGCAAACCGCTATAGTCGTCTGGGCATCGTCGCTTCCCTTTGCCCTTCCCAAAGGGAATCTGCGTTTGGGAGCCGGCAAAGCCTCCCCGGCCGGTGCAGAAACGTTCCCGGAAGCCGGAGATTTTTCACGTGCAACTCGGCCTTTTCACCCCTGTCTTCAATCATCTCAGCTTCCCGGAACTGTTAACCGAGCTGCAACGGTATCCCGCCATTCAAACCCTCGAACTGGGCACGGGCGGATGGCCCGGCAACCGCCATCTCGACATCGATGCCCTGCTCCTTAGCCGCGATCGGCGCGCCGATCTGCGCAGCCGTCTCGACGACGCGAACCTATCCATCAGCGCGCTTGCCTGCCATGGCAACCCTCTGCACCCGTCCGAAGCCGTTTCCCGCGACGCCGACGATTTATTCCTCAAAACCCTGCGTTTGGCGGAAATGTTGAACGTTCGCACCGTGGTCACGTTTTCCGGTTGTCCGGGCGGCGGCCCCGAGGACAAAACACCCAACTGGATCACCGCGGCCTGGCCCCCCGAATACGCCGCCTCCCTTGCCTGGCAATGGAGCGAACGCATCGTTCCCTACTGGCGCGCCGCCAACCGCGCCGCCGAAGACGCCGGCGTGCGCGTCGCGCTCGAAGCCCACCCCGGCTTTTGCGTCTATAACCCCGAAACGCTTCTGGAGCTGCGCCAGGAGGCAGGCGACTTCCTCGGCATCAATCTCGATCCCAGCCACCTCTGGTGGCAGGGCATCGATATCCCGGTCGCCATCGCCACGCTCGGCGACAGCCTCTTTCACGTGCACGCCAAGGACGTAGCGTTGAATCCCGCCAATCTCGCCCGCAACGGTGTCCTCGATACCAAGAGCTATGCGCGGATGGCCGAACGCAGCTGGCTGTTCCGCACCGTCGGTTGGGGTCACGGCGAGCTCGAATGGAAAGCGATCGTCTCCGCGCTGCGGCTCGCCGGCTATGACGGCGTACTTTCGATCGAGCACGAAGACGCGCTCGCCTCCGTACACGAAGGCTTGTCCTCCGCCGTCGCCCTGTTGTCGCGCGTGCTGCTGACGCAGCCGCCGGTTGCCCCATGGTGGCTGTAGCGTGTTCCCAGCCAGGGGCGCGTCGGTTGCTGTACCTTGAGCGGGCCGGTATCTCACCCGGAATCTCAGGCTCCATCTGAGGGGACCGCCGGGATTCACGCACCTTCACCACGCATCGCAAAGGACGCCCCCATCAAAAACCGCATGCCACACCCCCTGCTCCAACCCACACGACGATCCTTTCTTCGCTGCGCCTCCGCCGCCGCCGCCGGCACCGTCCTCGCGTCCCAGGCGCCCCTGGCCCGGGCCCTTCCGCTCGGCCTTCCCCTCGGCTTACAGCTGTACACCGTGCGAGACACCCTGGCGACGAACTACGAAGGCACACTGAAGCAGGTGGGCGCGCTCGGCTATCGCGAGGTCGAGGCCGCGGGCTTTTTCGGTCGCTCGCCTGCCCAGGTAAAGGCGGCCCTGCGCTCAGCGGGGCTCCGCATGCCCAGTGCGCACTACAGTGCCAGCGACCTCCGCAAAGGTTTCAACGAAATACTGAACTTCGGCCAGGCCCTTGGCTTGCACTACATCATCTGCGGCTTCCCGGCCATCAAGGATCCCTCCCGGCTGAAGAACGGTTCGTTCCGCGACCAGGTCGAGTCCTTCACGCTCGAAGATTACCGCTGGAACGCCGAGCAGTTCAACCAATGGGGACAAAAGGTGAAGGCCGCCGGCATGCAGTTCGGCTACCACAATCACACCATGGAGTTCAGGCCCATCGACGGTGTTGTGCCCTTCGACGAAATGATGCGCCTCACCGACCCCGCGCTGGTCACCTTTGAAATGGACTGCGGTTGGGTCGCGGTCGGCGGGGGCGATCCGGTGGCCCTGCTGCGCACGTATCCCAAGCGCATTTCCATGCTGCACATCAAGGACTTCAAGGCCACCGCCCAGCCGGCCACTGTCGTCGATCCCCCGCCCGCCGCCGAACTCGGCCACGGCACCGTCCATTTCCGTCCTATCTTCGAAGCCGCGAAAGGCGCGTCCATCCGGCATATGTTTGTCGAGCAGGAAGGGTTCGACATGCCCGTCGACCAGGCGCTGCGCATCGATGCACAATACATGCAATCCATCCCGTCCTAGCTTTGCAACAGACCCGCGGGGCAGCACCCCGGACAGCTTCTGCGCTATACTTCGACCTCGCATGCCGCTCAAATCCCGCACGCTCGCCCCTCTCACGTCACCCTCGGCTTCCCCCAGCCGCCCCGCCGCGCATCCGCTCGATCTCGCGGATGGCCGCCGCATCCGCTCCACCACCGTACTCTGCATACGCCGCGGAGACTCCGTCGTCATGGCCGCCGACGGCCAGGTCACCCTGGGCGCCACCGTCATGAAGTCCTCCGCCAAAAAGCTGCGCCGCCTCGGCAACGGCAAAGTTCTCGCCGGTTTCGCCGGCTCCACCGCCGACGCCTTCGCCCTGATCACACGCTTTGAGGCCAAGCTGGAGCAATACTCCGGCCAACTCGGCCGCGCCGCGGTCGAACTCGCCAAAGACTGGCGCACCGACAAGCTTCTCCGCCAACTCGAAGCCCTGCTCCTGCTCGCCGACAACCAACACATCTACGTGCTCTCCGGCGACGGCGACGTCATCGAACCCGACCCCACCGCCGACGGCACCCTCGCCACCATCGGCTCCGGCGGCACCTACGCCCTCGCCGCCGCCACCGCCCTGCTCGAAAACACCCCCCTAACCGCCCGCGAAATCGCCGAACGCAGCATGCGCATCGCCGGCGACATCTGCATCTACTCCAACCAATCCATCGCCTTCGAAGAACTAACCCCAGAAAAACCCACCCCCTCCACCCCCTAACCAGCGCCACGCCAAACCAGCCCGCCGTTTCCGCAGCCAGCCCATCCGCCGATCTACAACCCGGACCACAAGCCGTGGTGATTCCCCGGGGTAGACATCACCAGCATCCTGACGCAGCAACCGAACACCCAACGCCAGCCGCAGCAAATCGCGCCAGCCGCCACACCACAACCAAGCCAAACGCCACCGCACAGCAGACGCCACCGCACAGCACACGCCACCGCACAGCGAAGGACCTCTGTATCTGCTTTTGCTTTTCTTTCTGTCATTCCCGAAGGGAACCCGCTTCTGCCTTTGCCTTTCTTTCTGTCATTCCCGAAGGGAACCTGCTTCTCGCCCTGCCCTTCTTCCCGTCACTCCCAAACGGAACCCGCTTCTGCCTTTGCCCTTCTTCCCGTCACTCCCAAAGGGAACCCGCTT
>CAXTBI010000061.1:0-10406 GCA_964242195.1 uncultured Acidobacteriaceae bacterium
ATCGAGAAGGAATCCACCATCAACGACGAGCTCGACAAGTTACGCCTCTCCGCCACTCGCAGCTTGTTCGAACGCCGCGACAGTATCATCGTCAGCTCCGTCAGCTGTATCTACGGCCTCGGTTCGCCGGAGGCTTATTACGGCATGCTTCTGCTCCTCGAGAAGGGCCAGACCATCAAGCGCGCCGACATTACGCGCCGCCTCGTGGAAATCCTCTACGAACGCAACGACGTCGACTTCCGCCGCGGCACCTTCAGAGTTAGAGGAGATATCATCGAGGTCTACCCCACCTACGACGAAAACGCCTTCCGCATCGAACTTTTCGGCGACGAAATCGAGTCCCTCGCCCAAATCGACCCCCTCTTCGGCACCGTCAAGCAGAAGTACGCCCGCCTCCCCATCTACCCCAAAAGCCACTACGTCGTCCCCCCCGACCGCAAAAACGCCGCCGTCAATAACATCCTCGCCGAGCTCGCCGATTGGGAAGCCCAGCTCGAAAAAGAAGGCCGCATCGTCGAGTCGCAGCGCATCCACCAACGCACCCGTTTCGACCTCGAAATGATCAAATCCGTAGGCTATTGCCACGGCATCGAAAACTACTCGCGCCACTTCTCCGGCCGTCTCCCCGGCGAGCCGCCCCCCACCCTGCTCGACTACTTCCCCCGCGATTTCCTCCTCTTCATCGACGAATCCCACGTCACCGTCCCCCAACTCCACGGCATGTGGCACGGCGATCGCTCGCGCAAACAAAACCTCGTCGACTACGGTTTCCGCCTCCCCTCCGCCATGGATAACCGCCCGCTCCGCTTCGAAGAATTCGAAGGCCGCGTCATGCAAACCATCTATGTCTCCGCCACCCCCGGACCCTACGAACTCACTAAGTCCGCCGGGGTCGTCACCGAACAAATCATCCGTCCCACCGGTCTCGTCGACCCACCCGTAGAAATCCGCCCCATCAAGGGCCAGATAGACGACTTGTTAGCCGAAATCCGCGACCGCGCCAACAACAACCAGCGCGTCCTGGTCACAACCCTAACCAAACGCATGGCCGAAGACTTAGCCAACTACTACACCGAAGTCGGCGTCCGCTGCCGCTACATGCACTCCGAAATCGAAACCTTAGAGCGCATCCGCCTCCTCCGCGACTTAAGAAAAGGCGAATACGACGTCCTCATCGGCATCAACTTACTCCGAGAAGGCCTGGACCTACCCGAAGTCTCCCTCGTAGCCATCCTCGACGCCGACAAAGAAGGCTTCCTCCGCTCCCAGGGCTCCTTAATCCAAACCATAGGTCGAGCCGCCCGCCACTTGGAAGGCCGCGCCATCCTCTACGCTGACAAAATGACCGACAGCATGCAGCGCGCCATCCACGAAACCGACCGAAGAAGAGAAAAGCAGGAACTCTATAACAAAACCCACAACATAACTCCCCGCAGCGTCATCCGCAGCATCGACGACTCCCTGGCCGTAATCCTCCAGGCCGACTACGCCGACCTAACCTCACAAGATCCCAACAACGAAGCCCTAAACTTCACCACCCAGGCCGAACTCGACACCTACATAGGCAAACTGGAATCCGACATGCGAGAATCCGCCAAGAAATTCGAATTCGAAAAAGCCGCCAAACTCCGCGACCAAGTCAAAGATCTACGCACCAAGGAGTTCCTCTTCAGCTAGGACCCACCGTCTCATCTGTTTGTCATCCCGAAGGGATCTGCATTCGCCTTTCTTGCTGTCATTCCCGCACGGAATCCGCTGTTCGCCTTTGTTGTCATTCCCGAAGGGAATCTGCGTTTCGAGCCCTCGACAGCGCCCACCAACTCCCATCATTTATCCTCCATACAGGCAAACACCATGGCCACCAACCCCAACCCGCTCCCACCGCCCACCGCCGAAACCGCCGAGCCCCGATTAACGCGTGAAGAAGGCTGGGACCTCATCTTCAGCCTCTTCGGAACAGCCGGAGACATGTACGCAAAAGTCGGCGGAGCCGAAGCTTTCCTGCGCGCCGAACGTGCCTCCTGGGGCGAGGACGAAGCCGAGTAGTGCGTCTATACGTCGACTCATACCCGGGGAGTGGACGAGATCTCTACTCCTACTCTCAGACGAAGATAAGTGGCCGAGCCAAAACTACATTTCAGGAGTAAACGTTAGTGCGGCAGTCAGGTCGGAATGCGTGGATCGGGTTTGCGGGTGCTCTGACCGCGGCGATCATCGGTGGTCTTTCCATGATTTGGAGTCACCATGATTCTGCTGCACGTCATGTACAGGGCTTTGTACACACCCCGTCAGGGGAGCCAATTGCATCAGCACACATCACGATTGCGCCAGAGCCGGGCTTGGCGATTGGTAAGATTACTGATGCTTACGGTAAGTTCCAGGCAGAGATTCCAGCGTTGGCCCAAACCGTGCACGTCTTCGTCAACTCCGAGGGCTTCAAGGCAATCGACGTAGAGTACCCCTCTAACCAAGCACAGATCAACGTCTTGCTTTCTCCCTTGCAAAGTGGACAGAACCCTGTTCCAGTTACTCCATCACCGCATCCCAAGCAACCCATTGCCAGGGAGCAACACAGCCCGATCATTCAGCAATCAAACGGCGACTCGAGTCCAAATATATTTGGAAACGGCAATAGGGTGACCAGAGGACATTGATCAAATCGCTTCTGCTACTTCGACATTCAGACGTAGTTCTCATGGCCATGCTTGGCTCAACTCGGCAAACGGTGGCCGGCCACAGTTCTGTCGTTCAGCAGAGTCACAATGCATGCAGCCCCAACATCGTGGGCAGCAACAATAAAGTGATCTGTAGTGACACGGACCTGCATAGTGCAGCTAAGTTGGATGAAGCTCTGTTGTTGCTGAAATCAGAGCAGTTCGTGCATAGGTTTCAAAGTCAGTTTCCGCTTGGGTATACAGTCTTTGAACTAAACTCCGTGACGGAGTCAGTGACTCCAATCGACACGCATCGAGAGCTTGGCGAGTTCGGCTTCGACTTTCATCCAGTCCGCGTGGAAGTGTCGGGGCCACAGATTACTATTCAGCTTCCCGACCTCACAAAAAACGGCAAACCGACGGGCTCCAATCCGCAAGTTGGTGGCGACAGGGAGTCTATGCAGAAATGGGGCTCGGGGTACATCTTCGAAGACAACCACCGAATGATCTCCGCTACATGTCAGGTTCTGCAGTTTAACGGTGATGTGATGATATGGATATTTGGACTGAGAGACATGGGACCGTTCCCCTCGCCAACGGCTAAATAGGGGCAGGGTGGCGCACCCAAGCCCGACCTCTGAATGACCCGTTTTGGGGTACTGTCTCTCACCCTTGCCCTAGCACAATGCCCCCCGGACTTGCCACTAGCACTTCAGGTGCACAGATCGTGTAACGAAGCCTCACCGAAGGTGACACAGGCGTGTAGGAGTCCCACCGAAAGTCTCCCCCATACAACCCTACGGGGGATGTAGAAAAACCGAGAAGAATGGCACTCTAAAAATGAACAACGAACCGCAAACGGCGGAGACGGTTCACATAGAGGAGCAAAATGGGTCAACTATCCTTTAGCTTCGGAGGAGTGACGATTAAGGCGAATGGCCTAGTCGCATTCCTCTTGGTGGTGCTCGGCTTAACAAACCACAGTCAAGCCGAGCATCTTTTACTCATCGCAACACAGCTTTCCACGCATCTGCGATGAGTCACCCGACCTGGGTAGCGCAAACTGCCCAGGTCGGCTCCACTTGCACCAGATTAATGCCACATATGTATAAGGTCTATTCTTCCGACGAGTCATAAGCCAGACTCGAAGGTAGTAGTGGGCGGGTGGCCCTTCGACACTCCGAACCACGGACACCGCGAGTGCCCCATGCACACGCAGCCTCATCCCGCATGGGTGGGAGTCCACAAAAGCCCACACCCCAACAGACCATCACCTTGCCAGCTTAGGAACAGCTTGCGGCCCCATCCCGTATGAGCCACAATCAATACGCGATGGAAACGCAAGGCATCCTCGTCACCCTGCGCCAGCACGCCCCGGAGCTTCAGGCCGCAGGCGTCGCGCATCTGCATCTCTTCGGCTCCGTCGCACGGGGGGAAGCTACCGCCGCCTCGGACATCGACCTCCTCGCCGACTTCCAGCCCGGCCACCGCACCAGCCTCCTCACCCTTAGCAGCCTCCAAAGCCGCCTTTCCGCCATCCCCGGCACCGCGGTAGACCTGTCCTCCCCCGCATGGCTCAGAGAACCAGCCCGGGATCGGGCGCTCAGGGATGCCCTACGTGCCTTTTAGAGGACCGCGACTGCACTTCGCAGACATGCTCGAAGCCATCAGCCTGATCGAGGAGTTCATCGGCTCCATGGACCTCGAAGCCTACGCCGCCGGCAGGAAACCAAAGCCGCCGTCGAGCGGGAGTTGCAGATCATCACGGAAGCAACTTACCGCCTGCAACCGGAAGACGAAATCCTCTGCCCGGAACCTGACTGGATGGCTTATCGCGGCATGGGCAACATTCTTCGCCACAGCTATCACAGGGTAGAGGACGAGATTATCTGGAACACCGTGAAATCCGACCTGCCCGCGCTGAAGCAAGCCGTGACTCGCGCGGTCGCAAAGCTACCGGCAGAGGGCCCACCCATCCTCTAACACTGCGAACCACGAACACCGTCGCGTGCCCCATCCCACCATCAGCCCCAAACGCCAGGCACCCCGACAGCCCGGCTTCCGAGCCGTCGAGGCAACGCTGCACACAAATCATCACGAGCCGCTAAAGTATAAACATAGCTCGGAAAAGAACCCCACCTCCCCGTACAACAACCTGGCCACCTCACCCAAAGTCCAAACCTAAACCCAATACTGCGAAGACTTTGCGCGAAAGTACGGAGGGGGGATGAAGCAGGGCACTCCCGGCGTAACATGCTCTTGTACGCTTCGACTCACTGGGCAAACAGGCCGTCTTGCGATCCAGTCACGTTGGACGTAACGCCGGCGAGAGCAGGCCGTTGCACGTATAAGTACATCTATGCGAGACAAACAAAGACGAATTACGTTCCTCGGTGTCCTTCTTGGTTTTCTCCACCCAGCCTCAACACTCCCCGCAGATAGCCTCTGGCCAGCCTTTAGCCGGCCGCGCAATCTCGCTCAGGCCTTCGGCCTCGCAGCACCGGCGCGCGGCTTCGGACCGTAGTGCAGGGTCAAGCCCTTGGGTGTGGCGTCCAGCGAGCTGATGTGACCCTTCAGGTGAGCGATCTTTTCCGGCGAAAACGACATCGTGTTGCCCTCCACCGTCACGCCGCTCACACCTTTGAAGTTGAACAGAGACGCAATGTGTTCCCCCACCATCGTGAGCAGGAGCTTGACCGGAATGCCGTCGGCATCGATCTTCGTCACGTTTACTGAAATCACTTTCCCATCGGTGCTCACCGGACCTTCGATAGAAAATTTTATCGGTATGATTTTTGTGATTTCGCCGCGCAATGTTACGTTGCCGTTGCCGTGCTGAACCGTCAAATTGCGTATTTTGCTGTCGCTCGCAGCCAGCTTGCCGGCAAAAACGCGCGTCAAGCTCTCATTGCTGACGAAAATAACCGCGTGTGCCACTTCGGTCATCTTTTGTTGGCACATCGGTTCCGTTTTACCAAGGGGCACAAGCGTCGCCGCGAAGTGATGCAGCTGGAAATCGACGCCGGGCTGCGAACCATACGATCCGTTCTCGATCACGATGTGCGAAGGTGCATCCGGGCACTTCAACGCCTGGCCATGGGCAAAGGCAGCCGGCAAACTCAGGAGGGAAAAGAATAAAACTCGTCGCATCGTGCGTGCTCCAGAGCTACAGAATACCGTTTGACCCATGCCACTTCTCAGTCCTGGGTAAACCCGCTTCCCGTA
Source organism: uncultured Acidobacteriaceae bacterium (assembly GCA_964242195.1). Taxonomy (GTDB): domain Bacteria; phylum Acidobacteriota; class Terriglobia; order Terriglobales; family Acidobacteriaceae; genus Granulicella. The sequence continues at coordinate 5,880 of CAXTBI010000061.1, forward strand.
AACATGTTTCCGTACCCTGCCTTTCGATGGGACACACTTCCCTGGCTCGGTGAATGCGAAGATATGACCACGCACCCTGGAGTGCCGTCACTTTGCACATGCCTGCCCAACGCCGCACAACCCTGGCGATCTATCCGGGAGTTCCAGGGGATGGCGCGGCGATAGACGCTCGCGCGCCACACATCCCTGCACGCACCGCGTTGGACTTCTGGCACCTGCTTTCGCTCGATGCCCCCACCGTCGCCGTGACATGGCTACTTTTCGCGGACAACTGCTCCGGTCAGCCCCGGAATCTCTGCACGGCTGCCGCTCTTTTCCTGGCGGTCTGGGCGATTTATATCGGTGATCGAATCCTGGACGCAAACGCCTTTTTCAGCGTGGGCGTCGCCGGCCGGGCGTCACCCCGAAACCTCCGCCGCGCAACCCGGGATGGCGAGTTACAGCTTCGTCACCACTTCCATCATCGCCACGGGAAAGCTTTCACGGCCCTGCTTGCGGGGCTCATGCCCGTTCTCGGCTTCCTCCTCTTCAAACTTCCCCTCAGCACCCTGCTTCCTGAGGCCGTCCTCGCCGTTTTGCTGGCGGTTTGGCTCCTCCGGGTACACGGTCCGATGGCGCACCCCCATCCGCGGCGGCTCCCCAAGGAGTTCGTCGTTGGCCTGTTTTTCGCGGCCGCGGTCTATCTCCCGGCTTGCTTTTCGACTGCCATACGCAACTCCTATAAACTCTCGCTCCTGCCCGGCGCTGCGCTTTTCGCGGCGGTCTGCACCCTTAACTGCCTGTTCCTCCACCTTTGGGAACAGCCGTATGAGCTCCCTGACATCGATCCTGACACCGATCCTGATATCGATGAACCCCATGACCTCGCCCGCGCGCACATCGTGACCCGGTTCGCCACCCGCCGCCTGGTCCCCATCGCCTCCGCGACCCTGCTCGCCTCGGCTTTGTACGTGTCGCTGACACGGTCAGCGCCCACCCGAGGGATCCCCTTGGCCTGCGCTCTCAGCACAGCTCTGCTGCTGACCCTGCACGCCAACTGCCATCGCTTCAGCCCTTTGCGGCTGCGGGCGCTCGCCGACCTGGTTCTTCTCACCCCCGTCCTGGTCTGGATAGCACCTCACGCGACCGGAGCCGTTCCCTTTTGAGTTCGACCCAAGCCGAGAAGCATCGTCATCCCCGGCGCGGCGCGGGCACCGCTTCCTGCGCCCGAAACGCAGGGGAGCTCGAGCAAAACGGTGAGGCCTCGCCCCCGCCGCGTTTCGACCGCATCGCCCGCTTCTATCGCTGGGCCGAGTACCTTGCCCTCGGGCCCCTGCTCAAGCTCACGCGCGAAGCCTTCCTGCCGGCCCTGGCCCATTGCCGCCAGGCCCTTCTGCTGGGCGACGGCGATGGCCGCTTCGCTGCTGCCCTGCTCCGCACCGCCCCCGCCCTGCATGCCGACGCGGTCGATGGCAGCCGGGTCATGCTTCGGTTATTGCAGGGCCGCTGCGCAAGGGATCGCCACGCCGACCGCCTCCATGTGCAACACGCGTCCGTCCTCTCCGCCGTAGTTCCTCCCGCAACCGATCTGATTGCCACTCACTTCCTGCTCGATTGCCTCACGCAGCCGGAGTTGGACAGCCTTGTTCTCCGGCTCGCCGCCGCCGTCCAGCCCGGTTGCCTTTGGGTCGTTTCGGAGTTCGGCTACCCGCGCCATCGCCTCGGCCGGGCCCTCGCGCGAGGCTATCTGCGGCTGCTGTACCTCGCTTTTCGCGTGCTCACCGGCCTTTTGCCGCAGGGTTTGCCGGACCCCCAACATGCCCTCCTCGGGGCAGGTTTTCGTCGCCTGGAACGCAGGGAAAGGATCGGCGGCTTTCTGTACGCGGAACTCTGGCATTTACCCCCACCAACGTAGCGCCGAGCGGAACGGCGCCTCCCCACGCAACTTCGGCCCGGGTGCGGACATCCACCCAAAGGTGAACCCTGACCAGGACGCTCTCGAAAAACACGCCCGCGAGGAAATCATCGCCGGAACCTCTCCTCGGCCGGCCTCGATCCACTCGCAGGCACCGACCGCTTCACAGGCACCGACCGATCCACAGGCACCGGCCGATTCGCAGGCGCCGGCCGACCCCGGCGCGCCCCCGCTCAGCGCCCCGGACCACGGCACCCTTCGTCCCCGGCTCCCGCTGCCGGGGCACGGAATCTTTTCCGCCCATCCCAGCCGCAACCGCCTGAACCTCTTCATTCTTCGCCACGCCAGCGCGGGCACCCGTCGCGACAATCCCAAGATCGACATTAAGCGGCCACTCGATAAAGACGGCAAGAGCCATTGTCTACATCTGGCGCACGTCCTCAATGGGCTCAAACTCAGCTTCGACCTCATCGTCTCCAGCCCCCTGAAGCGTTGCCTGCAAACGGCGCAGTTGATCGGCACCGAAACCGGCTATGAAACCCGCATCCTGCACTCCAAGGCGCTCGAACCGGAAGCGACCTACGCGCAGTTTCAGCGTTTGATCGCGGAGTGCCGCACCTTTGAAAATGTCCTTGTCGTCGGCCACAATCCCACGCTGACACAGTTCCTTGGCCATCTCATTGCGCCTGTTGCACCCGCGACCTCCCCGGACGCGGAAGCGGTTCCCAGGCCCGCACAGGTACGCATGCGCAAAGGAACCATTGCCCGCGTGTCCTTTGATCGCAGCCCTGCCCTTCTGCAATGGATGCTCGACCCCAGGCTCGTCCGTGCGCTTTACGACACTTCGACAAAAAGCGCTCGCCGAAAGGTGTCTCGGAAATAGACGGCTTCTTTTCGCACCGACCAGGCCTCGAGTTCCACGCCGCCGCGCGACGACTGCAGCCCAAGAACCACACGTTTCGGAAACACCATGACCTTGACCCGCAGCGCGCCGGAAACCCGTTCCGCCTGCAAAGCCTGGGCCAGGCGCAGCAGCACAATGGCGCGCCTCACATGGGTGTGCTCTTCCACCGGCACCGTACGCATGGGGCGGTCCATCGGCTCCGGCCGGCTCTTGCCCAGGTAGCGTGCAATGGCCGCCACAATGGCCCGCTGCGTCGGCGAAAACCCAAACATTTCCGAGTTGGCAATGATGTAGTGCGTGTGTCGGTGGTGCCCCTGGTGACTCATATACTTGCCAACTTCCCGCATGATTGCCGCGGCCGCCAGCCAGGAGCGGTACTCCAGGGGCAACTCGTGGACGCGCTGCAGGGCATCGAAAAGCGCTTCGGCCTGCTTGCGCACCGGTTCCGCCTTGCCCGGCTCCACACCGTACCGCCGGCAAACCTCCAGAACGCCCTCCCACCGTTCCGCGTCCATCGTCTTGTGCACACTGGCGCGGTTGTCGACATCGGCCAGCATTTGCGCCAGCACACCATCGCGCAGCCCCAGGGGAGAATAGCGGAAACCGGCCTGCCCCATTCGTTCCAGCAACATGGCGTACACCTGCGCGCCACCCACGATGATCTCTGAACGTTTCGGTCCGATTCCCCGCACCGCGGCCCTTTGCGGGTTGCTCATCCTGGCCAGGCGGTCGGCCAGTCGCCGCACGGCGGCGGTATCGGCCCCCAACGGCGCGCTCCCTTCCGCCTTTTTCCCGCGGCTGAATTTCAAGTGATGTTTTTCCGCTTCACCTTCCGCCGGCAGCGCATTGCTGGCCTCGGCCAACGCCGCCGCCGTTCCCGAAGTTGCCAGCACCAGGTCCACCTGCGGTTTGCCCAGCTTGCGCTCCCCGCGTCCCAATTCCCGCTCGATAAACTGCCGCAAACGGGCCATGTCCTCCTTTGGGGGTGGATCCGCCCGCAGAAATTCCTGCTTCAGCCGCACCGCTCCCAGCGGCAGACTCACCATGGCCTGAATGCGTCCGCCATCGGAAACGCTGATCTCACACGATCCGCCGCCCAAATCGATCAACAGCGTGCGTCCGCGCGCATCCGGCTCATAGGTCATCACGCCCAGGTGAATCAACCGGCCCTCTTCCAGGCCGCTGATGATTTCCAGATTCCACCCCGTGGCCGACTTCACGCGGGTGCTGAACGCCTCCGCATTCCGTGCATCGCGCGTCGCGCTCGTCGCCACCACGCGCACATGATCGGCCACATGCATCTGCACCGCTTTATGGAAGCGTTTCAGCGCCTTTATGGTGTTCAGCATCGCTTCGGGCGAAATTTCTCCTGTTTCAAACACGCTTTCGCCCAGCCGCGTCACCTCGCGATCCTCGTATACCGTCCGCAGTTCGTGTTGTTCTACCGACGCAATCGCCAGACGGCAGGAGTTGGATCCAATGTCGATGGCCGCGAACGTGGGCATGAGCCTCCGGGGAAAAAGCTTCCTTGTGTGAGTTGCTTCATCGAACACGATACATCGTGCTCGTCGCGCGGTGTCATCCTTCTCCACCGAACATGGCACCGGCAGCGTTTCGTCGTGACTTGCTACCCTGTGCAAGGGAGGCGTCCTTCTCCTCCTCAGCTCCGTCCTTCTCCTCAGCTCCGTCCTTCTCCTCAGCTCCGTCCTTCTCCTCAGCTCCGTCCTTC
>CAXTBI010000061.1:10506-18687 GCA_964242195.1 uncultured Acidobacteriaceae bacterium
TCCTCCCTTCCGGCCCCCTCGTCTATGCAGTCCGGCAGTTCCCTCCTCAACGCGGCCGCAGCATCTCCCGGCAACGGGGATTCGATGTCGCTCGCCTCCGGTCCTCCAGGCCCTGCCCCGCGCACCCTCACCCGAGCCCTGTTTCTCCTCGCAACCTGGATAGCGGTCTACCTCGCCGCGCTCCGGGGCACGCCCGTCCTGGACGACGCCGATGCCACCCACGCCCAGGCCGCCGCGGCCATGCTGCGCACCGGCGACTTCGTCACCCTGCACGTCAACGGCATTCGCTACCTCGAAAAGCCGCCGCTTCCGTATTGGATAACCGCCCTCAGCCTGCGTGTTTTCGGCCCGAACAGCTTCGCCGTGCATCTGCCGCTGGCGCTGACCGTGCTCGCCCTGGCGCTCCTCGCCTGGGTCTGGGGCCGGCGCGCCTTCGGTCCCGATACGGGCTTCTACGCCGCCCTGTTCGTGCTCACCGCCGCCGGGGTCTTCCTTTTCACCCGGATTTTTATCCCGGACGCACTTCTGTCCTTCCTTCTGGCCCTTGGTTTATATGCCGCGCTCCGTGCCCTTGCCCGGCCTTCAACATCTCGCGCCTGGGCCCTCGTTCTTTGGCTCACGCTGGGAGCGGGCGTGCTCACCAAGGGCCTGGTCGCCCTCGCCCTTCCTCTCGGCGCCTTGGCGCTGTACCTTCCGCTTTCCGGCGACTCCGCCCGCTGGCGACGACTGCATCCCCTGCCGGGCATCGCCGTTCTGCTCGCCGTCGCCGCGCCCTGGCACCTCCTTGCAGGCCTGCGTAACCGCGACGGCGGCGGCGGCCACGGCTTCTTTTGGTTCTACTTCATCAACGAGCACGTTCTGCGCTTTCTGGGCCGGCGCTACCCACCCGACTACAACAAGCTCCCGCCCGCGCTTTTCTGGTCCCTGCACCTCGTCTGGCTCTTCCCGTGGAGCTTTTTCGCACCCCTGGCCCTGCGGGCAGCGTGGCAGGCAGCCTGGCCACGCCGCGCCCACTGGATCCCGAACCCTCTCTCCACCCCTCACCGAAACCTCAGCTTCGCCCGCCGCACCACCCTTCTGCTGGTCCTTTTCTCCGCGCTTGTTCTGCTGTTTTTCAGCTTTTCGACCAACCAGGAGTACTACACCTTCCCCGTCTACCTCCCCCTGCTTCTCCTGCTCGCCGCGGCGCTGGCCCGATCCGAACCTCACCTCTACCCCCCTGCAGCCCGCCGCCCCGACACCCTCCTCCTCGCCTGCCAGGCAGCGCTCACCCTTGTCTGCCTGCTCGCTGCCGCAGCCCTGGCCCTCGGCTTATGGACCAGCCGCCACCTGCCCGCCGCCCCCGATGTCGGCGATCTCGTCGCGCATCGCGGCGTGGGCGGCTACACCCTCTCCATGTCCCACTTCTTCGACCTCACCGGACCGTCTTTCTCCGCTCTCCGCTTCCCTGCCTTCCTTGCCAGCGCCGCTCTGGCCGCCGGTTCGGTTGCCGCGCTCCTTTTGCGCCTTCGCCACCGCGGGATGGCGGCAACCGTCTGCCTCGCCCTGATGAGCACGGTGTTTCTGGTCGCCGCGCACCTCGCGCTGCTCCGCTTCAGCACCCTGCTTTCCTCACAACGCTTCGCCCTTCGCCTCCAGCAGCTCGAATCCACCGGTGCCATCGGTCCCAACCCGCAAATCCTGCTCTTCGGGGACCAGGCACTCGGCTCCTCGATTCCCTTCTATCTCGGCCGCGGGGTAGACCTCGTCGATGGCCGCACCACGTCCATGATCTTCGGCAGCACCTTCCCGGATGCTCCCCCCATCTTTTTCACCGCGCAACAACTGCGCGCGGCCTGGGGCACGGGTCCGCGAAAATTGCTCTTTGTTCCCCAGGAACATCGCGTGGACGTCGATTGTCTTCTCGGCCAACATTTCATTCTGCTCGACGAAAGCGCCGGCAAGGCCCTGCTCACCGATCGCCCCCTCGCGCCCCCGGCCATGGACAGGGCAGCCCCCTCCCGCGACAATAAAGAAAACCCGTGAACCAGACCCTCCCGTGAACGCCCCTTCGCAACCCCCTTCCGCCGTCCGTCCGCCTCGGCCTCTGAATCCCGTCTCCCTCCTGCTCATCCTCCTCCCGTGGCTGATCCTTCAGCTTGGCGGCCTGTTTTCTCCCGGCCTGCTGGACGATGTCGATTCCGTCTACATCGAAATCGCTCGCGAAATGCTCGTCCGCCATGACTTCGTCACGCCCTACATCGACGGCATTCGCTTCTTCGACAAGCCGCCCCTGCTCTTCTGGATGGCCGCCGGTTCCATGCGCCTCTTCGGTGCCCACGACTGGGCCGCGCGCCTTCCGCTCGCCTTGGGTGTTCTCGCCCTTCTGCTCGCGGTGTACGCCCTGGGCGTCCGGCTTTTTGCCTCGGTCTCCCCGGCCGCGCACCCGGACCGGGCCGGCCTGTACGCCGCCTGGGCCACCGGCATTTCGGTCGGCCCCTACCTGTACACCCGCTTTTACATCCCGGACATCCTCGTCGCGCTTTGGTTGACCCTTGCCGTCCATTTCCTGCTCGTCGCCCTCGAGCGAACGGACCAGCCATCCCACAAGTTCCCCGGCCAAGCCCCTTCCGCGCTCCTCCCCTGGCTCGGTTTCGCCGCGGTCACCGCCCTCAACGTCCTCACCAAAGGCCTCATCGGTCTGGTCTTTCCCGTCGGTTTCGCCCTGCTTTACCTGCTTTGGACCCGCCGCCTGCGCGATCTCGCTCGCCTTCCTCTCTTGCCCGCAACCGCAGCCTTTCTGGCCATTGCCGCGCCCTGGCACATCCTCGCCGCGCTGCGCAATCCGCCCGTCCCCATGCCCGCCGGGGTCGGCCTTCCCGCGCGCGCCGGCTGGGCCTGGTTCTATCTCTATAACGAGCACATCGCCCGCTTTCTGCAGCACCGCATCCCGCACGATTACGGCCAGGTGCCGGTTCCGCTCTTTTGGCTGCTGCTTCTGCTCTGGCTCCTGCCCTGGACGGCGTTTCTGCCCGCCGCCGTGCTCGACGCTGTGCGGGATCTACGCCGGAACACTCGCGCAACCTCCCAATTCTCCCCAGCCAGCACCCACGCTCCGCTCGCCGGGTCCGCCGCCGCCGCCGCGCTCGACCGCCGCCTCGAAGCCGCTCGCTCGCTCCTGCTCTGGGCGCTTTTAATCCTCGGCTTTTTCACCCTTTCCTCACGGCAGGAGTACTACCACCTCCCCGCCCTTCCTGCCCTTGCGCTCCTGGTCGGCGGCCTGCTCGCCCGCGCCGATCCCCGGTCCGCTCGCCCCCACCGGCAAGGCAGCCCGGCACCCGAAGACCTTGCGCAAAACGACGGGGCAGCCGAGGCCCGCCGCCAAGCTCTCGCCGGCTCCCGTTGGCTCTTGCTCCCGCTCGGCCTCCTGCTCTTCGCCGTTTGCGGCTACTTCGCCGTTACCGCACCTCGCCCCGGACCCGGCGCCACCCTGAGCTCCCTGCTGCGCTCCAACCCGGACCTGTACAACCTTTCACTCGGCCACGTGTTCGACCTCACCGGCCGCGCCATGGGCCTGTTTCGCGGCCCGCTCGTCGCCGTCGCCCTCGGCATGCTTCTGCTCGGTCCCGGCTCCCATCTGCTCCGCCGCGCCGGACGCACCTTTGCCGCCAACCTTCTGCTCGCCGGCTCCACCACGCTGGTTCTGCTCGGGGCCCACGGCGGCCTGGTGCGCTTCTACCCCATCCTCGGCTCAAAGGGTCTGGCCGAAGCGATCAACCTGGCGGTCGCCGCCCATCCTCGCTCGGAAAGCCTGGTCGCCATCGACGGCGAACTCACCTCCGGCTCGGCGCTGCTCTTCTACACCGGACAACCCGTGTATCTGGTCAACGGCCACGTCAACGGCCCCTGGTTCGGCAGCTTCTGGCCGGACGCCCCGCCCCTGTTTCTCGACGACGCCGCGTTGCACCGCCTTTGGGCCGGCCCCCGGCGCGTCTTCCTCCTCACCTACGGACCCCGGGAGCGCGCAGCCGACCTCGCCCCCTTCGGCCCCGTCATCCCGCTGGCCGAAGAAGGAGGCAAAACCGTGCTTTCCAACCGCTGAGCACCGCCCGCTCTCTTTGGCTTGTCTTCCCGAAGGGATCTGCAGTTGCCGGCCGGCCAGCAAGCTATGCCGACACGGCCTCATCCGGCGCTTCCACCACCCCGCCATCCTTCAGCCGGTATATTTTGCCGCGGTAATAAAAACTCTCGCCCAGGTAGCTGCAGGCCCAAAGCACGCTTCCCAGCGCATCCCGCAATGGAAAGATCGCCGCCCCCCGCACCCATTCGCGCTCGCCCAGCACACGCAAAATGGTCGAGGCCTGCAGCCATCGATTGGCAGCGGTCCCCACGAGCCAAAGCGCACCGACCCACGGGCGACCGCACATCAACCCCCACCCCAGGCCCATCAGCCCAAAGGGCACCGAAAACGTAAGTCCCGTGCCGAAATGCCCCCACGGCCGCGACCTCCGCGTGCTTTGCATCCATCGCAGCTGGTTTTTGAAGCTCAACGAGAAAGGTGAATCCTGCACCATCAGCCGAATCACATGCGTTGCCAGCAGAACGGTTGTTCCCTGCTTCGCCAGCCGGTTGCCCAGCACAAAATCGTCGGCATAGAACTGTCCCAGCTCCCCAAAGCCGCCCACCTGCTGAAAGCTCTTGCGCCGCACCGCCATGGTCGCGCCCAGGGCGAACTTCGTGCCCTCGATCATGTCCGCAACCAGCACGCCGGAGGTCATTTCCACGCTTTTGCCCACCGCATCCAGCTGCGCACTGAAGCCCGCCCCCGGAAACGCCGTGCCCAGGTACACGCAGGAGGCCAGCCCCACCTTCGGATCGCGCAGATACTGCACCATGCGCCGCAGGTAATCGGGAGCGACCCGCACATCCGCATCGCTTGTGATGTAGTCGTCGTGGGCGGCAACGGAATCCAGCTTCTCCAGCGAAAACACCTTGGCGTTATGAAACCGCGGAATGGGCTCCCCACAGGTCACGTACCGGGCGCGCACCCCCGGGTAGCGCCTCCCCACCCGTCGCGCCAGCTGTAGCCCCTCGTCGGCTTCCTGCCGCGCGCAGAACAGCAACTCGAATTCCGGGTACTCCTGCTCGAAAAAGGTTTCGAGATTGCATTCCATGCCCGGCTCCGTCCCATGGAGCGGCTTCAACACGCTGACGGGCGGCAAAAAATCGGCAGCCTGCCCCTGTTCACGACGCCGTCGCCGGCCAAAGCGCACCGCCGCGGCCACCACCATGCCGCAATACATCGTAGAGGTAACGGTGCCCAGCAGGCCAACAAACAACAGAGATCGAGAAACAATGCGCATGGCTTGGATAGGTCGTGCAGCGTCGAAAACGGCCTACAAGGAGACGCTCCCATCCATTGTAGGCACTTCGGCGAACCGGGCAGGGACGGCCTCCGCCGATAAGCCCTTCTGGGGATGGAAGTCTACCGAAAGTTCAGCCCTTCTTACGCGCCGCGCCCTTCGCCTCGCGGTCCCGTGCGGGCATCGCCATCGGCCGGCGAGTCGCCACCAGCCCGGCGCCCGGCGGGGATTGCGCCTGCTGCATGCGTACGAGCATCTCCGTCCGCACATATTCCACAAACCCCTGCATCTGCCGGTTCATCTCCTCCATGCGTTCGCGCATCTGCAACACAATCCCAATCCCGGCGATGTTCACACCCAGGTCCCGCGCCAGGTTCAGAATAAACTCCAGCCGCTCCAGGTCCTCGTCCGTATAAAGCCGGGTGTTGCCGTCGGACCGCGACGGCCGCAACAGGCCCTCACGCTCATACAGCCGCAACGTCTGCGGATGGATGTCGTACATCTCCGCGACCGAGGAGATCATGTACGCCCCCTTCGACTTGCGCTTTGTTCCCATCGAAATCGATGGTACCCCCGCGCCCCGGCTCACCGCCACCTTTTGTCTCTTTGGCGATCCCCGGCCCGCCCCCAACCGCCCCCACCCGTGCATCTCAACGGTATGCCGCGCTCCTTTCCCGCCAATCTCGCCATCGTCGCCGCCGCCCTCGGCGTCACCGCCGCCCTGATCAAGGGACCGCGCGCCCTGCTTGCCACACCCCCTCCCGAAGGTGCCGTGGTCCTGGTCACCGGCGGCTCCCGCGGGCTGGGCCTGGCCATCGCCTCCCGCTTCGCCCAGCGCCCCGTGAACCTCGTCCTTGCGGCGAGAAAAATCGACGAACTGGAGCGCGCACAGCAAGCCCTGCTTGCGGAGCATCCCCATCTGCGCCCGGAAAACTTCTACCTGATCGCCTGCGACCTGTCCCAACCCGCCGAGTGCCGGCGCATGATCGATGAAACCTTTGCCCGCTTCGGCCGCCTGGACGTCCTGGTCAACAACGCCGGCGTCATCGATGTCGGCCCGGTCGAGTCCATGACCGCCGAACTTTTCGAGGGGACCATGGCCGTCAACTTTTTCGCCGCTTTCCACGCCACGTTCCACGCCCTTCCCCGCCTGCAGGCCCAAACCCCGGCCCCCGGTTGGAGCCGCCGCGCCGCGGTCGTCAACATCTCCTCGATCGGCGGGAAGTTCTCCGTTCCGCACATGCTTCCCTATTCCGCCGCAAAGTTCGCGCTCACCGGCTTTTCCGAAGGCTTGCACGCCGAAGTACGCGGCGACGGCGTTCGCGTCACCACGGTTTGCCCCGGCCTGATGCGCACCGGCGGCGAGGACCACGCCCGTTTCCGCGGGGACATCGAGGGCGAAAAGGCCTGGTTCCTGTTTGCCGCGAAAACTCCCGGCGTCGCTACCACCCCACAACACGCCGCCGACCGCATCTTCACCGCCGTCGCCCAGGGCCGCGCCGAAATCACCATCACCCCGCAAGCCTGGCTCGGCGCCCGTTTCGCCGGCGTCTTCCCGGAAACCCTGCAGTGGCTCAACGGCCTAACGGATCAATTCGTACTGCCCGCTCCGCCACAGCCGTGACACAGCTCCGGTTCACCCCATGTTGCAACGAAGCTCTTGTGTATTGGGTAACGAAGCTCTTTGTGTTGGCTATAAATGTGTCATCTCGACCGAAGTGGAGAGATGACGCCCTTACACCTTAAGAAGATTGTAAGAACTCCTGTCATCCCGCAAGGGATCCGCTTTTTCCAGCCTCACTCCACCGCCAGCATCTCCGCCCGTGGATCCTCCGGATTCAGCTTTTGCAGCTCGCGCAGGATCTCCTTCGACCGCTCATCCTGCACCTTGGGCACCGTGATCTTTACCTCCACAATCTGGTCCCCACGCTGCCCTTCCCGCGCCGCCACCGGCGCCCCCTTCTCGCGCATCCGCAGCTTCTGCCCCGTTTGCGTCCCCGGCGGAATCTTCAACTGCGCCCGCCCCGAGGTTTGCCCCTCCCCATCGAGGGTCGGCACATCGATCCGCGCGCCCAGCGCCGCTTCCATCGCCGTCACCGGCACCGTCACGTGAATATCGTCGCCCACCCGCTTGAACAGCTTGTGCGCACCTACCCGAATGATCAGGTAGAGATCCCCATTCGGCGCGCCCTCCGTCCCCGCATTGCCCTTGCCCGCCAGCCGGATACGCTGCCCATCCCGCGTTCCACCCTTGATGCGAAACTCCAGCGGTTCGTGCCGGCCCACCACGCCCGCGCCGTCGCACGCCGGGCACCCACCCTGTACCTTGCCCGAGCCCCCGCATTTCGGACACTGCACGTTGAACTTCATCCGCCCGCCCGTCTGCGTCACCTGCCCGCTCCCGTGGCACTCCGGGCAATCGGTCGGCTTGCCCACCGCCCCTGATCCCTTACAGGTCGCGCACTGCTCCTGGCGCTGAATATCCAGCCGCGTCACACCGCCCCGGATCGCCGTCCAGAAATCGATTTCCACCTGGTATTCCAGGTCCGTGCCCGGTTGCGGCCCACGCGCCTGGCGTTTCCCGCCCCCGCCCCCGCTGAACATGCCGCTGAACACATCCTTGAATGAGCTCCCAAACCCGCCCCCGGGCGTCTCCGGCTGCGGTCCACGCGGATTGCCACCCCCTCCAGCAAAGCCCGAAAAATCGAAGCCGCCAAAGTCGAATGGAACACCCCCCTGCCCTTGTGCTCCCCCTGCCCCGCGCCCGCCACCCCCGCCGCCACTGCCGCATCCGCCATCGGCGCCCGGCCCATGTTCGTGTGAATGACAATCCCCGTCG